>CAXTVT010000017.1:0-53627 GCA_964247745.1 uncultured Beijerinckiaceae bacterium
GCGGTCGGCTGTGGGAGGGCGAGATGATGCGCATCGTCGTCGCCGACGAGATCTCACCCGACTCGTGCCGGCTGTGGGACATCAAGTCCAACGACAAGCTGGACAAGGATCGCTTCCGCCGCGACATGGGCGGCCTCGTCGAGGCCTACACCGAGGTCGCACGGCGCCTCGGCATCATGCAGGAAAACGAGACGCCGCGAGCCAGCGGGCCCAAGCTGGTCCAATAGGCAAGCGCCGCTTTTTATCGTTGCAACGGAGGCCTCGGCCTCCGTTTTGCGGTCCGGCCTTGAGCATGTCGGCGGAAACGGTCGGGCATCGGTTATCGAAACGCTCTCCTGGCACACGGCTCGCTGAAGGCTAGGCGCACACCGGAGCTGCCATGACCGCCGCGCTTGCCCCCAACGATTTCAGCTTTCCCGCCATCCGCCTCGCGGGGCAGGTCGACTACGCCATGTACATCGCCTTCCGCGGCCAGTTCATCGCCGCCGCGGAGCAGCCGCTCGTAGTGGTCGAGCTATCGACCTTGGGCGGCGACCCCGAGGTTGCGCGCATGATGGGGGAAGACATCCGCTTCGCCAGCGAGATGGCGCCCGAGCGTCGCTTCGTCTTCCTCGGCAAGGCGGCGATCTATTCGGCCGGCACGACCTTCATGAGTTTCTTCGCGCGACAGAACCGTTACGTCACGCGCGGCACCCGGCTGATGATCCACGAGCGCAAGCTCTCCAAGGAGCTGCACATCAACGGGCCGCTGACCACCTGCATCGCGACGGTGAAGGCGACGCTGCATGAGATCGAAAGCTCGATCGAGATCCAGAACGAGGGTTTCGCCAACCTCATCATCGGCTCGAAGGTGACCATGGAGCAGGTGCTCGAGAAGGCGCCCTACAATTGGTACATCGAAGCCAACGAGGCGATGTCGCTCGGCTTGATCGAAGGCGTGCTTTAGGCCGCGGATCTTGTCGATAATCGGCTCTGGAGCGCACTCATGTATCACGCTCTTCGAGGGGCGGAGAGGCCGTCATGAACTTGGCCTCGATATCAGCGATGAAGGCCTCTGCCTGCTCGACCGCCCATCTTGTCTTGTCGAGCGTCGGCGGTTCTGCCGAGTAGTCGGCGAGCAGCCGAAGTTGCTGCACCTGATTGAGGGCTTTGCGGAAACCGGCATCCACACGCTTCGTTTCGACCAGCTTGCTGCTGAAGACCTTCAGCAATCCGACATGGGTCTTGATCGCGTCGCTCTGCGTCTCGATTTCGGCCTTGTGCAAGGCTGCATGCACAGCATCGAACATCGCGTAATACGCGCGGCTGCATGCTCCTTCGGTGTCCCCGATCTCGAGCAAAGAGCGAGCGCCCTTTGCGGCGCGTCGCGCTTTGTCCATGTAGCTCGCCGGAGAGAACGCCCTGGTCACAACCGCAGGCCTTCGCGACGGATCGCTTCGATGAGAGAAGGGTTGCTGAATAGCGCCGGGCGCCTCAGCTCGGATCGCCACAGGGGAAGGGGAGAGATGAGAATGCCCGTCTCATCCAGCACATCGACGGCGATCCCCGCCAGTTCGAAGCCGATTTGTGCCCGGTCGCCGCGTCTGCCTTTGAGGATGACGGCAATATCGGCATCACTGTCTGGTTTGTGGGTGCCACGGGCGCGGCTGCCGTAGACGAGCAATTCACGAGGCGCATATCGTCCCTCGATATGTCGCAGGAAACTCCGGGCGGCATCGATCGTCGCTGGGTCCAGCGTCTTATGCGCACGTCCACAAACACTCATGTCGCCGGCCGATCGAGAGATTGCGTCTTTTTAAATATACGCTGGACTCATGGCGCGCGAGAGTTCTGTTTTAGACTTCCGAGCGCCGCTCTTCACATCGTCTCCCGTTCCAACGCCTCCGCCAGCTCCCGCCATTCGCGCGTGCCAAGCCCGCTCGTCTCGGCGCTCACCGCCTCCCCCGCCATCATCCGCCGCACCGCCGCGAGCGCGCTGCGTGACAACGTCACGGCGCCGAGCCGATGCTCGAGAAACGCCTCGTGCGTGATCGGCACCCAGCGGGCCATCATTTCGGTCATCGCCTCGGCGTAGACGCGGATTTCGTACTGGGCGTGAGGATCGGCGCGTAAACGGAGGAAATTCATGAGATTATGAAGGTTGGTCTTCCAGTACCACTGGGTGTAGGTGCCAAGCGTCAGGTTGATGCGGGCGAGTTCGCGGGCAAGGCCGTCGCGTGCCGGATCGCTCGGCCTGCCGTCTTCGCCCTCGTTCAGCATCCAGGCGTAATCCGCGTAGGTCCGCTCCGCATCGCCGCGCAGCAGATCGAGCACGCGCGCCGCCTCGTCCGGGGCCAGCGCCTCGCCGCGGCCCTGGCGGTTGACGCGAGCCTGCGCCTTCAGCTGCTCGGGCTCGGGCAGGTAGAACTCGCGGTCGAGCACGGAATAGCGCGCGGAATATTCGTTCACGCTGGCGGTGCGGTGGCGGATCCATTGCCGCGCGACGAAGATCGGCAGCTTCACGTGCAGCTTGATCTCGGCCATCTCGAACGGCGTCGTGTGCCAATGGCGCATCAGGTAGTGGATGAGGCCGCGATCCTCGGTCGTCTTGCGGGTGCCGCGGCCATACGAGACGCGCGCCGCCTGCACCACGCACGCGTCGTCGCCCATGTAGTCGATGACGCGGACGAAGCCGTGGTCGAGCAAGGGCATGGGCTCGAAGAGGATCTCCTCCAAGGCCGGCACGCACGGGCGCAGGGTCTGCGAGCGGGCGGCGCGCGCCGCGTCGATCTCTTGAAGTTGCGCGTCGCTGATGGTCATGGCGGATTCCCGGCGGCCCGCCGATGTAGCGGGCGCCGTCGCCGATGTCAGCCTCACACCGCGGCCGTATCCCGATCAGAAATCGTAGCGGTAGCCGTTGCCGGGATAATAGCCGCGGTCGGCGCGCCGGTAGTCGCGCGCGGGCGCGGCCGCAGCGTAGGCGACGACGCCCTTCGTGGTGGTCACGGTCCAGCCGGTGCCGTGGCGATCGATGGACTTCACGATCCCCGCGCCGGGGATGCTGACACCCGGCACGACCTCGAGCGTGCCGCGGCGCCCCTCGATAAGTGCCACGCCTTGGTAGACGTCGCGCACGACCCACGCGGTGAGGATCTGCGGCTTGGCCGCATCCTCGGCACTCGCGAGGCGGGTGTCGGCTCCCTTGTCGGCGGCCTTGAGATCGATCGGGCGCGGGACCGGCTTGGCGTCGATCGGCTTGGTGTCGACAGATCGTGCGTCGGCCGCCCTGACTTCGGCGAGCTTGGCTTCGGTGGCCCGGTCGGTCGCGTGCGGCAGCGAGGCCGTGGGTGCGGCATCGACGCTAGAGCGTTCGAGCTTGCCGAGCCGATCGACGAGGCCTTGCATCTTCGAGGTCGGCTGCTGGGCGAGCTTGTCGATCTTTCCGTCGAGCCGGGTCACGGCGGCGGTCTGCTCGCCGCGAACGGCGCCTAGGTTCGTCTTCACGGTGTCGAGGCCGGCCTGCAGCACGCGCACCTGCGCCGCCACCTTGCCTTGATCGCCGACGCTGGCCTGTAGCGCGTCGAGCCGCGCCTGCAGGGCGTGCACGCTGCCGGCCAGCTCGCGGTTGCGCTCGCGCAGCTCGGCCATCGGATCGGCGGCCGGTGCGGGCGGATTGGATTGGGCGACCTTGACCGGCGTGTCCGCCGAGGCAGCCGAGCGGTGCACGACATGGTCGCCGACCGTCCAGGCGAAGCCGATCAGCCCGACGATCATCGCGGCATGGGCGCTGTAGTCCAGCAGCCGGGCGCGCAGGCCGCGCGGTGCCGCCGCCTCGTCGAGCTTCGCGGCGACGAATGGATAGATGCCCGGCACGTCGGGCACAGGTGCGAGAGCGTTGCCTTTGTTGTCGGCGTCCGGCGTCGTGTCGGCTGAGATGGTCATGTCTTAAGATCCACCGTTCGAAAGGGCTCGCATCAATGGATTTGCGCAAATTTCGCTTAACGCCGTCTTAAGCAAGCGCGCCGAGCCGCCCTGGCGCCCCCGCGCCTCCGACGAAAGCCTCTGCACGAACCGAAGCGGAAACAAGGCGTTGTCTGTTCGGAATGGAGACGATCATGATCAAGAACTCGTCATCGGTTCGCATTATCGGCGTCGGCCTGCTCGCCTTGGGCGCGCTTGGCTCGGCGGCATTCGCACAGGATGTGCCCTCGCGTGACCTTCCGGAGAACGGGGGCGCCGGGATCAGGTCGCGAAACATCACTTCCAGCGGCGAGACCGTCCCCAATCCCGGCGCCTCGCAGAGTTCCGGCACGACGTCGATGGACCGCGGCATCGAACAGCAGGACACCAAGATCCAGTCCAGCATCTGCAAAGGCTGTTGAACCCGCTATAAGCGCGCTGCCGATCAAGGGAGGGCGCGATGAACGTCGAGGGCAAGCCGCACCGTACCATCCGGGTCGCACGGAACGGCAGGGACGTCGAAATCATCGACCAGCGTGCCTTGCCGCATCGCCTCGTGATCGAGACGCTTCGCACGCTCGAGGATGTCGCCGCCGCCATCCGCGAGATGCATGTGCGCGGGGCGCCGCTGATCGGCGTGACCGCCGCCTACGGCGTCGCCCTCGCGTTGCGCGATCATGGCGAGGACGCCTCACTCGATGCCGCCTGCCGCACGCTCGTGGCGACGCGACCGACGGCGATCAACCTGCGCTGGGCGCTCGATGCGATGCGCGCCCATCTGATGCCGCTTCCCTCGGATCGACGCTGCGCCGCCGCCTACGATCGCGCCGCGGCGATGGCGGAGGAAGATGTCGCGCTGTGCCGCGCGATGGCCGACCACGGCCTCGGCCTCCTGCGCGGCCTTGCGGCACGCAACGGCGGTCGTCCGATCAACGTGCTCACCCATTGCAACGCCGGCTGGCTCGCCACAGTGGATTGGGGCACCGCCACCGCGCCGATCTACGCCGCGCACGAGGCCGGGCTGCCGGTCCACGTCTTCGTCGACGAGACCCGCCCCCGCAACCAGGGCTCGGCGCTCACGGCCTGGGAGCTCGGTCAGCACGGCGTGCCGCACACCCTGGTGGTCGACAATGTCGGCGGTCACCTGATGCAGCACGGAAAGGTGGATTGCGTGATCGTCGGCACCGATCGCACCACCGCCACCGGCGACGTCTGCAACAAGATCGGCACCTACCTCAAAGCCCTCGCCGCCCATGCCAGCGGGATCCCCTTCTACGTCGCGGCGCCCTCGCCCTCGATCGATTTCTCGATCGACGACGGGATCCGCGACATTCCGATCGAGGAGCGCGCCGCACGCGAAGTCACCCACATGTCGGGGCTGACCGCCGCCGGCGAGATCGCCGAGGTGCAGGTGTCGCCGACAGGCTCGCCGGTGCTGAACTACGCCTTCGACGTGACGCCGGCGGCGCTCGTCACCGGGCTGATCACCGAGCGCGGCGTGATCCCCGCGACGCGCGAGGCGCTGGCTCGCGCCTTCCCCGAACGAGTGCTGCGCGACGCGGCGGAGTAAAAGCTATTGCGGATCGTCATCCGCCACGCCCCGCCGTTTCGTCGCTGGCACCGGCGGCTGGGCGAGCGGCTCGAGGCGGCCGGGCATCGCGTGCGCTACGAGGCGGTCGGCCGGGCGATCGGTCGAAGGCTGCTGGCCTTGGAGCGCCGCCTCTACGGCGTCGTCGCCGACTGGAATGCCGTGGAGACGCCGCCGGTCTCCGAGACGTGGGCGCCCGAGGTCACGCTGGTGCTCGCCGGGCCGTTACCCGACGAAGGGCTCGTGGTTCAACCGGAGGTCGCCGGCGGCACGGGCGAAGCCGGTCTGCTGGCGGCGGCCCGCGCGGCTTCGGCGGCATCCATCGTCTTGCGGGGTGGCCCGCCCGGTGCGTTGCGGCTTGTCGCAAGCGGCCGTCCGGCGATCGAGGATCCACGGGTTCTGGCTCGCGCTTTGGAACACCTGCTGCCGCGCTTCGTCACGCTGCTCGCGCAAGCCGTGGCGCGGCTCGAGGCCGGCGAGAGCGAGTGCCCCCTGCCCAACGAGGCCGCGCGCGCCAGGGTCTCCGCCGCCGCCTTCCTGGCACGCGGTCTCAACCACAAGATCGCCCGGCGCTTCGGTCCGGCGCGAGGCCGCCCCGACCATTGGCGGCTTGCGCTTCGTCGCGAGGGCGACGCCGCCTACGAGTGGCTTCCCGAGGACCACTCTTGCTTCCGCGCCGATCCCTTCCTCTTCGCGGAGGCCGATCGCCTCTGGCTGTTCTACGAGAGCTTCGATTACGCCGCCGGAAAGGGCGTGATCGCTCGCTCCACCGTCGCCGCCGACGATTCCGTTCAGCCAGGAGAGACCCGCGTCGTTTTGGAAGAAGCCTTCCACCTCTCGTACCCCCTCGTGCTGCGCTACCGCGACGCGATCTACATGCTGCCGGAAACCTCGGCCGCCGCCCGCGTCCAGCTCTACCGCGCCGATCCTTTTCCGGATCGCTGGGTGCCGGATGCCGTACTGATCGAGGGTTGCCGGCTGGCCGATGCCACACCCGTGCTTCACGGAGGCCGGTGGTGGCTCTTCGCCACCGCCAACGAGGATGGCGGCTCGAGCTGGGACCAGCTGCACCTGTTCCACGCTCCGGACCTGCTCGGTCCCTGGACGCCGCACGCTGGCAATCCCGTGCTCATCGACGCCGGCGCGGCCCGCCCGGCCGGGCTGATGTGGCACGAGGACGGCGCGCTGATGCGTCCGGCGCAGGACTGCCGCGCCGGCTACGGCGACGGCGTCGTGGTCTGCAGGATCGATCGGCTCGACGAGGGCGGCTATCGGCAGAGCGTGGTGCGGCGGGTCGCACCGCCGCCCGGCGCCACCGGACTGCACACGCTCAATCGCGCGGCGGGCTGGGAGGTGGTGGACCTGAAGGTGCCGCACCCGCGCTGAGATCGCGACCCTCTCACGCGACCGCGGGCGGTGAGTCCGGCGGCGTTTCGCTCGGAATCTCGACTTCGAGGCCGCTGTCGCCGCGGATCAGCCGGCGACCGCCGGTCCAAACGACGATGCCGAGGATCGCCACGCCGGCGTAGGCGATGAAGGAGCCGCCGAAGCCGAAGCGGTCGGCGACGAAGCCGCCGATCAGCGGGCTGATCGTCGCTCCGGCCCCGAAGGTGGTCAGCACAAGCCCGAGCGCGGCGCTGGTGCGACCGGTGCCGGCCATGATCTCGGCATTGAGGACGGGGATGGCGACGAGCGCCATGCCGACCGAAAGGCCCTCGAGCGCCTCGACCAGCACGACGAGCGTCCAATCGTGAGCGAAATAGGCCAGTACGCCGCGGACGGCGACGGATGCGAGGACGATGGTCATGACTCCAGAATAGCCGCGCCAGCGCGCCAACCGCGGCACCAGCAGGGCCGAGGGGATCATGACGCCGCGGGAGACCACGCACATCACGCCGGTGGTGATGCTTGGATTGCTGCCCGCAGCGGAGCGCGCCTCGGCGAGGAACGGCAGCATCGCGCTGCTCGCCGCCTGGTAGATCAGCACGACGAGCGCGAGGAGAAGCAGACCGCGCAATCCGAGCAGCGCCCGCCAGGTCGGCTCGTCGCTGGCTTCTCCAGCACGCGCCGCGGCATGATCGATCGCTTCGGGCTTGATGCGGCCGACCACCAGGCACGAGAGCAAGGACGAGAGCACGATGGTCACGGCGACGTATTGAAGGCCGAAATAATAGCCGAGCGCGGCGGCGAGCGCCGATCGCGTGGCGTTGCCGGCATTGTTGAAGGCCTCGTTGCGCGACAGGCGGTGGGCGAAGGCGGCGCGGCCGACGATGCCGAGCGTCATCGCCGTCAGCAGCGGCGCCAACGCCGTGTCGCCGATGCCGATCAGGAGCTGCGAGGCCCCGATCAAGGTGATGTTGGACGAGGCCACGATGGTCACGGCTCCCATCGCGATGACGAGCACCGCGAGCATCAGGAGCTCGCGTTTGCGGTGGGAATGGTCGACCCAGACGCCGATCGGCGTGGTGAAGGCGAGACCACCGACGCCGGCCAGCGCCATGACGATGCCGGTCGCGCCAGGGTTGAAATTGCGCGCCTGGAGATAGACGGCGATGAAGGGACCGAAGCCCTCTCGCGCGCCGGCGAGGACGAAGTTCAGGGCGTCGAGGGAGGTCCGAGCCCGCACGTCCAATCTCCGAGATCGCCAGGTCGAGCAAGCTTCGCGCCGCCGTGCGGTAAACCGACATCCTCGTGGCCGCTTACTATCTTCCCGGCTTCCGACTATCTGCTCTACGACGGCCTGCTGCACGGCACGAGGGCACCATGACCGAAAAAGACAAGGATCCAGCGGCTCCGCACGGCGATCCCGCGGCCGATCTCATTCACGATCTCGCGAACGATGCACCGCCGAAGGGACTCGATACCGTCAAGGCCGCCAGCGATGCCATGGCCGTCGAGGGCGAAAAAGATCCTGCGGCCGCCCGGCGCGAGCGCATCGAACGTCGCGCCTACGAGCTTTGGGAGGAGGCCGGCGGGCATCACGGGTCGCACGAGGACTTCTGGCTCAAGGCGGAAGCCGAGGCCGAGAGGGGCGAGCCGTAGGCTCAAACCGCGAGGGCGCGTGCGCCGCGACCATCTCGTCCTGGGCGAAATGGTGCAGCCTGTGACCCAGGCGTGACCCAGGCCGGCGATCCAGGAGAACGTCGCATTCGCCATCGGCGCGGCGGCGATCCGACCTTGGCTCGCGCCGACTTCAGCGGAACGCGCCGGTCTCCAATTCGGGCTGTGTCGCGGGCGCGTCGCCGCCGCCGAGGAAGATGCGGAAGGCGGGATTGCCGGTCTCGTCCCACCAGGGATAGCCGAGCGCGGCGAGGTCGCCCTCGAAGCGCGCGCGTTCCTCCGGCATCACCTCGAAGCCGGCCAACACGCGGCCGTAGTCGGCGCCGTGGTTGCGGTAATGGAACAAGGTGATGTTCCAGCCCTGCGCCAGCCCGTCGAGGAACTTGAGCAGCGCGCCCGGTCGCTCTGGGAACTGGAACCGGTAGAGCCGCTCGTCGGACAGGCCGGCGACCCGCCCGCCCACCATGTAGCGGATGTGGACCTTGGCCGTCTCGTCCTCCGAGAGGTCGGCGACGTCGTAGCCCGAGTCGCGCAGCGTCGAGACGAGCGCGTGTCGTTCCGGGTCGCCGCCGGCGAGCCGGACGCCCATGAAGACGTGGGCGGCATCGGGACCGGCCCAGCGATAGTTGAATTCCGTCACGGCGCGCGGCCCGACCGCGCGGATGAAGTCGCGATAGGCCCCTTTGCGCTCCGGGATGGTCACGGCCAGCAGCGCCTCGCGGCGTTCGCCGAGTTCGGCGCGTTCGGCGATGTGGCGCAGGCGATCGAAGTTGAGGTTGGCACCGGAATTGATCGTCACGAGGGCGCCGGTGCCGCGGCGGCGTTGCGCGTACTTCTTGAGGCCGGCGAGGCCGACGGCGCCGGCCGGCTCGGCGGCGGCGCGGGTGTCGTCGAACGTGTCCTTGCAGGCGGCGCAAATCTCGTCGGTCGAGACCAGCACGACCTCGTCGAGGAGCTCGCGGCAGACGCGGAAGGTCTCTTCGCCAACCTGGCGCACCGCGACGCCGTCGGCGAACAGGCCGACCTGGTCGAGCGTGACGCGTTCGCCGAGCCGCATCGCCTCGGACATCGAGGGCGCGTCGTCGGGCTCGACGCCGATGATCCGGATCTCGGGCCGCAGGTACTTGACGAAAGCGGCGATGCCGGCGGCAAGGCCACCGCCGCCGATCGGCACGAAGATGGCCTCGATCGGATCGGGATGCTGGCGCAATATCTCCATGCCGATCGTACCCTGGCCGGCGATCACGTCGGGATCGTCGTAGGGCGGGACGAAGGTCAGCCCTCGTTCCACCTCGAGCTCGCGGGCGTGGGCCAGCGCCTCGTCGAAGGCGTCGCCGAACAGCACGGCCTCACCGCCCAACCGACGCACCGCCTCGACCTTGATGGAGGGCGTGGTGCGCGGCATCACGATGATCGCGGGGATGCCGAGCTTGCGGCAGGCCAGCGACACGCCCTGCGCGTGGTTGCCGGCAGACGCGGTGACGATGCCCCGCGCGCGGACCTCGGCTGAAAGCCCGACGATCTTGTTATAGGCGCCGCGCAGCTTGAACGAGAACACCGGCTGCAGGTCCTCGCGCTTGAGGAACACCGGGACGCCGAGCCGTTCCGTCATGCGCGGCATCGGGTCGAGCGGGCTCTCGATCGCGACGTCGTAGACCCGCGCCGCGAGAATTTTCTTGGGGTAGTCGACCATGAAACGGGCTTAGGCGCGGTCGCCACGGGTGTCCAGCTGGACCGGACAGCCGATCCGGCATCGAACCGAGACAGCGCCGCCTGGGGCGGTCCTGATGATGGAATTGTCGTGCTCCGCGCTGGGACCTGGCCGCGGCAGGCCCTCGCCGGCGCCGAGCGTCGATGGCGCCTCAGGCCGGATGATCACATTTTCGGTCGGTCCGGGTCGGCGCTGCACCGCGCCGGCGCGTCGGCGGCCCGATGCAGCCTTTCTCGTGCCGTATTGGACGGCGCCATTGGTGGAGCGATGGGCGGCGCGCGGCGCTTCCCACTTGGAAGAGCATTTGCCAGGACCATCTTCGTCGAGGCGGTGACTCGTCGAGCAGGCCGCCCGGGCGAGGAGACGTGAATGACGGACGCCACGACGCTCCCGATCGGCAAGCAGCTCTGCTTCGCCGTCTATTCGGCATCGCATGCCTTCACGCGCGCCTATCGGAAGCTGCTCGAGCCGCTCGGGCTGACCTATCCGCAATATCTCGTCATGCTCGTCCTCTGGGAGCGCGACGGCATGCGCGTCAAGGAGATCGGAGCCGAACTCTACCTCGACTCGGGAACGCTCACGCCGCTGCTGAAGCGCCTCGAGTCGCTCGGGCTGGTGCGCCGCGTCCGCGACGCGCGCGACGAACGCCAGGTGAGCATCCTCCTGACCTCGGTGGGACGCGCCCTCGAGGCGAAGGCGCTGACCATCCCGGACGAACTCATCTGCCTGACGCAGCTCGACGTGCATGCTGCGGGCGACCTGATGCGCAGCCTGGGCCGCGTCCGCGACGAGCTCCACGCCGCGGGCGAAGTCGTGCTTCTGTCGGCCGCCGACGTGCCGATGTCGGCCTGATCGATCCATGAGCGACGCCGTCACCGCCGCCGTTCTCGTGATCGGCGACGAGATCCTGTCCGGACGCACCAAGGACCGCAACATCGGCACCATCGCCGATCGCTGCACCGAGCTGGGCATCGATCTCGCCGAGGTCCGCATCGTGCCCGATGACGAGGCCGAGATCGTCGCCGCGGTGAATGCCTTGCGGGCGCGCTACACCTACGTCTTCACCACCGGCGGGATCGGCCCGACCCACGACGACATCACCGCCGACTCGATCGCCAGGGCCTTCGGCGTCCCGATCGCCGAAGACCCCCGCGCGATCGCGCTGCTGCTCGAACGCATCAAGCCGGAAGATTTGAACGCCGCCCGTCGCCGCATGGCGCGGATCCCCGAAGGCGCCGTGCTGGTCGAGAACAGCGTCTCCAAGGCGCCGGGCTTCTGGATCGGCAACGTGATCGTCATGGCCGGCGTGCCCGCTATCATGGCCGTGATGCTGGACGCGGTGACGCCCAGTCTCGCCGGGGGCGCGCTCACTCAGGCGCGCGCGATCTCCGCCGACGGCTTCGCCGAAGGCGCGTACGCCGCGGCGCTCACGCAGATCGCACACGAGCATCCCGGCGTGTCGATCGGCTCCTATCCTTCCTACCAGAACGGCCGCTTCCGCAACGAGATCGTGGTGCGCGGCAAGGCCGAGGCGGAGGTCGATGCCGCGGTGACCCAGGTCGAGCGCATGGTCGCTACCTTGGGTCGGAGCGGCTGAGGTGGAGGCCGTCGGCGAACCGCCTCGTCGCTTTCCCGTGTCTTGGGAGCAATTCCACCGCGATTGCCGCGCGCTGGCCTGGCGCCTCAGCGGGCTCGGACCGTTCTCGGCGATGGTGACGGTCACGCGCGGCGGTCTCGTGCCGGCGGCGATCGTCGCCCGCGAGCTGTCGATCCGGATCATCGAAACGGTGTCCATCGTGTCCTATCGCGACGAGGACGTGCAGGAAGCCGCGCGCGTGCTGAAGCCGATGGCCGAGCATTTCGGCACCGGTGGAGGAGCCGGCATCCTCGTCGTCGATGATCTCGTCGACACCGGACAGACCGCGCGGATCATGCGCGCGCTGCTGCCTCAGGCCCATGTCGCCTGCGTCTACGCCAAGCCGCTGGGCAAGCCGCTGGTCGACACCTTCATCACCGAGGTGTCGCAGGACACCTGGATCTATTTTCCCTGGGATCTCGGTTTGAGCTTCCAGCAGCCGATCGCCACCGGTAGGGGGTAACCCATCAACGGCGAGACATGCATGTGACCTCCGGCCGAGACGATGGAACGCTGCGGCGCGACGATCGCGCCGTCACGATCCGGCCTTCGGCCAGCCTCAAGCGGATGGCCGACCTGATCACGCTGGCGCTGTCGCTGGTGATCATCCTCTCGCTTCTGTGGCTGCTGTCCGACGTGATCCTGGTGCTGTTCGCGGCGACGCTGATGGCATGCCAGCTCGTCGGCGCGTCGCGCTTCGTGTCCCGCTGGACGAAGCTGCCTTATGGCCTTTCGCTCACGGCGGTGATCCTCGCGCTGGTGATCGCCGCCGGTCTGTTGGGGTGGCTGCGCGGCCCCGACCTCGCGAGTCAGGGCCGTGTGATCTACGGCCAGGTCAACGACCAGATCGGCTCGTTGTGGACGCGGCTCGGCAATATCGACGCTTTCAAGGGGGCGCTCGAAAAGGCGCAGGCCTACCTTTCGCACCTCGATACGCACCTCGCCGGCTACGCCGCCGGTTTCGTCACCTCGACGCTGGGCGGCTTCGGTACGCTGCTCCTGATCGTGGTCGCCGGCATCTATCTCGCGGCGGCGCCGGAGACCTATACGCGTGGCCTCGTCTCGCTGATGCCGCACGCCTGGCGTTCGCACGGCGGCAGGGTGCTGCAGCGGGAGGGCCATACGCTGCGCTGGTGGTTCATCGGCCAGCTCGCGGACATGGTGGCCATCGGGCTTCTCACCTACATCGGCCTGCTGTTCTTCGGCGTGAAGCTGCCGTTCGCGCTGGCCCTCATTGCGGCTCTCTGCAACTTCGTGCCCTACATCGGTGCGCTGGCCGGCTCGATCCCGGCGATCCTCGTCGCTCTCAGTGACAGCCCGCAAACGGCGCTTTACGTCGCCATCCTCTTCGTCGTGGTGCAGACGCTCGAGGGTAACCTGATCGCGCCGCTGATCCAGAAGCGCACGGTGGAGCTGCCGCCGATCGTGACGCTGCTGTCGCAGACGGTGCTGGGCACCCTGTTTGGGCCGATGGGATTGATCCTGGCGACGCCGATCACGGCCGGAGCCATGGTGCTCGTCCGCATGGTGTACCGGCAGAAGATCCTCGGTGACGCGCCCGACGATCCGAAGGAGGCTTAGGCGTCCCGCGATTTCTCTTGCTGGCGCAGACGGCCGAGGATCGTGGCGGCGAGGTCGAACGGGTTGCGGGTCAGCCGCGTGTAGGCGCTGAAGGGCAGGGTGAAGATTCCGGTGCCGCCGCGCTCGCCCGCATCCTCGCCGCTGGCGTGCAAGCGGCCGGCGGGGTTGCGTGGTGCCTCGCTCTGCTTGGAGGAACTCATCATCGCCGGGGCGGCGACGGCATCGAAGAGATGCGGCGAGGCCTGCGCCACAGCGCTCAACACGCGCCCCACGCCGCCGACGTAGATGTCGCGGCGGACCTCGGTAGCGGCCGAGAGGATCGCCAGCGCCACTTCGTGCGGGCGATAGGCCGGGGGCGGCAGGGTCGGCTCGCCGATCATGTAGTTGCGCGACCGGCCGGGGAGTGGCGTATCGATCGCCGCCGGCTTGACCAGCGTCACGTTGATCGGCGCGTTCTCGGCTGCCAGCTCCATGCGCAGGGCGTCGGTGAAGCCGCGGATCGCGTGCTTGCTGGCGCTGTACATGCCCTGAAGGGGGATCGCGAAATCGCCGGCCACGCTGCCGACGTTGACGATGGTGCCGCCGCCGTGACGCCTGAAGTGCTCGGCGGCGATCAGCGAGCCATGGACCGTGCCCCAGAAGTTCACCTGGAACAGGCGTTCGTGGTCCTCGTCGCTGACCTCGTCGAGCCGGCCGAAGATCGACTGCCCGGCATTGTTCACCCAGGTGTCGAACCCTCCGAACGATGTCCTCGCCATGGCGGCCAGCGCCTCGAGGTCGGCCTTCTTGGCGACGTCAGTCTCGACGAAGGCGACGCCCGGCGAGTGCGCCTCCAGCTCGCGGCGGACGCGGGCGAGATCGTCGCCGTTGCGCGCCGCCAACACGAGGCGCGCCTTCCTCCGCGCCGCCGCCCGCGCGGTGGCAAGCCCGATGCCGCTGGTGGCCCCTGTGATGACGATGACCTGATCGCGCAACGTCTTTCGCTGATGGAACATGGGACCTCGTCATGATTGCTTCTCCGGCAAATGCCGGCGGCCGGCGCTCGTTCAGTGCTGTTGCGGGCAAGGGCGGCCTCCGCGACTGGTCGATGCGAGCTCGGCCGCCTTTCAATGGGGTTTCGCGCATGTTAGCGACGCGCCATTGCCGCGAGCGCTGACGTTTGCAGCGCGACTGTGCGTCGCGACCCGCATGCCGCAAAGATGACCGATGGCCACTTTCAAGCAGACGTTCTGGTGGGCCCAACGTCGCCTTCAGGCCAGATCGACGAGTGGATCGATCGATCTCCCGCCGCTCGCCGCGCCGCTCGGCCAGACCCTATTTCGTGGGACCGTCGCCTGCGAGCGGCCGATCGACGACATCATCTTCGAGCTCGACGGTCTGATCCATCGGTCCGTCGAGCTGCGGCCGCCTTCCAATCCGTCACTACCGCCGGGCCTGCCGCACGTCGCGGATTGGCTTGTCGTCGTCGACGTCGCCCCGTCGCATCGTGGCGGCAAGCGCCCGGCTCGCCTCGTCGTGAACGGACAGACGGCCGCCACGGCCGCGTTCACGTTCGGCCCGGCGGCCCGGCCGACCTACGTCGTCACGCCTGACGAAAGCTCGACGCTGCCCCTCGACCGCTTCTACGGTGCCGCGGCCTCGCTGCCCGCCGGTTCGCGCTTGCTCGAAATGGGGACCAAGCAGGCCGTCGAAGGCATTTCGACCCATAGCTCGGGACGTTTCCCCGGCGTCGCGCGTGCCGACTATGTCATGTGCGATATCCTTCCAGGCCGCGACGTCGATGTCGTCGGCGATCTGCACGGGCTGCCGGCTTCGTGGACCGCCAGCTTCGATGCGTTTCTCGCGCACGCCGTCTTCGAGCACCTCGAGCGTCCCTGGATCGCGGCGCAGGAGGTCGCGCGGATCTTGAAGCCCGGCGGCATCTGCCTGGTCGCCACGCACCAATGCTTTCCGCTGCACGGCTATCCGTCGGACTTCTTCCGCTTCAGCAAGGAAGCCCTGTCGCTGATATTCCGCGATGCCGGAATGAAGGTCTTGGAGGTCGCCTACAATTCTCGGGCGACGATCACGGCGCCAGTCCACGTGGTGGAGCCGGCTTTTCACGAGCAGTGGAACGCGACGTGGCCGTCGTACATCGAAGTCGCGGTCTTCGCCTCCAAGCCGTCATGATCACGGAGCGATCGTCCAACCGATCGCCTTACGAACACGGGATGCAAGACCGATGATGTCCGCCCTTAAGTCGCAGATCAACAAGCTGAAGTTTCGCCGACGTTACAGCGCGCCGGTGCCGGTGGACTTCGGGGACATGGGCGAAATGCGCAACGACGTGTTCCCCCAGGGACCGCCCGATTGCTGGCTCGACCGGCCGGGCGCCGGCGCGGAGGTGGCGGCGCGGTTGAGGCGAGGGCAGATCACCGCGGCGCAGGCCGAGGCCTGCCGCTTCTGGATCGAGAATGGATACTTCGTCGTGCCGGGGCTGATCGATGCGGCGACGTTGGACGACGCATGGGCCGCCTACGAGGCGGCGCTCGCGGACGGCACGTTCGGCGAGGTCCGTTTCGCGCCCGGCGCGACGCATCTGCGCGAGCGGGAGCTCGATCCGCACCTTAAGGTACCGGCGATCCGCGCGCTGCAGAACCACCCGGCGATCCTCGCCTGGACCGACCTGTTCTTCGATCGCAAGACGGTGCCGTTCCAGACCATCATGGGGCACGCCGGCAGCCAGCAGCGGGCGCATTCCGACTCCATTCACATGACGACCTACCCTCTGGGGTATCTCGTCGCGAGCTGGCTGGCCTTCGAGGACATCTCTCCCGACAGCGGGCCGCTCGACTATTATCCCGGGAGCCACAGGCTGCCCTATCTGTTGAGCGCCGAAGCGGGCATCGCGGCGCGCGAGTTCAAGGAGAAAGGCTACGGTATCTACCACGAGCGTTACGAGCCGATGATCGAAGAGGCCTGCCGGAGCGCCGGGCTGGAGCGCAAGGTGTTCCTCGCCAAGAAGGGCGACATCCTCTTCTGGCACGCCAACCTCGTGCACGGGGGCACGCCGCGCCTCGACGCCACTCTGTCGCGCAAGGCGCTGGTCTGCCACTATTTCGCGGAGAAGGTGGTCACCTATCACGATCTGTCCGGCAACGTGACGCGGCTGCATAGCAACGGCATGTACGCGCCAGTGTCCGCGTGACTTCTACTGTGCCGCGCGGCGCTGCTGGTAGCCGAGCCGCGCGTTCAATTCGTCGAGCAGCACGCGCGCGGCCTGGGTGACCGGCGTGCCGGGCGGAAAGATCGCAGCGGCGCCCGCCTCGCGCAGCGCCGCGAAATCGGCCGGCGGGATGATGCCGCCGACCACGATCATGATGTCGGGTCGGCCCTCGCGTTCCAGCGCCTCGCGAAGCGCCGGCACCAGGGCGAGATGCCCGGCGGCCAGGGTCGAGAGGCCGATGACGTGGACGTCGCCGGCGACGGCCTGCCGCGCCGCCTCCTCCGCCGTCGCGAACAGCGCGCCGACCTCGACGTCGAAGCCGAGGTCGGCGAAGCCCGAGGCGATCACCTTCTGGCCGCGGTCGTGCCCGTCCTGCCCGGCCTTGCAGACGTAGACCTTGGGTGCGCGGCCGTCGTTCTCGGTGAAGGCGGCGACGAGGTCGCGCATCTGCATGATGGCGTCGGTGTCGCCGGCGGTCTTGCGGTAGATTCCGGTCTGGACCTGCGGCACGGCGGCGTGGCGGCCGAACACGTCCTCCATCGCCAGCGACATCTCGCCCACGGTTGCGCCGGCTCGCGCCGCCTCGATGGAAAGGGCGAGCAGATTGGCCTTGCCGCGCGCGCCCTCGCGCAACGCATCCAGCGCGGCCTCGCACGAGGCCGCATCGCGCTCCTCGCGTAGGCGAGACAGCTTCGCGATCTGACGCTCGCGCACGTCGGGGCTGTCGATCACCCGCAGCAGCAGCGCATTCTCGCCCGGCGGCGGATAGCGGTTGACGCCGATCACCGCCTGGGTGCCGCTGTCGATGCGCGCCTGGGCCTGCGTTGCGGTCTCCTCGATGCGGCGTTTCGGCAGTCCCGCCTCGATCGCCTTCGCCATGCCGCCCATCCCCTCGATCTCGGCGATGTGCGTGCGGGCCCTGTCGGCGAGATCGTGAGTGAGGCGCTCGACGTAGAACGAGCCGCCCCAGGGATCGGCGGTGCGCGTGACGCCGCTCTCCTCCTGAAGGAAGATCTGGGTGTTGCGGGCGATCCGCGCCGTTTCGTCCGTCGGCAGTGCCAGCGCCTCGTCGAGGGCGTTGGTATGCAGCGATTGCGTGCCGCCGGCCACCGCCGCCATCGCCTCGATCTGGGTGCGGATGAGGTTGTTCTCGACATCCTGCGCGGTGAGCGACCAGCCCGAGGTTTGGCAATGCGTGCGCAGCGCCAGCGACTTGGGGTTCTTCGGCGCGAAGCGCCCGACCAGCTCGCACCACAGCAGGCGCGCCGCGCGCAGCTTGGCGACCTCGGTGAAGAAGTTCGTACCGATCGCCCAGAAGAAGGAGAGCCGCGGCGCGAAGGCGTCGATGGCGAGTCCGGCGGCGAGACCGGCGCGGATGTATTCGACGCCGTCGGCCAGCGTGTAGCCGAGCTCGAGGTCGGCCGTCGCTCCGGCCTCCTGCATGTGGTAGCCCGAGATCGAGATCGAGTTGAACTTCGGCATGGTCCGGGCGGTGTGCCCGAAGATGTCGGACACGATGCGCATCGAGGCCGCCGGCGGGTAGATGTAGGTGTTGCGCACCATGAATTCTTTGAGGATGTCGTTCTGGATCGTGCCGGCGAGTTTCGCCTGCGGCACGCCCTGTTCCTCCGCCGCCACGATGTAGAGCGCGAGGATCGGCAGCACCGCGCCGTTCATCGTCATGGACACCGAGACCTCGCCGAGTGGGATGCCGGCGAACAGCGTGCGCATGTCGAGGATCGAGTCGATGGCGACGCCCGCGAGGCCGACATCGCCGCTGACGCGGGGATGGTCGGAATCGTAGCCGCGATGCGTGGCGAGATCGAAGGCGACGGAGAGGCCCTTCTGCCCGCCGGCGAGGTTGCGGCGGTAGAAGGCGTTGGACTCCTCCGCCGTGGAGAAGCCGGCGTATTGTCGGATCGTCCAGGGTTGGGTGACGTACATGCCGGGGTAGGGGCCGCGCACGAACGGCGGCCGGCCGGGTTCCGAGTCGAGGGCGGACAGCCCGGCGAGATCGGCGGAGCCGTAGCGCGGCTTGACGCTGAGCCCCTCCGGCGTCACCCGCGGCTCGCGCGAGGCGTCGAGCGCCGGCGTGCCGGTCGGCTCGAAAGGGATGGTCGAGAAGTCGGGCAGCGCGCTCATGTCCGCGAGGGTAGCACGATGACGCGAGCGCCACCGCAAGCACCTTGTCGGGACAGGCATCGCCCGTGCATAGGACCCGCCGTTCCCGGCAGGAGCCAACCCTTGTTCCTCAGCGTTTTCGATGTCTTCAAGATCGGGGTCGGCCCCTCGTCTTCGCATACGATGGGGCCGATGACGGCGGCTCGCTTCTTTCTCGAGACGATGCGCGCCGCGCCGAGGCGTGCCGAAGCCGTCGCCGTGCGCGTCACGCTCTACGGCTCGCTCGCCTTCACGGGGCGCGGCCATGCCACCGATCGCGCCTGCGCGCTCGGCTTGCTCGGCCTGTTGCCGGCCGAGGTCGATCCGGAAGCGATGGAGGCGATGCTGGTCGATCTCGCGCGCGACAAGCGATTGCGTCACGCCGGCCTGCCGCCGCTGGCGTTCGATCCGGCCCGCGACGTCGTGTTCGACTACGGGCCGCCGTTACCCGGCCATCCCAACGGCATGATCTTTTGCGCGCGGGACGCCGCCGGCATTCCGGTGCTGGAGCAGACCTATTACTCGATCGGCGGCGGCTTCGTCGCCACGCCGGAGGAGCTGGTCGCCTCGGCCGATCGCGTGGCGGAGGAGGTCGCGCGCTTCCCCTATCCCTTCGACGATGCCGCCAGCATGCTTCGCATGGCGCGCGAGCACGGCCTGTCGATCGCGGCGATGAAGCGCGCCAACGAGCTGGCGTGGCGCGACTCGCAGGATTTCGACGCGCGCCTCTCGGCCGTCTGGACCGTGATGGACCGCTGCATCGAACGCGGCCTCGGCATCAAGGGCGTGCTGCCGGGCCAGCTCAAGGTGAAGCGTCGCGCCGCCGCGATCGCGGAGAAGCTCGTCGCCGAGAAGGGCGGCAACCGCCAGCAGCCGTTCGCCGTCTCGGAATGGCTGCTGGTCTATGCGATGGCGGTCAACGAGGAAAACGCCGCCGGATCGCGCGTGGTGACCGCGCCAACCAACGGCGCCGCCGGCGTCGTGCCCGCCGTGCTGCGCTACTACCTCGAGCACTGCCTCGATCCCGATCACGACAAGATCGCCGAGTTCCTGCTGACGGCGGCGGCGATCGGCGGCCTGATCAAGTTCAACGGCTCGATCTCCGGCGCCGAGGTCGGCTGCCAGGGCGAGGTCGGATCGGCCTCGGCGATGGCGGCGGCCGGGCTCTGCGCCGTGCTCGGCGGCACCCCGGCCCAGGTCGAGAACGCCGCCGAGATCGCGCTGGAGCACCATCTGGGCATGACCTGCGATCCCGTCGGCGGACTGGTGCAGGTGCCCTGCATCGAGCGCAACGGCATCGGCGCCACCAAGGCGGTAGCGGCCGCCTCGCTCGCGCTGCGCGGCGACGGCACGCATTTCATGCCGCTCGACAATTGCATCCGCGCCATGCGCCAGACCGGCGAGGAGATGAGCCACAAGTACAAGGAAACGAGCCTCGGCGGCCTCGCCGTGAATCTCGCGGAGTGCTGACCGGCGATCCGCTAGAGGCCTAGCGGTTCTCGCTCACGGTAGCAGGCGCCGCAGGGCGTGATCGAGAACCCCGAGCGTGCTGCGGCCGCTCGGCATGAAGGTCTCTGCGCCTGGGATCTCTCCGTCGAGGACCAGGACGAAGATCGCGCCGGCGCGGCATAGCGCCTCGACGCAGCTCTCGCCCTCCCGGGTGTAGGCTGCGTCGTCTCCGCAGAGGCATGCCGCGGGCGCGCCGCTCGCCTTGAAGGCGTCCGCGATGGCGTCGACGTCGCGGGCGAAGACCGGTGGCACCCCAACGGCGATGCCCACCGAAGCCAGCAGATGAGTCGCGAGGTTGGCGCGCGAGCCGAAGGCCGCGGGAGAGCCCAGCGTCGCCAGGAACATCTGCGGCCGTCGGCCGGAGGAGGCCGTCGCCTCGGCCTTGTCGCGCAGCGCTTCGAGGGACATCGCATCGCGCCACGACGGCAGTGATCCATCGGACGATGCGTCTCGGTGCGGCATTTCGAAGGTGGCTATGGCCGAAGTGTCGAGGCTCGGATAGCGCGTGGTGCCCGTGATGCCGCGGGTGAAATCGCCGATGCCCGCCGTCCGTCGCGCCCGATCCTGGCCACAGCGGACCGCGACGCTTGGTCCCGCACCAGCCCGGCCTCCGATCACGGCCAGGCTGTCGTCGCGAAGTCCAGCCTCGATCCCGCCGGCGCGTTCCACCTCCTGGAACAGCGTCCAGGCCGTCGTGCAGAGATCGTCGGTCAAGGTTTCCAGCGCGCCGGACCCGGCGGCAGGATCGTCGACCGCGCCCAAGGCCGCTTCGTCGAGCAGGACGCGACCGGTGTTGCGGGCGAGGCGCCGTGCCGCGTCGTCGGGCAGGCCCTGCACGAGGGTCATGGGAAGGACGCTCACGCTGTCCGCGCCGCCGAGCCCGGCGGCGAACACCGCCGCCGTCGCGCGCATGGCATTGGTGCGGGGATCGTAGCGCGTCATCATGCGCCACGAGGTTTCCGCGTGAAGCGTCAACGGCTCGGGCGGCAGTCCGCAGACCGCCTCGAGTCGCGCCCAGAGGCGGCGGATCGCGCGCGCCTTGGCCAGTCCCATCAGCACGTCGGCGTCGAAGGGCAGCAGCACGGCGATGGCGTCGCGCGCCGCATCGAGCGAGCTCCCCGCGGCCTCGAGCTCGCGCATGTGACGGACGGCCGTGGCGAGCACCAGCGCCAGCTCGCGCGCCTCGCTGGCGCCGGCCTCGTGCCAGGGACGACCGTCGCAGAGCAGCGGCCGGCCGGCGAGCCCGGCCGTGGCCGCGAGCCGCACCAGGGCCGCGGCGGCGCCGGGGTCGGGCGCCAGGCCGCAGGCCGTCAGCGCGACGGGATCGAAGCCGAGGTCGATGTCGAGCCCGGCGCCCCCGAGCCGCCGCGCGGCCACGAGCGCGGCGAGCGCTTCGGCGAAGGCCGGCGCCCGCGGACCCGCGTCGAGGCGCAGGCCGACGAGATCGAGTTCGACCCCTGCCAAAGCCGCCGCCAGCTGGCTCGGCTCGGGCAGGCCGTAGCCGCGCGCCGGCCGGCTCCCCGCCGCCACGAGGACCAAGGCGTCGGCGCCGCCCTCAAGGTCGAGCAGGGTGAGACGATTGGCCTGCGCCGGGTCGGGATGGTCGATGCGTTGCGCCACCGCCCAATCCGCGCGGCCGCGCCAGGGCTGCTCCGGGTCGTTCGCCCGACGCGGGTAGAGCGGCGCGATCTCGAGAGCGGCGTCGCCGCTCACATCAGGGTGCCAAGGCCCGGGATGGCATGGGCGACCTGCTCGACCTTCTCGTCGCCGGCGCGTTCGCGGGCGAAGGCGAAGACCTCCTTGCCGATCGTCGTCATCTCGCCGGTGTTGAGGCCGAGGCCGGTGAGCTGCGAGGCCAGTCCCATGAGCCCACCACCGCCGCTGAGCTTGCCCATGATGCTGCCCATCAGCCCGCCGTTGGTCGGCTTGTCCTCGGCTCCGGCTGCCGCGCCGTCCTGCGCGCCGGGCAGGTGGTGCTGCATGTCGTCGAATTCGCCCGGTGCCTCCCGCTTGATGAACGCGAGGATGAGGTTGATCGCACGCTGAGCCTGATCCGCCGGAAGACCTGCCGCTGCGGCGACCCGAGCCACCAACTCTTCCATGACGTCCTCTTCGCGGGGTTGAGTGCACGCCCTTCTGACGACCGCGCCGAGGGAAATCAAGGCGGAGGCGGTCGAGTGATCGGGCTGATGTCGATCGGGGGGTCTGTCACACCGCTGTAATTAACAATGTCTACTCGCGATCCCAGTGGCGAGGGGTGACGACGATGAGTTCCGTATCTGCACCGGCGATCGGCAGCGGCGAGACGCAATACGAGCGTAAGGTCGACCTGAACCAGCCGATGAGCCCGCTCGGCATCATCATCTTCGGCGCGATCATCGCGATCGGCCTGTTCTTCGTCGCCTACATGATCTTCTCCGAGGTCGAGACCGCCGGCGCCAAGCCCTCGAGCGTCCTGCCCTACCTGCTGCTCGCCGTGGCGCTGCTCGTCGCGCTCGGCTTCGAGTTCGTCAACGGCTTCCACGACACCGCCAACGCGGTCGCCACCGTGATCTACACGCGCGCCATGCCGCCGCAGATCGCCGTGGTCTGGTCGGGATTCTTTAACTTCCTCGGCGTGTCGCTCTCGACCGGGCTGGTCGCCTACAACATCGTGTCGCTGCTGCCCATCGAGCTGATCCTCTCGATCACCTCGCCCGCCGGCTTCGCGATGGTGTTCTCGATGCTCATCGCCGCGATCATTTGGAATCTCGGCACATGGTGGCTCGGCCTGCCGGCCTCGTCGTCGCACACGCTGATCGGCTCGATCATCGGCGTCGGCGTGATGAACGCCATCCTCAACGGGCACACCGCGTCCTCGGGCGTCAATTGGGGCGAGGCCAGCAAGATCGGCTGGGGCCTGCTGCTGTCGCCGATCTTCGGCTTCTGCGTCGCCGCCCTGCTGCTGCTGGCGATGAAGGCGCTGATCAAGAAGCGCGAGCTCTACAGCGAGCCGAAGTCGGGCGAGGCGCCGCCGACCTGGATCCGCGGCCTGCTGATCCTGACCTGCACGCTGGTTTCGTTCTTCCACGGTTCCAACGACGGCCAGAAGGGCATGGGCCTCATCATGCTGATCCTCATCGGCACGGTGCCGACCGCCTTCGCGCTCAACCGCGCCGTCGAGCCGAGCCGCGTCGCCGGGTTCCAGCAGGTGTCGGAGCAGGCCGCCAAGATCGTCGACGCCAAGGCCGCGGGCTACGACATCATCGGCAATCCGCGCCCGGCCGTGACCCAGTACGTCTCGAACCACGATTTGACCGCAGGCACCTACCCGTCGCTGTCGAAGCTGGTCGACGACGTCGCCAAGCAGGTGAAGACCTACGGCACGATCAAGGACATCCCGGCGGCCCAGGCCGGCAACACGCGCAACGACATGTACCTGACATCGGAGGCCATCAAGGTCCTGATGAAGGACAAGAACAACGAGTTGAGCGCTGCCGACAAGGCGACGCTGACCAAGTATCAGGGCATGCTCAACGCCTCGACACGCTACATCCCCTGGTGGGTCAAGATCGCGGTCGCCCTCGCGCTCGGCCTCGGCACGATGATCGGCTGGAAGCGCATCGTCGTCACCGTCGGCGAGCGCATCGGCAAGACCCACCTGACCTACGGCCAGGGCGCCGCCGCCGAGCTCGTCGCCGCCGGCACCATCGGCCTCGCCGACGGGTTCGGCCTGCCGGTCTCCACCACCCACGTGCTGTCGTCGGGTGTGGCCGGGACCATGGCGGCCAACGGCTCGGGCATCCAGTGGTCGACGCTCCGCTCGATCGCGCTGGCCTGGATCCTGACGCTGCCCTGCGCCATGGCCATCTCCGCGACGCTGTTCTTCATCTTCTCGAAGATCTTCTAAGCGCGACACGGACGCGCCATGCGACAGCCGGGCCGTTAGCCCGGTTGTCGTCGCGAGAGAAGCGCGTCGCCCCCCGGCATCGGCCGAAGGGGTCAGTCGATCTTGATGCCGCTCTCGGCGGCGAGCACCTTCACCAGCCGGCGGTCGACCTCGCCCTTCACGGCCATGTGCCGGTCCTTCTCGAAGGCTTCGATCGCCTTCTTCGTGGCCGGTCCGACGGTTCCCGTCGGGGGCACCTTGAAGCCGAGCTTGGTCAGAGCGCGCTGAACGCCCATCGTCGTCTTGCCGTCGCTCCTGGCTTCGCCTTTTCCGCTGGCCTTGGCGGGTGCGCCGCCCGCGAGCAGGCGACCGATGGCGTCGTCGCCGACCGGGTCGTCGGCGTCGCGGCTGGCCACGACGATCTTGCGCGCTTTCGCCGTCGAGGCGACCGGCGCGACGCTCTCAGGCGCGTCCGCCTGCGCGGCGCGCACCGGCGGCCGCGGGACCACCGCCGGCGCTGCGGCGGCCACGGAAGCCTTGCCGAACAGCGGCGCCGGGTGATGCCCTTTCTGCAGCACGAGGGCATTCACCATGATGCCGAGCGCCATCGTCGCGGCCATGCCGATCGCCGCAACGCGGGCCACGCGGTGCATGTCGAAGCGGGGGCGCCGCGGTCCCTTCTTCTTCTTGGCGGCGGCGGAGGTGGCGCGAGGATTGCGCGGGGCCCGCTCGCGGGGCGCGGAGGCGTAGTCGAGATCGTCGTCGAAGGTGGCGGCGTTACGCACTTTGCTTCATCCTCGTGTCGGAGGCGCGTCGGGTTTCGAACGGGCGGACCGGATCGGTGACGCTCCGCCGCGGGATCGTCTCGATGATGGCGCTCGGCGCGCCGGGAGACACGCGGCAGTCGAGCGGCAGGCGCACGGTGACGCCGGTACCCTTGCCGAGCTCGCTCTCGATGGCGATCGTGCCGCCGTGCAGGCCGACGAGGCCGCGGACCACGGAGAGCCCGAGGCCGGTGCCCTCGTAGGGTCGGCTGAGGGACGATCCCGCCTGGAAGAACGGATCGCCGAGCCGCGCCAGATCGGTCCCGCCGATGCCGATGCCGGTGTCGGCGACGACGACGCGCAGCGCCGTGCCTTCAGGCCGCACGCGAAGGGTGACGCGGCCGCCTTCCGGCGTGAACTTCACCGCGTTGGAGAGAAGGTTGGTGAGGATCTGTCGGCAGGCGCGGCGGTCGGCGACGATCTCCTCGAGGTCGGCCGGGATGTCGCGGACGATCTCCACGCGGCCGTTCTGCGCCTGCAGGCGGACGACGTCGCAGCATTGTTCGGCCAGCGGCCGTACGGCGAAGGGCTCGGGGATCAGCGCGAAGGTGCCCGACTGGATCTTCGACATGTCGAGGATCGAGTTCACGACGGACAGGAGATGCTGTCCGGACTGGTGGATGATCCCGGCATATTCGCGCTGCTTGGCGGGATCGCTCGGCGCCATCGTGCGGCTGCCGAGCATCTCCGAGAAGCCGATGATGGCGTTGAGCGGCGTGCGCAGCTCGTGGCTCATGTTGGCGAGGAAATGGTCCTTGGCACGGAGCGCCGTGTCGATCGAGCGCTGGGCCTCGTCGATTTCGGCCTCGCGGCGCCGCATGTCGGTGACGTCGCGCAGGACGGCGACGATCTCGCCCCCTGTGGCGTGCGCGCGGACCTCGACCGTCACGTGCCGCGGCTCGCCAGAGCTGGCCCGATCATGATCGAACGAGGCGGCGCGCAGCCGCACCGTGCCGCGCTGCGGACCCCCCACGTGGATCGCGTCGCCGAGCAGCTTCAGGAAGGCCGGGCGATCGGCGACGTTGACCAGATCGAAGAACGCGCGTCCGACGATCTGCCCCGGAGCGGCGCCTAGCAGCGCTTCGCATCCGGCCACGAAGTCGACCAGCGTGCCGCCGATGTCGAACACCGCGACGGCGTCGCCGAGCGCGTCGGTCAGCGCGGCCGCACGCGCGGCGCCGGCCATTCGGCGGTCGCCGGCGACGTGCCCGGCTTCGACGAGGCGCCAGCCGGCCAGCGCCGCCACCGCGAAGGCGCAGAGGGCGGCGAGCGACGATGCCTCGGCGACGCGAGGGCTCGCGGCGATGCCGTCGAAGGCGAAAATCGCTCCCGCCGCCGGGACCAGGACGATGGCCGCGCGACGGAGCAGAACGCGATCGAAGGAAAGCGCGACCTCGACCGCGGCGAGGATCAGCCAGGCGAAGCCGGACGCCGCGCCGACCGTCGCGGCGAGAAACAAGGCGATGCCGATCGTGCCCGCTGCGGCCACGGCCTGCGCCGCGACGAGCCGGCCGCCTCGGGCGACGAGGAGCGCGGCGGCGAGCGGCATCAGCGCCAGGGCGAACAGCACCGCTTCGGCCGGGCTCGGCACCCCGTGGAACGCGAGGCCGATCGGCAGGGCGGCCATGACCAGGCTGATGAGGAGGAGCTTCTCGCGGATGAACCGCTCGTGGCGACCGCGGACCACCTCGTTCGCGCGGGCTCCGGTGTGCACCAGCGAGCTGGCGAGCGCGACAACGGCATTCAACGGGCTTCACTCCACGCGTTCGCGGGCGGCGGCAGATCCGCCACGCGACGAGGATCAAGCTCGCAGCTTCCCCTTAAACGAAGCCTAAGTTCGCGGCTCGACTGGGCTTTGGCTCGCGAGAGATGCTCGATGCGCGGTCGGGTGCAGCATCATGGTTAGCGTCGACTGAAGACGATCGTTCGGAATCACACGTCGACTTTGCCGACAATCTTCGAGATCGCTCGCTAGCCTCGTTTTGGGTCCACGTTCGACGCGAAATGAGCATCCCGATGTTTTTCCTGCGCTGCGCCTTCTTTCTCTCGATCGTTTACGTCAGCATCGCCTTCGGCGCCGGCTCGCTGCGCAATCCGCATGCCTTCGAGGCGGCGGTCGCCGGAGAGGCTTCGGATATGGTCACCACCGTCGTGGCACGCGCCACGGACTGGTGCGCCGAGCGACCGGCTCAGTGCGTCCGCGATGCCGCCCGCTTCGACCAGCTGGTGAAGATGACGGCGGCCGAGCCGGTCTCCGGCGCCGAAGACGTGGTGCTGGCCGATGCCGAGACGCCGCGGGCGCCGATGCCCATCCCCGATCCGCGGCGCCGTGCCGCCCGCGCCGTGCTGACGTCCGCGCGTTGAGCCTGTAAGCACCGGTCTCGGCCGCGCGCCGCCGGGATGAGGACCATGACGCTGGACGAGATCGTCGAGAATTTCGAGCTGCTCGACGAGATGGAAGATCGTTACCGCTATCTGATCGAGCTCGGCCGCGATCTCGAGCCTCTCGACGAAGCCGCTCACAACGACGACAACAGGGTCCGTGGCTGCGCCAGCCAGGTGTGGGTCGAGACCCGCGCGACCGGCGCCGGCGGCGACCGGCGCCTGCATCTGCGCGGCGACAGCGACGCGCATATCGTCAAGGGGCTGATCCGCCTCGTCTTCGCGCAATACGGTGACCGAGCCCCGGCCGACATCGTCGATGTCGACATCGAACCGCTCTTCGAGCGCCTCGGCATGTCCCAGCACATCACGCGCCAGCGCACCAACGGCGTGCGCGCCATGGTCGACCGGATCAAGGCCGACGCCAGGAACGCGATGGCTTGAACGGGGCCGCGACGGCCGCCGTCTAGCGCTTCCGCCGCTGCTGCCCCAAGCCCATCTCCTTCGCCAAGGCCGAGCGAGCCTTGGCGTAGGCCGGCGCGACCATCGGATAGTCGGCATCGAGACCCCACTTCTCGCGATACTGCTCCGGGGTCAGATCGAAATGCGTGCGCAGGTGCCGCTTCAGCGACTTGAAGCGACGGCCATCCTCCAGGCAGACGATGTATTCGTCGGTGACCGATTTCCGCGGCGCCACGGCCGGCTTCTGTGCTTCCGGCACGGGAACCGGCTCCGCGATGGCCGAGAGGCGGATCAGCGAGACATGGACGTTGCCGAGCAGCGAAGCGATCTCGCCCGACGGCATCGAGTTGTTGCTGACGAAGGCCGAGACGATGTCGGCGGCCAGGCTAATGAAACTATCGGACGATGGCATCGGGCAACGCTCCTAAAGGCTTTTGCTTGACCTCGCCCGGTCGAGTAAGAAGGTCGACCGAGATCAAAAGATGTTTGTCCTCACCAATTGATTTCGACTAAGTCTAGTCTCAAGACATCTCTTCATCAAGATGGCGCGTGGGTGCATGCACTCGTCAGTTGGTAGCAAAGGCGCGGAAGGGCGAGCGACGTCGAGGCGCCGGTGCCGCTTCGCATTTCGGCGACGCGGCCCCATATCGCGTCATGAAGGTCGACGCGATCGGCGCACGGATGGGGCACGACGATGACGAAGGGTGACGTGAACGCGAAGATCGCGAAGTCGGATGCGGCATGGCGCGAGCAACTCACGCCGCAGCAATACGCGGTGGCGCGGGGCCACGGCACCGAGCGCGCTTTCACCGGTCCTTGGTGGGACAACAAGGCGGCGGGTCTCTACGCTTGCGTGTGCTGCGGGGAGCCGTTGTTCGACGCGGCCACCAAGTTCGATTCGGGCACCGGTTGGCCGAGCTTCTATCAGCCCATCACGCAGAATGCGGTCGAGGAGCATGTCGACGGCTCGATGTTCATGCGCCGGACCGAGGTCCGCTGCGCGCGTTGCGACGCCCATCTCGGCCACGTCTTTCCCGACGGCCCAAGGCCGACGGGTCAGCGCTACTGCATGAACGGCACGGCGCTGGATTTCCGGCCGAAGGATTGAGCATTCGTTGGCGGATGGGCGACGGGGCGACGCGATGACTGCGAACGAGGACGACGTGCTGCGCGCGGCGCAGGCTTGGCGCGAGGCGGGTCGCCCGGTCGCGATCGCCACCGTCGTGGAGACCTGGGGCTCCGCGCCACGGCCGGTCGGCAGCCACCTCGTCGTCGATGGCGACGGCCTGTTCCTCGGTTCGGTCTCGGGTGGGTGCGTCGAGGGCGACGTGGTGGCGGAAGCGATGGACGTGATCGCGAGCGGGTCACCGCGCCTGCTCGAGTTCGGCGTGGCCGACGATGTCGCCTGGAAGGCCGGCCTCTCCTGCGGTGGTCTCATCAAGGTGCTCGTCGAAAGGTTGGACGAGCGGTGAAGCTCGCCGATCTCGCGTCGATCAACGCGGCCAGGGCGGCGCGGCAGCCGGTGGCGGTCGTCACCGATTTCGAGCGCGGCAGCCTGCGCGTGGTCCACGGCGACGCCCTTGCCGATGATCCGCTTGCCGACGCGCTTGCCGGATGCCTGCGTTCCGGCAAGAGCGGCGTCGTCCAGGTGGATGGCCGTGATCTGTTCATCGCCGCCCACGTGCCGCCGGTGCGGCTCTTGCTGGTCGGCGCCGTGCATATCTCCCAGGCATTGGCGCCGATGGCCGCGGCGGCGGGGTTCGACGTCACCGTCCTGGATCCACGCACCGCCTTCGCCAGTCCCGCGCGTTTCCCCGGCGTGCGGCTTCTGGCCGAATGGCCCGACGATGCCTTGCCGGCTCTCGGCCTCGACGTCTTCACAGCCGTCGCTCTGCTGACGCATGATCCCCGTATCGACGATCAGGCGCTGGCCGCGGCGCTCGGGGCCAAGTGTTTCTACATCGGCGCGCTCGGCTCGCGGAAGACGCAGGCGCGGCGTCGCGAGCGCATGGCCGACCGCGGCTTCGCCGAGGCCGATCTCGCGCGCATCCACGGTCCGATCGGTCTCGACATCGGCGCCGTGAGCCCGGCCGAGATCGCCGTGTCCATCCTCGGCGAGATCATCGGCGCCATGCGCCGGAAGCCCGCTCGCGCCCCGGCGGGAGCGGAGACCGCCGCGTGAAGTTCGGCCGCGTCGCCATCGCCGCCGGCGAGGGCCTCATCCTGGCGCATTCCGTCAAAGGCGCGGGCGTCGTGTTGCGCAAGGGCGAGGTGATCGGTGCGAGCGAGATCGCCGCCCTCGAGAGCGCCGGGATCACTTCGGTGATCGGCGCGAGGCTCGAGTCCGGCGACGTCGTCGAGAACGTCGCGGCGCTGCGGCTCGCCGAGCGCATCGCCGGGCGACACGTCTCGCTGGAGCGGCCGTTCACGGGACGCTGCAATCTCCTGGCAGAGGCCGACGGTCTCGTGCTCGTCGACGCGGCCATGGTGGATGCCGTGAACGGTGTCGACGAGTCGATCACGCTGGCGACGCTTGCGCCGATGCAGCCGACCGCCGCCGGCGAGATGGTGGCCACGGTCAAGATCATTCCCTTCGCCGTCGGTGGCGCGTTCCTCGATGCCGCCGTGGCCGTCGGTCGGCCTGGTGCGATCGCGGTCGCACCGTTCCTGCCGCTTCGGGTCGGCGTCGTCTCGACCCTGCTGCCGGCGCTGAAGCGCTCGGTGGTCGACAAGACCTTGGGCATCCTGGAGGATCGGCTGGCACCGGCCCGCGCGCGGATCGTCTTCGACATCCGGGTCGTCCACGACGCGATCGCTCTGGCCGAGGCGCTCGGAACGCTCGCCGACGTCGACCTCGTCGTGATCTTCGGAGCGTCGGCCATCACCGATCGGCGCGACGTGGTGCCGGTGGCCATCGAGATGGCCGGCGGCCACGTCGACCACCTCGGCATGCCGGTCGATCCCGGCAACCTCCTGCTACTCGGCCGGCTCGACCGCGGCGGCACCGCGGTGCCGGTGATCGGCGCGCCGGGCTGCGCGCGCTCACCCAAGGAGAACGGCTTCGATTTCGTGCTGTGGCGGCTGCTCGCCGGCCTTCCGGTGCGCGGCGCGGACCTTCGCCGCATGGGCGTCGGCGGCCTGCTCGGCGAGATCGCGACCCGCCCGCAGCAGCGCCGGCCGATCGATGGTTGAGGTCGCCGCCCTCGTGCTCGCCGCCGGTCGCGCGTCGCGCTTCGCCGCGGGCGGGGGTGGCGGCGAGAGCAAGGTCTTCGCGCGGCTCGAGGGGCGGTCGCTCCTCGCGCACGTCGCCGCGACAGCGGTGGCTTCGCGCGCCGCGCCCGTGATCGTCGTCACCGGGCGCGACGCCGGGCTCGCGACGGCGGCGCTGGCGGATCTGGACGTCGTGCTCGCCCACAACCCGCGCTTCGCCGAAGGTATGGCCGGCTCGATCGCCGTTGGGCTCGATGCGGTGCCGGCGGCGACCGAGGCCGTGCTGGTCCTGCTGGCCGACATGCCGCGGGTCGCCCTCTCGACGCTCGATGCGCTGATCGCCGCCTTCGATCGCGACCGGCCCGACGCCGTCGTTCCGGTTCATGACGGACGACGCGGCAACCCCGTGCTGATCGCGCGCGCGCTGTTTTCGGCGCTGCTGGATTTGACCGGAGACGAAGGCGCTCGCCGCATCCTCGGCGATGGCCGCCATAGGGTGCTGCCGTGCTCCGTCGAGGATCCCGGCGTGCTGATCGACGTCGACACGCGCGAGGCGCTGGATGCGCTCGCGAGATAGAGGCGGGGTTGCGTTTGCGCCTCGCGCGAAGGCTAAGCCGCGTCGCGTCCGACCGCCGTCACCATCGAAGCGGCGCTCCAGCTTTCCAAGGAGACCCGCTCGTCGATCTCGCGGGCGGAAAGCGGCGGCGCGAAGAAATAACCCTGCAGCTCGTCGCAGCCGAGCTTCTTCAGGAACTCGACCTGCTCGCTCTGCTCGACGCCTTCGGCGGTGACGGTGAGGCCGAGCGCGTGGCCGAGCGAGACGATGTATTCGAGGATGATCGCGCCCTCGCCGCTGGTCTCGAGCGACTGCAGGAAGGCGCGGTCGATCTTCACCTTGTCGAAGGCGAACCGGCGCAGGTAGATCATCGATGAATAGCCCGAGCCGAAATCGTCGAGCCCCATGCCGATGCCCAGCGCGCGCAGCTCCATGATGACCGCTTCGGCCTGCTCGGCGTCCTGGATCAGCACGCCTTCCGTCAGTTCGAGGTCGAGGCGCGTGGGGTCGATGCCGGTCGACGCCAGGATGGCGCCGACGCGCTCCACGAAACCGCGTTGCCGGAACTGCACCGGCGAGACGTTGACGGCGATGCGCAGCGCCGGCCAGCGCTTGGCGTCGCGGCAGGCGCGCGCCAGCACCCATTCGCCGAGCGGCACGATGAGGCCGCGGCTCTCGGCCAGCGGGATGAAGTCCTCGGGCGGGATCTGGCCGAGGGTCGGATGCTCCCAGCGCACCAGTGCCTCGACGCCGTTCATGCGACCGTCGCGGGCGCGGATCAGGGGCTGGTAGGCGATCGTGAGTTCGTCGGCGCTGATCGCCCGACGCAGATCGTCCTCGATCGTCCGGCCGAGATGGAGCTTCTGCTCCATCGTCTTGTCGAAGAAGGCGAAACGGTTGCGGCCCTCGTGCTTGGCCCGATAGAGCGCCAGATCGGCGGCCTGGCACAGCGTCGCCGCGCTTTCGCCGTCGCGCGGGCCCATGGCGATCCCGAGCGAGAGCGTGGCGTAGATCTGCGCCGAGCCGAGATCGAACGGCGCGATCATCGCGTCGAGGATTCGATGCATCGTCGCGGCGCATCGGCCGGCGCCGTCGATCTGCGGCAGGATCAACGCGAATTCGTCGCCGCCGAGCCGGGCCAGGCAATCGCCGTCGCGCACGACCCGGCGGATCCGCTCGACGATGCCGACCAGCAGCCGGTCGCCGGCCTGGTGGCCGTAGGTGTCGTTGACCCTCTTGAAATGGTCGATGTCAATGGCGACGAGCGCAACGGGAGCGTCGGCCTCGCTGCGGGCGATCGCCGTCTCGAGCACATGGTCGAAGCGGAGACGGTCGGGCAGGGTAGTCAGGGGATCGATGCCCGACGCGCCGTTGGCGGCGTGATCGTTCTCCAGCGCGCTGATGCGGCGGTGCGCCTGCCACAGCAGCACGGCGAGCAGGAAGCAGGCGAGCGGCAGGCTGACCAGAAGAAACACGACGCTCGGCACGGCGAGCGTGGTGGGAAGGCGGTGCAACATCGACAGCGACAGCGCGGGCACCGTCGCGCATAGCAGCAGCAGGCTGGCCGGGACGGCCGACCTCATGGTCTGGACCAGCGTTCCGCCGGCTCGTTTTTGCAGGGGAGAGTGATCCATGCTCCTCGAATGTGCATGAGTATCTTTAACGTTTTGCATCCCGCCGCGGAAGGCAACGGTCGCGGAGGATGTTTTTTGCGCGCGTGGCGTCCAAGCCCCAGTTCGCCCTCGATCGTCAGAGCAGCTTCAGGCTCCGGAAGCTGGCGTGGCCCTGGCGGCCGATGATCAGATGATCGTGAACCACGACGCCGAGCGCCTTGCCGAGGCCGACGATCTGCACGGTCATCGCGATGTCGGCGGTGGACGGGCTCGGGTCGCCGGAAGGATGGTTGTGCACCAGGATCAGCGCTGTGGCCCCGAGTTCGAGCGAGCGGCGCATGATCTCGCGCGGATAGACCGGCGCGTGATCGACCGTGCCGACGCCCTGCACCTCGTCGGCGATGAGCTGGTTCTTCTTATCGAGGAAGAGGATGCGGAATTCCTCGTGATCCATGAAGGCCATCGCGGTGCGACAATAGTCCAGCACGGCGGAGGACGAGCCGAGGTTGCGGCGCTTCTCGATGGTCGACTGCGCCAGCCGGCGCGCGGCCGCCTCGACGATCTTGAGTTCGGTGATGGCGGCATCGCCCAGCCCGGCGATCTCGTCGAGCCGCTCGGGACGGGCGGCGAGCACTTCGGCGAACGAGCCGAAGCGCGCCAGCAGCGCCTTGGCGATCGGCTTGACGTCGCGCCGCGGCATGGCGCGGAACAGGATCAGCTCGAGGAACTCGTAATCGTTCAGCGCGCTGCTGCCGCCGCGGCGGAAACGCTCGCGCAGCCGTTCGCGATGACCGGTGAAGTGCGGTTCGGCGGCCGGGGCGCCCTCGATCTCGCTCACGCGAGCGCTCAACCGGTTGTCGGCGAGACCGCGTAGGGCGGCACGTGTAGGCCGGCCGGCGAGTAGGTGAACACCTCGCAGCCGTCCGTCGTGACGCCGAGCGTGTGCTCGAATTGCGCCGACAGCGAGCGGTCGCGCGTCACCGCGGTCCAGCCGTCGGACAGAATCTTCACGTGCGGACGGCCGAGGTTGATCATCGGCTCGATCGTGAAGAACATGCCGGCCTTGAGCGTGATGCCTTCGCCGCGGCGGCCGTAGTGCAGGATGTTGGGTTCGTCGTGGAACAAGCGTCCCAGGCCGTGGCCGCAGAAATCGCGCACCACGGAGCAGCGTTCGGCCTCGGCGTAGTCCTGGATGGCGGCGCCGATGTCGCCGGTGGTGGCGCCCTCGCGGACGGCGGCGATGCCGCGCAGCAAGGCCTCGTGGGTGACCTCGACCAGCCGCTGCGCCTTCCGCGGCACCTCGCCGACCAGGAACATGCGCGAGGAATCGCCGTGCCAGCCCTCGACGATGAGCGTCACGTCGATGTTGACGATGTCGCCCTCGCGCAGCGGCTTGCGGTCGGGCAGGCCATGGCACACGACGTGGTTGAGCGAGGTGCAGATCGACTTGCGGTAGCCACGATAGTCCAGCGGGGCCGGATAGGCGCCGCGCGCCACCGCGAAGTCGAAGATGAGCTGGTCGAGCTCGTCCGTCGTGACGCCAGGCTTGACGTGCTCGGTCAGCATGTCGAGCGCCTCGGCGGTCAGGCGCCCGGCCACCCGCATGCCGGCGAAAGCCTCGGCACCGTGCACCTTGATCTGGCCGGTCTTGCGGCTCGGGGCCTCGAGCTCGTCGACGAAGGTCATCCTGAACCTGGTTGGCTGGCGTCGCCGCTGCGGGCGTTTCGGCGCAATCTAATCGGTCGCCGCGCCCGCGCAAGCGCGCGGCCGAGGGCTCATTCGTCGGCCGCCGCCTGGACGTCGAGGGCGTCGAGCAGAGCCTGAGGGTTGCCGAGCATCGGCATGGCGCCGGCTCCGAGCCCATCCTTGGAGGACAGCGCGATGTGCAGATTGTTCGGCTTCTCGATGAACTTGTGCAGCGCGGTGACGACCATCTGAGCTTTCGGCGAATCCTGCAGGCCAAAGCCGACGGTGCCGAGATCGATGAGCTGTTCGAGGTTGGTCCGTTCCTGCTCGACGCTCACGCCATCGGCGGCCGCCTTGAACCCGATGGCCTTGTCGATCAGACCGTCATCGTGCAGCGCGACGTCGAGCGTCTTGACGAGCACCGCGGCGGCGGCGGCCTTCTGCACCGCGTCGACTTGCGAGACGATCTCTTCCGAGACCTTGGCCAGGCCGATCTTGATGTCGAGGGTGCCCATGCCGACGCCGGTCAGCGAAAGCCGATCGAGGTCGAGCGTCTGCGCGGCGGCATCGTAGCGCGAGCGGCTTTCGCTCGAGAGGTCGAGGTGCTTGTACCCCATCGCCATGAGCATCGGCGCCGCGCCGCTGTCGGGCGGTACGTCGAAGGTGGCATGCTCGACCGACAGCGTCGCCTTGGCCGGCAGCCGGCCGATGACGAGGCCGGGCGCCTCGTAGCCGGCGCGCGCCACGGACAGGGCGAACCGCTGCCCGGACTTGTCGCTCGTCGGAACGTCGACGGCGAAGTCGTGGAGATCGATCCGGTCGACACTCGGCACCGGTGTCGCGTTGGTGGCGACGTTGTCGATCTCGGCCGTAGCCAGAGCCAGCCTGCCGGGCTGCTTGTCGCTGCCTTCCATCGCCAGGCCGCGAAGCTCGAAGTGATCGAGCTTGCCCGCACCGAACCCGTGCACGGCGACGTGCTTGAGCGCGAAACTCTTCAGGCCGGTGGTCGCGGTGCTCGGCGGACCGGCGAGTGCGAAATCGTCGGCCTCGATCAGGTCGGCGGCGAACGAATGCGCCACGTCGTTCAGCAGCGCCGCCCCTTTGTCCCTGGCGCCGGAATCGGTTTTGAGCGGTCGGCCCTTGAGCGCCGTCGCCCGGATCGTCGCGATCGCGATCGGCGGCCCATCCTTGATCGCACCGCCGGTCGTGACGGTCTGGATCGCGATCTCGTCGCAGATCGGACGCGGTGCCTCGTCGTCGTCCACTCGCGGCCCGGTCGAAAGATGCACGATCTGCGCGAGATCGAGCCCTTTGAAGGTCGTGGCGCCCGTCGTGATCGTCGAGTCGGTCTTGTCGTCCTTGACGGTCAGGGTCGCGGCGGCGGCGCTGCCGGTCGCGGCGCGGCCACTCTTCACGTTGGCGAGCAGCACGTCCTTCTGCGTGAAACGCACATCGGTGGCGCTGTCGCGCGACGTGCCGTCGATCTCCGGGATGACGATGCTGGCGGCGTCGAGCGTACGCAGCCGCGCCTCCAACGCCTTCGGGTCCTTGATGGCGAACAAGGCCGTCAGGTCATCGTGCGACAGCGACGAGCCGGCGACTTCGATATGCCGGATGCGGATCGTGGCCGGCCCGTTCGTCACCACGATGTCGTCCGCGCTCGCGACACCTGCGGCCGGAGCGCCGGTCGCGGGAGGCGGTGACGCGTTGCCGGAATCGCTCGGCTTGTCTGCCTTGGGATCGAGCAGCCGCCCGCCCGCCGGCGTAAGGTCGATGCCGGCTTGCGCCGTGCCGTCGACTCCCACGAGGCCGGCTCCACAGCACAGCGCCGTCGACAGGAGCACGGCGAACTTCAAGGCCTTCATGGCGGTCCCTGCAATCGGCGAATGCGAAGCGTTTTCAGGGCGAGGCCGGGCGGACGCAAGGGCAGGGTGGCGCAAACGAAACCTCCGCGACATTTCCGTCGCAAGGCCGGACGCCTGTCGCACGGACGATCAGATCGCGAAGGAGGTGCCGCAGCCGCACGATGCCGTCGCCTGAGGATTGTGGATCTTGAACATCGATCCCATCAGGTCGTTGACGAAATCGATGGTCGAGCCGCGCAGGTATTCGAGCGAGACCGTGTCGATCAGCACGGTGGCGCCGTCGCGCTCCAGCACGATGTCGTCGGAAGCGGGCACACCGGCGACGATATCGTAGGTGTATTGGAAGCCCGAGCAGCCGCCGCCGTCGACGCCGACGCGCAACGCGGAACCCGGCGCCTCGGTTTTGAGGATCTCGGCCACCCGCTTCGCCGCGGAGGCGCTGATGTCGACCTGTTCCGTGTCAGCGACCGTCATGATGTCCCAAGTCTCTCCGGGCGCGCGCGGCGCCGGACCGAAGATACGGATGCGCCGACGCTTTCGCAACGCGGGCGTATCGAGGTTCACCGCGTCCCGCGTGACGCGCGAAACCGGCGCGCCACCACTTTTGTGTCGACGATGCAGCCATCGCATCAGCCGCTGGGCGCGACGATCCGCTGACCCTCCCGATCGAATGGGAAAAGCATTGGCCTTCGGGCCACGAGACGACCCCAAGTCCATCCCCGTCCTTGTGCTCGTCGCAGCGATTGCGGCCGGCCTTCTCGCGCTTTGAGTTCAGGACGAACAAACCGCAAGTTGACGGTCGGAGGACCGTGGGGGCGCCCGCTAGCCGAGCCCCTCGAAGTAGCGCACCAACTCGACGCGCTGCTTGGCATCGGGCACCGGTCCGCGTCCGGCGGCGAGGTTGTCGGCGAGGTGGCCCGCCTTGTCGGTGCCGGGGATCACGCAGGTGATCATCGGGTTGCCGAGCAGGTACTTCAGGAACACCTGGCCCCAGGTCGCCGCCCCGATCTCGGCGGCCACGGGCGGCAGCGGTTTGCCCTTGACCTTGGCGAAGAGCAACGAGCGGCCGAAGGGCAGGGCGATCAGCACCGCCGCGCCGACGTCCGCTGCCGCCGGGATCAACCGCGTCTCGACCTCGCGATTGGCGATCGAACAATCGACCTCGACGAAGTCCGGCTTGTCCCGACGGATGATCGCCTCCATCGCCGCGTATTGGTCGGAGAACGTCGTGGTGCAGCCGACGTAGCGCGTCCGCCCGCGCTTCTTCAGCTCGAAGAAGAACGGCAGGCCGACGTCGCCGTCCTCGATGTTGTGCGCCTGGAGCAAGTCGACCTTGTCGACCCGGAGGCGCTTCAGCGAGCGGGCGAACTCGGCCTCGGCTTCGGCGCCGCGGCGCGCCTCGAGCTTGGTGGCGAGGAACAGCTTGCGCCGGATCTCCCCTGAGATCGCCCCGATCACCTCCTCCGCCGTGCCGTAGGAGCTCGCCGTGTCGACGACGCTGCCGCCGCCGGCGACCAGCGCGTCCAGCACTCCGCGCAGCGCCGCGCGACCGCCCGCGTCGTCGCCGACCTCGAACACCTTCGAGGTGCCCACGCCCACCACCGGCAGCCGCTCGCCGGCGCCGTGCGGGATCAACCGCGTGGCGATGGGCGGCTCGCCTGCGGCGCCGGCCGGCTTCGGAAGCGCCAAGCTGCCGCCGAGAGAGGCGGCGCCCGCGAGGAGCACGCGGCGTGTCGGTTGATGGTGCAAGGCGATGGCCCTCCGTTGGAAGGAGACCCAACGCGGGGGCGGCGACCCTGTTGCGCGGCTCACGCCGGTGTGACGGCGCCGTCGGATCAAGCGAGCTGCCTCAGGCGACCTTCCGCAGACCGCCCGCCTGCTTCGCCTTGGCCTCGCGGCGGCGGTCGGTCAGGATGTACTCGGTGTAGCCGTTGGGCTGCTCGCGCCCCTTGAACACCAAGTCGCAGGCGGCGTGGAAGGCGGGACCGTCGAAGCCCGGCGCCATCGGCACGTAGGCGGGGTCGGCCTCGTTCTGCTTGTCGACGACGGCGGCCATGCGCTTCATCACCTCCAGCACCTCGTCCTCCGACGTGATGCCGTGGCGCAGCCAGTTGGCGATGTGCTGCGAGGAGATGCGCAGCGTGGCGCGGTCCTCCATCAGCCCGATGTTGTTGATGTCGGGCACCTTGGAGCAGCCGACGCCCTGGTCGATCCAGCGCACGACGTAGCCGAGCAGCCCCTGCGCGTTGTTCTCCAGCTCTTGCGTCACCTCGCGCGGGTCGAAGTTCGATTGCGCCAGCGGCAGCGTGAGCAGGTCGGTCAGCTCGGCCTTCTTGCGGTTGCGCAGCTTGGCCTGGGCCGCCGCGACGTCGACCTCGTGGTAGTGCAGCGCGTGCAGCGTCGCCGCCGTGGGGGAGGGCACCCAGGCGGTGTTGGCGCCCTGCTCGGGATGGGTGCGCTTCATCGAGCGCATCAGCCCCATCTGGTCGGGCGCCGCCCACATGCCCTTGCCGATCTGGGCGCGGCCGGGCAGGCCGCAGGCGAGGCCGACGTCGACGTTCATGTCCTCGTAGGCGGCGATCCAGGGCGTGGTCTTCATCACGCTCTTGCGCACCACGGGGCCGGCCTCCATCGAGGTGTGGATCTCGTCGCCGGTGCGGTCGAGGAAGCCGGTGTTGATGAAGAACACGCGATGCTCGGCCGCGAGCACGCAGGCCGTGAGGTTGGCCGACGTGCGGCGCTCCTCGTCCATGATGCCCATCTTCAACGTGTACTGCGGCAGGTCGAGCAGCGTCTCGACGCGGCCGAAGACCTCGTTGGCGAAGGCGATCTCGTCGGGGCCGTGCATCTTCGGCTTGACGATGTAGACCGAGCCGTTGCGCGTGTTGTGCAGCGCCTGCTCGCCGTAGAGGTCGTGGCGCGCGATCGTGGCGATGACCAGCGCGTCGAGCAGGTTCTCGGGGATGTCGCGGCCTTCGGCATCCTTCACCGCGTCGGTGAAGACGTGATGGGCCGAGGAGCGGATCAGCATCAGCGCGCGGCCCGGTAGCTTCAGCTCGCCGCCCTTGGCGCTGCGATAGGTGCGATCGCCGTTGAGCACGCGGTGCAGCGTCTCGCCGTTCTTCTGGAAGCTCTCGCGCAGGTTGGCCTTCATCAGGCCGAGCCAGTTGCCGTAGCAGACGACCTTGTCGGCGGCGTCCACCGCGGCGACGGAATCCTCCATGTCCATGATCGTCGACAGCGCGGATTCGACCATCACATCGGCGACGCCGGCGGCGTCGGTGCGCCCGATCGGATTGCGGCGGTCGATGACGATCTCGAGATGCAGGCCGTTGTTCGAGATGAGGACGAGGCTGGGATCGCTCGGCGTGCCGCGATAGCCGTCGAGCTGGCCGGGGTTGCGGAGGCTGGTCTCGGCGCCGCCGATCAGCGAGACCACGAGCTTGCGGTTCTCGACCTTGTAGTGCGTGGCGCTGGCGTGCGACCCGGCGAGCAGCGGCGCGGCGAGGTCGAGCACGGCCTTGGCCTCGGCGACGACGCGGGCGCCGCGCACGGGATTGTAGCTGTCGCGCTTCTCGGCGCCGCGATCCTCGTTGATCGCGTCGGTGCCGTAGAGCGCGTCGTAGAGGCTGCCCCACCGCGCGTTGGCGGCGTTGAGCGCGTAGCGCGCGTTGTTGATCGGCACCACCAGCTGCGGCCCGGCGATGTCGGCGATCTCTTCGTCGGTGTCGGCGGTCTGGATCGCGCGCGGCGCCGGCTGCGGCTGCAGGTAGCCGATCTCCTGGAGGAAGCGCATGTAGGCGGCCTGGTCCCAGGCCTTGGCGCGGTTGGCGTCGTGCCAGGCGTCGATCTTGGCCTGGAGGGCGTCGCGCTCGCCGAGCAGCTCGCGATTGCGGCCGGCGAAGGTGGCGACGAGGTCGGCCAACCCCTTGTAGAAGGTGGCCTCGTCGATGCCCGAGCCCGGCAGCGCATCGGCGACCAGGAAATCGTGCAGCACGCGCTCGACCTTGAGGCCGTTCTTCTCGATGCCGCTCATGCGCCCTCCGTGACCGTGTCAGCATGACGCTGCCTTGTTGCGGCGCAAAATGATCCTCGGGCAAACGGCTGTCAATTTTTCCGAAAAGATTTTTCGTTGCCGCGCAGGAAAATCGTCTGAGCTTGATTTTGCTGCAGAAATCCTTTTCCTCTCGACAGAGCATGACAAAAACGGAAAAGATTTCCAGCAAGTCGGCCGTCGTCGCCGACCTGGCGCCCCGCCAGCGCGGACGTCCACGCGGTGGGGCAGCGGACGTCGGCGCCGTGCAGGCGCTCGACCGCGCGTTGACGCTGCTCGACGTGCTGGCGACGGGCGACGGCATCGCGCTGTCCGATCTCGCCAAGCGCGCCGGCCTGGCGCCGTCCTCGACCTACCGCTTGTTGCAGACGCTGGCGGGGCGCGGCTACGTCGAGTTCCTGGAGCGCGACCAGCTCTGGGCGATCGGCGTCGAGGCGTTCCGCACGGGGCAGGCGTTCCAGCGGCGCTATTCCATCGCCTCGGTCGGCCGTCCGATCCTCGTCGAGCTGGTCGCGCAGAGTGGCGAGACCGCCAACATCGCGATCTTCGAGGGCGGCGAGATCGTCTTCGTCGCGCAGGTCGAGAGCCCCGAGCCGATCCGCGCCTTTTTCCGCTCCGGCGAGCGCCGCGCCGCCCACGCCTCCGGGATCGGCAAGGCGCTGCTGGCCGAGATGCCGCGGCGCGCCGTCGACCGCGTCATCGCCGCCAAGGGCCTGGAACGATTCACGGCGCGCACGCTGAGCGACCCCGTGGCGCTCCACGCCGATCTCGCCCGCGCGCATCGGCGCGGCTGGGCGCTCGACGACGAGGAGCGCAATCCTGGAATGCGCTGCATCGCCGCCGCCATCTTCAACGAGTTCGGCGATCCCGTCGCCGGGCTCTCGGTGTCGGGGCCGGTGCCTCGCCTCGACGATGCCAGGGTCGCCGCGCTGGGGCCGCTGGTGGCCGCCGCGGCAGCCGAGATCACGCGGCTGGTCGGCGGCGTGAGCCTGCCGCGGGCGGGGGCGACGTGAGCGATACCGCACGCGGGACGATCGTGTGTTCTTACGAGACGAAGTAAGAACCTCGCATGAGAATCAATTCGAAAAGTCAGGTCACGATCCCTGCGGACATCAGGGCACGCGCGGATCTGTTGCCGAACATAGACGTCGAATTCAGCTACGATGGCGATTTGAGAGCGTGGTGGCATCAGGCAGTCGCCGCCGCCTGACTTCTTCATCGGTGTCGACGCGGCGGTCGCGAGATACGCTTTGCTGACGCGGGACGTTGCCCGCTATCGCACGTCCTATCCCGGCGTGGTGCTCATCGCCCCAAACTGAAGCGCGGACGCCTAATTCACCGTCGGCTCGTGGATCGGGCACTTGTTGAAACGCTGGCGGAAGCCGGCGGAGTGCTTGTAGGGCGCGTTGCGCGCGCGATTGATGCCGCCGAGCGGCCGATGGGCGGCGAGACCGGTCCAGATGGAAAAGCGCATCGCCTCGTCGACCGCCTGCACCTTGTCGGTCGCCCAACTGTCCTGCGCCGCCGCCGTGATGATCCCAACGCGCTGGAACGGCGCCTCGTCCTCCTTCCACTCCACCGTTGGGTTCTCGATCGGCTGCTTGTCGAGATCGCGGCAGAGCTGCACGCGGAATTCCCATCGCCCTTCGAGGCCGGCCATCTCGCGCCGCACGGTCTCGCGGATCGCGTCGGGGTGCTCGCCGTCGGCATGGATCTTGGAGCCGGTCAGGTCGGTCAGGGCCGGCGCCACCGGTGCCACCGAGAATTTGGCGATGTGGTCACCGTACCGGAACGGCGTCAGGCTGTAGTAGGTCTCGCCGAGCGGATCGACGTTGGGCGCGCCACCGAGCGAACCGAGCTTGGTCGAGGGCAGACCGACGGCCGTCAGCGCCGAATTGACGCCCTGGAGCACCTTGGAGGCCACGACCTTCGTGCCCTCCATGCGGTCGGTGGTCTTGGCGAGGAGCTTCAGGTTCTTGAGGAAGGCACCGGCATCCGGCGCCACGAACACCTTGCCGTTGACCATGATGAAGTCCTGCGTCGCGCCCTCGGCATCGGGCAGGCGCTCGCCTTCCACGCCGACCACCTTGAGAGCCAGGCCGCGCGGCAGCGCGATCGTGTCGGGCAGAATATCGCCGGCGTTGGTCGACAGCCGCATGTAGACCTTGTGCGCGCCGGCCTTGGCGAACAAGCCCTGTGCCAGCTCGGGCGACAGCCCGGCGTCGATCGTGAGCGTGCCCTCGAGGATGCCGTGCGACTTGGCGTGCACCGCGCGAACCGCGTGACCGCCGTCTTCGGCCGTACGCTCGAGGATGGTGTCGAAGGTCTCGCACAGGTGCTCGATCGTCTCGGCCTCGTCGGGCTGGACCTGCTCGACATCGGGCGAGAAGCGGACGGGAGCGCTGGTCATCGGTCTCTCCATGGTCGTTTCGCCGGCAACGGGAGGGGTGCGAGCCCGTTCCACGCCGCGCGGCCGCGTGACGCGGAGCAACCAGGACGCACGGCTCGGCTGCAATCGAACGACCGTCCTGCGCTGGTCGGGAACCGTGCCGTCGCGGGTCGGGTTCAGCCTGTCCAACGAACGGAACGCTATCTATGAGCAACGATGATCCGGGCCTCTATCGCGTGCCCGGCCGATCCTTTTACGCGACGCTGGTGCCGTTCCCGATCGCCTGCTTTGTCGGCACGTTTCTGACCGATCTCGCCTATCTCGCCACCGACTCCTTCGTCTGGGAGACGTTCTCGGTTTGGCTGCTGACGATCGGCCTCGTCGTGGCCGGCGTCGCCGTTCTGGGCGGTCTCGTCGACCTCGTGCGCAGCCGCCGCGTGCGCGGGCTGGCACGACCCTGGCTGCGCGTCGTCGGCGAGCTGGTCGCCTTCGGTCTCTCGCTCGTCAACGTCTTCGTCCACAGCCGCGACGGCTACACCGCCGTCGTGCCCGAAGGGCTAATCCTGTCCGCCCTCGTCGTCCTCGTCCTCGTCGCGACGCTCGTCCTGGGACGAACCGCCGACGCCACCCGCATGGAAGGATTGATCTGATGCGCGCGACCCTCTCCACTTCGCGTCTCATGGTGCGCCTCGCGGGCGTCGGGCTCGCCGGCCTGACGCTGGCGGCTTGCGAGGACAAGCGGGTCGATCCGGCCGACCAACTCGGCGCCAACCCGGTGCTCCCGGCGCCGCAGCAATATCTGCTGCCGCCGATGGCGCTGGCGAAATCCGCGCCCTGGGGCACCGACACGCCGAAGGCGCCGGCCGGGCTGCAGGTGCGCCTGCTCGCGGCCGACCTGAAAAACCCGCGCCAGATCTTCGTACTGCCCAACGACGACGTTCTGGTCGTCGAGACTCGCGGGCCAAAGCCGCCGGTCAATCGGCCCAAGGACTACATCATGAAGGTGATCCGCGGCTTCGTCGATTCCGGGGCGAAGGGCGCCAATCGCATCACCCTGCTGCGCGACATCGGACCCGACGGCGTCGCCAAGACGCGCACCACCTTCATCGACCATCTGAACTCGCCGTTCGGTCTCGCGCTGGTCGGTGGCGATCTCTACGTCGCCGACACCGATGCGCTGCTACGCTTCCCCTACAAGGCGGGCGATACCAGCATCGTCGCGCCCGGCACCAAGGTCACCGATCTGCCCGCCGGCCCGATCGACCACCATTGGACCAAGAGCCTCGTGGCGAGCCCGGACGGCACCAGGCTCTACGTCGGCGTCGGCTCCAACTCCAACATCACCGAGAACGGGATCGGCGCCGAACTGGACCGTGCCTCGATCTGGGAGATCGATCCCAAGACCGGCGCCAAGCGCGAATACGCCACCGGCGTGCGCAACCCGACCGGCCTGCAGTTCGAGCCCAAGACCGGCAAGCTCTGGGCCGTCGCCAACGAGCGCGACGAACTCGGCCCCGACCTCGTGCCGGACTATCTCACGTCCGTGCAGGACGGCGGCTTCTACGGCTGGCCCTATTCCTATTGGGGCCAGCACGTCGACCCTCGCGTGATGCCGCAGCGGCCCGACCTCGTCGCCAAGGCGATCGCGCCGGATTACGGGCTGAGCTCGCACGTCGCGCCCTTGGGCCTCGTCTTCGCCACCGGCACCAGCTTTCCGCAGAGCTACCAGGGCGGCGTGTTCGTCAGCGAGCATGGCAGCTGGGACCGCTCGCCGCTCAGCGGCTACAAGGTGGTCTACGTGCCCTTCACCGACGGCAAGCCCAGTGGCAAGGCGCAGGATTTCCTCACCGGCTTCCTCACCGCCGACAGCCATGCGCGGGGCCGGCCGGTCGGCGTCGCCGTCGACCACACCGGCGCCCTTCTGGTCGCCGACGACCTGTCCGACAAGGTGTGGCGGGTCTCGGCCGCGGAAAAACAGGCGGCGCGCTGAATTAGCGCCGGACTGCGGTTTGCCGCTGGTTCTGCACGACGTAGCCGATGCCGGCCGCCGCCGCGCACATGATCGCCAGCGCCACGAAGAACAGCGCGGCGATGCCCGGCGTCAGCTTGGCCTCGAACAACCAAGCGAACCGTGAACTCGGCGGTGTGGTCTTGGGGTTGCGGATCGGCTCGGCCATTGGGTCGCTGTAGCAAAGCCGGCGGGCCGCCTCAACGCGCGTTGTCGCGTCCCGCGCGCCCATGGTAGGCAGCCGCAGCTTACGCCGACTCGTATCGGCGAGTGAGCCACAGGAGCCACCCCGATGATTTCCGTCACCTTTCCCGACGGCAACAGCCGCCCGTTCGAGCCCGGCGTGTCCGGCCTCGACATCGCGAAATCCATCTCCCCCAGCCTCGCCAAACGCACCGTCGCCATGATGCGCGACGGCATGCTCGCCGACCTGTCCGACACGCTGGACGCCGACGCCCGGCTCGAGTTCCTCTCCCGGGAGGATCCCCGCGCGCTCGAGTTGATCCGTCACGACGCCGCCCACGTGCTGGCCGAGGCGGTGCAGGGCCTCTACCCCGGCACGCAGGTCACGATCGGCCCGGTGATCGAGAACGGCTTCTACTACGACTTTTACCGCGAGCAGCCGTTCACCCCCGAGGACTTCGCCGCGATCGAGAAGCGCATGCGCGAGATCATCGCCAAGGACCGGCCCTTCACCAAGGAGTTCTGGAGCCGCGACCAGGCCAAGGCCTGGTTCGCCGAGCGGGACGAGACCTTCAAGATCGAGCTCGTCGACATGATCAAGGCCGGCGAGGACCTCAAGATCTATAAACAGGGCGAGTGGCAGGACCTCTGTCGCGGCCCGCACATGACCTCGACGGGCAAGATCGGCCAGGCCTTCAAGATCATGAAGGTCGCCGGCGCCTATTGGCGCGGCGACAGCACGCGCCCGATGCTGCAGCGCCTCTACGCCACCGCCTTCGCCAACCAGGCCGATCTCGACGCCTACCTGCACCAGCTCGAGGAGGCCGAGCGCCGCGACCACCGCCGCCTCGGCCGCGAGATGGACCTGTTCCATTTCCAGGAGGAGGGGCCGGGCACCGTGTTCTGGCACCCCAAGGGCTGGACGTTGTTCCAGACCCTGATCGGCTACATGCGCCGGCGCCAGGAGGCTTCGGGCTACGTCGAGGTCAACACCCCCCAGGTGCTCGACAAGGCGCTGTGGGAGACCTCCGGCCACTGGGGCTGGTACCAGGAGAACATGTTCGCGGCGAAGTCCGCCCACGCCTTCACCCACCCCGACGATCCCGAGGCCGACCAGCGCGTCTTCGCGCTGAAGCCGATGAACTGCCCCGGCCACGTCCAGATCTTCAAGAACGGCCTGAAATCCTACCGCGACCTGCCGGTCAAGATCGCGGAGTTCGGCGTGGTGCACCGCTACGAGCCGTCCGGCGCCATCCACGGCATCATGCGCGTGCGCGCCTTCACGCAGGACGACGCGCACATCTTCTGCACGGTCGAGCAGATCCAGGCCGAGGCGATGAAGATCAACGCCGACATCCTCTCCGTCTACAAGGACTTCGGCTTCACCGACATCGTGGTGAAGCTCTCGACGCGTCCGGAAAAGCGCGTCGGCGACGACGAGGCCTGGGACAAGGCCGAGGCGGCGCTGGGCAAGGTGCTCGACGCCATCGCCGCCTCCGGCCTCAAAACCGACATCAACCCCGGCGAGGGCGCCTTCTACGGTCCCAAGCTCGAATACACGCTGCGCGACGCGATCGGCCGGGAATGGCAGTGCGGCACCACGCAGGTCGACTTCAACCTGCCCGGCCGCTTCGGCGCCTTCTACATCGACGAGCACTCGAACAAGGTCACCCCGGTGATGATCCACCGCGCCATGTTCGGCAGCCTGGAGCGCTTCACCGGCATCCTCATCGAGAACTTCGCCGGCCACCTGCCGCTGTGGCTGTCGCCCTTGCAGGTGATGGTCTGCACCATCACGAGCGACGCCGACGGCTACGCGCTGGAGGTGCTGGCGGCGGCCCGCAAGGCCGGGCTGCGCGCCGAAGGCGACCTGCGCAACGAGAAGATCAACTACAAGGTGCGCGAGCACTCGCTGGCCAAGGTGCCGGTGCTCCTCGTGGTCGGCAAGCGCGAGGGCGAGGAACGCAAGGTCTCAGTGCGCCGGCTGGGTTCGCAGGCGAGCACGGGGATGGGGCTGGAGGCGGCGCTGGCGCTGCTGGCCGGCGAGGCAACGGCGCCGGATCGAGTGCGGGCGGCGGCCGGGGAGGGTGAGGTGCGGGCGGCGGCGGAGTAGCATTCATGCGGGGGAATGCCGCCCGGCAATACGCTTTACAAATGTGAACGTTCTGTTTATGTTCCAGATGAGAGCGAGGTTGCAGAGCTAGCTGTGGACAACCGTATGCCGGGAAGCCAAGCTCCGCTTGAGAACAACTCGCAGGCCTGTCTACAGATCGCTGGCAAATTTGGAGTGATTGGCTTGCCAGCAAATTCTTATCGCGAGCAACGTGTCAGGGATCCCGTCCACGGGCTCATTACCTTTTCAGCCACAGGTTTCCACTCCCGCCTAGATCAAACAGCTTGGCAGCTCTTGAACACGCCCGAGTTGCAAAGGCTTCGACGCATACGACAACTTGGTGTTACAGAGTTTGTCTTTCCGGGAGCAACACACACTCGATTTGCTCATTCGATTGGTGTTTTCCACACAGCTCGTCGGCTGTCTCTCTTAATTAAGCAATCGGTTTTGGATCCTGACTTCGACCAGGATCGTGCAAATACAGCTGTCCTTGCGGCTCTAGTTCACGATATTGGTCACGGTCCGTTTAGTCACGCGTTTGAAACTGTTCAAAAACAACGGGGCGTAGAGAAGCGCCATGAAAAATGGACATCAGAAATCATCCGAAGGAAAAATGGCAATGTCTTTAAAATATTAAATAAATTTAGAAATGGTATTGCTGACGAAATAGCCGATTTGCTTGCGGCGGAAAATCCGACTGACGAATATCATGCGATTGTATCCAGTTCTTTCGATGCGGATAGGCTTGACTATCTGCGACGCGATCGCCTGATGACGGGTTCGGGAGCCGGGGCGATCGATTTTGATTGGTTGATGGATAATATATCTATCGCAGAAGTAAATCTTAACGTCGATGACGAAGAAGACGGCCCTGCCTTTCGGACGTTTTGCCTAAACGAGAAAGCGCTTCAGGCCGCAGAAGCGTTTCTCCTAGCCAGATATTGGCTCTTCGAGCAGGTATATCTTCATAAGACTACACGAGGCGTTGAAACCATCTTGCGTAGGATATTTGAAATTGTTGCGGAGGTCTCAGAGAGCGGTGAGCTCGGGAGGCTTGATCTAGATGATGGCGATCCGTTCATCAGATTTTTTAGGAAAGGCGGCGAGACTGTTGATAATTATCTCCGCCTCGATGACTTTGCTGCATGGGCCTTAATTTCTCGTCTATCGACTTGTTCTGACACAGAGGCGGCTAGTCTTGCATCTCGCTTGCGAGATCGTCGTTTGCTGAAGTGTATTGATATCAACTCTCAAAATCCTATCCGGGCGGGCGAAGAAATGGAAGCGCTCGAAAAAAGACGGCAAATTGCAATGAACAAAATCGAGTCGAATATTGGGAGGAAGATGAGCGTTTCCTATTTTAAGGACGTCGAGCCTATTAGCGTTTATGGCGAGGTTGGAGGAGATGACGCGAAAAAGCACAAAAAAATTATCAATAAAATTAAAAGACGGGACAACTCGAGAGATTACACAACTTTCTCCCGCAATTCGCACTCTTGTCGGTAAGAGATCCATAGTGAGGTATTTCTGCGCCACCGATTCGGATCGGCACTCGGCGCTAAAGGGTGTGTATCAATGGCCCATGACGAATTAGTCTCTGAGGTCGTTGCCGCAGCCGGTGGTGAAATCGTTGGTCGGATTCGACTCCAGAAGATTATTTATCTTTTGGATCAGAAGGGTCTCAATGCCAATGCTTCATTTCATTACTATCATTTTGGCCCGTATTCTCGGGTCATCGATGGAGCAATCGAGCGAGCGAAGGCATTCGATGCGCTTTCAGAAACTATTAAATACCGTGCAACAGATGGCGCAGCATTCAGTGTTTTTCGAACCGCATCGAAGTCTTCAAAGCGAAAGCTCGGTTCAATAATTGATTCCCAGATTTCTGTTTTTCTGCGGAGACTAAAGCAAGACACTCCCACAATTCTTGAGTTGGCTGCGACTATCCACTGGCTTGTTAGCTTTGAGCACGTAGACGAATGGAGGCCGGAGTTGATACGCCGAAAGGGTGCAAAGACGCATGATGGTCGCATCGAGTTGGCGCTGTCATTGCTTAGTGATCTCCAGCTAGCGCCCAACTAATCCGCTAGATTTAACACCTCATTTGTCGAAAAACGGCTTATGATTTTTCGGCCTCCTACTGCTCTTCTTGCGTCAGGGTACAGCCTTCCAGGTCGTACTCGTCGAAAAGGTGTTCCGCGACGGCGTAGGGCGGTCCGTTGAACCAACCTTCCTGCTCGGCCTCCGCGCCGTTCAGCGTCCGGTCCGTTGTGACCTTCGTCGCCAAGGTCATCATCCGAGCCGTGACCTCGTCGATACGGATAGCGACGACGACGCGTCGCCCAATATCAGTGCATCGCCAAAGGCGATCCGAGCACCAAAATTCCTTCCCGATACCGAATTCGGAATGGTCCAATCGCGTCACCAGTAAGAAGAATGCACGCGCCGCCCTCTGACCTTCGGATGGGACGGCCGACCCGAAACCATCTGGATTGTTCTGTCAATGATCTGCAATCGACGGAGATAGCGCGGGCTGCGCCCGCGTCGTTGATTGCAAATTTCTGGTGGGTTGTCCTGCCGCCGTGGTTTGCAAAGCCGGGCCTGCGCGAGATAGCGCTGGCGCTTACCTTTTCGCCGTCATTGCGAGCGGAGCGAAGCAACCCAGGGGCCGCGCGCTCCCCCAATCGGCGGAAGCGGCCTCCAGCGGCCCCTGGGTTGCTTCGCTTACGCTCGCAATGACGGAGCTTCGCTGCGCTGGCAAGGACGGAGGTGGGGCTTGCGCGAACCGACCGTGTATATCGTGGCGAGCGGGCGCAACGGGATGCTCTACACCGGTGTCACGTCGGACCTGGCGCGGCGCGCGTATGAGTACCGCGAGGGTTCGAGGCCGGGCTTCACGCGGCAGTATGGGTGCAAACGGCTGGTGTGGTTCGAGCGCTATGACCTGATGACCACGCGATCGCGCGGGAGAAGCAGATCAAGGGAGGGTCGCGGGCGAAGAAGGTGGCGTTGATCGAGGCAATCAGCCCGCAGTGGCGGAACCTGTACCTGGAGCTCAACGAATAGGGCGTCCTTGCGAGCGCAGCGAAGCAATCCAGGGGTCCGGGGACGCTGTGGCAGGTGTCTACGCGCGGCCCCTGGGTTGCTTCGCTCCGCTCGCAAAGACGGCTTCGTAGCCCTCCGTCCACCCCCCTCAGCCCTTCCGCCCGTGCGACACGTTCAGTGCCACCAGCCGCGCCAGCATCGTGGCGGGGAAGAGGTGGCCGAACACGCTTTCCAGGTTGGCGAGGCTGCGGGCGAGCGTGTGGACGGGGACGAGATCGCCGAAGCCGGTGGTGGTGATGGTGGTCAGGCTGACGTAGGTCAGCGCGGCGATCTTCGCGCCCATCGCGGCGGGCAGGGCGCCGCCGTCGGAGCGCGCGATCGCGCCGGGGTCGAAGCTGGTGACGAAGCCGTAGGCGATCGAGAACAGCGCGGCGACGTTGAGGTAGACCAGGATGGCGCCCTGGATGCGGTGCGAGGTGATGCGGCCCGGCCCGAACACGTGGACCACGACGATCGCCGTGATCGCGGCGTTGAACAGGAAGGCCGCCGCCGTGATCGCCCCGGCCGCCAGCGCCGCCCGCACCGGTTCGCCCGCGCCGGGCGTCAGCACGACCGGCAGGCCGACCAGCACGATCAGCCCGGCGACGAGCAGCGCTCGCACGGCGTGGTGCCGGACCAGAAGGGTGACCGCGATGCCGGCGAAGGCGAGGTGGCAGCCATCGATCAAAAAGCGGCCGTAGGGGGTGGCAGCGCCGAGCGGGATCACCACGAACAGCGACAGGGCCTGCACGACGAGCAGCAGCGACACGGCGCGGTCGGCACGGTGGCGCCAGCCCGGGCCGGGCGCGGGACGCGGGCGCGGCTCCGAGGTGGAGACGGCCGGAGCGGGATGGGTGCGAGGCGGCCTCGCGATGGTGTCGTCGTACGGGGTCAAGCGCTGCTCCGAGGTCCCCGTGCTTCCGCCACGATGGCGGCGGAATAGCGAACGCGCGTCCTTCCGGGTCGCCGGAGACGAACCCGGAACCGGCAAACTTCGCTGTCGCAGGAAAGGTCAGGGTGCGCCGGTTCCGGGTTCGCGCTGGCGCGCGCCCCGGAATGACGCCTGGGTGGTCACAACGCCCGCCGGAACAGCCCCAGCATCCACCCCACGGCGGCTTCGAACAGTTCGGCATCGTACCGTGGGCCCTCGTCGCGCAGAAAGGCGTGGGCGGCGTTGACCTCGTGCCATTCGTAGGTCGCTCCCACCTCTTCGAGGCGGGCGCGTAACACCTCGCGGCCGGCGAAGGGGACGTGGGGGTCCTGGCGGCCGAACACGAACAGGATGCTCGCCTTCAACTCGTCCAGCCGCGCCATCGTGCCGTCGGGCTCGCCCTCGGGCCGCGAGGCCTTGCCCAGCGTGCCGGAATGGACGTCGGTCGGGTAGAAGCAGGCGGCGGCCCGCACCCTCGGGTCGAGCGCGGCGCGCAGCGCGAGGTGGCCGCCGAGGCAGACGCCCAGCGTGGCGAGGCGTCCGGTGCAGGCGGAGTGCGCGGCGAGTGCGGTCAGCGCGGCGGCGGCATCGGCGTCGTGGGCCGCGACGGGCTTCGAAAACTTCAGCGCATTGCCGCGCTCGGTGCCGGCGGCGTCGTAGGCCAGCACCGTGCCGGGCGGCTCGTGCTCGTGATAGACCTCCGGCACGGCGACCACGTAGCCGTGCCCGGCGACCAGCGCCGCGAGCCGGCGGATCGGCGCCGTCACCTGGTAGATCTCGGAATAGAACAGCACGCCGGGGAAGCGGCCTTCGGCGACCGGGCGGAACAGGTGCAGCCGCATCGCGCCGGAGGCCAGTCCCTCGGGCCGCGGCACGGGCACGTCGAGGGTCTCGTGGCTGTGGATGATCAAGGCCGTCTCCTCAGGTGAACGCTGCCTTGGGGCAGCGAGCAAGGACGGGGCCGCCCGGCAAGGTGGGTGGGTCGCAAACCATCACGGTGCGTCGGCGCGGTAGGCCGGCGGCGCTGGCGGGGCGGGGCGCTCCTTGCGAATTTTGGTGGGCGGGTGGTAGCGCGCCGCCTGCTCGGCGCGCTGGCGGGCGGCGGCGGTGAGCGGCACGCTCCAGGCCGGCGGCGCGTTGGTGGCGCGCAGGTTGATCTCGAGGCCCAGCGTGGCGAGCGTGCGCAGCACCAGGCCGAGCTCGACCGTCGGCTTGCCGTGCTCGAGATCGACCAGCCATTCGCGGCCGACCCCGGCGGCCTTGGCCAGTTCGAGCTGGCGCAGCTTGAGCTGGCGGCGCCGTGCCCGGATCGCCATCGCGACGTCGAAGGGTTGATCGATCAGCATGGCTCTCGCTCCTGTTCGGGCCGAAGTCGGCGGTCGGTCATCCGGATCCGGGCGAAAGTCGACGGGCGCCGACATGGGCCGAACGCGGCGTGGTCATTACCCGAAACTGGGATTCGTCATGGGGCCGGACGCCGATCCCGGGAGGCCGCTCGCCGGCGCCGAAACCGCTGCGAACCCGCCACCGCGCCCACATCGCGGCTTGACATCTAACGAAGGTATATATACCTATTCAGTGTCGATGCAAAGCCCGTTTCGCGGTATCGTCTCCGGCTTCGACGAAAGGCAACCTTCTTGCATCGAAATCTCGCAACCCAACGGAGCCCGCCTTGCCCGAAGCCAGCGCCAGCAACGTCGTCACCATCAACGGCTCCTCGGGGATCGGCGAGCAGCCGGTGGCGGAGGTCGTCTCCTATTGCGAGAAGCTGCTGGCCGATGCCCGCTCCGGCGCGCTGCGGGCTCTGGCCACCGCCGAGGTGCGGCAGGGCGGCGCCATCTCCCACGGCTTCGCCTATGGCGCCTACCTGATCTGGCAGCTGGGCGGGGCGGTGCTGGTGCTGCAAAACCTGTTCGCGGAGAAGTTCAAGAACGGCTGAGCGGCGCTATCTCTCCCGCCGCGGCAGCTTCAGCGCCAGCGGGTCGCTCTCCAGCAGGGCGAACAGCAGGT
>CAXTVT010000018.1:0-52908 GCA_964247745.1 uncultured Beijerinckiaceae bacterium
GCTTCGAGATCGGCTTTCTGATCGTGCTGCCGTTCCTCGTCATCGACATGATCGTGGCCACCGTCACCATGTCGATGGGCATGATGATGCTCTCGCCCTCCGTGATCTCGCTGCCGATGAAGCTCCTGTTCTTCGTGCTGATCGACGGTTGGAACCTGTTGGTCGGCAACTTGATCCGGTCGTACGCGTGACGTGCCGATCGTTAACCTCGCTGCATCTGATGCGATTGTTACTGAGGTATTTAAACCTTTGAGCAACACCTGAGACGTAATCTGAAAAGACGAAAGGTTGGAGCTTGGCGCCGAGGCGCTCGCTCCAGAGGCATCACGCCGCCCTGCCGTGCCGGTGAAAACCCGGACTGTCCCATCTCCAGCCTCACCCGGGACACAGAACCATGTCGAGCATTCTCACCAACATGTCGGCGATGTCCGCCGTCCAGAGCCTCGCCGCCACGCAGAAGTCGCTGGCTTCCGTACAGAACGAGATTTCGACCGGTCTCGCCGTCTCCAGCGCCGAAGACAACGCGGCCTATTATTCCATCGCGCAGACCATGCGCACCAGCGTCAGCAACCTTTCAGCGGTGTCGAGCTCGCTGAATCTCGGCTCCTCCGTCGTCTCGACGGCGACCGCGGCAACCGGCCAGGTCACCTCGATCCTGCAGAGCATCTCGGCCGATCTCGTGACCGCGAAGAGCAACGTCGGCAACGCCACTACGCAGTCCTACCTGAACACCGCAATTACCGCCCTCAATCAGCAGCTCGGTAGCATCGTCTCTTCGGCCTCGTTCAACGGTACGAACCTCCTCGACGGCTCTTCGGGCTCTTCGGTCAGCTTCGTGTCCGGTATCACCGGCTCAGGCGCTAATACGTCGATTAGCTCTCTGACGATCGACACCTCGGGTACGAACCTCAATGGCGCTGTGTATTCCGGTGTTGACACCAGCATCAACGCGGCGTTGACGGCAGCGTCCACTCTCGTGCAGGATCAGACGGCGAAATCGGCGGCCCAGGCCACTAACGCCGATGCGATTTCGGCGAACAGCTCCGCTGCCTCCGCTCTGACGAGCGCTGTCGCTGCGTTGACCTATACACAGCTTGGCGGTGGCGCCGCCGTCACGACGAGCAACAGCTCAGCGCAGTTCCAGGCGGCCTTCGGCGTCGACGCGACGATGACGTCTGGCGGGCTCGTCCAGAACATCGATGCCAACAGCGTCGCCGGCGCTCTTCTTGGGACTGGCACCGGAGTCCAGGCCCAGCTTTCCATCGTCAGCACCGCTCCGGGCTCCACCGGTTCGACGATCACGAGCTACACCAACGGCACTTCCGGCGGCGGTACGCTCGGAACTCTGTATGGTTCGAGCGCCACCAATTCGACGGTTGCAGGCGGAGGCGCTGTAGGGTCGACGGATCAGATCTATACGGCCGCCGCGGCTGCTGTCACGACACAGACGGCCGCAGCCGCCAATGCGAAAAGCACCCTTAATACGACGCAACTCTCGACCTATAACGCTGTAACCAACGGTGCGCTCTATACTGTGGGCCAGATTAGCCTTGGTTCCAGCACGACCTCGGCTCAGATCGATGCCTTCATCAAGCAGGTCGGTACGGCCGTGACGGCGGTCAACACGGCGGCCGAGCAGCTGGGCGCGGCTTCCAGCCAAATCGATCTGCAGACGACCTACATCAGCTCGCTGTCCAATTCGCTGACGTCGGGTGTCGGTTCGCTCGTTGATGCCGACATGAACGAGGCGTCCACCCGCCTCAGCGCCTTGCAGACCCAGCAGCAGCTCGGCGTGCAGGCCCTTTCGGTCGCCAACCAGAACAGCCAGCTCATCCTCAAGCTGTTCCAGTAAGAGCATCGAAGGTCCGGCGCCGCGAAGTCGCGGCGTCGGTGCCGGCAGGACGAGGCGTGCGGCGGTTCCTGGTGGATCGCGCCGCACGACGAAAAAGGCCGGCCGCGGCGACGCGATCGGCCTTCGTCGTTGCGCGGCTCGTTGGTCTATCCCGCCTGGCGAAGCCGCGAGGCCACGTTCGACACGAGCCGCGCGATCGGCGCGTCCCACGCGGCCGCCGTCTCCTGCCGGTACAGGTGTGCGGTCGGGTACCAGGGCGTGTCGTCGCGGCCCATAAGCCAGCGCCATTCCGGCACCTTGCGCAGCAGTACCGCCGTCGGTCGGGCCAGCGATCCTGCGAGATGCGCGATGGACGTGTCGATCGTCACGACGAGATCGAGGTTCGCCATGATCGCGGCGGTGTCGACGAAGCTGTCGGGGCCGACGTCGACATCGGTGAGGCGCTCGATCGGGAAAGGCGAGTCGGCTTCCGCTTCCATCTGGAGCGAGATCAGGCGGATGCCCGGCAGGGCCGCGAGCGGCGCGAAAGCCTCGATGGGGATCGAACGATAGGGGTCGGCCCGCCAATCCTGACTGCCGCGCCAGCACAGCCCGATCTTGAAGCCGCGGCTACCAAGGCGAGCCCGCCACGTCTCCACCCGCTTCGGCTCCGCGGCGAGATAAGGCGCGGCGCCCGGCATCGTCGCCACCGGCAGCGCGCAGACGAAGGGCAGGTTGGAGAACGGCACCAGGCAGTCGTAACGTTCGTCGTCACCGACGTTCGTCACGACGTGGGTCCCGGCCAGGAGCGGCGCCAGCAGACGCTGCAACCTCGGGCGGCAAACCACCGTCACTCGCGCGCCGGCGGCGACCAGCATCGGGACATAGCGAGCGAAGTGGATGATGTCGCCGTTGCCGGCATCTGTGATCGCCAAAACCCGGAGACCGTCGAGCGGCTCTCCGGCCCACAATGGCACGGGGCTCTTCAGCAGCGGCCAATTGTGCCATTGCGTCACGAAGCGGGACTGGTAGTCGATCCACCCGCGCGCCTGATCGCCGAGCAGGAGACGCAACTCGCCCCGGTTTGTAAGCGCATAGTCGTTGGCCGGCTCGAGTGCGAGGGCACGATCGAGCGCCTCGGCCGCCTCCTCGAAGCGGCCGAGCATCTTCAGCGTCAGCCCGCGATTGGCGTGGGCCGACGGATAGTCCGGCTTCAGGGCGAGCGCCCGATCGAGCACGGGCAAGGCCTCGGCGTGGCGAAACACGCGCATCAGGTAGCCGGCATAGTTGACGTGGGCGTTCGGCAGCGCCGGGTCTGCGTCGAGCGCCGCCTCCAACGCGGCGCGGGCCTGATCCAGATGCCCGAGGCTATGGAGAATGGCACCCTTGTTCGTGAGAAGCCCGGCTTGATTCGGACAAGCCACGAGGGCGGCGTCGAACGTCGCCACGGCCTCGTCGGAGCGGCCGAGCGCGTGCAGCAGGTTGCCTTTGTCCAGTACGGCATCGAGATAGGCCGGCCGCAGACGGATCGCTTCCCCGAAGAAGTTCAGGGCTGCGTCGTTCGTACCGCCATCGCGCAAGATGGCTCCGCCGGCGCGGAGGGCTTCGGGGAAGGCAGGGCGAAGCTTGAGCGCTCTGTCGTAGGCGTCGATGGCGTCTTCCGTCTCGCCGCGCCGCAGATGCGCGTTACCCTTCTCGTACCACGAGAGGGCCGCATCGCTACGGATCCTGTCGTGCCGGTCAGACAGCTTGGCGGATCGAACGGGCGCGGGCATGGATCGGCTTTCGCTGAATGGTCTCACCCATCACAGCGCGGCAAGCTTGTCCGGGGCTGATCGTTCAGGCGTAGGGACGGTAGGACTTTTCCTCGATCAGCTGCGAACCCAGGGCGAGATTGATCGCGCGCTTGATCTCGGCGCGCTCGTCGTTGGTCCGGTAGACGGCGCGTGCCAGGGCGACGAAGCTCGCGCCGAAGTCGCCGTTGCGCTCGCAATCGCGTATCTCGTCCTCGATCACCCATAGGCTTTCATTCACGTGCTTGAGGCGCTCGGCCAAAGGCGCCAAGCCATCGGATGCCGTCAACTTGAGAAAGGCCTCGGCGAGCACGCCGCGCTCGGTGCGAACGTGCCGCCGCTTTTCTTCGTCGACGATGCGATCGAGCTTGATGTCGAGGATGGTGAGCTTGTCGACGAGTTCGCCTGGAGCGACTTCGATGGTGATCGATTGGGACATCGGTGGTCTCGGCACTGGTCCGCCGATTGAGCCTTCAGAACGGTAAAGAGTTCTTTTCATCGGTGGTTCGCGTGGCGCGATCCAGGGGCGGAGCCCCACCCTCGCGCAAGCTTGGGCCGCCATCATCGTCGTCGGACCCCAGCCCGAACCGGCGCGCATGAACCTTCAGGACCAGCTGCAATCCCTTCTCGCGAGCCTGCAGAGGCTCGGCCTGCGCAAGCTCGCTGCGCTCGGCGTCGTCGGCGTGCTGACGGCGGCGGTGGTCGGCTTCGGCGGCTACTGGCTCAGCCGGCCAGCCTACGAGACGCTGTACGGCGGCCTCGACCGGCAGGACGTCGCCAATATCGGCTCGGCGCTGACAGAAGCCGGCATCCCCTTCGATGTCGCCGCCGACGGTGCCAGCGTCAAGGTGCGCTATTCCGAGACCGCCCGCGCCCGCATGCTGCTCGCCGAGAAAGGCCTGCCGCACTCGGCGTCCTCCGGCTACGAGCTCTATGACAAGCTGGGCTCGCTCGGCCTGACGTCGTTCATGCAGGACGTGACGCGGGTGCGCGCCACGGAGGGCGAACTCGCCCGTACCATCCAGCTGATGAACGGCATCCGCGCCGCGCGCGTGCACATCGTGCTGCCGGACGAGGGCTCGTTCCGCCGCGCCAAGCAGCCGCCGTCGGCCTCGGTGATGATCCGCACCGAAACCATCGCGGACGCGCGCACCGGTCAGGCCATCCGCCACCTCGTGGCCGCTGCCGTACCGGGCATGAGCGTCGATCTCGTCACGGTGCTCAACACCGACGGCACGCTGCTGTCCTCGGGCGACGACCTCCAGGAGCAGGCACCGGGCAAGATGCTGACGCTCGAGAAGACCGTGTCCAAGGATATCCAGGACAACATTCGCCGCGAACTCACCCCCTATCTCGGCTTGCACAACTTCCAGATCAGCGTCGCCGCCAAGCTCAACACCGACAATCGGCAGACCAACGAGACGATCTATAATCCGGACAGCCGCGTCGAGCGCTCGACCCGCGTGGTCAAGGAAAACAATACCGTCAACAATTCGACCAGCCAGGCGCCGACCAGCGTCGCCAGCGCCGTGCCGCAGGACAAGCCGGCGGCCTCCACCGGCGACGCGAAGAACTCCACCACCGACAATTCGAAGCGCGAAGAGCTCACCAACTACGAGCTTTCCTCCAAGGTCGTGACCACCGTCAGCGGCGGCTACGGCATCGATCACCTGTCGATCGCCGTGCTGGTCAATCGCGCCGCGCTCGCCAATCCCAAGGGGGGCACCGTGGCGGCGCAGCTCGCCGACATCGAGGCGCTGATCGACTCGGCCGCCGGGCTGCGCAAGGAACGCGGCGACACGATCAAGGTGCTTGCCGCCGATTTCGCCGAGGCCGGCCACGACCTCGATCCGATCCCCTCGCCCGGCATCGTCGACGTGCTGATGCGCCAGTCCGGCACCGCGATCAACGCCCTCGCCGTGGTGGTGGTGGCGGTGCTGCTGATCGTCTTCGGCATCCGGCCCCTCACTCGCGTGCTGCGACCCGCCGAGGACACGGCGGCGATGGCCTTCGCCGCGGCCGACCCGATGCCGGCGTTGGAGCCGCCCCCCATGGATATGGCTCTCGGACCCCAGATCATCGAAGCCCAACCCGAGGCCAACCTCATCGAGGACGTGACCAGCCGGCCGCGGCGCTCGCCGCAGCGGCGGCTGGAGCAGATGGTCGAATTCGACGAGGATCAGGCCGCAACGATCCTCAAGCAATGGGTCGCACGCGGGAGCCTCGCTTGATGCACGCGCCGCTCGCCCGTCATCTCGTCCGCTTCGCGCGACCGCCGGCAGGCGCCTCGGCCGTGCCGCCCGTCTCCGAATTGGCGCCCGACGCTCCCGAACCAATGGTGACGATGACGGTCGCCGCCTTCGAGGCACAACTCGACGCGGCGCGCGAGGCTTTGCGCATGTCGCTTTCCGCCGCGCATGCCTTGGAGCGCGATCAGGCCGACATCGCGCATGTCGAAGCGCTCGCGGGCGCCGTCGCCGCCGCCGCGGCCCGACGCGATGCGGAAGAGGCCGCTGCCCTGGCCGCACAGATCGCGAGTGCCGCGCAAGCCTTGCGCTACGACTTCGCCGATCAGCTTGCGAGGACCCTGCGACCGCTGCTCGCCGAAGCGGTCGCGGCGCGTACCACCGCCGCCCTCGTCGAGACCGTCGCGCAGGTGCTCGCCGACCCGGATCACCCTCCGTTGACGATCCGCGGTCCGGCGGCGCTCCTCGCCACCGTCGAGGCGGCCCTGGCCGGCGAGTGCGTGACCTTCGAGGCCATCGACGCCGACGAGCTATCGGTCACGGGCAACGGCATCCGCATCGAGACGCGCCTGGCGACGACGTTGGCCGCGCTTGCCGCAACGGAAGGCACTTGACGATGGCCGAGGAAGAGAAGCACCACGAGATCGTCATCATCCGCCGCGGCGGTCACGGCGACCATGATGAGCACCACGGCGGCGTCTGGAAGATCGCCTTCGCCGACTTCATGACGGCGATGATGGCCTTCTTCCTCGTGATGTGGCTGATCAGCGCCAACGACAAGACGCGCGCCTCGGTCGCCCGCTACTTCAATCCCGTGCGCCTCGTCGACGCGACGACGCAGCCCCGTGGACTGCACGATCCGAAGAAGGACGAATCGGGCATCACGGCTTCGCCCGACACCAAGAAGCCCGCGAATGACAAGGGCGATACCAAGAACGAGGCCGCCCAGGTGGCTCCGCAGAAAGAGACGCCGGCGCAGAAGGAGAAGCGGCTCGACGGCGCGCTGCGCGACAATCCGCTCGCGGCGCTGGCCGAGATCGCCTCGACGAGCGGGCAGGGGGATCATGGAGGCGGCGCGATGCGCGCGGCGCCGCCGGTGATCGGCCGACGAGGCGGCGAAGCGTTCCGCGATCCTTTCGCTCCCCCGCCGCCGCCATTGGCGGGTCGGGGCGATGGGGACGAGGCGGCCGCCGAGGCTCTGGCGGCGGAGGTCACGTCGCCTCGCGAGGCGCGTGCCATCAAGATCGACAAGGTGGCGGTCAAGACGATGGAGACCACCGATGCTGGTGCCGCGTCTCGCGGCGACACGGAGGCCAAGGCGGTGCTGAGCGCGCTGCAGGCCGGCCCGCATGACGTGCCGGGGCCCAAGGTCGACGTACGCCGCACGCCGGAGGGGCTGGTGCTCAGCCTGACGGATACGGCCGATTTCTCGATGTTCGCCAGCGGCTCGGCCGTGCCGGCGCGCCAAGTCGTGGCGATGATGGATCGTGTCGCCGGTGTCATCAAGGCCAAGCCCGGCACGGTCATCGTGCGAGGCTACACCGACAGCAAGCCCTATCGCGGCAAGCGTTACGACAATTGGCACCTGTCGCTCGACCGCGCGCAAGTCGCCCACTACATGCTGGTGCACGGCGGGCTCGACGACGCGCGCGTCGCCCACGTCGAAGGCTATGCCGATCGTGGCGCGCGGCCCGGCGTCGACCCCGCGAGTCCCCTCAACCGCCGCATCGAGATCCTGCTCAAGGACGCCGGCTGATGTGGCGGATGCATCTCGCCTCGGTCCTAGTTGCCGGATTGGCCGTGGTGCTCGCCGGTCATGCCGCGAAAGCCACGGATGCCCTGCCGCCCTACAAGACTATGCGGGCCATGCAGGCGCTCGAGGATCGCGTCGCGGGTGGCGATGCCGTGGCGCAGGCGGCCCGCGTCAAGGCGATCGTGCGCCTCGGGCAGAGCTTCGCCGCGATGCCTGGCGAGACCTGGCGCGACCTGCGCAACGCGCGCGCGCTCGTCGCCTACCTCTTCGGGGGCGGGGACGCCGTCGTGATCGCCCGCGCGGTCCCGCCGGAGGCGCTTCATCCGGATGCGATCGCGCTTTATCGCGGCGCGCTGTCCTATTCCGGCGGGGACGACGATGGCGCCCGTGTCCTGTTGCTGCCGATCGAGGCCAAGACCTTGCCCTCAGGTCTCGCCGGGCACCTCGCGCTGGTGCAGGCGACGCTCGTGGAGCCGACCGACAAGGCCAAGGCCGTGGCGCTGCTCGACCTCACCCGGCTGCTCGAGCCGGGCACGCTCGTCGAGGAGGCGGCTCTGCGCAAGGAAATGTCGTTGATCGGCGGTGCCGGCGATTTCGACAAGCTCAATCTGCTCGAGCGCCGCTACCAGGCCGCGTTCGCCCGGTCGATTTACGTCGAGAGCTTCCGCCAGCTCGTCGGCGCCTTGGCAGTGCAGGCGGCCGAGGCCAATGGCGCGGCTGGCAACGACAGGCTGATGCGGCTCCTGGCTCCCTTGTCACGCGAGGATCGTCGCCGGCTCTATCTCGCGATCGCGCGCCGGGAGGCCGTGGCCGGCCGCTTGACGTCGGCGCAATTCGCCGCTGCCGAGGGCGGCAAGCTCGCCGACAAGGGCTCGCGCGACGAGATGCGCGCGCAGCTCTACTACGGCGCTTCCGCTCTCGTCGGCGACTCCTACGACAAGGCATCGGCGGCGCTGGTCGCCGCGATGCCGGAGCGCCTGGAAGAACGCGACCAGATCCTGCGCATCGCCGCGCTCGACATGGCCGCGACCATGCACGCCGCGGCGTCGGGGCAGATCACGGCTTCGATCGGCGAAAGCGCGCTTCTGTCGAAGGGCGAGGAAAGCCTCGGCGCCGCCGATGCGGCCATACGCAGTGTCAAGCGATGAAGCTCGCCACCCTCGTCTCCCTGGTACCGAGCGGGGGCACCGCGTCATCCGTGCGCAATGCCCTCGACGGCAATGCGGGCTCCGCTTTCCGATCGCTGCTGAGCCGCATGGCGGAAGACGGCTCCGCGGCAGCGACGCCCGCCGCTGGTTCCGGCGCAGCCGCAACTGGCGCCGCAGATGTGATCGTGTCGGGCGATGACTCGAAGGGCAACGCCAAGTCGCAACAGGCGGCGGCGACTGCCGCAGCTGCCGAAGACGGACCCGAGCTTTCCGAAGCCGCCGCCGTAGCCGGGCTCGGCACCGCTGGCGGCACCAAGGTCGCGAACGGTGCCGGCGTGACCAGCCTCCTGACGCTCGCAAAACGCGCCGCTAAGTCGTCCAAGACCGACGACAGCGATCACGGCGAGGAAATCGCGCCGACGCCGGTGACGGTCGCCGCCGTGGTCGCGACGACGAGCGCACTCGCCGCCGCCACGGCGCCGAGCGGCTCCGATGCGTCGGACGGCTCTTCGACAATCGCCGGTGGAGCGACCCTCGCCAGGGAGGCGGCAATCGCGTCGTCGGCCGCCGCCAGCGACGCGGTCGCGAGCGCGCCGCTCCCGTCGGATGCCGCGACGGCGGTCGAAACCGGCATCGTTCCCGAAACAGTGGCGGTGGAGAGCCATCTCGGCTTTTCGCGCGGCGTCCCCGGTGCCCTCCCAGGCACGGCGGGTGCAAGCCCGTCACGCTCTGCGAGCACGCAAGCCTCGTCCGAGCCGGAGGGTGCGGCGTCGTCCGACGCTTCGCTCGCTCTGGAAGACGACGGAGGCGCGGCGGATGCCGCCGCCAGCGGCACAGCGGCGGTCGGCGAGGTCTCGGCGAACAGCGTCGCGCACGTCGTGCCGTCCTCGTCCAAGCCGACCGCGGACGAGTCGACTCGGCTTGCCTTGGATGCGGCTGCCCAGGTATCGGCGGCGCCGGTCGTCGCAATCGTCGCGCCGAACGCGGAGGCCGCAACGCCGGTCCTGCAACAGGTCGCCGACAGCATCATCGGCCTCGCCTCGGCCGCCGTACCGGACGAGAGCGGGCTCGCCAAACGGGTGGCGCCGGCCCGCACCATGGCGCTCCAGCTGTCGCCGGCCGGACTTGGAACGCTCACCATCCGCCTGCACGTCGCCGGACGAGCCCTCGACGTCCAGCTCGAAACCTCGGACGGGAACACGGCGGCGTTGATCGACCGCGACCGCGACGCTCTCTCAGTCGCGCTCAGCGGCAAGGATTATCAGCTGCAATCCCTCAGCGTCACGACACACGATGCCACCATGTCAGGAGTCAGTTATGCCGAGCGCAGCCCCGACACCGGCTACGCCGGCTCGTCCGGTCAGTCCCCTGGCAACAACTCGTCGGGAGGACGTGCCAGCGACCAGGATTCACGCGAAGCGCCGCTACCGACCCGGGCGGAAGACGCTGTCGTGGAGCGCAGCGGCGGCTCTTCTCTGTTCGTGTGAGGTCACCGCCGCGCGCGCCGCGCCGGCGTTGCCTGTCAGCTGCGAACGCGAGATCGCGGGGGCGGCACGGCGCTACGACATTCCTCTCGCGGTCTTCTACGCGGTGGGATTGAACGAGACCGGCGTGCGTGGCCGCCTTCAGCCGTTCGCGATGAACATCGATGGCCGCGCCACCATGAGCGCGAGCCTGGGCGAAGCGGTCGAAGGGTTTCGCAAGGCGAAAGCCGCAGGAGCCCGGATGATCGACATCGGCTGCATGCAGATCAACCATCATTACCACGCCGCGCGCTTCCGCTCTCTCGAGGCGATGTTCGATCCCGGCCAGAACGTCGACTATGCCGCCCGCTTCCTGCGCGAGCTCAAGCAGCGTGAGCACAGCTGGACCATGGCGGTCGCGCGCTACAACGCCGGTCCCGACAACGATCCGGCGCAGAAGATCTACGTCTGCGGCGTCCTGCGCCGGATGGTGGCGAGCGGTTTCGGCGCCTGGACCGAATCAGCAAAGAATTTCTGCTTTTCTTCAGGCGTTGCAAAATCGTCGATCAGCCCGGAACTCCCGGTCCGCGGGATCGAAAACGGTCCGCATGGCTAACGAAAGGTTAAGATCGCCGCTCGCGGCGAGCGTCCGCCGAGGCGGGCGCAACCTCGATCGAGCGATCTGGCGACGAACGGCTCGAAATTCCACGAAAGTAATCGTTTTTTAACGGACCCTGGAAACGGCTTCGGAGCCAAAGGTTAAATGCCGTTTACCCAAAAAAATTACGCTTTGCTTACCTTCGGTGACGACGCAAGGCCGGGGGTCGAAATGCTGGTGATGGTGGAAGAGCGGGAGCTGGTCGTGGCGGGCTACGAGCACGGCTTCGCCGCGGAAGGCATGGCCCTCGTTGGTTTCACGCCCTCCGATTTCCTGAACTGGATCGAGAGCGCTCCGGCGACGGAACTGGCGGCGGTCGAAGCCTTCCTTTTCGGCGACAGCCCCGATCGCCTGGCCTGCGCCCGGGCGATCGCGCGTCGCGCCGCGGTGCCCTCGCTCGCCGTCGTCGACGCCAACTCGCTCGACACCACGCTGTCCCTCTTCGCCGAAGGCGTCGACGACGTCGTCCGCAAGCCGGTGCACGTCCGCGAGATCCTCGCCCGCATCGGCGCGATCCGTCGGCGCAGCGCTCACCTGGCCATGGCTACGGTGCCGGCGCCGCAGGCGGGGGTCAGCGTCTTCTTCGACGGGCGCGATCCCGAGATCGGAGGGGTCGCCCTCGAGCTGCCGCGCCGCGAGCGGCGTATCCTCGAATACCTCATCGCCAACAAGGGCCGGCGGGTCACCAAGACCCAGATCTTCAATGCGATCTATGGCATCTTCGACGAGAACGTCGAGGAGAACGTTGTGGAAAGCCACGTGAGCAAGCTTCGCAAGAAGCTGCGCGCGCGGCTCGGCTACGATCCGATCGATAGCAAACGGTTTCTTGGCTACTGCATCGAGCTCTCCGGCTCGCGCGTCGAGGCCGACGCCCAGCCCGTGCGTCAGGCCGCGTGATGATACCCCCGAAGCTTCTCCAAGAGGTTCCTCGTCCATGAGCCTGTTCAACACGATGCGAACGGCGACGGCTGGCATGCAGGCGCAGAGCAATGCGCTGAGCACGATCGGCGACAATATCGCCAATTCCTCAACCACCGGCTACAAGGAAGCCACCGCCGAGTTCGAGACCGCGCTCGGGATCAACGCCACCGGCGAATACGAATCCGGTGGGGTGCAGACCGACGTGCGCTACGGCATCACGACGCAAGGCACGCTAACCGCCTCGGACTCGACGACCGATCTCGGCATCAACGGCAACGGCTATTTCGTCGTCAGCAAGGACGGTGCCGGCCAATACCTGACCCGCGCCGGCTCCTTCGTCGCGGACTCGTCGGGCAACCTCGTCAACGCCGCCGGCTATGAGCTGATGGGCTACGCGCAAACATCGAGCGGAACGAGCTCGACCCTCTCGGTCGTCAACGTCTCCTCGACCGCTCTCAACGCCCAGGCCTCCACCGAGGGGACCTTGACGGCCAACCTGCCGTCGACGGCGACCGCGGTGACCGGAGACCTGCCCTCGAGCAACGATGCCGATTCGGCCTACACCGACAAGACGTCGGTGACCGTCTACGATTCGCTCGGCAAGGCCGACGTGCTCGACGTCTACCTGACGAAGACAGGCGACAACAGCTGGGAGGCGACCGCCTACCATCAAGCAGACGCCGCCTCGGGCGGTGGCTTCCCCTACTCCAGCGCCGCAGTCGGGGTGAGCAACCTGACCTTCAACAGCACCACCGGTGCGCTGACGTCGACGACGAACGCGAGCGGCATCGCGACTTCGCCTGCGAACAGCCTCAACGTCGCGCTCGATGGCACGACCACCATCCCGATTTCCCTCGGCGCGACGACGCAGCTCGCCTCGGACTTCGCCGTCACCACGGCCACCGCCGACGGCTATGCCGCGAGCAAACTCAGCTCGATCGCGATCGCACAGGACGGGACGGTCACGGCGGTCTACGCGAGCGGCGCCCAGGTCGCCACCTACAAGGTCCCGCTCGCCACCGTGACGTCGCCGGACAACCTGACGCCGCTCAGTGGCAACGTCTACCAGGTGAGCGAACAGTCCGGGACGATCGTGACGGCCGACGCCAACTCTACGGGGATGGGCACGATCAACTCCGGGGAGTTGGAGAGTTCCACGGTCGACCTGGCGACGGAACTCACCAATATGATCCAGGCCCAGCGTGGCTACGAGGCCAATTCCAAGGTGCTGCAGGCCGGTTCGGACCTGCTCAGCGTCCTCAACAGATTGACGTCAAACTAAATAGCACCGAACGAAAAATAGATGGCCGCGGTGTTCTCGCCGCGGCTTTTCGTTGAGAAACAAGGTTAGGCGTTAGGGTAAACGGTCTGTCCATCTTTCTCGGCTAAGGTCATCTCTAGAGCGAGATGGACGAAGTCTGAGATGAGTCTCACGAGTGCCTTGAGCATCGCGCAATCGGCGTTGGCGAACACGGCCGCGCAGTCCGCGATCGTTTCCAACAACATCGCCAACGTCAGCAATACCGACTATTCCAGGCGTAGCGCTAGCACGATCACGCAGTCGTATGGCGGTGTCACGCAAGGGGAGACGCAGCGGGCGACGAGCAAGGCGCTCTTGGCGAGCCTGCTGGCCGCGCAGAGCGCCTCCTCTTCGCAGAGCGCGTTGAGCGACGGCTTGACGTCGCTCGCCAGCACGCTCGGGCTCGACACGACGTCCAGCACCGACTCGACCGCCGCCACCGACACCTCGCCCGCGACCGCGATCGGTGCTTTGACGACGGCACTCCAGCAGTACGCGGCCGAGCCCGACAGCAGCGCTTTGGGCGCGGCGGTGGTGCAGGCCGCCAAGGCGCTCGCCACGAACCTCAATTCCGCCGCCGCCAACGTCGCCACCGTCCGCGCCCAAGCCGACAGCGACATGGCCGCTTCGGTGACGACCATCAACGGGCTGCTGTCGCAGTTCAAGACGGCGAACGATGCCGTCGTTGCCGGTACGGTTTCGGGCGCCGACACGACCACCGCCGCCGACACGCGCGACAGCATCCTCAAGCAGTTGTCGAGCCAGATCGGCATTTCGACGACGCAGGGCTCGAACGGCAGCATGTCGATCTACACGGACAGCGGCGTGACTCTGTTCGAGACCAGCCCGCGCACCGTGAGCTTCACGCCGACGACGAGCTACACGTCGGGAACCGTCGGCCAGGCGGTGAGCGTGGACGGCATTCCGGTCACAGGAACCTCGGCGGTCATGCCGATCAGCGGCGGTGCGCTCGCCGGCCTCGCCAACCTGCGCGATCAGGCCAGCGTCAGCTACGGCAACCAGCTCGACCAGATCGCGTCCGGGCTGGTCTCGAGCTTCTCGGAGAGCGCCACGAGTGCGAGTGGCGATCCGACCCTCGCCGGATTGTTCACCAACGCCGGCAGCTCGACTTTGCCGACGTCGGCAACGGGGCTCGCCGCCTCCATCACGGTGAACACCCGGGTCGATCCCTCGGCCGGCGGCGACGTCACGCGGCTTCGCGACGGCAACGTGTCGAGCGACGATTCCGCTTACACCTCGAACACGACGGGCGCGGCGTCCTATTCGGATCGCCTCGATGCGCTTTCGACCGCACTGTCCGCCTCGCAATCCTTCGATGCGACGACGGGTGGCGTCGCCTCCGGCTCGGTCGCCGACTACGCCGCGTCGTCCGTGAGCTGGATCTCGGCGCAGCGCCAGACGACCTCCAGCGCGGTGACCTCGACGAGCGCGGTGGCCGCTTCGGCCACGACGGCGCTCTCCAACGCCACGGGGGTCAACCTCGACGACCAGCTCTCCAGCATGCTCGACATCGAGCACGCCTACCAGGCCTCGGCGCAGCTGATGAATACGGTGAACACCATGTACGCTTCGCTCATCCAGGCCTTCAACTAGCGCCATGACCTACATCTCCTCCTCGTCGGTACTCTCCTCCATCCGCCAGTCGGTGCTGCAGGCCCAGGCCGGCCTGACGCAGGCGCAGACCGAGATCTCCAGCGGGACGCAGGCCGATATCGGCGTCTACCTCGGAGCCAGCACCGGTGCGTCGGTCTCGATGAAGAACCAGATCGATGCGCTCGACAGCTATACGACCACGAATGGTCTGGCCTCGACGCGCCTCGACACGACGGCGACGGCGTTGACCTCGATGGTCTCGCTCGCGCAGACGATCTCGGCATCGCTCGTGTCCGCCTCGTCGACGGGCGGTTCGACGACCGCTCTTCAAGCCACCGGCTCATCGGGACTGCAGGCCCTGCTCTCGGAACTCAACACGTCGGTCGGTGATCAGTACGTCTTCGGGGGCAACAATACGGGCACGACGCCGGCGACCGACTATTCGTCAACGTCGACCGCAAAGACCGCCGTCGACGCGTCCTTTAGCCAGACGTTCGGTTTCTCTCAAACCAGCGATAGCGCCTCGACGATCTCGGACAGCGCCATGACGAGCTATCTGAACGGCTCGTTCGCCGACCAATTCAGCGACTCCAACTGGTCGGCGAACTGGTCGCAGGCCTCCAGCACCACGATCTCGAGCAAGATCGCGCCGTCACAGACCGCGACCACCTCCGTCAGCGCCAATGAGACCGCGTTTCGCCAGATCGCCGAAGCGTACACCATGCTGAGCGAGTTCACCGGATCCAACATGAGCGACGATGCCAAGGCGGCCGTCGTCACCAAGGCGACGACGCTGATGAACACCGGCCTCGCCGCACTCAATCAGGTTCAGACCGGCGTCGGCATCACCCAGGCGGCGATCACGTCCACCGACACGGGACTGAGCGCACAGACGACGCTGCTCAAGAGCGATGTGTCGGATGTCGAGGACGTCGACACCTATGCGCTCAACACGCGCGTGACGACCCTGCAGACGCAGCTCCAGGCCTCCTACGAACTGACCTCGCGGCTGCAGACCCTCAGCCTTACCAACTACCTGACCCAGTGAGCCAACGCATGTATCAGGCGTGTTACGATGAAGTTCTCGAAGACGATCAGGCCGCGGCCCGCCGCGTCGAGTTCCAGGCGCTCGATCGCTGCGTCTTCCTTCTCGGCAAGGCGGAGACGGCCGGGGTGCCGTCGCGCGAGAGCGTCGACGCGCTGCACTGGACGGTGCAGCTCTGGCAGACCTTCCTCATCGAACTGGCCGACGACGCCAACGTGCTGCCGACCGAGCTGCGGGCCAAACTGATATCGATCGGCATTTGGATCCTCAAGCAGGCGGACTCGATCCGGCTCGGACGCTCGAAAGATTTCGCGGCTATTTCCGGCATCTGCGCGATCGTGCGCGACGGCCTGCGCTGAGAGCGGACCGATGCACATCAACCTTCGCGCCGGCGAGAAGCTGTACCTGAACGGGGCCGTGTTGCGCGCCGACCGCAAGGTCTCGCTCGAGCTGATGAACGACGCGGCCTTTCTCCTTGAGGCCCATGTGATAAGTCCGGAGACGGCGACGACGCCGTTGCGCCAGTTGTACTTCATCGTACAAATGATGCTCATGAATCCACAGGACGCCGCGCAGGCACGTCGAGTGTTCGCGGGCAGCCTCGATGCCATGCTCGTCGCCTACGACGATCTGGTGGTGCAGGACGTTCTCGCGACCTGTGCCAAGCTGGTCGCGAAGGATCGCTTCTTCGACGCACTGAAAGCGCTACGTGGCGCCTTCGCTTTGGACGACACGCTCCTCGGACGTATGCCGGGGCCGCCGAGGTCAGCTTCGCAAAAGGCCGCTTGACTAGGTTCCATGGAAGGGCTCGAGCGCCCCGCGAGACTCTCCCGGAATGCAATCATGCAAGTGACCACGACGACGGCCGCCGGCACCACCAGTTCGACCGCCTCGACCTCTGCCGCGGCGTCGACGGCTTCGACGTCCTCCGCGACGGCGGCGACGGTCGATTACAACAGCTTTTTGCAACTTCTGGTCGCGGAACTGCAGAACCAGGATCCGACGAATCCCGCCGATCCGACCCAATATATGAGCCAGCTCGCCTCTTTCTCGGCGGTGGGGCAAACGATCCAGACCAACACAAAGCTCGACACGCTACTCACCTCGAGCGCGCTGACGCAGGCCGAAGAAACCGTGGGTCGCACGGTGACCTCCGCCGACGGCGGCACCACCGGTACCGTGACGTCGGTCGCGATCGGCACCGGCGGCACCGTCACCGCGACGCTCTCTACCGGCAAGACGGTGGTGATGGCAGCGGCGTGACGGTGAGTTCGTGAACGAGGCCGACGCGCTCGAGATCGTCCAGCACGCCATCTGGACGGTCATGGCCTCGGCGGGACCGGCAGTCGCGGTGGCCATGATCGTGGGATTGGTGGTGGCGCTGTTCCAGGCGCTGACGCAGATCCAGGAGATGACGCTCACCTTCGTGCCGAAGATCGTCGCCGTGCTGCTGGTCACGGCACTGACCGCGTCCTTCATCGGAGCCCAGATCTTCACCTTCACGAGCGAGGTCTACGCACGCATCGAGAAGGGGTTCTAAGTGGAAGTCAGAGCCGTGCGGCGCCGAGGATGCGGCCGTCGCCGCCCTGCACCAGCACGGCAGCGTCGGCACCCGCGCCGCGAGACGTGTTTAAAGAGAGCGCTGCTCCGTCGTAGCTGCCGATCACCTTCATCGAGCGTACGATGTTGGATTCCGTGAGCGTGTGACCGGCGTTTTCGCCGCGGCCGACCTGAGTCTCGTGGCGTGGGTCGAAGCCGATGAGCAGAATGCGGCCATGCCCGGCTCCGGCTCCAACCGTCACCGACACGTCGCCGCCGGAACGCCCAAGCCGCACGGCCACGCCTTCGTCGCCGCGCGCCGCGGCGATGGCGGCGGCGGCTTCGCCGCGTTCGGAACCGACCAACCCGCGGCGACCGTCGACCACCATCTCGGGCGTGTAGGATCCGCCGCCGAGATGCGCGGCGTAGCTGGCCTGGCGCGCCGTGGCGCCCTCGAAGGAATAGGGGTCGCGCCAGCCGAGAGAGTTCCAGTAAGTGACGTGGAAGGCCAGCGGAAGCACGTCGCCGCGGCCGGACAGCTCGGTTAGGAAACGGTCGGCCGGCGGGCAGGACGAGCAGCCCTCCGATGTGAAAAGCTCCACGACCACGGGTCGAGCGATCGCGTTGGTCGCGAGTGACGAAAGCGCCAGGGCGGCGGCGAGCGGCAGCAGCGTGTTCATGGATGTCTCCCGAGCGTCATCGCCTGATCTTCGCGCTCGGCAAGGCGACGGTTACAGCGGCGCAGTAGCCGTCATCGGGCCGAAAGGCTATGACGGCGCGACACGTCCATGCTCGATCAGAAACGCATCCTCCTCGTCGTCGGCGGCGGCATCGCCGCCTTCAAGGCGCTTGACGTCGTTCGCCGTTTGCGCGAGCGCGGTGCCGTCGTGCGGCCGGTGATGACGGCGGCCTCCGCGCAATTCGTGACGCCACTGTCGTTGGCGAGCCTCGCCGGCCACAGGGTGCACGATGCGCTGTTCTCCCTGACCGACGAGGCCGAGATGGGCCATATCGAGCTGTCGCGCGACGCCGACCTCGTCGTGGTGGCGCCGGCCACCGCCGACCTGCTGGCCAAGATGGCAGGTGGTCATGCCGACGATCTCGCCTCGACGCTGCTGCTCGCGACAGACAAGCGAACCCTCGTCGCGCCGGCGATGAACCTGCGGATGTGGCTGCACCCGGCGACGCAGCGCAACGTCGCGCGGCTCCGTGAAGACGGCGTCCTGTTCTGCGGTCCGGAGGAGGGCGCCATGGCTTGCGGCGAGTACGGGCCGGGGCGGATGAGCGAGCCGCTCGCCATCGTGGCGGCGATCGAGGCGGCTTTGGACGGAGACACGCTCCTGCTTCTGCCTGATGGGATCGAGGCAAGCCGGGGTGGTGCGCTGGCCGGGCGCCGCGTGGTGGTGACGTCGGGCCCGACGCACGAGCCGATCGACCCCGTCCGCTTCATTGCCAATCGATCCTCGGGCAAGCAGGGCCATGCCGTCGCCGCCGCCGCTGCCGCCGCGGGGGCCGAGGTCGTGCTGGTGAGCGGGCCGGTGGCGCTGCCCGATCCGGCCGGCGTACGCTTGGTGCGGGTGGAGACGGCCGCCGCCATGCTCGCGGCGGTCGCGGCGGCGCTGCCGGCCGACGTCTTCGTCGCCACAGCCGCGGTCGCCGACTGGCGGGTCGCGACTCTCGCGCCGGGAAAATTGAAGAAGGGCGCGGGCGAATCGACCGTGCTGGAGCTGGTTGCCAATCCCGACATCCTCGCGACCGTCGCACGACATGGGGAGCACCGGCCGACGCTCGTCGTCGGGTTCGCCGCCGAGACTGATGATCTCGTCGCCAATGCCCGTCGCAAGCTCGAAAGCAAAGGCTGCGACGTCATCGTTCTGAATGACGTCGGACCCGCGTCGGGCACGTTCGGCGGCGACCACAACGCCGTGACCCTCGTCGAGGCCCATCACGTCGAGGCCTGGCCGCGGCTGACCAAGGACGAGGTCGCGCGCAGGCTCGTCGCGCTCGTCGCCGCGCGGCTTGCCCGATGAGCGCGGCGTCGGAGTCCGTGGTCGCCGTCATGGTGTTGCCGCACGGCGAGGGATCGCCGCTGCCGCGCTACGCCAGCGACTTGGCGGCCGGCTGCGACCTCGCCGCCGCGTTGCCGGCCGATGCTCCGCTGGTGATTGAGCCGGGGGCCCGCGCGCTGGTGCCCACCGGTCTCGCGCTGGCGCTTCAGCCCGGCTTCGAGGCACAGGTGCGCCCGCGTTCCGGCCTTGCGCTCAAGCACGGTGTGACCGTGCTCAACGCGCCCGGCACGATCGATGCCGATTATCGCGGCGAGGTGCAGGTGCTTCTGGTAAACCTCGGCCCGGCGCCGTTCACGATCGAGCGCGGCATGCGCGTCGCGCAGCTCGTGCTGGCCCCGGTCACCCGCGCCGTCTTCGTGGCCGCCGCAGACCTCGACGCCACCGTGCGTGCCAAAGGCGGCTTTGGCTCGACCGGGTAGCCTAGCCCGCACCGCCGCCGACCTCGAACGGGCATCACGCCATCAGCGGCGCGCGCCAGATCTCCTCGGCGTATTCGCGGATCGTGCGATCGGACGAGAACCAGCCCATCTGCGAGATGTTCGCGATACGTGCGATCGACCAGGCGTTCTGGTCCAGCCACAACGCGTCCACGTCGCGCTGGCGTCGCACGTAGGCCTCGAAGTCGGCGGCGACCATGAAGGTGTCGTAACCGAGAACGGCATCCACGAGAGAGTGGTAGCGCGACGGATCGTCGGGCGAGAACAGGCCGTCGTAGATCGCGTCGAGAACGTCCTTCAGGCGGTAGGAATTGATGAGCGCATCGCGGCCGCGAAACCCTTCTGCCCGGCGCTGTTCGACTTCGGGAGTGGTCATGCCGAAGATGAAGATGTTGTCGAGCCCGACGGCTTCGGAAATCTCGATGTTGGCACCGTCCATCGTGCCGATCGTCAGCGCGCCGTTCAGCGCCATCTTCATGTTTCCGGTGCCCGAGGCCTCCATGCCGGCCGTCGAGATCTGCTCGCTGAGATCCGCGGCCGGGATGATCACTTCGGCCAAGGACACGTTGTAGTTCGGCAGGAAAGCCACCTTGAGCCGGTCGCCGATATCGGGATCGTTGTTGACGACCTTGGCAACGTCGTTCGCCAGCTTGATGATCAGCTTGGCACGGTGATAGCTCGCCGCCGCCTTGCCCGCGAAGATCTTCACGCGCGGCGCATAGGTGCCCCCGGGGTTGGCCTTCATCTCGCGGTAGAGCGAGGCGGTCGCGAGCACGTTGAGCAGCTGGCGCTTGTACTCGTGGATACGCTTGATCTGGACATCGAAGAGCGCGTCCGGGGAGACCGTGACCCCCAGCCGGTCCTCGATAACGGCGGCCAACGCTTGCTTGTTGCGCCGCCGCACGCGCGCCATCCGCTCGTCGAAGGCGGCGTCCCCGGCGTAGGCGACGAGGCTCCGAAGATGCGTCGGATCGTCGAGGACCTTGGGTCCGAGCGTGTCGACGAGCAGCGAGGTCAGGCCGGGATTGGCCTCCATCAACCAGCGCCGGAAGGTGATTCCGTTGGTCTTGTTGACGATGCGCCCGGGATAGATCGCGGCGAGATCGGCGAAGATCGTCTGCTTCATGAGTTCGGTGTGCAGCGCCGAGACGCCGTTGATATGGCTGGACCCGATGAACGCGAGATGGCCCATGCGCACCCGCTTGCCGTCGCCCTCTTCGATCAGCGACACGCCGGCGAGCTTGGTCGGATCGGCGCGCATGGCGTCCGGTACCCGCTTGAGGTGCTTGTGGTTGATGAGGAAGATGATCTGCATGTGCCGCGGCAGCAGGTCGTTCATCAGGTGCAACGGCCAGGCCTCGAGCGCTTCCGGCAGCAGCGTGTGGTTGGTGTAGTTCAACGTGCCCTGGGTGATCGCCCAGGCTTTGTTCCAGGGCAGCTCGTGGCCGTCGACGAGCAGGCGCATCAGCTCGGCCACGGCGATGGCCGGGTGCGTGTCGTTCATGTGGATCGCCGCGCAATCGGCGAGGTTTTCGATCGACTTGTTCTGCTGGAGGTGCCGGCGGATGAGGTCCTGCAGGGAGGCGGAGGTGAAGAAATATTCCTGCCGCAGGCGCAGCTCCTGCCCAGCTGGGGTCTCGTCCGACGGGTAAAGTACGCGCGAGATCGATTCGGCGCGTGCCCTGGCGGCGAAGGATCCGACGTGGTCGCCGCGGTTGAAGCCGGTGAGATCGATCTGGTCGACGGCCCGGGCGGACCAGAGCCGCAGCGTGTTGGCATGACGCCCCTGCCAGCCGACGATCGGGGTGTCGTAGGCTACCGCGTTCACCGTCTCGCGCGGATGCCACGCGTATTTGAAAGGCACGACGTCGGAATCGACACTGACCTGCTCGACGAAGCCGCCGAATTGAATGGGATAGACCACTTCGGGCCGCTCGAATTCCCATGGATTGCCGTAGGCCAGCCAATCCTCCGGCGCCTCGTGCTGCCACCCATCCGAGATCATCTGACGAAACAGGCCGTGCTCGTAGCGGATGCCATAGCCGTAGGCGGGCAGGCCGATGGAGGCCATCGACTCCATGAAGCAGGCAGCCAAGCGTCCGAGACCGCCGTTGCCGAGGGCGGCATCCGGCTCCTGCGCCCTGATCTCGGCGAGATCGACGCCGAGCGTGGCGAGCGCGTCGCGCGCCGGCTCGGTCAATCCTAGGTTGGTCAAGCCATCCATCAACAGTCGACCGATCAGAAACTCGACGGAGAGGTAGTAGACCTGTTTGGTGTGAGCCTGATGCGAACGCCGTGTCGCGCTCATCCAGCGATCGACGATGCGGTCGCGTACCGCCAAGGCCAGGGCGACGAACCAATCGCGCGACGAAGCCGTCTTGAGGTCCTTGCCGACGTGGTAGATCAGCTTGGCGAGGATCGCCTCACGCAAGTCTTCGCTCTCCGATGCCGAGGTGCGCGGCCCTCGAGTCTGATCCGGCGTCTCGGTGGAGGCTGCAGCCTGAGGCATCGAGATCGTGTCCTTCGTCATTGCCAAATTTCCGGCAGCCGTGGCGGCGGCAAAAGCCGTCCGGAATCAGCATTTGATGCTTGGCAGGATACCATGCGCGCCTGCGAGGCAACAGCCCGCCACATTTCTCGCGCCCTACACGGCAGGGGCGCTGCGGCGCGACACACGGCCAATTGAAAAGCGCGGCGGGTTCCGCCATTTTAACGCCGTGCCGGTCCGTTCGACCGGCTCTCCTCGAGGATGACGCGCTGATCAATCAGGGATTCGCCGAAGCCGCCCAAGGGCCGCTTCACCCGCTCTCGGACGACACGTTCGACAGCGGAAAGCTCGTGCACATCGTGATGGAAAGTCTCGACGATGCCAAAGCCGAAGACTCGCTCCTGATCGACCTCCACGGAAAGACCGCCATCGCCGACGCGATGATCATCACGACGGGGCGTTCCAGCGTCCATGTCGCGTCGATTGCCGATCGTGTCCTGAAGGCCTTGAAGGAGGCCATGAACGACGTGCCTCGTATCGAGGGTCTTTCTGGCGGCGATTGGGTGCTGATCGATGCCGGCGATATCATCGTCCACGTGTTCCGCCCTGAAGTGCGCCAGTTCTACAACCTCGAGAAGATGTGGGGCTCGGATCGGCCTCTGATGGCCTGATTCGTCCAATCCTCGTCGCCGCGCGCCGATGCTGAAGGTCACGCTCCTCGGTGTCGGGCGGCTGAAGGCCGGTCTCGAGCGCGATCTCGCCGCCCGGTATCTGGATCGTGCGACGGCGGCGGGACGTTCGCTCGGTCTCGCGGTTGACGCGCGCGAACTCGAGGAGAGCCGCGCGCGGCGGCCGGAGGATCGGCGGCGCGACGAAGCCGACGCGCTGCGCGCGATCGTTCCTACCACGACCGCGATCATAGCGCTCGACGAGAGAGGGCGCGCGCTCGACAGCCCTGGCTTCGCCGTTCTGCTCGGCGCGGCACGCGATGGGGGACGCGGCGCGCTGGCCGTGGTGATCGGCGGTGCCGATGGCTTGGACCCCGAATACCGACATGGCGCCGATCACGTCATTGCCTTCGGCGCCATGACCTGGCCGCATCAACTCGTCCGCGTGATGGCGGCCGAGCAGATCTATCGCGCGGTCACCATCCTCGCCGGCCATCCCTACCACCGGGTGTGATCAGTCGGCCTGCTTCAGACCCTCGTTGAGCTTGCCGATGTTGGCGGTCACAAGGTCGATGTTGCCTTGAGAGGGCTTGTCCGCGACGCCAGCCTTCAAGACCTCGTTGAGCTCCTCGAGCGCTTCCTTCTTCTCTTTGGGTGGCATCTGCTTGTCGGCCTTGACCTCCTCGACCTGCTTCTTGGTCGCGGCTTCCGCGCCGATGTACTTGCCACTGTCGGGATCGATCCCGGACAGCACGACGCCGACGCTGTAGCTCGCGTCGGCGAAATCGCCGGTGCTGGCGAAGCCATTCTTCTTCACCGCGGCGTCGATCTGGCCGTCGAGTTTCGGATCGGGCGCTTTGGCGTCCTTCGGCATCTTGGCTTCCACATCGCGGATCTCCTTCTGCGCCGCGATGAGACCGTCGAGGCTCTTTTGCGTCAAAGCAACCTGCTTGGGCTGAGGCGGCTCAGCTGTCGCCGCGGACCCCGCCTTGTCCTGCGCATATGCGACGCCGAAGCCGGCCGGCGCCGAAAAGGTGAGGACGGCGGCCGCCGCGAGGACGGTGCGTGAGGCTTGAGGGAGGAAAGAGCGCATCGAGAAAGGTACTCCGCTTTTGCCCGGGGTGGGGACCGCCCAACCTCGAAGACGGTCGGCGGTTCGCATGCCGGTGCGGCGAAAGCGAGGTGTCAGGCGGTGCGCTCTCGCCCGAACGGCGCGTTGAGCCTCACGATCGCGAGGTTGAGCGCTGCGGCGACCGAGACCCAGGCGAGATACGGCACGAGCAGCCAAGCCCCTAGCGCGGAGAGCGGCGCGAGGCCGACGATCAACGCGAGGACCGACAGCCACAGCAGCGGCACTTCGGCGAGCGCCCAATCCGGCCGCTCGAGGGTGAAGAACAACGGGCTCCAGGCCATGTGACAGAGGGCATTGATGCCGAAGAGCCAGAGGATGCGTGCGTGCGCGTCCGGCGCCGCAGTCCAGGCGGCCGCCGCCGACCAGACTGCGAGGGCGCCGATCAGCGTCCACATCGGCCCAAACAGCCAGTTCGGTGGGTTCCAAGAGGGTTTGCGAAGCGCGTAGTACCAGGGCCCGATGCGAGTGGCGACGCCGCCGACGAACAGCACGACCACGGCGATCACGGCCGCCCCAAGCAAGGCGTGGAACATGGAACGGCTCCGATTGCCAGTGTGATTTTCACGCGGTCAAGTGATTTGCCCGCGTTGCGGCGGACCTATATGACATCGCGATGGATAGTTTTACCAGCCTGACCGCAGTCGCTGCCCCGCTCAGGATCCGCAACGTCGATACCGACCAGATCATCCCGGCGCGCTACCTGAAGACGATCAAGCGCACCGGGCTTGGCTCGGCGCTGTTCTCGCCACACCGCTATCGCGACGACGGTTCGGAGAACCCCGATTTTGTCTTGAACAAGCCGGCCTATCGCGACGCCGAGATCCTCGTCGCAGAGGACAATTTCGGATGCGGTTCCTCCCGCGAACACGCGCCCTGGGCCTTGCTCGATTTCGGCATCCGCTGCGTGATATCGACCAGTTTCGCCGATATCTTCTACAACAACTGCTTCAAGAACGGCATCCTGCCGATCGTGGTCTCACCCGACGATCTCGAGAAGCTGATGGACGATGCCGATCGCGGCAAGAACGCGACCCTGACCGTCGATCTAGAGACCCAAACGATCCAGGGTCCTGACGGCGGGACGCTGCACTTCGAAATCGACGGGTTCCGCAAGCACTGCCTGCTGAATGGTCTCGACGACATCGCTCTCACATTGAAGAAAAGCGGCAACGTGGATTTGTACGAGCACCAAATCGCCACCGCGCGGCCGTGGCTGTGAAGGCTTTCCTCTTCCTCGCGCTCGCCCTTGGTTCGACGGGTCTAGCCTATGCCCAACGCGCGCCCGACGATGGGCAGGATCAGCAGATCGAGGCGCCGGCACTGCCCGACAAGGCGCCAGGCGCCTTCAAACCCGATGCCGACACGAACGACGCGGCGCCGCCCGACATCTGGATCTTCTCCGGTTCGCTACAGGACAGCCATGAGGGCTTCTCGGGCACTCTCGTCGCCGGCAAAGGTGAAGTGCAGTTTGAGATGAAGCTCGCCAGCGGCACGACGTGCGATGGCAAGGATCTGTCCGGCGACATCGGGCTGGTGCGGCTGAAAGAGATCACCTGTTCGGACGATCGTGTCATGAAAGCTTTGTTCGTGCCCCAGGGTGGTCAGGCTTTGAAGGTGTTCGGCCACGTTGGAGACGAGCGCTTCATGACGGACGCGCACCTCCTCGGGACCGAGCCGGTGCCGGAGGGGAAGCAGACTGCCGAGCCGACCGCACCTGCCGTGCAGGGGCGCCCTGGAGCGGCGCCCGCACCGCCGGCGCCCGACAGCAAGTGACGAGCGTTTAAAGCTCGCTCAGTTTCAGACCGTACGCGATCCCGGATGATGTCAGCGGAAATCGGGGTCGGCCTGGACATGCAGGTGGCGGGCATTGCCCGCGCCGGGTAGCATGCCAAGTCCGTCCGACCGCAACCCGGCCGAAGCGGTGCCGCCGCTCCAGACGCGTGTATCGCCGATGCGCGCGTGGCCGACCTGCCCGCAAGTCCCGTTGCCTAGATCGGCGAAGCCAGACCCGTAGACCGCGCATCGGTCGGCGATCCGAACGACATCGCCCGAGAAGGCCGCCGTGCTCGCCATCGTCGCCATCGCGAGCGTGCCGAGAACCTGGGTCGTCCTGCGCGGAAGCGAGATCATGTCGGCCTGTTGGTTCGGTCGGGGCACGGTCAAGGTGACCCTACAATCGGGCGAGATCGTGATGTGGAGGCAGCCAGTCTCCCGCGATCGCCTGGACGAGAGCCAACGCGGCCACAGCGGCGGTGTCGGCCCGCAGGATACGAGGTCCGAGCGACAACCGCAGAACCCTCGGCACGGCGAGCAGCGCCTCGCGTTCCGTCGGATCGAAACCGCCTTCCGGCCCGACGAGCACGGCGAGGGGGGTGCCGCGTGGGAGCGTGCGCAACGCCTCGACCGGGTCCAAGGCGTCGGCATCCTCGTCGCAGAAGACCAGCGCGCGTGCATCGTCCCAGACGGCGAGCGCCGTCTCGAGGCTGGTCGGCGCCTCGATCCGCGGCACGGAGAGGATGCCGCACTGCTCCGCCGCCTCGATCGCGTTGGCCGCAAGGCGATCGAGGTTGAGGCGCGTCGCCTGGCAGCGTCGGGTCATCACAGGTCGCAGCACGCCGGCGCCCATCTCGACCGCCTTCTGCGCCATGTAGTCGAGGCGGGCGTGCTTCAGCGGCGCGAAGAGGTAGTGCAGGTCGCATGCCGGGGGCTGCGGACGGACCTGCTCGTCGACGGCGAGCGCCATCGTCTTGCGTCCGCTGCCCTCCACCAGACGGGCGCGCCATTCGCCGTGGCGGCCGTCGAACACCAGCACCGCTTCGCCTTGTTTCAGCCTGAGTACGTTGCAAAGGTAATTGTGTTGCGTTCGATCGAGCGGCAGGTGCACGCCTGTGCCGAGGTCGGGCTCGACGTAGAGGCGGGGAGCGGAGAAGTCGTAGGTCGCCATGGGGCGCGCTTAACATGCGCCTCGCGCGCCGGCGAACGGATCCGCGTTCGACGAGGGGCATACGATGGTTGGGTGCGTGTCTCGCGCGGTGATGCTCGCCGCTCTTGTTCTGGTTGGCGCCGGGGCGGCGCAGGCGGGCGACTGCAACGCCGACATCGGCGGCCTCTCGGCCAAGCGCCAGAGCTTCATCGAGAAGCTCAACGTGCTCGCCAAGGCGGCCAAGGGCAAGCTGGATCCGGTCGCGTCCTGCCCGACCCTGCGCGGCTTGGTCGGCGCCGAGGGCGCCTTGTTGAAGTACCTCGAGGCCAACAAGGCATGGTGCAACGTGCCTGACGATGCGGTGGGAAACCTCAAGCAGGCCGCCGATAAATCTCAGCAGTTCGCCACCCAGGCCTGCAACCTCGCCACGCAGGTCAAGCAACAGCAGAAGCAGGCGGCGTCTTCGCCGGCCTTGGGCGTCGAGGCCCAAAAGCTGCCTTCGGGCCCGCTTTAAGCGCTTCGATCCAGCAAGGTGAGCGTCCGGTGAGAGCGGCGCCGACGGGCGGCGAGGCGCTGCCCGACTCGGTGTCCCGCCAATGGTTGTTCCGACTGGCCCCGACTGCCGCCATCCCCTACCTCCAACTCGCGCGGCTTGATCGTCCGGTCGGCTATTGGCTCCTCGTCCTGCCGTGCTGGTGGTCGAACACCCTGGCGAACCTCGCCAATTACCGGCCGCCGGATCTTCGACAGCTCGTCCTGTTCCTCATCGGCGCGATCGTCATGCGCGGCGCCGGCTCGACCTACAACGACATCGTCGATCGCCACCTCGACGCCCAGGTGGAGCGCACCCGGCATCGCCCGGTCGCTTCGGGTCGGGTCACGGTCGCGGCGGCGCGCGTCTTCCTCGTAGTGCAGGCGCTGATCGGCTTCCTCGTCGTGATCCAATTCAACCTCTTCACGATCGTGATCGGCATCGCCTCGCTGGGCATCGTGGCGGCCTATCCGTTCGCCAAGCGCGTAACGTCGTGGCCGCAGCTGGTGTTGGGGTTCGCCTTCGCTTGGGGCGGGTTGGTCGGTTGGACGGCGTCGACCGGCCGCCTGGCCGCGCCGGCTGTCGCGATCTACGCTGCGGCGATCGCCTGGACGATCGGTTACGACACGATCTACGCGATCCAGGATGCGCGCGACGACGTGGCCGCCGGCATCCGCTCCACCGCTCGGCTGTTCGGGCCGCACCTGCGGCTCGCGGTGGCGCTGCTCTACGCCGGCGCCGTGCTGATGGCCGAGGCGGCGCTCGCGCTGGCCGGTGCCGCCGGTTCGCTTTGGGCGCAGGCCGGCATCTGTGGTTTCGCGCTCCATCTCGGCTGGCAGGTCGCGCGCCTCGACTTGGCCGATATGTCGATCGCGCTGCGGCTGTTCCGCTCCAACCGGGACGCGGGGCTGATCCTGGCAGCCGGCCTGGTCATCGCTGCGGCATTCGGCGCGACATAATCGCTGGATCGTCGGCCAATTGCCTGAAACCGAACTTATGCGTAACCCGTAGCTTGGTCGAAGCACGGAAGCCGTCATGCCCAAGCTTTTGCCCATGCTGCTCGTCGCCGTTTTCGCTGCCACGGCTTCTTTCGCCGCCTCGGTGCGACAGCCGGCCGATCTCGCCGGGACGTGGGAGCTGTCTTTCGACAAGACAGGATCCGTCTGCCGCGTGCTGCTGCGCGCGGAGAAATCCGACAAGGGCGACTATTTCGTCGGCATGCCGAGTGCCTGCCGCCACGCCATGCCCGGCATCGCCGCCGTCGGCCGTTGGTTGATGCCGGACGACGGGCATGTCGTGCTGGGCGATCCCGGCGGCGCGCAGCTGTTGACGCTCACCGCGTCGGGCGATGGCTTCGCCAATGCCGGGCCGGTCGGCACCTATACGCTGAAGCCGGTGGCCAGCGGCCGTTCGGCGGTCAGCGCCGGCCTGACCCCCGTCGAGCCGGTGCCGGGCTCGGCCTTGCCGCCCGCCGCAGATGCCCCCGTGAAGCTGGAGCGGATCGCCTCGCGGCGGACCAAGTCTGACGCGGCCGCCGAGCCGACCGAGACGCGCGAGGAACTCCCCGGACGTTACGCGGTGATGCGGGAGAAGCGCGATACCGGCTGCATGATCACGCTCGACAAGTCGCGCTCCTCCGGTAGCGACCGGGCCCAGCTCGCGCCTGGCTGCCGCGACCAGGGCATCGTGATCTTCGATCCCTCGGCCTGGCAGTTGATCCGGGGCAAGCTGATCCTCACTGCCCGCGCCGGCCACAAGGCCGAGCTGGAGAAGCAGGGCGAAGGACATTGGGAAAAAGATGCCAAGGACGGCGGCAAGCCGCTCGGGCTGAAGAAGCTCTAACTGTATCGCGTCAGCGGCAGGATCGACAACGAGCGCACACCCTGGGCTCCGCGGATCAGGACGCCCTCGATGTCGGCCGTCGCCGACGGCCCGGTGTGGAACACGAGGTAGCGCGCGCGCGAAAACTCGGGCCGCAGGTATGCGGCGTGGATGTCGGCAACGATGTCGGCGGGGTCGAGCAGCACGATGAGGTGCTGGGCGAGATAGGCCAGCGTGTTGATGCCGAGCCCGGTCTCGGTGAAGGCGACCGTGCCGGTCTCGGCCACACCGAAGGCGGCGCGCACCACGGCCACGTCGACATCGTCGAGGCTGGCCGCCTCTTGATCGAGGTCGAGCTCGCGGGTGCCGGCTAGCTCCGGGACGCGCGACACGACGACGGCGGCGCTGGCGAGGCGCTCGCGCAGCGGTCGCAACGGCTCGCCCGACACCGGCTCGAGCCATGTGCCGCCCATCGCCTTGAAGGCCTCAACGAAGCGGGCGAGGCGGTCGTCGCGGCCGGTCCGGTCGAACAGCGGGATTTCGGGCCGTGACCGCGGCGCCGGCTTGTTGGCGCGGATCGCGCCGAGGATCGCGTCGCGGCTGCTCACTTAAGCTCGTCCTTTCCGGATCGCGTCTTGCCAGCGCGGTTCTTGGCCCACCACAGGTGGAAGGTCTCGCCCGACGCTGCGGGGTTCTCACGGCCCTTTCCCCAGCTGTTCAGCCGGTTGTAGGTGGCGAAGCGCGGCAGGTGCTGCAACGCGGAATCCGTAGTGGAGATCGCGGCGCGGTAGAGGCGCGGGCTGCCGAGCACCATGCCCGCCGCCTGCATCGCCGTCTTCTTGGCCCAGGGCACCTCGTGCTCCTCGGCCATGACGGCGCGCCACGCGTAGATCTGCTCGTGCAGGTTGATCTTGGTCGGGCAGACGTTGGTGCACGACCCGTTCAGCGTCGAGGCGAACGGCAGGTTCGAGAACTTGTGCCGGTCGAACGTCGGGTCGAGAATCAGGCCGAGCGGTCCGGTGTAGGTGAAGCCGTAGGAGAGGCCGCCGGAGCGGCGGAACACCGGGCAGGTGTTCATGCAGGCACCGCACCGGATGCATTTCAGCGACGTCCAGAACTGCTCCATGCCGAGCCGCTTGCTGCGGCCGTTGTCGACCAGCACGACGTGCATCTGCGCGCCGCGGCGCGGCGCCATGAAATGCGAGGTGTATTGCGTGATCGGCGAGCCCAGCGCCGAGCGCGACAGCAGGCGGATGAACACGCCGAGATCGGCGACGCGCGGCACCAGCTTCTCGATGCCCACCGAAGCGATGTGCAGTTTCGGCGTGTTGGCGGAGAGGTCGGCGTTGCCCTCGTTGGTGCAGGTCACCACGGCGCCGGTCTCGGCGACGAGGAAGTTGCCGCCCGTCATGCCGGCCGCCGCCTCCAGAATGTGTGGGCGCGTCGTCACGCGCTGGTGCTCGGCGAGATAATGCGGGTCGTCGTTGCCGGGCTCCGCGCCGAGCGTGCGGGCAAACACGTCGCTGACATCGGAGCGCAGCTTGTGCACGGATGGCACCACCACGTGGCTCGGCGCCTCGCCGTCGAGTTGCTGGATGCGCTCGCCGAGATCGGTCTCGGTCACGGCGATGCCGTGCTCGGTGAGGTACTCGCGCATGCCGCATTCTTCGGTGAGCATGCTCTTCGACTTGATCAGCGTGGCGGCGGCGTTCTCGCGCAGGATCGAGAGCACGATGGCATTGTGCTCGGCCGCGTCCTTGGCCCAGTGCACATGGACGCCGTTCTTCCGTGCCGCCGCCTCGAACTGCTCGAGGTAGGTGTCGAGATGAGTAAGCGTGTGCTCCTTGATCTGGGAGGCCAGCTCGCGCAGCTGCTCCCATTCCGGGATGGCGTGCGCTTGGCGGTCGCGCTTGACGCGCAAATCCCAGAGACGCTCGTCGTGGAAGCGCTGGTGCTCCGGCGCGGCGAGGAAGCGCTCGGCCGCCTCGGCATGGTCGATGCGCTTGCCGGGGCGCACGATGGCGCCGCGCGGCTGCGGCTCGCGCTGGTCGGCGTGGATCGGATGCGAGCGGCCCTCGGCATGCTGGAGCCTTTGGCCATCCTGATCGCGGTCGGAGCCAGGCTCTCCCGATCGATCGCTCATACCGCCACCCCGTTCAGCACCTGTGCGATATGCAGGAAGCGCATCCGCAGGCCGGCGCGCTCGGCGCAACCCTTCTGGTGCATCAGGCACGACGTGTCGGCGGAGACGATGACCTCCGCTCCGGCTTTAAGATGATCGGCCACCTTGTCCTGGCCAGTCTTCACCGACACGGCCTCTTCGAAAATCGAGAAAGTGCCGCCGAAGCCGCAGCACTCGTCCGGCCGCGCCGGCTCGACAAACTCGATCCCGTCGACCTTGCGCAGCAGGTCGAGCGGCTTGGAGAACGCGGGCCCCACGATCTCGCTGGCGCGGGCATGGCCAAGCCCGCGCAGCGAACCGCAGCCGCCGTGATACCCGACCTTGTGCGGGAACGATGCCCACGGGAAAGCCTCGACCTTCATGATGTCATACAGGAACTCGACCAGTTCGTAGGTGCGCTCGCGCACCCGCAGCACCTCCGCGGTCTGCTCGATCGCGTCGAACTTGGAGCGGACGTGGTTCACGCAGCTACCCGAAGGCCCGACCACGTAGTCGTAGCCGGCGAAGCATGTCACGAAATTGCGCTCGGTTGCCGCTGCCTCGGCTTGGCAGCCTGAATTCGCCATCGGCTGGCCGCAGCAGGTCTGGTCGAACGGGTAGTCCACGTCGCAGCCGAGCCGCTCCAGCAGCTCCAGCGTGGCGATGCCGACTTCGGGAAAGAAGGCGTCGATGTAGCAGGGCACGAACAGGCCGACATTCATACGCTTGGCTCGGCTCCAGCTTGGCTTCCCGCGTCCGGCGCGCCATAGCTCGCCGTCCGTTCCGGAATAGGTCCAGCCCGCCATGCGCGCAACGTCCGGCCTCGCGGCCTTCGGTCTCGCCGTCTCCGGGACCCTCGCGCTGGCGGGTCCAACGCTGCCCGACACGTTCCTCGCCCGGGTGGAGGCGCTGGCGACGATGGAGACGCTCAGCGCCGAGATCTTGGCGAGCCACAGCGCCACGCGGGTTCTGGAGTCATGGTGCGGCGACCATGCGATTGCGCTGCCGGCGACGATCCGCGCGGAGCGGGTGGGGAATGCGCCGGAAAAGCCGATCCGGCCCGAGCAGCGAGCCCATCTCGCGGTCGGACCGGACGAGCCGATCCGCTACCGTCGTGTTCGCCTGGCTTGCGGATCCCACGTGTTGTCGGAGGCCGACAATTGGTACGTGCCCTCGCGCCTGACTCCCGAGATGAACCGCGTGCTCGACACGTCGGACACGCCGTTCGGCAAGGCGGTGGCGGCGCTGCATTTTTCGCGAGAGAGCCTCGGCGCGCAGATGGTCTGGCCGGTGCTGCCGCCGGATTGGCAGCGCCGCGCGCCGTCGCCCGACCATCCCGACGAGACGCTCGACATCCCGCTGGAGCTGTTCGAACATCAGGCCGTGCTGTTCGACGATCACCATCGGCCCATTTCGGAGGTCGATGAGCACTACATGCGCGACATCCTGCCGTTCGCCGACCGGTGAGCGCCCTGGGGGGGGGCAACCACTTGGTGGCGACTCAGCCGTTTTCGGTGGCTGAAGGCGCGGAGCGCGTCGGGACATTGGCATGCGCGGAGACGTGCTGGCAGGACGAGACGCCGAGCAGGGCGGCGAAGGCGAGCCAACGCAGGCTGATACGCATGGGGATCTCTCGGGATAGCCGATGACGAACCAGATCATCGCGCATACATCGGCGCAAGGCTGCGGCGCGTGACGCCGTCCTTGACCACCGCCGACCCCTCCTGTATCGACCCGCCTTCCCACACATAACGTATTCGCCCAAGGATCAAGACGATGTCGCGCCGCTGTGAACTCACTGGAAAGGGCGTGCAGTCCGGCAACGTGGTCAGCCATTCCAACATCAAGACGCGCACGCGTTTCCTGCCGAACCTCTGCAACGTGACGCTGATCTCCGAGACGCTCGAGCGCTCGATCCGCGTGCGCGTTGCTGCGGCTTCGCTGCGATCCGTCGAACACCGCGGCGGCCTGGACGCGTTCCTTGCCAAGGCCCGCGAACACGAGCTGTCGCAGCCGATGCGGGTGCTGAAGCGCGAGATTGCCAAGAAGCACGCCGCGAGCGCGGCCGCGTCCGCCTAATCGAAATCGTTGATTTCGAGACGCGCGTCTTCAGCTTCTTACTGGTTTTTTTGTAAGCTTGAGATCGAAAGGGCGCCGCTCGGCTCTTGTGCTTCGGTCAAGTGTGACGGTGGAAAGTTACGGTGCTTCGTCGGCATCGACCGTAAGAACCTTTTGAGACAATCGAAATTAAGCGGCCGCGGCGACGATGATTGCCCCGCTGCCGATCAGTAGTATCCCGATCCATCCCAGCACGGAAAGCTTTTCGTGCAGGAACAGGACGCCGAAGAGGGCGACCAGCACGACGCTGAGCTTGTCGATCGGCGCGACGGTGGCGGCGCGCCCGAGCTGCAACGCCCGAAAGTAGCAGAGCCAGGAGAGACTGGTCGCCAGACCTGACAATACGAGGAAGACGTAGCTCTTCGTCGAGACCGACGCCGGCGATTGCCACTGCCCGGTGATCGAAAGGATCGCCGTGACCACAACGAGGATCACGCCGGTTCTGACCAGGGTCGCGAAGTCGGAATTGACGTTCTGCACCCCCCGCTTGGCGAGGACGGCCGTGAGCGCCGCGAACAAAGCCGATGCTAGCGCCCAGACCTGCCACGACCCCTGTAACATCGGCACCCACACCCCTGCTTCCCATTCGCTGTACCCGGTCGTCGCGAGCGTCGTCGTCACGCCACCGTTTCGCCCTCGACCCTGGACTCGTCCGCATCGGTCGCGACGACCTCCGCCAGGACGAGAAGCCGATCGCCCTCTTCGAGCGTCAGCTCCGGGCTCTCCGTGGTCGCAAAGGAGAGATCGCCGTTTTTGCGCAAAGCCAGGATCGCGGTCGCGCCTTCGCAGGCGGTCTCGGCCAGCAGCGCGTCGGAGCTTTCCTGCTCCGGGCCGTGCGTGCGAAGGGTGAAGCGCCAGCCGGCTCGGAAGCGCTTGCGGGCGAGCTTGAAGTCGAGAGTTGGGGCGCCGATCGCCTGGCCGCGCCATTCGCGGTCGAGCTCGAGCCAGCTGTCGAGGTCCTCGCCCGCAGGGGCCATCTGAAACACGCGGGCGCGGCCGATCTCCGGCGAGAGCTTGGCGCAGACGAAGCTGTTGTAGACATCGTTCTGCGTCGCAGCGAGGAAGTAGTCGATCCGCCGGCCGGCGAGTTCGTCCTCGCCGTGCTCGGAGAGGATCTGCGTGCGCACGACCCGGAGCCCGCGCTGGCGCGCCGCCTCCAGCGGCTCGGCATAGGCGTCGATGACCAGCACAGGCGTGCCGCCCTCGGTCAGAACTGCGGCAAGATCGATCGACCAGGGTGTGGCGCCGAGGATGGCGAGACCCGGCTGGTCGCCGAGCGTCAAGCCGAGCCGGCGCGCGACCGGCTTCAGCGAGAAGCCGTGTAGGATCATCGTGGCGGCGATGAGCGCGAACACCGCCGGCATAACCTGGTTGCCGCCCGGCACACCAGCCGCGCCGAGCTTGGCCGATGCGACACCTGCCACAGCTGCCGCCACGATGCCGCGCGGCGCGATCCAGCCGGCTAGCGTGCGCTCCTGCCAGGTCAGGCCGGAGCGCATCGTCGCCAGCCAGATGGCGGCGGGACGCACCAGGAAGACCATCGCCAGCGTCAGGAACAGGATGGACCAATCGAGCTCGGCGAACAGCGCCCGGTTCAGCCCTGCCGTCAGCACCACGAACAGCGCCGAGACGATCAGCACCACCAGCGATTCCTTGAAGCGCGCCAGTTCGGCGACACCGGGGATGTGCATGTTGGCGAGCGCGATGCCGAAGATCGTCGCTGCGGCGAGACCGGCCTCGTCCATGACGAGGTTGGCGACGACGTAGACGCCCATCGCCAACGCCAGCAGGATCGGCGTCTTCAGCGTCTCTGGCACCTGATCGCGGGTGACCAACCATCGCACCAGCCCCGCGGCGCCGACGCCGAGCGCCAGGGCCACGACGAGGCTGAGGGCAACCTCGCCGGCGAGCTCGATCGGCGGCCGGCCGTGGCCGGCCAACATCAGGGCGAGCACGAGGGCGGCGAGCAGCGCGCCGATCGGGTCGTTGACGATGGCCTCCCACTTCAGGAAGGACGCGGTACGACGCTCCAGCCGCGTGTTGCGCAGCAAAGGCAGGACGACGGTGGGGCCGGTGACGACCGTGATGGCGCCGAATAGAACGGCCGGGCGCCAGTCCATGCCGCCGGCGAGCGTCGCGGCCAGCGTGGCCAGCACGAAGGAGATCGGCAGCGCGACGGCGGTGAGCCGCCAGACGCCCTCGCCGGCGGAGCGCAGCTCGCGGAAATCGAGCGCCAGACCGCCCTCGAACACCACGATGGCGACAGCGAGCCCGATGATCGGCCGCAGCCCCGGCCCAAGGTCGACCGCCGGGCGCAAGATCTGCAGCCCGGGTCCGATAATCAGCCCGGTAGCAAAAAGAAGGACGATGGCCGGAAGCTTGAAGCGCCACGCCACCCACTGGGCGCCGACGCCGGCGACGGCGATGCAGAGGACGGCGATGGCGACGGTCGGCGACATGGGCGGCTTGTGCCCGGTTCGCGACCTCGGCGAAAGGGGACTGCGGCGTCGTGGTGCGACGCCGCAGTGATTGCGGGCGGCTACCGCAAAGGTACCGTTCTTCCGGCGACCTCGATCAGCTCAGGATCTTGGCCGCACTGAGAAGCGCCTTGTAGAGGCCCCAGGCCACGGGCACCGCCACGATCAGCCACGGGATCAGCGCCGCGCCGCTCAGACCGCCCCGGCCGATGCCTTGGGCCGAGGTTCGCACGGCCGCCGGGCTGGAGTCGCCGCCGGCCGCGCCTTCCTTGCGCATCAGCCATTTCTGGTCGACCGGTCGCACCAGCAGATTGCAGACGAAGCCGAGCGCCAGGATGCCGACCATGATGTAGAGCACCGTGTCGTAGACCTGCGTCTTCGGCACGCCCTGGGCGATCTCGTAGTCGCGCACCCGGACGATGATCTCCGAACCGACCACGCCGGCCAGCGACCACGCCGTCAGCAGCCGACCGTGGATGGCGCCGACGAACTTAGTGCCGAAGATGTCGGCGAGGTAGGCCGGAACCGTGGCGAAGCCGCCGCCGTACATCGACAGGATGATGCAAAGCGCGCCGACGAACAGCGCCTTGGCGCCGGCGTCGGCCAGCGTCGGCGTCGCGCCGTAGAGGATCATGCCGAGCACGAAGAAGGTGAAGTAGGTCGCCTTGCGGCCGATCTTGTCGGACAGCGAGGCCCAGAAGAAACGGCCGCCGATATTGAACAGCGACAATAGGCCGACGAAGCCGGCGGCGATTGCCGCGATAGCGGCCACCTGCTTGGCATCGGGCGTCGAGCCTTTGGCCAGCCCGATCAGCGAACCCCCGAAGATCGTCTGCAACATCGGCGAGGCGATCGACAGCACGGCGATGCCGGCGGTCACGTTGAGGAACAACACGCCCCAGATCATCCAGAACGACAGCGTCTTGTGGGCGTCGTTAAGGTGGACATCGCCCGAGGAGATGAACTTGCTCGCCTTGGACGGCGAGATCCAGCCCTCCGGCGCCCAGCTCTCCGGCGGCACGCGGTAGGACAGGGCGCCGATGGTCATCACGACCATGTAGAGCAGGCCCAGAACGACGAAGGTCTCCATCACCCCGGCCTGGCCGGTGGCGGACTTGAAGCCGGCCACATCCCAACCCGGCACGACCGTACCACCCGACATCAGCAGGTTGGCCAGCGGAGCGCCGATCATCGCGCCGCCGCCGAAGCCCATGATCGCCATGCCGGTCGCCATGCCGCGCCGATCCGGAAACCACTTGATGAGCGTCGACACCGGCGAGATGTAGCCGAGGCCGAGCCCAAAGCCGCCGACGAGGCCGAGCCCGAGGTACAGCATCCAAAGTTGGTGGATGTGCACGGCATAGGCCGAGATGAGGAAGCCGCCGCCCCAGCACAGCGCTGCGACGAGGCCGGCCTTGCGCGGGCCGGCACGTTCCAGCCAGCCGCCGAACAGCGCCGCCGAGATGCCGAGGAACACGATGCCGATCTCGAACGTCACGACGGTCGAGGAGTCCGGCCAATTGCAGGTTGTCGTCGTCAGCATGTCGAAGAAGCCGAGACCCTTGCAGACGGCCGAGTCGCCGCCTGGGATCGCCTTGGCGAGCGGCTTCCAGAACACGCTCAACGCGTAGGCCATGCCGATCGAGAGGTGAATCGCGAGCGCTGCAGGCGGCACCAACCAACGGTTGAAGCCGGGCTGGGCGACCGTACGCTCCCGCGTCAGGAACCCGGCCGACGCCCCGGCGGATGCCGGTGCGTGATCAACAACGGTCATTCTCGTCTCGCTCCGCGCTGCGGCCCGGCCGCGCGCTCTCTACGCTGGTGAACTCAAGTTCCGAGCGACGTTAGTGACAAGTGTGCCCCGGCAGGTCCATCGGTCATTCGACCTAAGTCGCAGGTCGTCCACGCCTTTTCACGTGGTGCCACCAGCTCAATCGATCCTGCCTCCGAGATCGGGAAGGTCGACTGGGTCGCCCTTCTCGTCGGTGCTGACCGGCGCGTCGGTGTCTACGGTCCGCGGTGCCTCGTCGGCCTCGGCCTCGTCGTGCGGCGCGACCATCGGCGTCACGACCTGTTTCCTGTCCTTGTCGTCCATGGAGCTTTCTCCGACCCCTGCCGTCGGCGGAACGCGCGACACGTGGCCTGTACCTCGCACGCTTCACCAGGTCTTCAAACGTTCCTGCCACGCTGTCGCCTGCGGTCACGAAGCCGCGCGGACGAGCGGGGTTGGTGATGGCACAGCGCGTGGCGATCGGGGCGGTAGCGATCGCGATCTTTCTGGCGAGCGGCGCGGCGCGGGCTGCGGCACCACCGATCGATTGCCGACATGCGCGGGGCTCCGTGGACCAGGAGATTTGCGGTTCGAGCGAATTCCTCGCGATGGACCGCGAGGTGACCGCGCTGTTCGACCGCGGGATGGCGTCGTTTTCGGCCGGCGATCGCCACAAGCTGGCGGAGAGCCAGCTCGGGTTCCTGAAGAAGCGCCGCGGCTGCGAATGGGCCGCGCACCACAGCGCGCACCCGGGGGTTGCGGTCGAGGAATGTGTGCGAGGCTCGATGGAAGGCCGGGTGCATGCGCTGCGGGCCGCCGTGGACCGCGGCGGGTACTAACCCAAAGATCGTCTTTACACGAAGACTACGCGCCCGCGGCCCGCCGACGCGATGCTGGCGCGCTCGAGCGGCGTCATGTGGTCGGCGTGCCGGATGGCGAGGCTGGCTTGCGGCTGCAGCATCAGCGCGATCTGCGTCAGGTCGTGCAACCGATAGGCGCCGCCGTCGAGTTCGAGGTCCTGCCCCGCCAGGGCGTAGCGAAGCAGGGTATGGGTATCGGCGATCGTGGTGTGCATGCGGACGGGCTCGTCACGGCTCGGCAAGAATGCTGCGCTGCCGTAGCTTGCCGCGACATGCTTACCGCCGCGTTAACGCGTCACAGGATCTCGAGCGCCATCTTGCGGCGGGGCGGCACGAATTCGGCGGCGATCGCGGCGAGATCGTCGGCGTCGAGGGTCAGGTCGGCGGCGGCGCGATTGTCTCGGAGATGGTCGAGGCTGACGGCCTTCGGGATCGAGAGCGCGCCGTCGCGCATCGTCCAGGCCAGCGCGACCCGGTAGGGCGTGACGCCGTGGCGTTCGGCGACTTCGGACAGCGCACCGCGTGCCGGCAGCCGGCCCTGCTCGACCGGGCTGTATGCCATCAGCGGGATGCCCTGGGCTTCGAGCCAAGGTATCAGGTCGTGTTCCGGTCCGCGTCGCGTGACGTTGTAGAGCACCTGGTTGACGGCGCAACCTTCGCCGCCGGCGGCGATCAGCGCCTCCATGTCGTCGACGTCGAAGTTGCTGACGCCCCAGGCGCCGATCTTGCCCGCCGCCTTCAGCGCCTCCATCGCGTCGACCGTCTCCGCGAGCGGCACGCTGCCCGGCCAATGCAGCAGGTAGAGGTCGAGCCGGTCGGTGCGCAGCCGCCTCAGGCTGGCTTCGCAGGAGCGCGCCAGCCGCTCGCGCGAGGCGTTGCGCGGCACCGCCTTGCTGACGAGGAACACCTCGTCGCGCCGCCCCGCCAAGGCACCGCCGAGCCATGTCTCGGTATCACCGTCGCCATACATCTCGGCCGTGTCGATGAGGCTCATGCCAGCGTCGAGCCCGGCTAGCATCGCGCGTGTCTCGGCGGCGGCGCGACGCGGGTCCTCGCCCATCCGCCACGTGCCCTGGCCGAGTGCCGGCACGCTGCGTCCACCCGGGAATGTCACCTGTCGCATACCGCTCACCTCCGGCACGGCGAACCGCGTCGGCGTCCCGCGGTTCGCCGTGCCTTGAAATCGCGGTGGGTAGACCCTTAAGTCGCCTGGAAAGCCGAACGCGGCTGGATGGGGCAGGGCGATGTGGACCCGGCGGCTGGGCTGGATTGAGCCGATCGAGGCGGCGGCCCGGTTCGCCGGCCTGCCCGGTCTCGCGATGCTCGACAGCGCCATGCGCCACGACACGCAGGGGCGCTTTTCCTACGTCTGCGCCGATCCCTTCGGCCGTTTCGTCGTCGATCGTGAAGGAATCCCGCGCTGGAACGGCGAGGCCCTGGCCGCAGCACCGATGGAGGCCTTGCGCGCATGCCTGGGCCGTTATCCTCTCGAGTCAAGCGCCGCGCTGCCGCCGTTCCAGGGCGGGGCCGTCGGCTCGATCAGCTACGAATTCGGCTGGGGCCTCGAGAACCGACGACCGCCTGCGACGAGGGTGACCGACGACCTTCACCTCGCCTTTTACGACGTGGTGTTCGCCTTCGACCATCGCGAGGAGCGCTGCTGGCTGATTGCATCGGGTTATCCCGCCGATGACGACACGGCGCGGCGGGTGCGGGCCGAAGAGCGTCTCGATCGCTTCGAGGCGGTGCTGGGACGCCGCGCCGCGCCCCGGGCCGCGACGCCGCGGATCGACTGGCGCCCCGCGGCCGGGCGCGACGCCCATTGCGCCGCCGTCGAGCGCGTGCGCGAGTTAATCCTCGCCGGCGACATCTACCAGGCCAACGTCGCGCAACGTTTCCTCGCGACGAGGCCGGCTGGCGCCGCGCCGTGGGACCTTTATCGAAACCTGCGCGCGGCCAATCCGGCGCCTTTTGCCTCCTATCTCGACCAGGGTGCCCGGCAGATCCTGTCGAGCTCGCCGGAGCTGTTCCTGCGCAGCGATAGCCGCCGCGTCGAGACTCGGCCCATCAAGGGCACGGCGCGCCGCGAGGACGATCCCGGCACCGACCGCGCGGCCGCCATCGCGCTGGCGACCTCGGCGAAGAACCGGGCCGAGAACGTCATGATCGTCGACCTGCTGCGCAACGACCTGTCGCGCGTGTGCGAGGCCGACAGCGTCGCCGTGCCGACCTTATGCGCGGTGGAGAGCTACGCCGGGTTGCACCACCTAGTCTCGGCAGTCACCGGCACGCTGCGCCCCGGCGTCGACACGCTCGACCTCCTCGCCGCGAGCTTCCCCGGCGGCTCCATCACCGGCGCGCCGAAACTGCGCGCGATGGAGGTCATCGCCGCCATCGAGGGGCGCTCGCGCGGGGCCTATTGCGGTGCGATCGGCTGGCTCGGCTTCGACGGAGCCATAGCGCTCAACATCGCCATCCGAACCATCGTGGCGGAAGGCCACACGCTGGAATTCTCCGTCGGCGGTGGCATCACGCTCCTGTCGGATCCGGACGACGAATACGAGGAGACGCTGGTCAAGGCTAATCGTCTTCTCGCCGCCTTCGCCGACCAGCGCGTAAGCGAGCCTGCATGATCCTGGTCGTCGATAATTACGACAGCTTCGTCTACAATCTCGCTCGCCACTTCGCGATGCTCGACGAGACCGTGGACGTCGTGCGCAACGACGCGATCGACGTCGCAAGCATCCGTCGCAAGCGTCCCGAGGCCCTCGTGATCTCGCCCGGTCCCTGCACGCCGTCGCAGGCCGGCGTGTCGTGCCGAGCGATCGCCGAACTCTGCGGCGTAGTGCCGATCCTCGGCGTCTGCCTCGGACACCAGGCGATCGGCGAGGTGTTTGGCGGTAGGGTCGCGCGCGCCCGCGTGCCGCTGCACGGCCACGCCACCGATATCTTGCACGGCGGCGCCGGGCTCTTCGCCGGCCTGCCCGATCCGCTCCCCGTCGGACGCTACCATTCGCTCGTCGTCGAAGCGACATCGGCGATGGATGCCGCCCTAGCCGTCGACGCCCGCTCGGCCGAGGGCGAGATCATGGCGCTGTCGCACCGCAGCCTGCCGATCTGGGGCGTGCAGTTCCACCCGGAATCGGTGCTGACCCCGTCCGGCCTGCCGCTGCTGCGCAACTTCCTCATTCTGGCTCGATCGCGCACGCATGCCGTGGCTTGACGCCGCTTGGCATCCGGCGGGTTGGATCGAAGGGCCGGTTCCGTTCGATGCGACCGACCGCGGTCTGCTGCTCGCTGACGGCGTCTTCGATACCTCTCTCGTGCTGGGCGGGCGCATGGTCTGGCGCACCGAGCATCTCGCCCGGCTCACGGCACATGCCCGCGCGCTCGGGTTCGGCGTCGATCCCCGGCGGCTCGACGCGGCGGTCGAGGGCACGCTGGCGACCCTGCGCGGCGGTCATGGCACGCTTCGGCTGACGCTCACGCGTGGGCCCGGCCGGCGCGGCCTCGCACCGCCGGCGTTTCCGCATCCAACGCTCCTCGCCACGGTGGCGCCGCTGCCCCCGACGCTTTTGCGGCCGCTGACCCTTCATCCGACCGCGATCCGCCGCAACGAGACGTCGCCGCTCGCCTACGCGAAAACGCTCGGCTACGCCGATGCGGTGATGGCGGTCGGCGAAGCGCGCGCCGCGGGCTGCGACGACGCCCTGTTCCTCAACGTGGCCGGCAGGGTCGCCTGCGCCGGTGCCGGGAACCTGTTCGCGCAATTCGGCCGCGAGCTGGCGACGCCGCCGCTCGCGGACGGCGTGCTCGATGGCGTCACGCGCGCCGTGCTGCTGGAGAAGGCCGCAACCATCGGGCTGACGGCCGTGGAGCGCTACCTCGCGCCGGGCGACCTTGATGTGGCCGACGCCGTGATCTGTACCAGCAGCCTGCGGCTGGTCGGGCGGGTGACGGCGATCGGGCCTCGTCAGCTCTCCGCCGACGCGGAACAAGTCGCGGCTCTGGCGACGCTGATCGCGGAGGCCATCCACGGCAATGCCGGGTTCGATCCTCGATGTCTGGTCATAACCGCTTGAACGGGCTTCCCAAGCTGCTCGCTTCTTGCTTCGCCGACCCAATCGAAATTGCGAGGTCTTCAATGTCCGAGGTTACGTTGACCCTGGTGCCGAAGAGCGCTGCGCCCCCGAACCCGGTGGCGACCGCGGACGTCTTGGTTCGCGCCCTGGCTGGTCGCACGCCGGTATCGCGGAAGGTGCCGGCGCAAGGCCGACAGGCGTCTCCGCAGGAGGGTCTGGCGCTCGTCGCGGATTTCGTCGCGATCGCGGACCCGGAGCTTCGCCAGGCCGTCCTCGACGCCGTCGCGACGCTCGCGGGTCCTCCCGCATGATCAGTGATCGTGCTCGGGCCGCTTGATCGGGGCTTGGAAGGCGAGAGCGTTTTCGGTGACCCCGCGAAACAGGCTCTGGTCGTCGGCGCTCATTTCACCGAGCCGTTGTTCGACATATCGCGCGATCGCATGCACGTCGTCGCCGCAGGCCGCCGCCGCTTCGACGTAAAGCCTCTGAACGAGGTCCTCGGCATCGCGCATTCGCAGCTCCGTTCAACATCCGTGAACAACGGTGCCATTTTTCGACGTCTAGTCGCGGTCGTCGACACGGCCGAAGCTAGTTTAGTCGCTTTAAGCGGCGCTGACGATGATACGGATAAGTTGAACTATGCAACCGACGGGCGTGGGGCATAATTCGCGACGGACTCTTCGCGTGGAGCTGGTGAGCTCGTCTCGCCAATGGATGCACGCGACGGCGATCCGCAGCATCTGTTTTCTGGAAGAAGACGAGGCGAGGGTCGATCTCGTGCTCGATGGCAACGACTACATGGCCACGCATGTCGTGGCCTACGATGGCGACGAGCCGGTGGGAACGGCGCGCATCCGATGGTTCAAGGATTTCGCGAAGATCGAGCGCACGTGCTTCCGCAAGGCGCACCGTAGCGTCCACAACCTGCGCGATTTCGCCGACTTCGTCTTCGAGCACATCGCGCGCAAGGGCTATACGCGCGTCATCACCCATGCCGGCGCCAAATACGCGCGGCTCTGGAAAACCCTGCTCGGCTTCAAGGATGCCGGCAAGGAGCCGGTGTTCTTCGAGGGGCAAGAACCCTTCTACGAGATTTGGAAGGATTTGGCGCCGTCGCCGCGGCCGATCTCGCTCATATCGAGCGGCGCGGTGCTGTTCCGTACGGAGGGCTGCTGGGACGAACCCGGCGCGTTCGAGCGATGAGCGGCCGCCGACCTTCAGTCGTCGCCGAACATTTTCTGCATGGCCGGCAAGGCATCCGGGAGTGTGGCCAACGCCAGATCCGGGCGAAACCACCGCGATCCGGGCCCGAAGGTGTCGCAGAGCCAATCGAACGCAATGGCGACCGGCCGCGATCGCAGGCGCTCGCTCAGCGCGAGGCCATACAGCGGCACGCCGACCTGAAGATCGATGCCGGCATGTACGAGCGCCAGATCGCGCAACGTGTAGCAGCCGAGCAGGCCGATCCCGAGGCCCTCTTTGACCAACATGCCGTAGGCGAAGGAATTGTCGCAGTAATGGGCGATCCGCCCCGCGGCGCAGAGATCCTGCCAGTCTCGCCAGATGGTCGTCGCCGACTGATAGATATGCGACTGCAGAAAGACGTGTTCGGCCAGCGTCGCGCGACTGGGCTTGCCGTGTCTCGCCAAGTAGTCGCGAGTGCACACCGGCACGAAATGCATCATCCCGAGCTTGCGACATTCGAAGCCGGGGTGATCGCTCGGCACGATCGTCAGCATCATGTCGGTCTGGCTCGTGCTCAGATCGGCGAACGAGCTGATGCCGCGCAGGTGCAGCTGGATCTTGGGATAGCGCTCGCTGAAGGCTGGCATCGCCGGCGCCGCGAAAAACGCTGCCAACCCGTCGCTGATGTTGAGCCGCACGATGCCCTCCGCGTCCCTGTCGCGGGCCCTGAGGTCGCTGGCGATCGAGAACAGAGATTTGTCGAAGACAAGCAGCGCCTCCGCGAGTTCCTCGCCCCGCTGCGTCAGGTGCACGCCTTGCTTGCTCGACACGAACAGCTGCGCGCCGATGACATCTTGAAGCCGGCGGACCTTGCGGCCGATCGTCGGTTGGCTGAGGCCGAGGCGCTCGGCCGCCCTGTTGAACGATTTCGCCCGCGCGACCTCGGCAAAGATCCGCAGCTCGGCCCAATACTGACCGCTCAGCAGACCGGGCTCCTCCCGCGCGACGGACGACAGGTTGAATTCGTTCACGGCCGCGCCTCGCGTCGCGCGACGACCACCGGCGTCCGCCACCGTGGGGCGCGCACCGACCCCCCTCTGAACACGGGAGAAACAGCATGAACGTCGAGCAGCTTCAGCATCGCGAGACGCTCCTGATCGAACTTCTTCTCTCGAGCCTGGATACGCGGGAGACGGGGCGCGCGATCGGGTCCACCATGCTGACCTATCTCTCCAACCTTCTCGTCGAACAGACCCACAGGGAACTGGAGGAGGTCAGGACCTCAATGCTGACGCGGGGGAAAGAGCCCGTCAATACGCGGGGTGCGGACGCGTAGAACGCGCGTCGGACGATCCACCCGGGCGTGAACGGGATGTTGATGGACGGTCGCCGAAGCCTCCAGACCACACCTGCGCGAGAGATCGCCTCGCTTGATCGCTTGAGTCTGGCGGCGCGTTTCTCGGTCGCCAACGACGAAATGCCGACCGCAGGGGCCGACATTTCCAACTTCGTTGCAGAGCAGGTGCGCAACGACGCTCGGGTTGCCCACGCCGCAAACCCGTAGTTCAAGAGCGGATCACGCCGCCTTGCTGGCCTCGACCACGCGGGGCGCGACAGAGGCGGCCTTCCCGATCGGGATCTGGCGGGGCTTTTGCGCCTCGGGGATCTCGCGAACGAGATCGACGTGGAGCAAGCCGTTCACGAGGCTGGCGCCGACGACCTTGACGTGATCGGCGAGCTGGAAGCGGCGCTCGAAAGCCCGCGCCGCGATGCCCTGGTGTAGCACCTCGCGCTTGACCTCGCCCGCGGCCACGACGGGCTCTTTCGAGCCGCGAATGGTCAGCGTGTTTTCGCGCGACTCGATGGTTAGGTCGCTCTCGGCGAAACCCGCGACAGCGACGCTGATGCGGTAGTCGAGCTCACCAGTGCGCTCGATATTGTAAGGCGGATAACCAGCGACGGCGCCGTCGGAACTCGAAGCCTGATCGAGCATCGCGAATAACCGATCGAAACCGACCGTGGAACGGTAGAGGGGAGAGAGATCATAGGAACGCATGGACATATCCTCCGAAAGAAGCGACATGAACGAAGCGGTCGCCGCCGATCGGCCGGCTCCCGCCACGTGGGTTTTGCGCGTTCGTTCGCGAACCGCGCGATCTTCATCTGGGGGCGGTGAAAAGCGGCTGCAAGGTCTCGGTTTCATCGAAAACACAGCGGCGCATGGAGCTCTTCGAGACCGCGGGGAACGTCATGCCGCCGGGCGCGATCGTCTCGGGCGTGCGTACGCGCGACGGTTTGCGGCTCCGGGTGGCGCGCTGGCCGGCGGCGGGCGAGAGCCGCGGCACCGTTGCCGTCGCCATCGGCCGCAGCGAGTTCATCGAGCAATATTACGAGGTGGTCGCCGCGCTGCTGGAGCGTCGCTTCGACATCGTCGTCTGGGACTGGCGCGGGCAGGGACAGTCGGACCGCGAGATCCGGCACGCGCGGCGCGGCCACGTGTCGAGCTTCGCTGCCTACCGACGCGACCTCGTCGCGGTCGAGGCGCAGGTGCTACGAGCCTTCGCGCCACGGCCGTGGTTCGGCTTGGGACACTCCATGGGCGGCGCGATCCTGATCGATCAGGCGCACGACGGCACCTCCCCGTTCGAACGGCTCGTCCTCTCGGTGCCGATGATCGACCTCCCGCTGCGCCACAAGACCAGCGTTCGCGCCGCCATACGGATCATGAACCGGCTCGGCCTCGGTGCGCGGCTGGTGCCCGGCGGCACGGAACAATCGCCCCTCGTCCGCGCCTTCACCGACAACGTGCTGACCCGCGATCGCCGGCAATACCAGCGTCTCGCGACCGCGATCACCCAGCTGCCGAGGCTTGCGGTGGGCGCGCCGACGGTGCGTTGGCTGGCCAGCGCCTTCGACCTGATGCAGCGCTTCGAGAACCCGTTCTACGCGGTCGAGACCATGCTGCCGATCCTGATCGTCGCCGCTGGCGCCGACCGCATCGTCGACACGGCGGCGACCGAGCGCTTCGCGATCCGCCTCAAGGCTGGGTCCTGCCTCGTGGTGCCGGGCGCCCGCCACCAGCTGATCATGGAGAACGACGCTGCGACGGCGCAGTTCTGGGCGGCCTTCGACGCCTTCGTCCCCGGCGAGCGGATGCCGGAGCCGCACAGGGTCTCGGCTACGGCGATTCCGGCCAGCGCGACCGCCGGAACATCTTGAACGGCAGCATCAGCCGCACGATCGGATGGGCGGCGCGACCGAGCGACAGGTTCTCGTTGACCCCGAAGAGCGGATTGCCGTCGAGCGTGCTCGCGACGCCGGTCCGCGCGTAGAACGGCGCGTTCTCCATCATGCGGGTCTGCGTCGCCCGCGCACCCGCGTCGCAAGGGACCGATCGTTCGATACCCCACCAAGTACGTGGTAGCCGCTGCATCGCCGGCGGCGTCGTCACGCGGATACCCGCCGCGTCGATCGAGAGCGACAGCGGCCGCACGGCGCCCGAGCGTTCGGTGACGTCGTAGACGATGCGCGCGCTGGTCTCGGTCTCGAAGCGCGTCCAGGTCCAGGACCGGAAGGCGGCCTCGAGTGGCGTCTCGCCGCGATTGGTGTCGAAATATCCCGTGCCGACCCACGACAGGACGGGCGCTTCGAAGTCGGCGGTCACGTCGCACAGCGGCGCGATCGGCTGCCACAAATGATGGCCGGCTCCGTCGAGCGCGAAACAGCGGGTGGCGCACACGCGGGGCGTGACGGTGACGTGGCCGCGGATGCGGCCTGGCAGGGGCACGGTCGGCTCGTCGATCGTGATCTCCAGCCTTTCGTCGATCCAACGCATGCTGCTGGCGCCGATGGCGATCTCCCCGGCGTCGCGCCGCAACGCGCCGCGGCCGCGCTCGGTCATGGCCCAGCGCCGAGGCCGGCCGTCCAGCGCCACGTTCATGCACACGTGGTGTTCCGGGTCGCCGCGGCCGCGCGCGCGGGCCAGGGCGTAGAAGGGCGAGAACACGCTGCCGATGAAAGCGATGATCGTCAGCCCGTGCCGGCCGTCGGCGCTCAGCGCGTCGACGTACCACCACGCGTAACCGTCCTGCCCAACCACGACGTCGAAGCGCGGCTGGCCCTGACACGGTCCTCCAGCAGCGCCGCCGCCGCCAGCCGGCCCGACATCGCCGCCATCGGCACGCCCGGCCCCGGATGCACGCTGCCCCCCGCCAGGTAGAGGCCCTTGACCTTGGTCCGCGCCCCCGCCCGCTTGAACGTCGCCTTCCAGCCGTGACTCGCCGGGCCGTAGAGCGCGCCCCCCGTGGCCGGAAACAGCCGCTCCCATTGCGCCGGGGTCGTCACCTCGCAGGGGCCGGGCTCGATCGTCAGGCCGCAGCGGCCGAGCACGGTTCGCATCGCCGCTTCGCATCGCGCGGTCTCCTCGGGTGGGAAGGGGCGCCTGTCGCCCGTGGCCGGCGCATTGACGAGGCAGAGCAGGCGCTCCGGCCCGTCGTGGGGGAAATCGTCGTCGCCGCGATCCTGGGCGCAGACGTAGACCGTCGGCTCGCCCGGCGTGCGGTCGCGCGCGAAGATGGCGTCGAACTCGGCGCGATAGTCGCGCGAGAAGAAGACGTTGTGGCGCACCAGCGGAAAGCCCGCCGTGCGGGCATGGATCGCGAAAGTCACGGCCGACAGCGAGCGCTCGGTCGACGCGATGCGCGGCGCCGCGTCGGCGAGCGCGGGGCCGAACAGGCCGGCGGTAACGGCGGCGGAATCGGTGGCGATCACTACGGCGTCCGTGGCGAGGTGATCGCCGCTCGCGAGGGTTACGCCTGCCACGGCGCCGGCGCCGTCGCGCTCGATGGAGGCCACACTTTGGCCGCAGCGCAACGTGGCGCCCTTGGCCTGCGCGAGGTCGGCCAGCGCGCGGGCCAGGGCGTGCATCCCGCCCTGCGGCAGCCACACGCCGGCCTGTTCGACGTGGGCGACGAGCATCAGCGTCGCCGGCGCGAGGAACGGCGACGAGCCGCAATAGGTGGCGTAGCGCCCGAACAGCTGCCGCAGCCGCGGGTCGGCGAAATGCTCGGCCAATGCCTTGTCGAGGATGGCGAAGGGGCTGATCGCGGCGAGCCGGCCGGCGCCGGTAATCCCGTACGAGGCCACGAGTTGGTCGAGCCGTGGCCGCTGGCAGCGGATGAAGGGTGCATCCAGCGTCTCGAACATGCGGGCGGCGCGGGCGACGAAGTCGCGGTATCCCTTCGCTTCGACCGACCCGGCGAAGGCGCCGATCGCGGCCACGCTGCGTTCGAGATCGGCGTGGAGATCGAGGCGTTCTTCCTCGCTCCAAGCGTGGCGCGCGAGGATGTCCGCCGGCCGCAGCGGCACGGCGGCCTCGAAGCTGGTGCCGGCATCGGCGAAGATCTCGTCGAAGACCCAGCGCATCGTCAGCACGGTCGGCCCGGCGTCGATCGCGGTGCCCCCGATCGGCAGGACCCGCATCTTGCCGCCGGGCGCGGCCTCCTTGTCGACGAGGGTCACGGCACAGCCCTGCCGCGCGAGATCGAGTGCGGCCACGATCCCGCCGATGCCGGCGCCGATCACGACGATCGTCGGCGCGCTCACGGGCCGCCTTTCGAGGGGTGGATGTCCATTTTGCTTGACACTAAAGCATGACAACGTAGCCTGACAATCAGTCGGGGCTGGTCAGAGCGCAGGAACGTCTCATGTCGGACCGTATCGAACAGGCGCTGCAGGCGGCACTGGCCACCGTCGCCGTGCCCTCTTGCCCGCCGCGCCTCCTCGCGGCGATGCATCATTCCGTGTTTCCTGCGGGCGCCCGCGTCCGTCCGCGGCTGACGCTGGCCGTCGCCGCCGCGTGCGGCGAGGACGATCCGGGCGCGACCGACGCCGCGGCTTGCGCGATCGAGTTCATGCATTGCGCCTCGCTGGTGCACGACGATCTGCCTTGTTTCGACGATGCTGCGACGCGGCGCGGCGTGCCGACCGTGCACAAGGCGTTCGGCGAGCCGCTTGCCGTGCTGGCTGGCGATGCCCTGATTCTTCTCGCCTTCCAGACGCTCGGCCTGCTCGCCCACGCGCCGGGCAAGCTGGCTTTGCTGCTGATGACCGTGTCGCGCGCCGTCGGCGCACCGGCGGGCATCATCGCCGGCCAGGCGTGGGAATGCGAGCCCAAGATCGACCTGCGGCACTATCACCGCGCCAAGACGGGGGCGCTGTTCGGCGCCGCCGCGATCGCCGGCGCCGCCGCGGCAGGCGCCGAGGCGGAGCCCTGGCGCAAGCTCGGCGAGACGCTGGGCGAGGCCTACCAGGCTGCCGACGATATCGCCGACGCGATGTCCTCGACCGACGAGCTCGGCAAGCCGGTCGGCCAGGATATCGCCCTGGGTCGTCCCAATGCCGTCATCGAGCTGGGGCTCGGCGGCGCGCTCCGCCGGTTGGAGGAGCTCGTCGCCGAGGCGGTCGTCTCGGTGCCGCCGTGCTGCGGCGCGGAGTCGATGAGGGCGCTGGTGCGATCCGAGGCGCGGCGACTGCTGCCCAAGGGCGTCGAAGCTCGCTTACCGGCCTGAGCGCGACGATGGCTGCGGAGCCCGACGAGCCGGAGTCGGGCGCCAAGCCCGGCTGGAACGATCGGCTCTACGAGCGCCGCAACCAGCTGCTCGCCGAACCGCGCTTCCAGCGCTGGGCCTCGACCTTTCCGCCCTTCAAGCCGGTGGCGGCCAAGCGCGCCTCCGGCCTGTTCGATCTTTGCGCCGGCTTCGTCTACTCGCAGGTGCTGTTCGCCTGCGTCGAGCTGAAGCTCTTCGAGGCGCTGGCCTCCGGCCCCGTGCCGCTCGAGGCGCTCGCGACCAAGTTCGGCCTGGCGCCGGAGCGGCTCGCCAGCCTGCTCGAGGCCGCCACGGCGCTGGAACTCACGCAGAAGCGCGACACCGGCTACGGCCTCGGCATGCACGGCGCCGCCTATCTCGGCAATCCCGGGATCGGTGCGATGATCGCCCATCACGCCATGCTCTACCGCGACCTCGCCGACCCCGTCGCGCTGCTCAAGAGCGCGAAGGGCGACAGCGAGCTGGCGCGGTTCTGGCCCTACGCGGGTGCCACGACACCGCACGAGCTCGGCAGCGAGGCTGTGGCGCCCTACGGCGAGCTGATGTCGTCGTCGCTGGCCATGCTCGCCGACGACGTGCTCGACGCCTACCCGTTCGTCGACCATGCCGAGCTGCTGGACGTCGGCGGCGGCCACGGCGATTTCCTGGTCGCGGCGGCGCACCGCCGGCCGGATCTCCGCGTCACCTTGTTCGACCTGCCGGCGGTGGCCGAGCGCGCCGAATCGCACTTTGCCGAGGAGCGGCTTGCCGGGCGCGCGCGCGCCATCGGCGGCGACTACAAGCGCGACGCGCTGCCCGAGGGTGCTGACCTGGTTTCGCTGGTGCGCATCGCCCACGATCTCGACGATGCCGACCTCGACGCGCTGCTCGCCAAGGTCTGGGCGGTCTTGCCGCCCGGCGGCATCCTGCTGCTCGCCGAGCCGATGGCTGGGACCGTCGGTGCCGAGCGCGTCGGCGCCTATTTCGCGATGTACCTCATGGCGATGGGCAGCGGGCGGCCGCGCACGTTCGAGGATCTCTCGCACCGCCTCTACGCCGCCGGCTTCGTTCGCGTGCGCCAGGTGGCGACGCAACGCCCGATGCTGACCGGCCTGATCGTCGCGCAGAAAAGCGCGGGTCCGCGCAATCGAGCTGTAAGACATAGTTGACACCTTCAAGTGTCAGCTTAAGGTGACAGCCAACGAAGTGGGAGCTTCCATGCAGACCACGGCCATCGTCCTTTCCGAACCCAAGCAGATCGACGTGCGGACGCTGGGCCTCGTCGCGGGCGATGCCGATGTGGTCGTCGCGGTCGATTGGAGTGCCATCTCGACCGGCACGGAGCGGCTGCTTTACGACGGCACGATGCCGTCGTTTCCGGGCATGGGCTATCCCCTCGTGCCGGGTTACGAGGCCGTCGGCCGCGTGGTCCGCGCGTCCGGCGACCTTGCCGTCGGCGACGCCGTGTTCGTGCCTGGTGCCAATTGCTACGAGGGCGCGCGGGGGCTGTTCGGCGCTTCCGCCTCGCATCTCGCCGTGCCCGCCGCGCGGCTGCTGCCGATCCCGGCGGCGTTGGGCGAGAACGCCACGCTGCTGGCGCTCGCCGCCACCGCGCGCCACACCTTCTCCGGTCCGCGTGACGCCATACCCGAGCTCATCGTCGGTCACGGCGTGCTCGGCCGGCTGCTCGCCCGCATCGTGATTGCGATGGGCGGCCCGGCGCCGACGATATGGGAGCGCGATCCCGCCCGTAGCGGCGGTGCCGCCGGCTACTCCGTCATCCATCCCGACGACGATTCGCGCCGCGACTATCACACCATCGTCGACGTCAGCGGCGACTCGGCGATCCTCGACACGCTGGTGCAGCGCCTCGCGCCCGGCGGTGAGATCGTGCTCGCGGGCTTCTACAAGGATCCGCTGTCCTTCGTGTTTCCGCCGGCCTTCATGCGCGAGGCGCGTGTCCGCGTCGCCGCCCAATGGCAACGCGAAGACCTCGAGTCGGTGGGACGTTTGGCATCTGTCGGTCGCCTCGTCTTGGACGACCTCGTCACTCACCGCGCCGAGATCGGCGACGCGCCCGCGGCCTACGCGACTGCTTTCGGCGACACGTCCTGCCTGAAGATGGTGCTCGACTGGAGACATTCATGAACGCGTTCGCGCCAATCAGCATGAAGGACGCGCTGCGCGCCGAGGCGGCGTTGGAGCCCGACGCCGTGCCGATGCTGGACGACGACGCGCCGGCGAAGAAAGAGACGCAGATCATCGCGATCTACGGCAAGGGCGGCA
>CAXTVT010000019.1:0-52229 GCA_964247745.1 uncultured Beijerinckiaceae bacterium
ATAGCCCATCCAGCCGAACACGTAGGGCATGCCGATCTGGTGCACCGTCTTGCCGCCGATCGTGAAGGGGCGCGAGCGCTCCGTCACCATGGCCTTGACCTCGATCTCGCCACGCAGCGTCGACAGCGTGGTCCAGCTCAGGTGTTCGATGCCGAGTTCGCCCGCCAGCTCCGGCGAGACTTCGACGAAGGCTTCGGGCTGCAGCTCGGCCGTGTGCGGCATGACCCGGGTCGGGATGCCGCCGCAATGCAGCTCGGTCAGGCGATAGGTCGAGAACACGTAGGGGAAGCGCGGGTCGCCCACCCCGTGCAGCTCGTTGCCCGGCCGCTGCCACTTGTGCGCGGCGGGGTTGGTCTGTCGGTTGGGATGCAGCGCGTTGGGCACGGGGCTCTCGATCGGCTCGTAATGCGTCGGCAGCGGGCCGTCCTTCAGGCCGGAGGGGACGAACAGCATGCACTGGCCGTCGGCCTCCATGATGAAAGGCTTGTCGCCACCCAGCGCATCCATGCCCTGCGGCTCGCTCGCCCAATCCGGCCGGTAGCCCGGCTTCTTGGTCGGCTCGAAGTCCGGCACGTCGGTACCGGTCCATGTCTCCTCGCCCTCGTCCCACCAGACCAGCTTCTTGGCCTGCGACCACGGCTTGCCCTCCGGGTCGGCCGAGGCGCGATTGTAGAGCGTGCGCCGGTTGGAGGGCCAGGCGAAGGCCCAGTCCTGATGGTTGGTCTCGGTCTGCGGCGTGTCGGGCCGGCGCGAGCGCGCCTTGTTCACACCCTCGCGCGGGTAGACGCCGCAGTACATCCAGCCGCCGCAAGCCGTCGACCCGTCGTCCTTCAGGTTCTTGTAGGTCTCGACCTGCGTGCCGGTGGCGACCTCGTAGCCGTTGATCTCCTTCAGCACGGACTCGGCGTCGGGCTCCCGTTTGGGGCCGGCGACCGGATAGTCCCAGGTCAGCGCCAGGATCGCCTGATCGCGCGGCTCGGTGCTGCCGGCGTAGAGCTGCCGCAGCCGGCAGCCGAGATGGTAGATGAACCACATGTCGGAGCGGCTGTCGCCGGGCGCCTCGCAGACCTTGTCGTGCCATTGGATCAGGCGGCTGGTGTTGGTCACCGTGCCGTCCTTCTCGCCGGGCAATGCAACGGGGAGGAAGAACATTTCGGTGCCGATGTCCTCGACGCAGAGTTCGCCCTTCTCGTGCAGGCGGCTGTCCTTCCAGAAGTTCGCCGTCTCGGTCAGCGCGAAGTCGCGCACCACCATCCACTCGAGCTTGGCGAAGCCGCGCGCGACCAGGTCCGAGTTGACGGCCCCGACGATCGGGTTCTGCCCGAAGATGAACTGCCCCTTCACGATGCCGTCGCTCATCGCCATCGTCATCGGCTCCTGCGAGCTGTCGCCGACGAGCTTGGGCAGGAACTGGTAGCCATATTCGTTGTGCGGCGTCGCGTTCTCGCCGTACCAGGCCTTGAGCAGGCTCACTATGTATTTGGGAAAGTTGTGCCACCAACCGGTCGCCGGCGTCTCGCTCTCGATGTACTCGGCAAGCGAGCCGTGCTTCTGGAAGACGTTGGGCTGAGGCAGATAGGTCGGCAGCATGTTGTAGAGCGTCGGGATGTCGGTCGAGCCCTGGATCGAGACGTGGCCGCGCAGCGCCATGATGCCGCCGCCGGGGCGCCCGATGTTGCCGAGCATGCCCTGGATGATCGAGCAGGCGCGGATGATCTGCACGCCGACGGAATGGTGCGTCCAGCCGACCGCGTAGCAGAACGACCCGGTCTTTTCCCGGCCCGAATTCTTGGCCAGCAGGTCGGCGATGGTGAGGAAGGTCGCGGCGGGGCAGCCCGTCACCTCCTCGACAAACGCGGGCGTGTAGCGGGCGTAGTGCCGCTTCAGGATCTGGTAGACGCAGCGCGGGTGCTGCAGCGTCTCGTCCTTGGGCGGCGGGCTGTCGGCCATATTCGCGCCGGCGCCGGCCTTGGCTTGCTTCGTGGTGGCGGAATGCTTGGCGATCGCGGTGGGCACGATCTTGCCCTCGTACTGCCAGCTGTCCTCCTTGTAGGTCGCCGTCGTCGGATCGAAGCCGGAGAACACGCCGTCGCCGTCCTCGGAATCGACGTAGGCCTCGTCGATGATGTGCGCGATGTTGGTGTAGGCGAGCGCGAACTCCTTGAACCAGAGATCACCCTCGATCAGGTGGCGAATCACGCCGCCGAGGAAGGCGATGTCCGAGCCCGAGCGGACCGGCGCGTAGATGTCGGCCAGCGCCGACGTCCGCGTGAAGCGCGGATCGACGTGGATTACCTTGGCGCCGCGGCGCTGCGCCTCGACGACGAAGCGGAACGCGATCGGATGGTTCTCCGCCATGTTGGAGCCCATGATCACGACGACGTCGCTGTTCGCGAGATCCCACAGCGCCATGGTGGCGGCGCCCCTGCCAAACGACGTGCCCAAACTTGGGACGGACGACGAGTGTCAGATGCGCGCCTGGTTCTCGATGTTGACCATCCCCAGGCCGCCGCCGAACAGCTTCTTGATAAGATAGTTTTCCTCGTTGTCCATCGTCGCGCCGCCGAGCGATCCCAGCCCGATGGTTTGGTTTACCACCCTTCCGTCGGGCAGCGCCTCGGCGAAGGTGTCGTCGCGCGTCTGCTTGGTCAGCTGCGCGATGCGCTCCATTGCCCAGTCCAGCGGCTTCTCCTCCCAAGCCTTGGCGTGGGGCGCGCGGTAGAGCACCGAGCTGACGCGCTTGGGGCTGAGCAGCATGCCCAGCGTGCCCGAGCCCTTCGGGCAGAGCGTGCCCTGGTTGATCGGCGAGCGCGGATCACCTTCGATGTGGATCGGCTTGCCGTTCTTCGAGTAGATCAGCTGGCCGCAGCCGACCGCGCAATAGGGGCACACGCTGGTGCCGACACGGTCGGCCTGCTCGAGCCGCGGCCGCAAGGTCTTGGACGTCGTGCTCTTGGCCGCCTCCGCCATCACGTTCTGGCCGGCGAGCTGCCTCGGCAGGCTGAAGTCGTCGATGAACCGTCTCGCCCTGTCGCCGAGCGACTGGCGTAGCTTCTTTGGCATTCGAACGCTCCCACGCGGGCTCATATAGCGCGCAATGTCGCTGGACGGTTTTGGTTGTCGCGCCCGATCAGCGCTCCATGATAGAACAGTTCCAGAGAGTAGGGCACCGGCGGAATGCGCACAATGGTAGGGATCGTCACGCTGGCGCAGGAAAGTCGATTTCAACTGACCGACGATCGCGGCATCGCTCATTTGTTTATATTGTCCCACGGGGCCAGCGCCGAACCGTCGCAACTTGCCGCCTTGCAGCACGACCAGACCAAGATCTCGGTCCACTATCAGGAATCGCCGACGTTGATCGCCAACATCGCCAAGAGGATCGATCTGTGCTCCCGGTGACGCGCTCGCGGGATCGAGATCGGCCATGAACGTCCATGTCCGCGCCCAGGATCATCAGCAATCCAGCCTCGACAGGATGATCCCCAACGAGTCCGAGCTGACCTGCGGCACGCGGATCGAGCCGGGCCGGAGCTACGGCTTCTTCACCGACACGACGGTGTGCATCGGCTGCAAGGCCTGCGAGGTCGCCTGCAAGGAGTGGAACAACCTGCCGGCCGACAGCATCGGCCTGACCGGCGAGAGCTTCGACAACACCGGCGCGCTGTCGGCCAACACCTGGCGCCACGTCAACTTCGTCGAGAAGGCCGGCGCGGGCGGCGTGCGCGAGCGCGAGCAGGCGCCGTTCCAGTCCGGGTGGCTGATGATGAGCGACGTGTGCAAGCATTGCCACAACGCGCCCTGCATGGAGGCCTGCCCGACCGGCGCGCTGTTCAAGACCGAGTTCGACACCGTCGTCGTGCAGCAGGACATCTGCAACGGCTGCGGCTATTGCGTGCCGGCCTGCCCCTTCGGCGTGGTCGCGCTCAACCCCGTCGACGGCAAGGCCCACAAGTGCACCCTGTGCTACGACCGGCTGAAGGGCGGCCTCGAGCCGGCCTGCGCCAAGGCCTGCCCGACCGACTCGATCCAGTTCGGCGAGATCTCCGACCTCCAGGCCCGGGCGCGCGACCGGGTCGAGGCGCTGCACGATCGCGGCGTCGAGGCGGCCTATCTCTACGGCGTGCCGGATTCGCCGGGCGCGACCGGCGACCTCGGCCACCTCGGCGCCTTCTTCCTGCTGATCGACAAGCCCGAGGTCTACAACCTGCCCTCGGCACCGACCCGCGCCTCCAACCGCGTCGTGCCGAGCCTGGCGACGGGCCTCGCCACCGTCGGTGTCCTGGCTGCCATGGCCCTCACCTTCTTCGCGAGCGAGCGGCGATGACCAGCGGACGAGGGCACGACGCCCCGACGATGCGCCCGGCGGCGCGATGGCAGGGCGAGACCTATTACGGTCGCAACCAGGTCAAGCCGTCGCCGTTCGAGCCCAACGTGGTCGGCGGCTACATCTTCCTCGCCGGGCTCAGCGGCGCTTCCGCGCTGGTCGGCGCGCTCGCGGCGGCGACCGAGCCGCGCTCGCGCCGTCGCACCCGCCGGCAGCCCGAGACGCCGGCGCTGGTGCGCCGCTCGCGCTACCTGTCGCTGCTGGCGCCCACCGTCGGCTCGGCGCTGCTGGTCTACGATCTCCACACGCCGCAGCGCTTCTACAACATGCTGCGCATCGCCAAGTGGCGCTCGCCGATGTCGATCGGGACGTGGATCCTGATGAGCTTCTCCGCCTTCGCCGGGGTCGCCGGCCTCGCCCAGATCGCCACCGACCTGCGGCCGCGCTGGCGCTGGACGCGACCGCTCGCGACCGCCGCGCAGGTTCCCGCCGCTCTCGCCGGCGCGGGGCTGTGCACCTACACGGCCGCCCTCGTCTCGGCGACCAGCACGCCGCTGTGGGCGGCGGCACCGCGCGAGCTGGCCGTGCGCTTCGGCGCCTCCTCGATGGCCACGGCCGCCGCCGCCCTGGCGCTCGGAGAGGCGCGCGCCTCGAAGCGGCGCTCGCTCGGCAATCTGCTGATCGCCGGCCTGACCGCGGAGCTCGCCGCCGGCGTCGCCACCGACGCGCGCTACAGGAAGACCGGAATCGAGAAAGGGCGTTCCGGGCCGTGGGGCAAAATGGAGCGCTACGGCGCCGAGGGGGCCGGCGTGCTGCTGCCGCTGGGCCTGATGATCGCCTCGCGCCTTCGCGAGCGCGAGCCCGGCCGGTTGGCGACACTCGCCGGCCTCGCCACGATCGCCGGGAGCGCCGTCTTCCGCATCTCCATCCTCGGCGCCGGCGCCGAGTCGGCGCGGCGGCCGGAGATCAGCATGCGTTTCGCGCAGCCCGACAACCTGCCGCGGACGACCTGACGGTTCTGTGACGCGAAAGTCTCGCGCGCTGGGTAAAACGTAACGAGATCAATTATTCGTGAGAACCGCGTGGGTGGCGTGATAGGGGGCTGGTTTCCGTCCTTCCGCCCGGATCGCCGATCCCGTCGACCGGCGCCCCTTGCGCGAGCTCCATGGCAGAGTTCTTCTTCCGGCATTCCGATGCCGCCCAGATCCTGATCTTCGCCGGTTGCGTTTCGCTTCTCTGGGCCGTCGAGCACGTGCTCATCGCCTCGCCCGAGGGCGCAAAGCTGCGTCACACCTCGATCAACGCCCTCTTCGTTCTCACGGCCCTGCCCGTCGAATTGGCACTGAGCGTCGTCTGTCTCGGGGCTTCGCATTGGGCGGCGGCCCATCACTTCGGGCTGGTCTGGCTGTTACCGGCACCCGGAAACCCGTGGCTGCGCTACGGTCTCGTCTTCGTACTGCTCGACCTCGGCGACTACGTCTACCATCGCTTCATGCACCACACGCCTTGGCTATGGCGCTTCCACCTCGTGCACCACACCGATCAGGTGGTGGATTCCTCCACCACCCGTGCGCGAGCATCCCGGCGAGACGATCGTGCGCGGGCTGTTCCTGGTGCTGTGGACGCTGCTGCTCGGTGCCTCCTACGAGGTGCTGCTGCTACGCCAGGCGGCGGAGACGGTCTCGGCCGTCCTCGCGCATTCCGCCTTGCGCATGCCTGCGCGGCTCGCGCGCGGGCTCGGCTTCGTGGTCGTCACGCCCAACCTGCACCACGTGCATCACCACTACGTGCTGCCCTTCACGGACCGTAATTTTGGTGGCGTCCTGTCGATCTGGGACCGGCTGTTCGGCACCTTCGCCGAGCTCGAGGCGCATGAATGCGTCTTCGGGCTCGACACCCACATGGAGACCGAGCCCTGCGCGACGTTCGGCAGCCTGATGGCCATGCCGTTCGACGGCGACCCCGCACGCACGGCTCAACCTGATCGAAGCCGCGGAGTAGCGGTCCGGCCGCTGCCGGCGACGCGTAGGCCTACTGCAGCTGGTAAGGGGTCAGCCCGCCGCCGGCGAAACCGTAGCTGTCGAGGCCCGGATTCTGAAAGCCGTAGAAGCCGTCGCCGACCGACAGATCGGGAAAGACGTTGACGTCGGTCGTCTTGCCGTTCTGCCCGGTGAAGTTCGGCGTGGATGCCACCATCGGGTCGGGCGGCACGGCCAGGCCGCGGGATCGGGTGACGGTGAGCGCCCTGGCATGCCGATGGTGCGTCCGGGCGGATGCCGGACCCGCCAGTGCGGCGGCGCTCAACGCCAAGATCGCCACCGCCACCCTCGAACGTGCCGACATCGCCAACCCTCCTGAAGTCCCGTCATATAACGTGCGGCCTGCCGAAAGGTGGCGCTCGCGAGGCGTGCCGCGCGAGCCTCATTGCGACCGCACTCCGCAGCGTATAGAGCGGCGGCGAACCCGCATGCAGCGCCGGAGAAACGCGGCCCGGATGGACCAGCCCGTCACCCCCCGCCCGGCCGGCCGCACCTCGCCGTTCGCTTCGTTCGAGTGGATGATCGCGCTACGCTACCTCAAGGCGCGCCGCTCGTCCGGCTCGGTCTCGGCCATCGCGCTGATCTCGTTCCTCGGCGTCATGGCCGGCGTGACCGCCCTCATCGTGGTGATGAGCGTCTTCAACGGCTTCCACAAGGACCTGTTCGAGAAGCTGGTCGGGCTCAACGGCCACATCTTCGTGCAGGCGCCGGACTCCAATCTCACCAATTACGATCAGGTCGCCGCCGATCTCCGGCGCGTGCCGGGCGTCGCCATGGCGGTGCCGCTGATCGAGGGCGCGGCGGGCTTCTCGTCGCAGTTCGGCCAGACCGGCGGCTTCATCCGCGGCGTCGAGGGCAAGGACCTCGCCAAGCTGCCGGGCATTGAGGGCCACGTGAAGAGCGGCACGCTGGCGGGCTTCGACACCGGCGAGGGCGTCGCCATCGGGCAGCGGCTCGCCGACCAGCTCGGCATCCACGTCGGCGACACCATCACGCTGCTCACGGCGAAAGGCGTCGACACGCCCTTCGGCAACCAGCCCCGGCGCAAGAGCTACCCGGTCCACGCGATCTTCCAGGTCGGCATGTCGATCTTCGATTCGACCTACGTGTTCATGCCGCTCGGCGAGGCCCAGCTGTTCTTCAACAAGGAGGGCCAGGCGACGCTGATCGAGGTGTTCCTCACGCATCCCGAGGCGATCGACCAGGTGCGCGCCGCCATCGACCTCGACGCCAAGCAGAGCTTCATCATGACGGACTGGCGCGAGACCAACCGCACCTTCTTCGATGCCATCCAGGTCGAGCGCAACGTCGTCTTCATCGTCGTCGGCATGTCGGTCATCGTGTCGGCGCTGAACATCTTCTCGAGCCTGATCATGCTGGTGAAGGACAAGAGCTCGGCCATCGCCATCCTGCGCACGGTCGGCGCGACGCGCGGCGCGATCATGCGGGTGTTCCTCATCGCCGGGGTCTCGATCAGCGCCGTCGGCACGCTGGCCGGGGTGGCGCTCGGCCTGCTCATCGCGCTCAACGCCGAGCACATCCGCGCCGCCCTCAACAGCGCGATGCACCTCAACCTCTTTCCCGCGGAGATCTACTACCTGTCCAAGCTGCCGAGCGAGGTCGAGCCGCGCGACATCGTCGTGATCGCCGGGGCGACGCTGCTCATCTCGCTGGTGGCGACGCTCTATCCCTCCTGGGAGGCGGCGCGGCTCGATCCGGTCGAGGCGCTGCGCTACGAATGAGCGGGACGTCCGAGGCTTCGTTCGCCGGGCCGTCGCTGGCGCTGAAGGGCGTCGTGCGCACCTATCGTCAGGTCGGCGAGCCGTTGCACATCCTCACCGGCGTCGATTTCGCGCTGCACCGCGGGCAGTCGGTGGCCCTGACGGCGCCCTCGGGGGCCGGCAAGTCCACGCTGCTGCACATCGCCGGCCTGCTCGAGCATCCCGACAGCGGCGACGTCGTCGTGCGCGGACGATCGACGGCGGGATTGAACGACGCCGGGCTGACGGCGCTGCGGCGTTCGGAGATCGGCTTCGTCTACCAGTTCCATCACCTCCTGCCCGAGTTCACGGCGCTGGAGAACGTGATGCTGCCGCAGATGATCGCCGGCATGACGAAGGGCGAGGCGCGCCGGCGCGCCCTCGAGATCCTCGACTATCTCGGTCTCGCCGCCCGAGCGAGGCATCGGCCGCCCGAGCTCTCCGGCGGCGAGAAGCAGCGCGTGGCGATCGCCCGGGCCGTGGCCAACGGCCCCGGCGTCCTGCTCGCCGACGAGCCCACCGGCAACCTCGATCCCAAGACCGCGGACGTGGTGTTCGCCGCGCTCGAGACGCTGGTGCGCGCGACCGGCCTCGCGGCGCTCGTCGCCACCCACAACCACGAGCTGGCGACGCGCATGGACCGCCGCGTCACCCTCGCGGAGGGGCGCGTCGTCGAGCGGTAGGTCCGGACCTCGGGCGTGATGCTTCGATCGCGTACAAACCAAGCGCCCGCTCTTCTCAAGCGATCAGACGAAGCTCACCGCCTGGCCGAGGTCCTCGAGGCGCTTGCTCAGCAGGGCGACGCTGTTGCGCAGCTTGCGGTTCTCGACTTCGAGCCGCTGGATCGTGGCCTGGGCGTTCTCGGAGGCGACGCCCTGCTCCAGGAATTCCACGCCGATCGAATCCGCGGCGCGCCACATCATCTTGGCGCGGTAGGTGCGCGCGCGCTGCGGCACCTCGAGATCGAATTCCGAGGGGACCGACAGCGAGTGGGCGATCTCGATCTTGGCGCCGTGCAGCGAGATGTTCTTGATCGTGCAATCGATCGTCGAGGCGCCGTTGTTGAAAAGGATGCGGGCGCGCAGGAAACTGCGGACCCGCTCCGAGCGCCGCGCCTCCACCATCATCATCGAATTCGTCGCGTATTCCATGCGTCGAACATGCCGCAGGGATGTTAAGAAGCATGCCGCAGGGTTATCCCGAATCACGGCATGGAGGTTCACGGCTTGTCGAGGATGTTGCGAAGGATCGCGATGACCGGCTGCCTCGCGTTCGCCGTGGCCGGCTGCGACAAGTGCGGCAACCGGGTCCAGTTCGTGGCGCCGTCGGTGCAGCATGCCTGCGGGGACAACGCCCAGGCCCATTGAGGCGTGCTCGCGACGGGTGCCGGCGCGAGTCGTTACCGACGTCTTGCCCGGCACGCGGTTTTTCGAGGCTTTGACTTGAAGGGTCGGCAAGCGGCGGGCGCGTAAGGGTGAGGCCGGTAGGAGCCGGCCATGACCGCATTTCTCTTCATCCCCACGACCGTCGGCGGCATCGACGCGCGCCGCGTCGACTTCGCCAACATCGCCAGCCTCTTCACCGAGTGCGAGGAGCCGGCGCGCCGCTCCGACAGCCGGCGCAAACTCCTCCGCGCCGTCGCCGCCGCGCTGCTGTTGGTGCTGGCGATCGGCGACACGCTGCTCGTGAGGCGCCCCGGCGTCGACGCCGGGCTTCCGGCGGCCCGCGCCGCCGCCACCCGCGCTATGCTCTGACAAGGACCGCGACGAAGAAACCGTCGGTGCCCGTGCGCCGCGGCGTGAGCCTCAAGCCGACGCCCGAAGGGTCGGCCAGATCGGCCAGCTCCGGCAGGGCCGCCGCAATCGCCGCTTCCGCTGCCGGCACCGACGCGAAGCCGGGATGGGCGGCACGGAAGGCGTGGATGCGGGCCTCGTTCTCCTCCGCCAGCAACGAACAGGTGACGTAGACGAGCCGCCCGCCGGGCTTGACCGCGCGCGCCGCCTCCGCCAACGCCGCATCCTGCTCCTTGAGCCGCTGCTCCAGCGCGCCGGGCCGCACCCGCCATTTCGCATCCGGGTTGCGCCGCCAGGTGCCGGTGCCGGTGCAGGGCGCGTCGACCAGCACGAGATCGCAACGACCGGCGAGATCGGCGATCGGCGGCACGCCGCGGCGCGGCGACCGCACCTGGATGTTGCGGGCGCCCGACTTGTCGAGCCGCGGGTGCAGGCCGGCGAGGCGGCGCCCATCGGTGTCGGCGGCATAGACCTGTCCCCGGTTCTCCATCGCCGCGGCCAGCGCCAGCGTCTTGCCGCCGGCGCCGGCGCAGAGGTCCAGCACCTGCTCGCCCGGGCGAGGCCGCGCCAGCGCGACCGCCAGCTGCGAGCCCTCGTCCTGCACCTCGACGAGCCCCTTGATGAAGGCCGGCTCGCCGACGAGCGCCGGTCCGCGTCCGTCGGGCCCCAACGGCAGGCGCAGCCCGTGTGGCGCGCGTGCGCTCGGCTCGGGCGAGAGATGCGCCAGCGACGCCATCGCCTTGTCGCGCGTCGCTTTCAGCGTGTTGATTCTCAGGTCGACGGGCGCGCGCTCGGCCAGCGCCTCCAACTCGGGCACGAGGGCCTCGCCGAACACCGCCGCCAGCGACGGCACGAGCCAGGCCTGGACGTCGCCGCGCACGTGGTCGGGTGCGCCGTCGAGCGTTCGTGTCGAGAGCGCCTGTCGCTCGGCCTCGCTCATCGCCTCCGGCGCGTGGGCGTCACCGTCGCAGAGCGCAGCCACGGCGGCGGCGTCCAGGCCGCGCGCCCGCACCAGAGAGCCGAGCACGATGGCCCGCGGCGTCTCCGCATCCATCAGCCAGGCCGACGACGCCCGTCGCCGCAGCGCGTCGTAGACATGCGCGGCGACGGCGGCACGGTCCTTGGAGCCGGCGAAGCGATGCGACAGCCCATAATCCTTGAGCGCGTCCGCCGCCGGCCGATGCCGCGCCTCGATGTCCGCCAGCACCTCGATCGCCGCCGAGAGCCGCCCCCCGGGGGTCATCGCGCACCGTCGTCGTGCCGGGGGTTTTCCTGCCGACGAGGGCCGTCATTGCGAGCGCAGCGAAGCAACCCAGGGGCGGCGAGGCAATTCCCGAGCCGCCGGCCACCCGCGACACCCGGACGGCGTCGCCTTCGGCACGCCACGACGCGCGCGGTCACGGAACAGGGGGTCGACATCGGGGCACCCGGCAGGAAGAGGGGTGGGCGTGGTGAGGCATGGGCGTGGCGATGTCAAAGGTCGCGCGGTAGGTGTCGCGCCCGGGTGATGGGTCTTTTGGAGCAACTGGCGCTCGTCACGGATCGATCCCACATCGAGCCGCCCATTGACAGTCTTCTGTCATCTTGTTAGATATCTGTCATGGTTGAATTCCAACCGCTGCCAGACGATCCATTTCAGCGGCTGGTGGTCAGCGTGTTCCGCCTTCACGGCGCTCTTATCGATGCCGGTGATCGTCTTGTCGCCGACCTCGGACTGACCAGCGCTCGATGGCAAGTGCTTGGCGCCGCCGCGAAAGCACCGATGCCGCTCACCGTCGCCTCCATTGCGCGAAACATGGGTCTCACGCGGCAGACGGTCCGCGCGACGGTGTTGGAGCTTGAGGCGAAAGGCTTCGTACGGATCACGCCGAACCCACACCACCAGCGCGCCAATCTCGTCGAACTAACAACGGCAGGGAGAACTGCGCAGGAAGCCGCCATGCAACGCCAAATGGTCTGGGCGCAACGCGTCGGGGCCGATCTTCAAGTTCGGGACATGATCCGTACTGCCGATGTCTTGCAGACCCTGCTTGGCCGTTTGATCGAACAGCTCCCCGAGGCCTCAGATCACCTGCAGTCAATGGAAAGAAACAAGATATGAAAATCGAAGCAAGGCACGCTCTGGTCACCGGTGGCGCGGTCGGCATCGGCTTGGAAATTACGCGCGCGTTGCTTGCGGCGGGAGCCAGCGTCCTCGTTGTCGGCCGCAACAGGACCACACTCGAGGCCATGCAGAAGGCGCATCCTCGGGTCACGGTTTTCGAAGCCGACCTCACGAATGTCGGCGAGCGCACTCGACTCATCGAGCACGTCAAGACGAACGCGCCGCCAGTCGACATCCTCGTCAACAACGCGGGGACAATGCAGTATTTTTCGCTGACAGGCGAAAACGCTCAAGCTCGTCTCGACAGCGAGTTGGCGCTCGACCTCCATGCCCCCATTCATCTCTGTACGGCTCTGCTGCCGCACCTGCTTACCCGGCCGGAGGCTGCGATCGTCAACGTGACGACCGGACTCGTCTACGCACCGTTCGGTAATACGCCCGGCTACAGTGCAGCCAAGGCCGGACTGCACGCCTTCACGAGATCCCTGCGCTGGCAAACCCGCGCCACCAAGCTCAAGGTCATCGACCTCCTTCCGCCAGCCGTCCAAACCGCGCTGACGCGCCGCTATGATGGCCCGAAGATCAGCCCAGCCAGGGTGGCGAAGGAGCTGCTCGACGCCCTTCTGAAAGGCAAAGACGAGGTGAGGCCGGGACAGGCGAAAGCCCTGTATGCGATGTCGCGGATCGCTCCCGCCTTCATTTTCGGCGCCCTCAACAAGCAAGCCGACAAAACCCCGTTGGATGAGGACAGCGGGAGTTTCTAGACGGATTCACGCTCCGCACGGCCGACGTGTCGGCTCGATCACGGTCTGCTCTTTCCACCGATATCGACCTCGCTTTTCGTGCAAGACATATTCGGTCAGCGGGACGCCGAGGCCGTGCCTCGATCTCAGCCAGCACCTCGATCGCCGCCGAGAGCCGTCCCCCGGGGGTCATCGGGCGCTCCCGTGGCGGCAGAAATGGTGACGGCGGGGGCCGTCATTGCGAGCGCAGCGAAGCAACCCAGGGGCCGCGAGGCAACCCCCGAGCCGACGCCCACCCGCCACGCCCGGACGGATTCGCCTTCGGCATGCCACGACGCGCGCGGTCACCGAACAGGGGGGCGGCATCGGGCACCCGGCAAGGAAGAGGGGTGCGCGTGGTGGGGCAGGGCCGCGGCGATGCGGCTGACACGCCACGTATGTCACGGATGACACGCTGCCTGTTTCGAGCTGCGGTTCACCAACGCGCTCGACTGGCTTCAACCGACGTCGCCAGCGCGTGGCGCCAGTCGCAGCAAAACACCCACCACACGCCGACGTCGCGAAGCGATGCACGCACCCGCTCTGTGGATGCTTGCATTCTGCACGGATCAGCGCTTTATGCACGCATGGAAAGGAAGGATGCGTGCATGTCTGATGAACCTGAGAGTGGCCGCGCGCGTGGCGGCCGTGCTCGAGCGAATGCAATGACACCTGAGCAACGAAAAGAAGCCGGAAGGAAAGCGGCCGAAGCTCGTTGGGGTAGGAAGAATGATGATGAAGCCCCAATCCTTCAAGCAACGCATGGCTCGTCGGACCACCCGCTCAAGATCGGCGGCATTGAAATACCTTGCTACGTTTTGGCAGATGGCAGGCGGGTTCTCTCCTCCGGTGGCATGATACGCGCGCTTGGAATGTCGGCGGGCGGAGCCGCAGGCAGGCAGGGCGATAGACTCTATCAGTTCGCTACGGGTCGAAACGTAAGTCCATTCATTCCCAATGACTTAGCCAGCAGGATGAACAACCTCATTCGCTTCCAAGCTCCAACAGGAGGCAGCCCTGCCATTGGCTACGAAGCGACGACGTTGGCCGACCTATGTGATGCAGTGCTTGCGGCAAGAGAAGCAAAAGCGCTCAGATCAGATCAGTTACATATCGCGAAGCAATGCGAAATACTTGTTCGAGGCTTAGCGCGCGTCGGTATTATTGCGCTAGTGGATGAAGCGACCGGCTATCAGTATGATAGAGCCAAGGATTCGCTGGCTAAGATATTAGAAGCTTTCATAGCGAAGGAACTTGTTCCGTACATTCCTACCTTCCCAGACGACTTCTATAGGGAGATGTTCCGGCTTCGTGGATTAGAGTATCCTGATACAGTCAAGCGACCTCAGTACTTTGGAGTGCTAACAAACGATATTGTATACAAGCGATTGGCGCCAGGAGTTTTGGCAGAGTTAAAACGTGTCAAAGGCGAGGAAGGCAAAAGTCGAGACAAACTGTTCCAGCGCCTGACGTCCAACAGGGGCTACCCCAAGCTGAGAGAGCATCTAGGTTCAATTGTTACAGCAATGAAGCTGAGTGATAATTGGCTCGACTTCGTTGCTAAACTAGATCGTCTACATCCGCGATATGATGAGACCATCCAGCTCCCGTTCGATGAAAGAAAAGACGATGGCAGGGGCCTTTAGTCTTTCTTCCACCGCTTCTCCGCAGCCGCCTTCGCGATCTCCGCTCGCCGCTCCGCCGTCATAGCCTTCGCGCGAGCGGCGCCGCCCTTGGCGCCCAGCGCCTTCGCAGCCGGGTCTTTGCCGTCGTCGGTCGGTGCGGCTTCGGCTTCGTCGCCGGTGGCGATCCGCATGACGCGGACGGCGTTGCCGATCACGTCGGCTGGGCGCTTTTCGCCTTTAGGTCCGGTCGGCATTTATCACGATCTTGAAGCCGTCGCTTTCCAGCGAAGAAAGGACGTGAACAGCGCACTCTCGATCACGTGGTGGGTCGATCCTGCCGCCAGGTTTGCTGGCAAGCACAAATCCGATTGCTACCATTATCGTCTTCAACACCTCTTCCTCAAGGTTTTCATTGTGCTCTTTGTTCCTAGCCATTGCCTTTCAGCCTCCTGCTTTCCGCTAAGCATACGCCAGACGTAAGCGGGGATCGAGGCCGGGGTCAAGCCGGCCAACTTTCAAACTGAGACACTACCCGCCGGCGTAGGCATAGAGGTAGCGACCGATAGGTGCATGCCGATCTCAGCCCGGCGGAGGCGCGAGAAGAACGACTCGGCTTAGCTGGTGCAGGCCTGCCCGTCGCTGTAGCAATCTTGATGGTTGACGCGGCGGGCAATGAAGCGAACGTGAAGCGTATCCCATCCGCGAGCTTCGTCGGCATGGATCGTGGCAGCCGGCGCGACGCGGGCGGCGATGGCTTGCACGGCCTGCCCCTCGGATCGAACGACGGTAGTGACGGCGATCCCGCCGCGCTCGCGCTCTCCGGCCGCCGATGTAATCCTCGATGCGGTCGCGCCATCAGGTTGCACTGTTCCATCGGGCCGCTTCACCGGCGAGCCGTCGCCGCGGAAGCCGTGACCGCTGCGCGGTGTCTCATGCGAACCGCCGCGCGAGGCATGTCGCCGAACGGCCACCTCGATCAGGGCCATGTCGCGGTTCGCGACGATGGCAGGGTTCTGTGTCGCGGTACCCTGACACGGACCCTGGACAATGTCGCGGTACCCTGACTTTGGCAGGCCGAAATGTCAGGGCCCGGACGCGTGTGTCCTCGCGGTCCCGCTGCCCGTACAAGGGTTTACTCGCGAGGCGATTTCGGCTATGTTACCTATATCGTCGAGGGGCCGCGGGCAAGCGCCAAGCGGTTCATTTCGGCGGGAAAAGGCTCTAAGCCGGTGCCATGACCACGTCAGCCGATTCCACCCTCGATCCCGTGCGCGAGGAGATCCTCGTCCATCACGACAAGGTGCTGATCGTCGACTTCGGCTCGCAGGTGACGCAGCTCATCGCGCGGCGCGTGCGCGAGGCCGGGGTCTATTGCGAGATCGTGCCGTTCCAGTCGGCCGAGACGGCGTTCGCGACGATGGCGCCCAAGGCGGTGATCCTGTCGGGCGGGCCGGCCTCGGTGACCGAGCCGGGCTCGCCGCGCGCGCCGCAGGCGATCTTCGAGGCCGGCATCCCGGTGCTCGGCATCTGCTACGGCGAGCAGCTGATGGCGGTGCAGCTCGGCGGTGCGGTCGAGGCCGGCCACCATGCCGAGTACGGCCGCGCCGAGGTCGAGGCCGGGGAGGGCTCGCCGCTGCTCGAAGGCGTCTGGGCGCGCGGCCGCCACCAGGTCTGGATGAGCCACGGCGACCGCGTCACCCGGCTGCCGCAGGGGTTCCGGTCGATCGGCGCCTCGGCCAACGCCCCGGTCTGCGTCATCGCCGACGAGGCGCGCCGGTTCTACGGGCTGCAGTTCCACCCCGAGGTGCACCACACGCCCGACGGTCCCGCGCTGATCGCCAACTTCCTGTTCCGGATCGCCGGCTGCCGGCGCGACTGGACGATGAAGGCGTTCCGCGCCGAGGCCGTGGCGGCGATCCGCGCCAAGGTGGGTGACGGCCGGGTGCTGTGCGGCCTCTCCGGCGGCGTCGACTCCGCGGTGGCGGCGGTGCTGATCCACGAGGCGATCGGCGAGCGCCTCACCTGCGTCTACGTCGACCACGGCCTGATGCGCGAGGGCGAGACCGAGCAGATCCTGTCGCTGTTTCGCGAGCATTACGCGATCCCGCTGGTGCACGTCGACGCGTCCGAGATCTTCCTGGCCTCGCTGCACGGCATCCGCGACCCGGAGCAGAAGCGCAAGATCATCGGCCGGCTGTTCGTCGCCACCTTCGAGGCCGAGGCCAAGAAGATCGCCGAGGATGGGCGCGGCGCGCCGCAGTTCCTGGCGCAGGGGACGCTGTATCCCGACGTCATCGAGAGCGTCAGCTTCTCGGGCGGCCCCTCGGTGACGATCAAGAGCCACCACAACGTCGGCGGCCTGCCCGAGCGCATGAACATGGCCCTCGTCGAGCCGCTGCGCGAGCTGTTCAAGGACGAGGTGCGCGCGCTCGGCCGCGAGCTCGGTTTGCCTGAGGCCTTCGTCGGCCGCCATCCGTTCCCCGGTCCTGGCTTGGCCATCCGCTGCCCCGGCGGCATCACGCCGGAGAAGCTCGCGATCCTGCGCAAGGCGGATGCCGTCTACCTCGACGAGATCCGCAAGGCGGGGCTCTACGACACGATCTGGCAGGCCTTCGCCGTGCTGCTGCCGGTCCAGACCGTGGGCGTCATGGGCGACGGGCGCACCTACGATTTCGTCTGCGCGCTCCGCGCCGTGACCAGCGTCGACGGGATGACGGCGGACTTCTTCCCCTTCGACATGGCCGTGCTCGGCCGCGCCGCGACCCGCATCATCAACGAGGTCAAGGGCATCAACCGCGTCGTCTACGACGTGACGAGCAAGCCGCCGGGAACGATCGAGTGGGAGTAGCGGGCTGTCACGAAGCCCCGGCCGAAAAGATCGGACCGGAAGTGCCGCACTTGTAAGCCGGGCCGCCGATGCCGTTTAATAGGATGCGTCTGGTGACGGGTCCGAACCGGGCATGTGGCCCCTTTGGTTCGGCCATGCCGTCGCGCCAGCAGAGTGAGACATGGCAGAAAACTCTCTTTCGCTCGTCCTCGCGCGCCTCGATTTCGGCTGGATCACGACGCTCCACATCCTCTACCCGCCGCTGACGATCGGCCTGGCGGGCCTGATCTTCTTCGCCGAGGCGACGTGGCTGCGGACCGACGACGAGCGCTGGTACCGCCTCGTGCGCTTCTTCGAGCGACTGCTGATCATCAACTTCGCCGCGGGCGTGGCGACCGGCATCACCATGGAGATGGCCTTCGGCATCCTCTACGGGCCGTTCTCGCAGGCCGCCGGGCCGTTCTTCGGCCAAGTGCTCGGCTACGAGACGATCACCGCCTTCATGTACGAGGCCGGCTTCATCGGGCTGATGATCTTCGGCTGGGGCAAGATCAGCCGCCGCATGCATCTCTTCGCCACCTTCAACGTGGCGCTGTCGTCCTCGATCTCGGCGATGTGGATCCTCGATGCCAATTCCTGGATGCAGACGCCGAAGGGCGTGGCTTTGAAGAACGGCGTCTTCGTCGTGGAAGACTGGGTCAAGGCGCTCCTGAACCCGGACGTGCTCTTCTCCTTCCCGCACATGCTGGTGGCCTCCTACGAGCTGGCGATCGCCGTGGTCGCCTCCATCTCGGCCTATTACCTCCTGACCAAGCGCCACGTGCCGCTGTTCCAGCGCGCGCTCAAATGGTCGATCCTGGCGCTGGTGGTCGTCGCGCCGCTGCAGATCTACCTCGGCGACGGCACCGGCCTGACCGTGTCGGAGGACCAGCCGGCCGTGCTGGCCGCGATGGAAGGCCATTGGGACACCTACGACAAGGATGGTTCGGTCAACACCGGCTGGCACGTCGTCGCCTGGCCCAACGCGAAGGGCGACGGCAATGCCTGGGCGGTGACTCTGCCCCACGTTCTCAGCCTGCTCGAGACCCATAGCTGGGGCGGCAAGGTCCAGGGCCTCAACGATTTCAAGCCGGAGGACCGCCCCCCGGTGCTGATCCCGTTCTACGGCTTCCGCGTCATGGTGGCCTGCGGAATGGCGATGTTGCTGGTCGCGCTCTGGGGCGCCTGGCTGGCGTGGCGCAGGAAGCTCGAAGTGGCGACGGTGTCGGCCAACAAGTGGTTCCTGCGCGCGGTCATCGCCAGCGCCGTGCTGCCCTACATCGCGATCTGGACGGGCTGGTGGACGCGCGAGGTCGGGCGCCAGCCCTGGGTCGTCTACGGCCTGATGCGCACCGACGCGGGCGTCAGCCACATGTCCGTCTTCCAGGAGGTGATATGGCTGGTGGGCTACATGGGGTTCGAGCTGCTGGTCTGGGGCGCCACCTGGTGGTTCCTGAACAAGCTGGTCACGCAGGGACCGAACATGGACACGCCCATTCCTGAGGAGGGCCAGGAGAGCCTGGGCGACCTGCCCAAGGATCACCAGGAGCAGATGGGCACCGTGGAATCGCCCAAGGCCAGCCAGCCGGCGAAGCCCGGCCGGCTGCACCCCGCGTGATCCGCTCCGCCCTCCCACGACGATCGATGCAGGCCAGTCCATGCCCATCCTGACCCCGCTGCAGCATGTCCTCGCCAACGGCTGGTGGGTCGCGGTCGCCTTCTGCATCCTGGCCTACATCATCCTCGACGGCGCCGACCTGGGCGCCGGCATCTTTTCGCTCTTCGTCTCCGACAAGGACGAGCGTGGCGCCATCATGCAGGCCATGGCCGGCACCTGGGACGCCAACGAGACCTGGCTCATCGTGGCCGGCGGGGTGCTCTTCGGATCGTTCCCATTCGCCTACGGTTCGGTGCTGAGCTACCTCATGATCCCGCTGATGCTGATCCTCTGGGCGATCCTGACGCGGGCGGTCGCGCTCGAATACCGCCACCTCGCCGAGCGTTGGACCCAGCGCTTCACGGACTATGCCTTCGGCGTCTCGAGTTTGGTGGCGACGTTCTTCGGCGGCATGTGCGTCGGTGCCGTGCTGCACGGCTTCCCGCTGACCCACGAGCCCAACCAGGTGCCGACCTACGTCGGCGGCGCCTTCCGCTTCATCAGCCCGTTCAGCGTCTGGACGGGCGTCGCGGCCGTGATCGCGGTGTCGCTCTCGGGCGGGCTGTTCATCCGCGCCCGTTTCGAGAAGGGCGAACCGATCCGCAAGAAGGCCGCGGGTTGGACCAACGGCTCGTTCTACCTCGTGCTCGCCGCCGTGCTCGTCACCGTGGTCTGGAGCATCCTCGAATTTCCCTGGGCCTCCAACAACTGGCTCGGCGGCTATTTCTGGGTCTGGGGCCTTTTCCTGCTGGCGGCCATCGCCTCGACCTTCATGATGCGCCGCGCCTCGATCCACGACCGCGACTTCCACGCGCTGCTCTGGCTCGACCTGACGATCGCGATCATGGCCGGCGGCATGTTCGCCACGCTCTACCCCGACATGGTGCCCGGCACCTGGACGGTCGTCGCCGCCGCCAGTCCGGAGATCTCGCTGTTCACCTTCCTGTTCACCCTCGTCTTCCTGTTCCCCGTCATGATCATGTACAATTGGTACCAGATCTGGGTCTTCCGGGCCCGCGTCGCCAAGCTCGCGTCCTATCACGAGTGAACCGGCACGATGGACATGCGAAGGGCGCGGCTCGCCTGCTGGAACATGCGCTTCGCCGGCCTGTTCGCGGCCGGGCCGGCGGTCGGATTGGGTCTTCTGGCCGCGACGTTCGGGATGAGCCTCGGCATGCAGCGCATGGCGCTCGGCATGGTCGTCTTCACCGCCGCGCTGTTCGGCCTCCTCGTCAAGGGCGAGTACGACCGGCTCTCTCGCTCGCCGCACCGATGACGCGCGCGCATCGGGCCACCTAGCCTTGGCGGCGCCTTCGGCTCCGATGCCGCGTGCCACCGGCAGGACGCTCGACCGCTGGCTCCGCGGCCAGGGCGCGAGCGTGCGCGGCCCGATCAATGCCGCGATCGCCGCCGGCCTTCTCGGCGGCTTTCTCATCGTCGGCCAGGCCTGGCTCCTCGCCCGGATCGTCGATGCCGTGATCGTCGCCGGGCACGGCCTCGACGTCGTCCGGCCCTGGCTCTGGGGCCTGCTCGCGATCTTCGTCGCGCGGGCTCTGGCCGGCGCGGCGGGCGACATCGTCGCCTTCGAGGCCGGCGCGCGCGTGATCCTCGAGGTGCGCGAACGCGTGCAGGCGCACGTCGCCGCGCTCGGCCCGGCCTGGGCCCGGCGGCAGCGCACCGGCGACGTGGTCACCACGACCGTCGACGGCGTCGAGACGCTGCACCGCTACTATGCCGCCTACCTGCCGCAGACGGCACTCTCCGCCGGCATCCCGCTCGCGATCCTCGTCTTCGTCGTGCCGGCCGACTGGGTCTCGGGCGCGATCATGGTGCTGTCGGCCCCGCTGATCCCGCTGTTCATGATCCTCATTGGCAAAGGCACCGAGGCGCTCAACCGGAGCCAGTGGCGCAAGCTGGCGCGCATGAGCGCGCATGTCTTCGACGCCATCGAGGGGCTGACGACGCTGAAGCTCTTCAACGCCAGCCGCGCCGAGGCGGCCGTCGTCGCCGCCATCGCCGACGACTACCGCGAGAGCACGATGAAGGTGCTGCGCGTCGCCTTCCTCTCATCGCTGACGCTGGAGTTCTTCGCCACCCTGAGCATCGCGATGGTCGCCGTGTTCATCGGCTTCCGCCTCTACGACGGGCAGATGCATTTCCTGCAGGGGTTCTTCGTCCTGCTGCTGGCGCCGGAGTTCTACCGCCCGCTTCGCGCGATGGGCACGCAGTACCACGCGCGGATGGAGGCGATCGGCGCGTCGCAGGCCATCGTCGCGCTGCTGCGGACCCCGCTGCCGGCGCGCGGGCCGTTGGCGGACGACGTCGACACCGCGCCGCTGCCGGCCGGCCCCGTGCGCGAAATCCGCTTCGAGCATGTCGACTTCGCCTACGGCACCGCGCCGGTCCTGCGCGAGGTCGGCTTCACGCTAGCCCGCGGCCAGCGGGTGGCGCTGGTCGGCCCCTCCGGCGCCGGCAAGACCACGCTGACGCAGCTGCTTCTCGGCTTCCTGGCGCCGGAGGCTGGGCGCATCCTGGTCGACGGCACCGACCTTCGCGACGTCGCGCGCACGGAGTGGATGGCGCGCGTGGCCTGGCTGCCGCAGCGCCCGACGCTGTTCCACGGCAGCGTGCTCGACAACATCCGGCTCGGCTGCCCCGAGGCGAGCCTGGCGTTGGTGCACCGCGCCGTCGAGCAGGCCGGGGCGGGCGCGTCGATCGCCGGGCTGCCGCGCGGCTACGACACGATGTTGGGCGACCGCGGCCAGGGTCTCTCCGGCGGCGAGATCCAGCGCATCGCTTTGGCCCGCGTGTTCCTCGCGCAGGCCGACGTCGTGGTGTTCGACGAGGCCGTCGCCGGACTCGACGACGACACCGCCGCGCTGGTCACGCACTCGATCGAGCGGCTCGCCGCCGGCGCGGCGGTGCTGGTCATCGCCCACCGCCTCGAGACGATCCGCGGCGCCGACACGATCCTGGTGATGGACGAGGGTCGGATCGTCGAGCGTGGCCGTCACGAGGACCTTCTCGCGCGGGGCTCGCTCTATCCCCGCCTCGCGGGATCCGCGGCGGCCACGGCCGGCCGCGAGGACGTGCCGGCGTGAGGGACCTGCTGCGGCTGCTGCGACTGTTCCGACCCTACGCCTCGTGGATGCTGGCTGGCATCGCGCTGAGCACCGCCGTGGTGATCGCCAACGTCGGCCTGCTGGCGCTGGCCGGCTGGTTCATCGCCGCGATGGCGCTCGCCGGCCTCGGCGGCCCCGGCGTGGAATATTTCGCGCCCGCCGCCGGCATCCGCGCCCTGGCGATCCTGCGCAGCGGCGGGCGCTACGGCGAGCGCCTCGTCACCCACGAGGCGACCTTCCGGCTGATCGCGCGGCTGCGCGCCTGGTTCTACGCGCACCTCGAGCCGCTGGCGCCGGCGCGGCTGCAGCACTACCGCGGCGGCGACCTCTTGAGCCGCATCCGCGCCGACATCGATACGCTCGACAATCTCTATCTCCGCGTCATCGCGCCGAGCGTGGCGGCGCTGGTCTCGCTCGTCGCGATGGTGGCGTTCCTGATGCTGTTCAGCCGGCCCGTCGCGCTCGCCGACGGCGCCGGCCTGCTGCTCGCCGGCGTCGCCCTGCCGCTGTCGGCGCAGCGCCTGAGCCGCACGCCGGGGCGACGCGCCGTGGCGCTGCGCTCCGACCTGCGGGCGGCCACCTCCGACACGATCCGCGGCCTTGGCGAGCTGATGGTCTGCCGGGCCGATGCCGCACAGCGCGGGCGCGTCGCGGCGCTCGGCGCCGAGCTGGTGGCCGCCGGCCGTCGCCAGGCGATCGTCGCCGCCGGGGGCTCGGCCCTCTCAGGCCTGTGCGCGCAGCTCACGATGGGGGTCGCCCTGGTGCTGGTCATCCCGCTCGTCGCGGGCAACACCCTGCCCGGACCGGACCTGGCGATGATCGCGCTCTTCGTGCTGGCCAGCTTCGAGGCCGTCGCCGCGCTGCCGCTGGCCTTCCAGACCCTCGGCGAGACGCTCGCCGCCGCCCGCCGCATCTTCGAGATCGTCGACGCGGAACCTGCCGTCACCGAGCCGCCCGCGCCCGCCGACGTGCCGACGCGCTTCGATCTGCGCATCGAGGGCCTGCGGATGCGCTACGCGGACGATGCGCCCTGGGCGCTCGACCAGCTCGACCTCGTCGTGCCGCAGGGCGGCTCGCTCGGCCTCGTCGGCCCGAGCGGCTCGGGCAAGACGACCCTCCTGAACGTGCTGCTGCGCTTCTGGGATTATCAGGAGGGGCGTGTCGAGATCGGCGGCACGCCGCTGCGCGCGCTCGGCGGCGAGAGCGTCTGCGGCCTCTGCGCGGTGGTCGCGCAGCAGACCCATCTCTTCAACACCAGCGTCCGGGCCAACCTGCTGCTGGCGCGGCCCGATGCCGGCGAGGCCGAACTCCACGCCGCCTTGCGCGACGCCGCCCTTCTCGAGGAAATCCTGGCCATGCCCGGCGGCTTGGACACGATGGTCGGCGAGACCGGCACCCGCCTCTCCGGCGGCCAGGCGCGGCGTCTCGCCATCGCCCGCGCCTTCTTGAAGGACGCGCCGCTCCTCGTCCTCGACGAACCGACCGAAGGTCTCGACCCGGTTTCGGAACGGCTCGTCCTTGCCGCCTTGGCGACCCTCATGCGTGGAAAGACGACGCTGCTGGTCACGCATCACGCGCCGGCCTTGCGGCTCGTCGACGATGTCGTCGCGCTGAACCGCGGCCGGCGCGTCTCGGGCGGCGGCCCGACGGTTCAGGACAGCACCTTGGAGAGGTTGACGCTGGACACCGCGTAGCCGCGCTTTTCGAAGAGGCGGCGCGCGGGCTCGTTGAAGCTCCAGGCGCTGAGGTCCACGCGATCGATGCCGCGCTCGCGCGCCAGATCGTCCACCGCATCGAGCAAGGCGCCGGCGACGCCGCGGCGACGGGCACCGTCGGCGACGGCGACATGGTGCACGAAGAGACGACGCAGGCGATGCGTCAGGGCCGTCGCGTCGATGTCCTGCACCTCGCACCAGACGTAGCCGACCGCACGCTCCCGGATCGAGGCGAGAAACACCCGCTGGCCCGGCCGGCGCACCTGGTCCGCCAGCAGGTCCGCGACCTCGCGCGGCCTGGGATCGGCCTTGAAGAAGCCCGGGTGGCGCGTGGCGTGGAAGGCCTGCACCACCTCGTTGAGCGCGACGATCGCGGCGAGGTCGCCGTCGCCGGCGGGTCGGACATCGATCGGGCCGGCGGGCGGGAAGGGGACGAGCATCCGGCCTTATAGCGCGGCACGGCCGCCTGCCGAATGCCGGCCGCGCCCGCGCGCCGCACATGACAGCGACCCGCAGCGGCCCTACACTCCATGGACCAGACCTTCTAGATCGCAACGATGCGGCTCGACCGCGAAGAGGAACCGCCGTGTCCGCGGACGTCATCGCCCTGCACAAGCCCGCCGTGCCGGCTCTCGTGCCGAGCCCTGCGCCGGCGCGCGCCCTCGAAACGACGACGCCGGCGCGCGCGCCGCTCGCCCTGCCGCGCGCCAAGACCGGCGTGCTGCTGGTGAACCTCGGCACGCCCGACGCCACCGACTATTGGCCGATGCGGCGCTACCTCAAGGAATTCTTGTCCGACCGTCGCGTCATCGAGACGTCGCGGCTGCTGTGGTGGCCGATCCTCAACCTCGTCATCCTCTCGGTGCGGCCCCAGGCCAAGGGCAAGGACTACGCCTCGATCTGGAACAAGGAGCAGGACGAGAGCCCGTTGCGGACCATCACCCGCAACCAGTCCGACAGGCTGACCGCCTGGCTGAAGGATGGTGGGCTCGGCGATGGCGGGCGCGAGGTGGTGGTCGATTGGGCGATGCGATACGGCAACCCCTCGATCAAGGCCGGGATCGACTACCTCGTCGGCCAGGGATGCGACCGCTTCCTGCTCGTGCCGCTCTATCCGCAATATGCGGCGGCGACATCGGCCACGGTCTGCGACAAGGCCTTCGAGGCGCTGGCGGCGATGCGCTTCCAGCCCACCATGCGCGTGGCCCATCCCTACCACGCCAGCCAGGCCTACATCGACGCGATGGCGCGTTCGATCCGTGCCGAGATCGCCAAGCTGTCCTTCAAGCCGGAGGTGCTGCTGGCCTCGTTTCACGGCGTGCCGCGCGAATACGTCGACAGGGGCGACCCCTACATGCGCCAGTGCATCGAGACGTGGCAGCGGCTGCGCCACGCCATGGGGATGAGCGCCGACGAGTTCCGCATGAGCTTCCAGAGCCGGTTCGGGCCGGCGGAATGGTTGCAGCCCTACACCGACGTGACCATCAAGAGCATGGCCAAGGCCGGCGTGAAGACGATGGCCGTCGTGGCGCCGGGCTTCTCGGCCGATTGCCTCGAGACGATCGAGGAGCTCGGCGAGGAAAACCGCGAATATTTCGAGGAGAATGGCGGTGAGCATTTCGCCGCCTTGCCGTGCCTCAACGATAGCGCGGACGGCATGCGCGTGCTCGAGGATATCGTCCGCCGCGAACTGGCCGGTTGGGTGTAGAGCCCATCCTCCCCAGGTCGCGGAGGAGGATGGGCGAGGTGGGTCTGGCGAGATCGGCGCTAGTTGCCGAGCTTCTCGTGCTGCTCGGCGGTGCCGGCGCCCAGGGCGCCCGAGTTGCCGGGTGTATCGCCGGGCTTGGCCGACGCCGAGCCCCCCGACGTGCCGGTCGTGCTCTGTCCACCGGCCGTTCCCGTGACGCCCGAACTCGGAGGCGTGCCCTGCTGGCCGTTCGACGTGCCGCCGAGCGAGGTGCCGGCGCTCTGGGCAAAGACGGCCGGGGCCGCCAACACGACCGTCGCGGTCGCCACGGCGGCGAGGGTTTTCAGGATGCTCATGAATGCTCCATTGTTCAGCTTAGGCAGGCAGAATGCCGGCAGCCGAAAGGAGTTCACAATCGCGCGATCGTCTGTGGGAGGGCACGATTGCCTATTTCGAGGCGGTGAGCTGGGGCTGGGCGTTCGGCGCATGCGACAGCAGATCGTCGATGCGCTCGCGCTCCTTCATGAAGAGCCCGAGCATGCGGCCGTCGAACTCGCGGGTGCGGGCGAGCTTGACCTTCATCGGGTCGACGAAGCGGCCGTTGATCATCACTTCGTAATGCAGGTGCGGGCCGGTGGCGAGGCCGGTCTGGCCGAGATAGCCGACGGTCTGGCCCTGGCGGACGTGGGCGCCCTCGGTGATACCGCGGGCGAAACCGCTGAGATGGTTGTAGGTGGTGACGTAGCCGTTGGCATGCGCGATCTCGATGCGGCGACCGTAGCCCGAACTCCAGCCGGCCTGCTGGATCGTGCCGTTGCCGGCGGCGAAGATCGGTGAGCCGATCGGTGCGGCGAAGTCGACGCCGGTGTGCGGGCGGCCGTAGCCCAGGATCGGGTGGAAGCGGTAGCCGTAGCCCGAGGTGATCTTGAAGTTCAGCATCGGCGCCCGAACCAGGAATTTGCGGGTCGAGCGGCCGTTGGGGTCGTAATAGTCGACGGCGCCGTCGTCGGGAGTCTGGAACCGGTAGTATCGGTACGTCTCGCCGCGCGTCGTGATCGAGGCGTAGAGCAGCTGGTTGGAGCCGCCTTCCTCGTCGCCCTGGTCGTAGAAGGCCTGGAACGTGTCGCCGCCCGACACCCCGCGCTGGAAGTCGACGTCGTTGGCGAAGATGCGCACGAGATCGTCGATGATCGACTTGGGGATCTCCTGCTTCAGCGCCGTCTCGTAGAGCGCGTTGTAGAGCCGCATCGCCGAGGGATCGTCGTCGTCGCCGTTGTCGTCCTTGCGCGGCTGCGTCGGGGCGGCGCCGGCCTGCCCGGCAAGCTTGACGTAGGTCCCGTCGTCCTTGAGCGCGACGGTGCTTTCCAGGGTCTCGTCAGCGTAGACCGCGAGACGCGCGAGAACCCGACCCGGCGTGCCGTCGGCCGCATCGGCGAAGGTGAGCTTGATGCGTCGGCCATCGGCGATGGGCTGCTCGTCGCGGCCGCCGAGCAGCGAGCTGATCGTGAGGATGGTGGAGCGGCCGACGCCCGCGGTGAGCAGCAGGTTCTGCAGGCTCTCGCCACGGTGCATCACCACGAGCTTGTCGTCGGCGACCACGCCACCCGCCGGCGTCGGCGCGCGCGGGATGGTGGTCTCGTTCTCCGGCACCATCCGCACCACGATGGAGGAGAACGGCGAATGGTCGCCGAAGCCGTCGTTGGTGTTGGCGTAGGCCAGCGCGCCGAGTGTGTTGGCGCGGCTGGTCCGCATCAGCAGCAGCTGCGAGGGCAGCGCGAAGGGCCGGTTGCCCGCCGCGAGTGAGCTCTTGATGTGCTCGACGAGCTGCGCCTGCACCTCGTCGGGGGACAGCGTCACGCCGGCGCTGAGCGTCTGCGGCGAGAAATCGCGGGTGTTCCAGGAGAACTCGGCATCGTCCTGCTGCGGTTCGGGCGGCGCCTCGACCTGCGTGCGCGCGTCGGCCAGCACCTTCAGCGGGTTGAACGCCGGCACCTCGTCGCCGAACCCGGCGGTGGAGGTCAGCAGCGTGGTCTCGACGCGGGCGAAGGTGTGCGCCCGCATCACCTCCCTGTCGCCGATCCTGGTCGGGGTCGCGACGCGGAACAGCTGTTTGGCCGCGACGATGTCGACCGGCTTGACCAGCCGGTCACCCTTCTTCGGATTGACGCCGGCGTCGGTCACGTCCTTGACGATCGGGATCGCGGCGCGCGGCGCCTCGGCGAAATTGGTCTCGTGGTCGAGCGCGGCGTAGATGGTGGAGCCGATCAGCGCGGCGCCGAGCATTCCGGTGAGGCAGGTGCCGACGAGCCATCGAACCGAGACGCGGCGGTGATCGAAGAAGCTGTGGCGCTCCCCATCGATCTCGATCGCCGGCTCGACCCCGTGATCGACGACGAGAGCGTGGCGGCTGGCGTGCGGGCTTAAACTAAGCGTCTGAGTCCACACATGACCTTCCGGATGATGCCGCCCGAACACTAACGACGCGGGCGCCGCAAGCCGTGCCGCGCGAACCTTGGCCGAGGCTGACGCGAGCCCTGGCCGTAGCACCCTTCCCGCGACGACGCTCGGACAAAGCCTGCCAACCTTGGCTCAAATGGGGCGCGGGGCTTGCCGCGATGCACGCCGCTCGATAGGGCTCGGCCGCCGGACGAGGACCAGACCCCGAGGTTTCGTGATTTTTACCCGCCGCACGATCGTCCAGGGCGCCGCGGCTGCGGGGGCCGGCGTCGCCGCCGTTGCGAGCCTGACGCCGGGCCTCGCTCAGACGGCCCGCTCGCCGCAGGGCAGCCGCTTCAGCTACGACGAGGTGGTCAAGCGCGCCTCCGAACTCGCATCGGCGCCGTTCCAGGGCGAGCTGCCGCCGCTGCCCGACGAGCTGAGCAAGCTGGATTGGGATCACTGGCGCCAGATCGAGTTCAAGGATTCGAAGGCGCTGCTCGGCGGAAACGGCAGCCAATTCCGCCTCGAGCTCTACCACCTCGGGCATCTCTACAAGCGGCCGGTCGTCATCAACACGGTACGCGACGGCATTCCGACGCCGATCCCCTATCAGGCGAGCCAGTTCAATTACGGCCCGACCAAATTCGCCAAACCGCTGCCGGTCAATATCGGCTTCGCCGGCTTCAAGATTCGCTCGCCGCTGAACGATCCCAAGAAATTCGACGAGTTCATCTCTTTCGTCGGTTCGAGCTACTTCCGCTTCCTGGGACGCGGCCAGCAATATGGCCTGTCGGCCCGCGGGCTCGTTCTGGGCGGCGGCACCAACCAGGAGGAGTTCCCGTTCTACCGGGAATTCTGGATCGAGACGCCCAAGGCGGACGTCGACAAGCTGACCATCTACGCCCTGCTCGATTCCTCCGTCGTCACCGGCGCCTTCCAGTTCGACTGCTACCCGCGGGAGAACAGCGTCGTCGAGGTCGGCGTGACGCTGATCCCGCGCAGGAACGGCGTGAAGATCGGCACCATGCCGCTGACCTCGATGTTCTTCCTCGGCGCCGACCAGCCGCGCCTCGCCCAGGACTACCGCTGGGAGCTGCACGATTCCGACGGCCTGATGATGCACACCGGCGCCGGCGAATGGATCTGGCGACCGTTGCGCAACCCGCGCCCGGTGGCGACGACGAGTTCGTTCTTCGATCAGGACCTCAAAGGCTTCGGCCTGCTGCAGCGCGACCGCGACTTCTCGCATTACGAGGACATCGACCTCGCCTACCAGTCGCGGCCGAGCTACTGGATCGAGCCGAAGACGAAGCTCGGCGAAGGCCATGTCGAGCTCTTCGAGATGCCGACGACGGACGAGACCAACGACAACATCGTCGCCTCCTGGGTGGCGAAGGACGATGTCGAGCCCGGTCGGCCGGTGAAATATTCCTATTCGATCACCTCGGCCCTCGACCTCGCCGCGCTCTCGTCCAACGGCAAGGTGCGCGCGAGCTTCCAGACCGAGGCGCGCGCCCTGGGGTCGTCGGAGCCCGACGTGGCGGGTACACGGCGCTTCCTGATCGACTTTGCCGGCGGCGATCTCGCCTACTGGCAGGACGAGCCCGGCGCCGTGCAGATCGCGGCAACGACGACCACCGGCAAGATCCTGCGCTCCTACACACAGCTCAACCCCTACATCTCCGGTTTCCGCGCGACGGTGGACGTCGCGTTGCAGCCGGGCGAGACCGCCGACCTGCGCGCCTTTCTCAAGAACGGGCCGAACGCCTTGACCGAAACATGGATGTTCCCCTGGACCGCCCCGAAATAGGCTCGGGAGAGCGCCGATGATGGCGCTCTGGCGGCTGGCGCGCCCGCTGCTTCACGCGCTCGACCCCGAGCGGGCGCACGATCTCACGTTGCGGGCCCTTGCCGCAGTGCCGCTGCCCAGGCCGGCGCCGGACGATCCGCGCCTCGGCGTCTCGGCCTTCGGCCTCGCTTTCGCCAATCCGATCGGCCTCGCCGCCGGCTTCGACAAGAACGGGACCGTCTCGCACAAGGCGGCGGCCCTCGGCTTCGGCTTCGCCGAGGTCGGCACGCTGACGCCGCTGGCGCAGCCGGGCAATCCGAGGCCGCGCCTGTTCCGCCTGCCGGAGCACGGCGCGGTGATCAACCGCTTCGGTTTCAACAATGCCGGCCACGCCGCGGCGCTGGCGCGGCTCCGGGCAGGCGCGGCGCCGATCGGCATCAACGTCGGCGCCAACAAGGACGCCGCCGATCGCGTCGCCGATTACGTCGCCGGTATCCGCGCCTTCGCCGGGGTGGCCGCCTATTTCACGATCAACGTGTCCTCGCCCAACACGCCGGGGCTGCGCGACCTGCAGAAGCCCGACGCGCTCGACGAGCTGCTCGCCCGCGCGCTCGACGCGCGGGACGCCGTCGCGCCCGGCAAAGCGGTGCTCGTCAAGATCGCTCCGGACCTGTCGCTCGCCGACCTCGACAGCCTCGTCGCCGTGGCGCGCCGCCGCCGCATCGACGGCATAATCGTCTCGAACACAACGCTCGCCCGCGACGCCGTCGCCGCGCATCGCCACGGTGGCCAAACCGGCGGCCTCTCCGGCCGGCCGCTGTTCGCGCTCTCGACCCGCATGCTCGCGGCGTGCTTCCGCCGCGTGGAGCGGCAGTTCCCCCTGATCGGCGCGGGCGGAGTCGAGGATGCCGCGACGGCGATGGCCAAGATCGAGGCCGGCGCCACCCTGGTGCAGCTCTACTCGGCCCTGGTGTTCGGCGGCCCGGACCTGGTCGGCGCGATCAAGCGGGGACTGCTCGCGGACCTCAAGCCGGGCGAGACGCTGGCGAGCCGCGCGGGACGCGCGGCCTAGCGGCGAGCGCTCGCCGCGCTCGCTGCCAGCCGGACGCGTGCCGCGCCTTCGTGGCGTCGCCTGCGACGCGTTGCCCCTCTGCAGGGGGCGGGCGCGCCTTGTTGCGGCAGGAGCGGCTCGTTACCCTCTCGCCAGACGGCGGCGAGGCCGTCCGCGACGTCCGAGGTCGTCCCAGCATGAAGCCGACATCCGTCTCTCGCATCTCTCGCACCTGAGGCGTGCGACCCTCCCGCGTTCTCGATGCCTTGAACTTCGCCCTGGCCGGCGCGCGCGAAGGGTTCGGTCCTTTCCTCGGCGTCTATCTTCAAGCCGTCGGTTTCGACCCCGCGTCGACGGGCGTCGCCATGTCGATCGCCGGCGCCGGCGGGCTGCTCGCCACGGCGCCGCTGGGCGCCCTCGTCGATCACGCCGAGCGCAAGCGCCTGGCGGTCGTGGCGGCGGTCTCGGCGATCGCGATCGGCGCCGTCGTGATCGTGCTGACCCGCAAGCTCTGGGTCATCGGAATGGCGCAGGCCCTGATCGGCGTCGGGGACACTGCCATCGCGCCGCTCGTCTCGGCACTCACGCTGGGACTTTTCGGCGCCGCCGCCTTCGGCTCCCGCATGGCCCGCAACGAGGCGTTCAACCATGCCGGCAATGCCGGGAACGCCGCGCTCGCCGCCGTGCTCGGCTACGCCTTCGGCCTGCAATACGTCGCCGTGGCGATCGTGGCGATGGCGATGGCCTCCAGCGTCGTGGTGATGCGGCTGGACAGGGGCGCGATCGATCACGTCGGCGCCCGCAGCGGCGAGGCCGACGATCGCTCCAATTTCCGCGCCCTGATCGGATGCCCCGGCCTGCTGCTGCTCGCCGCCGCCGTGCTGCTGTTCGAGACCGCGCACGGCGCCCTGCTGCCGTTCCTCGCGCAGGCGCGCACCGCCGCCGGCAACAACCCCAGCGTCACCACGGGTGTGATGGTCGTGGTCGGGCGCCTCGCCATGGTCGCGGCGGCGCTGCTGGCGCCGCGCATCGCCGGGCGCCGCAGCTTCGCCACGGTGATGTCGGCCGCGCTCGCGACCGCAATCGTCCGTGGCGCGCTGGCCGCGCTCGGAACGTCGTGGCTGGTGGTGGTCCCGGTGCAGCTCCTGGAAGGTCTCGCGATGGGCCTGGGCAGCGTCGCGATCCCCACGCTGAGCGCCGAGATCATGGCCGGCACCGGTCGCGCCAACGCCGCGCTCGGCGTCGTGCTCACGGCGTTCGGCGCCGGCGCCACGCTGAGCCCGCTCGTCGCCGGGTTCGTCGCCCAGCATCTCGGCTTCCCCGGCGCTTTCCTCGTGCTCGGCGGCATCGCGGCGCTCGGCCTCGCCGTCTGGCTGATCGGCATCAAGGCGCTCGGCCTGCGCTTCGAACGGGCGGAAACGGCGCCGCCATGAAGCGCCGACTTGCGGCGATCGCCGCCGGCTCGTTCCCGCCGTTGGCCGCGCTCTACGCGCTGCTGTTCGCCGCCTTCGGGGCCGAGGCACCGTTCTTCCCACTGTTCCTGCTGGGCAAGGGGCGCACCGCGCAGGAGATCGCCGTCATCCTGACCGCAGGCACGATCGTGCGGCTTGCCCTCGGCCCCGCGATCGGCATCGTCGCCGACCGGATCGGAGTCCGGCTCGCGCTCGGCTGCGCCGTCGTGGCCGCCGGCGCGATCGGCTTCGTCTATCTGGTCACGGCGAGCTTCGCCGCGCTGGTCCTCGTCAGCATGATGCATGCCTCGGCGCTGAGCTCGCTCAACCCGCTTTGCGACGCGCTCGCGGTGCCCGCCAGCGCGCGCGAAAAGACCTTCGCCTACGGCTGGGTCCGCGGCATCGGCTCGGCCTGCTTCGTGCTGGCGACGCTGGGCTCCGGCTTCGTCGTCGTCGCCTTCGGTCTGCCCAGCATCGTCGTCGTCGCCTCGGTGCTGATCCTGCTGATGATCGTGCCGCTGCCGAGGCTTGCGGCACCCGTGCGGCAGGCGGCGGGGGCCCCGATGGCGGGCGTTCGCGAGCTCCTCGCCATCGCGCCGTTCGTCCGCATCCTGCTCGTCGCCGGCCTGGTCATCGGCAGCCAGTCGATGAGCGACACCTTCGCCGCGATCCACTGGCGGCAGGCCGGCATCTCGCCGTCGATCATCGGGGCGCTGTGGTCCGAGGCGGTGACGTCGGAGCTGATCGTCTTCCTCGCCGTCGGGCCTGTCCTGCTGCGGCTGCTGGGTCCGTCCCGCTGCGCCACCCTCGGCGCGCTCGCCGGCATCGTCCAATGGGGCTCGCTCGCGTCCACCACGGACCCGGCACTGTTGGCTTTGAGCCAGCCCCTGCACGGCCTCACCTTCGCGCTGACGCATCTGTCGGTCATGGCCGTCATCGCCGCATTCGTGCGCGACGAGCGCGCCGCCACCGCGCAGGCGCTGTATGGCACGCTGTGCCTGGGCGTGGCGTCGGCGGCCGTCACGATGGCGTCCGGCTGGTTGTGGGCCGCCTGGGCCGCGCGCGCGTTCTGGGCCATGTCGGCGCTCTGCCTCGTCGCCGTGCCCCTCGCCGCGACGCTGCGGCTCCGCCGAACCGGCGCGACGGCGCCCTTGCCGAACGGGCCCGTCCTGCCCTAAAGGGACGAATGGACCGCCGCGACCTCTCTTCGCATCGTGCACCGGCCGACGCGCCGGTCGCGGGCCTGCGCGCGCATCTCGGGCTTCTTAGCCGCCCCTGAGGGCCGGCCGGGCGTGGACGCCTGGGCACTCAGGGGACGCCTTTCAGCCCCGAGACCCCAAGGACCCGCTCCATGACCGACCCCGACATGAACGACATCAGCCACGCCGCGCCCGCCTCGTCCGACAAGATCGTCATCTTCGACACCACGCTCCGCGACGGCGAGCAGTGCCCCGGCGCCACCATGGCCTTCGAGGACAAGCTCGCGGTCGCCGCCCTGCTCGACGCGATGGGCGTCGACGTCATCGAGGCCGGCTTCCCGATCGCCTCGATCGGCGATTTCGAGGCCGTTTCGGCCATCGCCAAGCAGGCCGAGAACGCCACGATCGCCGGCCTCGCGCGCGCCATCGAGGGCGATATCGCGCGTTGCGGCGAAGCGGTGCGCCATGCCCGGAAGCCGCGCATCCACACCTTCGTCTCGACCTCGCCGATCCATCTGGCCCACCAGATGAACAAATCCGAGGAGCAGGTGCTCGAGATCATCGCCAAGACGGTGACGCAGGCCCGCAACCTCGTGCCGGACGTGGAATGGTCGGCGATGGACGCGACCCGCACCTCGATCGATTATCTCTGCCGCTGCATCGAGGCCGCGATCCGCGCCGGCGCCACCACCATCAACCTGCCCGACACCGTCGGCTTCGCCACGCCGGCGGAATACGAGGCCATGTTCCGGACGGTGCGCGAGCGTGTCCCCGACGCCGACAAGGCCGTGTTCTCGACCCACTGCCACGACGACCTCGGGCTGGCGATGGCCAATTCGCTGGCCGGCGTCGCGGGCGGCGCGCGGCAGATCGAGTGCACCATCAACGGCCTCGGCGAGCGTGCCGGCAACGCCGCGCTGGAGGAGATCGTCATGGCGCTGCGCACCCGCCGCGACGCGCTGCCCTACGCCACCGGCGTCGACAACACGATGCTGACGCGGGCCTCGAAGCTGGTCTCGGCCGTCACCTCGTTTCCCGTGCAGTACAACAAGGCGATCGTCGGCCGGAACGCCTTCGCCCACGAGAGCGGCATCCACCAGGACGGGGTGCTCAAGAACGCGCTGACCTACGAGATCATGACGCCGGAGAGCGTCGGACTGACCAAGTCCTCGCTGGTGATGGGCAAGCATTCCGGCCGCGCCGCCTTCAAGGACAAGCTTCGCGAGATGGGCTACGGGCTCGGCGACAACGCCTTCCAGGACGCCTTCGTCCGCTTCAAGGCCTTGGCCGACCGCAAGAAAGTCGTCTACGACGAGGACATCGAGGCCCTGGTCGACGACGAGATCGGCCGCGCCCACGAGCGCATCAAGGTGGTCTCGCTCGAGGTGCACGCCGGCTCGAAAGGGCCGCAGACCGCCGATCTGCTCCTCTCGATCGACGGCGCCGAGCGCGCCTTCAAGGCCACCGGCAACGGGCCGGTCGACGCGATCTTCAACGCCATCGTGACGATGGTGCCGCACGATGCCGTGCTGGACCTCTACCAGGTCCACGCCGTGACGCAGGGCACCGACGCCCAGGCCGAGGTGACGGTGCGGCTCTCGGAGGGCGACAAGCAGGTCACGGGGCGCGGCGCCGATCCCGACACGCTGGTCGCCTCCGCCCACGCCTATTGCGCGGCGCTGAACAAGCTCATGGTGAAGCGCGGCAAGGTGCGGCCGGACACGCTCGTCGGCTGATGACGCATCGAGACGGCGATCGCCGCGAGCGTCTTTTGGATCGATCCCGGGTCCGTCCTCGCGAGCGAAGCGACCTGACCCGGGGCCGTCGAATGATCCTCCCGCCGCCGCCGCGTAGCTTCGACTTCGGCGCGCATCACGGAAGCGTATCCATCTGCCTTGGGCCGGCGCTCAGAATTCGAAGGTGGGCGGCAAGATGAACGGGCGGGTCATGGCCGCCGGCAGCGTGCCGCGCGCCATCAGCCCGGCATCGTCCTCTATCGGGACGCCGTCCCACGCGAGCCGGTCCGGCGGGAACAACGTCCGCAACCGCCGAGGCCGCGCAGCCAAGGCGCCGAGGATGCGTGCCGCGGTCGGGATGCGCTGCGCGACGACATCGACGAGCACCAACGTCTCGCCCTCGAACTCGTAGACGATCAGCGCCTCCGACGCCGGATCGTAGGCGAGCGGCCACGTGCCGTCGCGCAACTTGTGCTCGGCCATCCCGCCGTCGTCGAGGATGCCGAGCCTCGACGACGTCGGCGCACGCGTCGCCAGAAGACGGCCGATCCGGGCCGTCGCCGTGCCACCGTCGAGCGGCTGCGCCGTCGGCGGCCCCGCCGGTCGCGGCGCGACGCCCTCGAAGGCATGCTGCGGCACCGGGGCGAAGCCGTGGCGCGCGTAGAGCGACGGCGTCTCGGCATAGAGCAGCGTCGCGGCCACGCGCGCATCGCACCACGGCAGTGTGCGCGTCAGGAGATCCTGCATGAGGCCCTGCCCCCGCCATTCCGGCGCGACGGCGACGTTGCGGATCGCGCCGACCTGAAACGCTGTGCCATCGCCATAGAGCGTCAGGAGGCGGTGCTGCAGACCCGCGACGCAGCAGCCCGCAACGTCGACGAAGAGCATCGTCGGCCAGGCCGGCTCGGGCCTGGCGCCGAACACTGTCTCCGAAAGGACCGCGAAACGCGAAAAATGCTCGTTTTCGACCGTTTCGGTTTGACGAAACCGAAGCAGTGCCTTGTCTCTCGCCACGACGTCTCGCATTGATGGCCGCTCTCCGGGGTCGTCGCTCACGGGGACCGCGGGGTCGTCGACGAGAAGGAATTTCGATGCCGAGGGGGTCCGGACCTTTGTCGTCGGTCGCGCCGCGCCTCGGTGCCGATCCCGAGAAGCGAAGAATGGAACAGCTCGGCGCGCTGGTCGACCATTGTACGGCCGCCCAGACGATCGCCGACGCGCAAGGCGACAAGTTCCTGTCCTACATGCTCGCCATGACGATCCAGGCGGCGCAAGGCGCGATGCGCCCGCGAGGCTAAGGCTCGAAGAGGTCGCGCAGACCGTGCGGCTGGGAGCGAAGGTATTGATCGGGCGCATGCACGCGAGCCCCGAGCGCGGCGGCCGCGTGCCAGGGCCAGCGCGGATCGTAGAGCATGCCGCGCGCGAGCGAGACGAGGTCGGCTTCACCACCGGCGACGATCGCTTCGGCCTCGTGCGGATCGGTGATGAGACCCACCGTCATCGTCGGCATCGCTGTTTCCGCACGGATGCGAGCCGCGAATGGCACCTGGTATTTCGGGCCGACCGGGATCGCCTGGTCGGGTGAAAGGCCGCCCGTCGAGACGTGGATGAAGGCGCAGCCGCGCGCCTCCAGCGCCTTGGCGAACGCGACCGTCTCGTCGAGGTCCCAGCCGCCTTCGACCCAGTCGGTGGCGGAGACGCGAACGCCGACCGGTCGTTCAGCCGGAAACGCGGCGCGCACCGCGTCATAGACCGCGAGCGGGACCCGCATCCGATTGGCGAGCGAGCCGCCGTAGCCATCGGTGCGCCGGTTGGCGATCGGCGACAGGAACGCGTGCAGCAGATAGCCATGCGCGGCGTGAATCTCGAGCAGGTCCAGGCCGAGGTGCGCGGCGCGGCGGGCGGTCGCGGCGAAAGCCTGGATGATCGCGCCGATGCCGGCTTCGTCGAGCGCGTCGGGCGCCTCGTCCGTCGGAGCGTAGCCGACCGCGGACGGCGCGACGCAGCGCCAGCCTTCGGGCTGCGATGCCGGGATCTGCGAGCCACCCTTCCAAGGCGCCTCGCACGACGCCTTGCGGCCGGCGTGCGCGACCTGCATGCCGATGCGCAGCGAGGGGGCGAAGCGCCGCATCGCCGTCAGGATGCGCGTCAGCCCGGCCTCGTTGGCATCGTCGTAGAGGCCGAGATCGCCCGGCGTGATCCGCCCCTCCGGCGTGACCGCCGTCGCCTCCAGGATCAGCAGCCCGGCGCCGGAAATCGCGAGCTGACCGAGATGCATCATGTGCCAGTCGCCCGGCGTCCCGTCGACCGCGGAATATTGGCACATCGGCGCGACGACGATGCGGTTCTCGAGCGCGAGATCGCCGATGTTATAGGGCGAGAAGAGCTGGGACGTCGCGCCGCCGCCGGTCATGCCACGCTCCGTCAAGCCGCGTTCTTGGCGGGTTCGAGCTCCGCCAGACCGCTGTTGCCGTCGCCGTAGGCCCGGCGGAAGCTCTCGCGGCGCTTCCAGCGCTGCCAGAAGGCATCGAGATGCTCGAAGCGTTCGTCGAGCGGCGTCGCGATCGCCGGGAACTTCGAAAACGCGATGGTGGTGCATAGCGTGATGTCGGCGAAAGTCGGCTCGGCGCCGCCGAGCAGCCAGTCGCGCCCGTCGGCGAGATGGGTGTCGACCTTGCCGGCGTGGATCTGCGCCTGCAGGCGACAGTACTGGCCCCATTCGGCGTTGCGCACGGGCTCCAGCTTGAACCCGAGACCATCGGTGAGGACGTGGAACATGGTGGTGAGCCGGTAGAGGATCTGCACCCAGATACGATCGTCCCACATCGCGTCGAGCGCCTGCTCGACCGGGCTCGCGCCCATCACCTTGCGGCCGGGCAAACTCGAGTCGAGATAGCGCGCGATCGCGGCGGCCTCGGACAGGATGATCCCATCCGGCAGTTCGAGCGCCGGCGTTTCGCCCCAAGGATTGCGCTTGAGGTGGCGCCATTGCCGCTGCTCGCCGACCTTCATCATGTCGAGCATCTGTTCCTCAACCTGATCCGCGATGCCTTTCTCGTGCATCAGCAACCGGACCCGCTGCGGATTCGGAAAGACCGACGGGCTGGTGAACAGCTTGGGCTTGCTCATGAACGCTCCCCACCGCCGCTCATCGTGATGCCCGGTGCCGTCGGTCCGGGGCTAGGCATCTCGACCGGTCCCGCGGGTGGCACGCCGATCGGCGCCTGCTCGCCGGGGCTCTCGACCTCGCCGGGCGCCGGCGGCGGCACGTTGACCGGCTCGGCCGGCGGGGTCTCGCTCGGAACCGGCGTCCGCACCGGAGCCGGATTGGGATCCGCCGGCGTCGGCGCGCCGGGCTGCTCGTCCGGCGATACCGGCACGCTCAGCGGCGGTTCGCCGGGCCGCGGCTCGCCCGGTTGCGGAGGCGCCTGCGGGGGCACCGGCACCGACAACGGCGGCACGCCCGGCGTCGGGTCCGGAACCTCGGGCTTCGGCTCGGGCGGGATCGGCACCGACAGCGGCGGCACGCCCGGCCGCTCGCGGGGGACCGGATCGGGCGGGGGCTGGCGGGTGGGTTCGGGTTCGATGACGGGATCGGGCATGGGGCCTTCGAGGTTGCGCGGCGACTCAGAAGATCGGCATGCCGCCGGCTACCACGACCATGGCGCCGGTTGTATAGCTCGACTCGTCCGAGGCAAGCATGACGTAGGACGGCGCCAGCTCGGCCGGCTGCCCCGGGCGACCCATCGGCGTGTTGGAACCGAACGACTTGATCTGCTCCTCCTTCATCCCGGACGGAATGAACGGCGTCCAGATCGGCCCCGGCAGCACGGCGTTGACGCGAATCTTCTTCTCCGCCAGCGATTGCGACAGGCCGACGGTGAAGTTCGCGATCGCCGCCTTGGTGGCGCTGTAGGCCAGCAGCGACGGCATCGGATGCTTCGCGTTGACCGACGACGTGTTCACGATCGCGCCGCCCTCTGTCATGTGCGGCACGGCGAACTTGGTGATGTAGAACATCGCGTTGATGTTCACCTGGAAGGTCTTGTCCCAATCGGCGATGTCGATGTCCTCGAACGCTTGCGTCACCTTCTGAAAGGCGGCGTTGTTGACGAGGATATCGAGGCCGCCGAGTTCTTTCGCCGCGGTGTCGACGATGTGCTTGCAGTGCTCCGGCGTACTCACGTCGCCCGGCACCAGCACGCATTTGCGTCCGGCCTTCTCGACCCAGCCCTTGATCTGCTCGGCGTCGTCATCCTCGTCGAGGTAGGCGATGACGAGATCGGCACCTTCCCGGGCGAAGGCGATGGCTACGGCGGCACCGATGCCGCTGTCGCCGCCCGTGATGATCGCCTTCTTGCCAGCGAGACGGCCGAAGCCTTTGTAGCTCTCCTCCCCGTGGTCGGGCTTCGGGTTCATCCGGGTTCCGTGCCCGGGAAAGCTCTGCGTCTGCGGCTCGAACGGCGGCTCGGGATGCCGGATGGGGCTGTTCATGTCCTGGTCCTGCTGGAGGTGCCCGGCCAATGGACGACGTGGGCCCCGGTTCCAGGATCGGCGCGGGCCGCCTGGAACGGCAGCAAAAAGCCGCGGCGGAGGCCGCGGCTCTAGGACCAAGTGCCGAAGCTATTTGCCTCGCTTGCAGGCCGAGCGAAACTTCTTGCGAGCCTCGCCGTGAAGCTTCTTGGCGTCGGCCTGCTTCGAGCAATCGGCCGCCTTGGCGCGCTTGTCGGCCTCGCTCATCTTCGGATCGTCCTTGTCGTCGTCGACCTTCGCCGCCGGCGCGTCGGCCTTGGTCGTATCCGCCTTGGCAGCTGGCGCGGTGGTTTCGGCGTGGACCGCGGAAGCCGCCATCAGCGGCGGGCCGGCCAGGCAAGCCGCGACAGCGAGATATTTGAGAAAATTCATGCGAAAGCCTCCCCGTCTGTCGGCCGCATCGTGCCGCGCCTCCTTGTAGCGGAAGCGCCGCCGATGTCAGGCGGCTCGTTGGCTAACAGGCTGAAGGGTGTCGGTCGCCGGCGACGGCTTCAATGATCGCGAAGACGCCAGGCGAACAATCGGAACGACTTGCGGCTTGATCCGGGTCACGGCGGCCACGAACCCTGTTGGGGCGGCGAAGGAAGAACGAAAACGCGGCGGCATACGCGACCTCCAACAACTGGATGTCTTCGCAATGCGCCGATCCGTTCGAAAGACGCAGGACTGCGTTGCAATATTTTATGAGGCAACGTCAAAAACGCGAGAAGGGCGCCCGCGAGGGCGCCCTATCCATCGATCGGATGCGGATCAGCGACGGTCGTAGCCGTTGCCCACGAGACCATTGGCAGCGCCGACGCCGGTCCCGACCACGGCCCCGGCAGCGCCAAGTCCGGCACCGGCGAAGTCGCCGACGAAGTTGAACGGAGCCGCTCCATTGCCGGCATAGCCGCCGGAGCGGACGGCGTTCGACTGGCTCGGAAGCGCCGTGCCGTCGGTGGCGACGGGGTTGATCGGGTAGGGGTTCACGGGGGTCGGGATTTGGGCCGACTGGGCGTGCGCCGCGGCGGCGAGCGACAGGGTGAACGTGCCGGCGAGGATGGTGGCGAGGATCGTCTTCATGATGGTGTCTCCTGATCAGGCTACGTCGTTCGACATAGGCCGTTCGATGGATCAGGAAGTCTCGGCGCACACAAACGATCCATGTCGCGATGCAATGCTGGGCATACTGCAGCGCATTACGGCACCCTTGCCTACCGTCTGAGCGTGCGCGAGGGCGCGGCGTAAACTCCCTACATCGAGCCAGCCGGCCCGAAATGCAGAGAGGCGCCCCAAGGCGCCTCTCGATCGGTCATGCAGCGACGGTCAGACGATCGCGGCGTCGATCCACTTCTTGAGTTCGCCCTTCGGCGCGGCGCCGACCTTCTGCGAGGCGATCTCGCCGTTCTTGTAGAGCATCAGCGTCGGGATCGAACGGATCCCGAGCTTGCCGGCGATGCCCGGGTTCTCGTCGACGTTCACCTTGGCGATCCGCACCTTGCCGTCGAGCTCCTTGGCGATCTCCTCCAGCGAGGGACCGATCATCTTGCAGGGTCCGCACCATTCCGCCCAGAAATCGACCACCACCGGCATCTCCGCCCCGAGGACGTCGGCTTGGAAGCTGTCGTCCGTGACCTTAAGCGTGCTCATGCATCAACCTTCTCGAAAGGGCCGCGGGGACCGGGGCCTCTTTGTGTCCAAACTAAGAACGCGGAAGGGACGGGTCAAGCCGACGCGGCCTCCGCGGCCGCGTCGAGGGTCCCGGGCTCGATCCATACGAGCGTCGGCCCCCGCGTCCAGATCAGCAGGGCGCGCACGGGGCGATCCGGCCACAGCGGTTGCAGCACCCGACGGTAGAGCGCGAGCTGCTCGACGTATCGCTCGGGGGTCTCTGCCGGCACGGCTCCGGTCTTGAAGTCGGCGACGAGGATGCCGTCGGGCGTGACCGCGAGCCGGTCGACCGTGCCCTCGACGATCCTGTCGCCGCCGCCGGCGCGCCGGAGCCGGCCGGACACGCCGACCTCGGCGCGCGAACCCGGGGCGAACAGCGGGGCCAGCTCGGGCAGCGCCAGCACCCTGAGCGCCGCGGCCAGCGCCGGCTCGCGCCGCTCCGCCGGAACCGCGCGCGCGTCGAGAAAGGCCCGGCCGGTGGCGTCGCGCTGCGCGGCGGGCACGTCCGGCAGGTGCTGCAGCAGCTCGTGCACCAGGGTGCCGAAACGCGCGCCTTCGCGACGCTCCGCGACGGCCTGCCCGTCCCCGAGCCGCGACGGCCGCAAGCGCGGTGTCGGCCGGGCCTCGTCGGGCACCGGGGCGGCGAGCCATGGCGGCGCGAGATCGAACAGCGCCTGTTCGGTCGCCGCCTTGAGCGGCGCCGCCGGCTCGCTCTCGCCGGGCGTGGCGAGGCGCATGATCGTGTCCTCGCCGCTCCAGAACGCCGGCACGTGCTCGACGACCGCGCCGTCCGGCGCCGACTCGAAAGCGGTGCGGATCATCGCGTCCCAGCATTCGCCCGGCGGCTCCTTGGCGCGGAAGAAGCCGCACAGGTAAAGCCGCTCCTCGGCGCGGGTCATCGCGACGTAGAGCAGGCGGCGGTACTCGCGCATCGTCGCCCGCCGCCGCGCCTCGCGCGCCGCCGCCACGACCGGTGGGTCGTCGCCCTTGCGCGGCGACCAAGCCAGCACCGGCGCCGCAGCCTCTTCCTCCGCGGCGAGGTCGAACACCACGGGATCGAGGCTCGGCGCGGGCACCGAACAGGTGTCGGGCAGGAACACGATCTTGGCTTCGAGACCCTTGGCCGCGTGCACGGTCATCACCCGCACCGCGTCGGCGGCATTCTCCATGTCGCGCTTGATCGAGGTCTCCAGCGCCTCGACCTGGGCGAGGAAGGTGCCGAGCGAGGGCGCGCCCTCCCGTTCGTGGACCAGCGCGAGGCGCAGGAACTCGTCGATGGCGTCGTGCGCCTCCGGCCCCAGCCGCGATTCCATCAGGCGACGACCGCCGTCGCGCCCGAGCAGCTCGACGTAGAAGGCGAACGGTGTCGACGCGGCCCGCGCGCGCCAGCGGGCCAGGGTGGCGTGGGCGGCGCGGTGCCGCGGGTCGTCCGAGGCGGCGAGCGCGGCGAGCAGCGGCCCCTTGCGGCCGGGCGCCAGCGCCAGCAGGTCGTCGTCGTCGAGGCCGAACAGCGGCGACTTCAGCACGCAGGCGAGGCCGAGATCGTCGTCGGGCAGCAGCGCGGCGCGGCCGGCGGCGACGAGATCGAGCACGGCGATGTGACGGGCGACATCGAGCCGGTCGGCGCCGGCCACGGCGACCCGGCGCTTCTTCAACGCGCGGATCACCGCCTCGAAGAAGGCGTTGCGGGTGCGCACGAGGACGAGGATGTCGCCGGGCCGCACCGGCCGCTGCCGCCGGCTGCCGCCCTCGTGCACGCGATCGGACGAGAGCGGCGCGCACAGCGCCTCAATCTTGCGCGCGACGCGGTCGGCGAGTTCGCTCGCGGGGTCGTCCTCGGCCAGCGCGTCGACGGGGATGCGCCATTCCGGATCGACATCGCGGGGTTCGGCCTTGATGCGCGGCCACACCTCGACGAGCGCCGGCAGGCCCTGCTTGATGCTCTCGTGGCCGGGCCAGACGTCGCCCTCCTGCACCAACCCGTCCTGATGCGGCACGGCGGCGAACACGCCGTCGACGGCCGCGAGGATCCCGGCGGTCGAGCGGAACGAGGTCTGCAATCTCACCCGTTCGAAGGGCTTGCCGCCGGCACGAAAGCGCGTCTCGAACGCCGCGCGCATGCGCTCGAACATCAGCGGGGCCGCGCCCTGGAACGAGAAGATCGATTGCTTGTCGTCGCCGACGACGAAGAAGGAGCGATCGGCGCGACGCGCACCGGCACCGGCGGCGAAGTCGGCGGTGAGACGCTCGAGGATCTGCCATTGCGCCTGGCTGGTGTCCTGCGCCTCGTCGACCAGCACGTGGTCGATGCCGCTGTCGAGCTTGTGCAGGACCCAGCCGGCATCGGAGCGGCGCAGCAGCTGGAGCGTGCGGTCGACGAGATCGTCGAAGTCGAGCAGGCCGCCGGCCGCCTTGGCGTGCTCGTAGCGCGCGGCCACGGCGTCGACGATCTGCAGCAGGGCCGAAGTGCGCTCTGCCGTCTCGGCGATCTTGAGTTCGGCAGCCAGCCCCATGAGACGCTGCTGTTCCGCGCCCAGCTCCGCCTTGAGGCCGGGATGGACTTTCACCAGACCGGCCGTGACCAGGCTCTTGCGCTGGTCGCCCGTGCTCGTGAAGTAGATCGGCGTCAGCAGCTCGAGCAAGGCCGCGAGCCCTGACCCGCAGGCCAGCGCCTCGCCGGCTCGGTGCAGGCAGGCCGCCTTGTCGCGGTCGCTCTTCGATCCTACGGCGAGGATGGCGGCCAGAGACGGCCACCGCGCGGGAGCGATGCCCTCGTGCACCATCGCCCGCCGCACCGATTCGGCATCGGCGTAGCGGCCGCCGAGACGCGCGGGCAGGCTCGCTCGGTCGGCCGCGCCGCGGGCGGGATCGCGCAACGCCATGGCCTCGGCGACGAGACGATCGACGCCGAATGCGCCGGCGAGATCGGCCACCAGCGTCAGCGCCGCGCCGAGGCCGCCGGCGGAGCGCTGCGCCTCCTCGATGACGGCACGCTTGGCCGTCGCCATCAGCTCGCCGGTGCGCAGTTCGTCCGCCACGGCGAAACGCGCCGGCACGTTGGCCTCGAACGGGAAAAGGTGCAGCAACCGCTCGCAGAAGGCGTGGATCGTCTGGATCTTCAGCCCGCCGAGTGTCTCCACCGTACGGGTGAAGAGACGGCGCGCGGCGATCAGGTCGGCCGCCGTCGGCGTCGGCGCGCCGGTCGCGACGATGGCGGCGCGCAGCTCGCGATCCTCCCACATTGTCCAGTCGGAGAGATTGCGGAACACGCGGGTCGCCATCTGCGCCGCCGCCGCCTTGGTGAAGGTGAGGCAGAGGATCTTGGCCGGCGGCGTGCCGGCGAGCAGCAGCCGGATCACGCGTTGCGTCAGCACGTGGGTCTTGCCCGAGCCGGCGTTGGCGGACACCCAGATCGACGAGGCGGGGTCGGATGCGCGCATCTGGCGCTCGCGCAGATGGTCGGGCACGAGCAGGATCGGGGCGACGGGTTTGTTCACGGCGCGCCGTCCTCGTCGCCGGCGAGCGACCATTCGCGCACGCGGGCAAGGTGATCGTAAGTCCCGTCCGGGCGTGCGTACTTCGGGTACGGCCGCGACGGATAGCCGGTGGTCTCCTCGCGGAAGCTCGACAACAGCTGCTTCAGCCCGGCGAAATGGCGGTCGACGCAGGCGGCGAAGCTCTCCCCGTCCTCGAAGCGAAGCGGCCTGACGAAGCCGCCGTCCTTGCCGCCGAGCTTGACGTAGACGGCGCCGATCTCGCCTGCCGGGGTCGCACCGAAGCCCCCCTCGCGGAGGATCGCCGCTTCGAGCGTCAGCTGCGGCGCGAAGCCGACCTGCACCTCCTTGGCGCCGGGCGGCTGCCCCGTCTTGTAGTCGGTCAGCGTCGCCGTCCCGTCTTCGTGCCGCTCCAGGCGATCGGCCCGTGCGGTGAGGGTGAAGGCGCTCGTGTCGGCGAGCGCGAAGGCCAATGCACCGTCGGTCTCCACGTCGATCGTGCCGCCGCGGTCGCGCTGCGCGGCATCGAAGGCGAGGAAAAGGTCGATGGTCTTCAGCATGACCGGCCAGCGGAAGGCGCGGAACAAAGGGTCTTCGAGCGGGTCGCGAAACGCCTCGAGGACGTCGGCCTCGAGCGCCGCGCGGCGGGACGCCGCCGTTCCGCCAGCGGCCGCGCCGGAGACGAAAGCATGCAGCGCGGCGTGCATCAGGCTGCCGTAGACACCGGCGCCGAGCTCGTCCTCGACCTGCGGCAACGCCTGCAGCCGCAGAATGCGCTGCGCGTGGACGGCGTAAGGGTCGCGCCGCAGCGTCTCGATGGCGGTGACCGAGAGCTGCGTCGGCCGCAGCGCAACCGGCGGCTTGGGGCATGGGCGGCGCACCGGCACGGGATCGGTCAAGGGGCGGTCGAGGTTGCGGGCGAGCTTCAGCAGCCGCGCGCCGCGCGCGCGCACCGGCTGCCAGGCATTTCCGCCGAGCGCCTCGAGCCGCAGCAGGAAGCGCGACGGCACCGTCGGCGATCCCCCGCGCTTGGCCCCGCGCGACAGCACCACGGTGGCGGTGCCCATCGCCATGGTGAAATCATGCGCGGTCTGGCCGATGCGCCGCTCCGGCGGCGTCAGCCCGAGCTCCTGACGCATGGGGCGGTTGAGGAAGGCGTCGGTCGGGGGCGCCGGCGGCCAGACCGTCTCGTCGAGGCCGCCGAGCAGCACGACATCGGCGGCGATGAGGCGCGCTTCGAGCAGGCCGAGGATCTCCAGACGCGGATGGGGGTGATCGGTGTTGCGCAGCGCCGCCTCGCCAGCGAGACGCGCGAACAGGAGGTTGTAGCCTTCGGCATCGAAGCGCAGCGTTCCGGTCTCGGGCGCCAGTTCGTCCAGCAGCTTCTCGAGAATGTCCGCCTCGTCGGCGGCGACGCGGCTCTCGCCCGCCGTCGCGGTCACGGCGGCGCGGTGCGCCTCCGCCCAGGCGGCGAGCGTGTGGGACCCGCGGCGCAGCGCGGCGAGCGGCGCCAGCGCGGCACCGAGCGTCTCCCACAGTTCGGCCATGGCCGCCCAATCCTCGTCGCGCACGCTCTTCTGCGCGGGATGGGCGTGGCGCTCGCGGGCGGCGGTGCGCGCCGCGGCGAACAGGTCGGCCGTCGCGCGGCCGGCGAGTTGCACGCTGCGCAACACGGCCACCTCGAGCTTGGCGGCAAGGCGGGCGGTCTCGGACCGCACCTGTCCCGGTGCGGTCAGCGGATGGGCCAGCAGCGCGCCGATGTCGCCGGCGAACCCGGTCGTCGCCGCGGCGGCGACGAGCCGCGCGAACACGCCGAGCGGGCGCGCGGCGAAGGGCTCGCCGGCGGTGTCGGTCACCTCCACGTTCCAGCGCAGCAGCTCGCCGCGCACTCGGCGCGCCAGGTCGCGGTCGGGCGTCACCAGCGCCGCGGTGCGGCCCGGCGTCTCCAGCACCTCGCGCAACGCCACGGCCAGGGCCAGCGCCTCCTCGCGCTCGTCCGCCGCCTCGATCAGCGCGACCCCCGCGAGCGCCGCGGCAAGCTCGCCCGGCGCCATACCCTTCTTCCAGCCACGCCACGCCTCGGTGGTGTCGGCGGGGCGCAGCGCCTCGGCGACGAAACGCTCGCGGATCGACGCCGCCGCATCGGGTGCCTCGCCCAGCGGCAGCACGCCGCTCCGGTCGAGCCCGAGCACCGGCAGCAGTCGCGCCAGCGCCGCCTGGGGATGGCCGAAGCTCGGCTCGTCGCCGGCCTCCAGCGCACCGGACACCAGCCGCCACGCCGTCGCGTCGAGATCGCGATCGAGCCCAGGCAGCACCACGGCGCCGTGCGGCGCCCGGACGATGGCGGCAAGCAGCCGGGCCGTGGCTCGGTTGGTGCCGGTGGAGCCGATCGCCAGGACGGCACCGGTCGCGCGCGAGCCGGTGGCGTCTCGCGCGAGCCCGTCGGCCTGTGCCGACACCAACGCCTTCTGGCGTGCGGCACGATCGACGAGACCATGCGCGGCGAGAACCTTGGGCCAATGGTCGACGGCAATCTCGAGGAAGCTCGTGGTGATCCGCCAATAATCGTCGAAGCCGGCCATGTGCAGCGCGTCGAGGCTGCGCCAGGGCACGTCCTCTATGGTCATCTCGTCGATGAGCCGGGCGAGGTCGCCGGCAAGCGCGAAAGCATCGGCCGGCGAGGTGGCGACGCGAAACGCCTCGCTCGGATCGGTGATGCGGCGACCCGCGCCGTCGACACGCTGCAGCGCGCCGTCGATCGCCGCCGCCCATGTCTGGATCAGCTCGGCGAGGCGCAGGCGACGCCAGATCGAGGACGCGGCGGGCGGGAGCGGCAAGCCGGAAAGGGCAAGATCCGGCTCGGTGAAGAGCAGCTCGGTCTCGGTCGCCTCGAGCGTGCCGAGCGGCAGGATGCGCGGCAGCACCACGCTGGGACCGCGTGCGCGCGACCGGAACTCGGCGGCGAGCGCCTGCGCGGCACGTTGGGTCGGCACGTAGATGCGCGTCGAGGCCAACGCCAGCGGATCGTCCGCCGGGGCCGCGCCGATCCCTAGCCCGCCGGCGAGGAAGCGCTCGACCACCGTGGCGACGAACGGTTGAGCGGGCGAGATCGTGTACACGTTGGGCGCGCGCATGGCCCTGTGGTCGCGCGCGGGAGCGAGTCGGTCAAGAGCGGCTTCGATCTCTCGATGATCAGCCGCCCGGCTTCGTCGCGGCCGCGACCGGCAGGGTCGACGGCGGCAGGCAGGTGTGGGCGTCGCAGGCCTGCGCCGTCACGGTCGCGTGCCAGCCGGCCGATCCCTTCGGCAGTGTCGCGGTGAGCGTCACCTCGCCCTCGTAGACGCTCAGGGCGGTCTTGCTGAACGCCGGCTGGAACGATCGTGCCGTGGGATAGGCCACCGTGCCGGCCGCGGCACCGGTGAAGGCGAGCTCGGTCGGGACGAGGTAGTCGAGCGAAGGCACGTGGGCGTTGATGTGGTAGCTGGGGTCGACGTCGAGCGTGACGGTGACGATCTCGCCGTCCGGCGTGCGGGTCGTCGCGGCGCTGGCGCGGACGTGGTCCGATGTCGCCGGCACGTGCGGCTCGGTAGGGGCAGCCGTCGAGGCCACCTTGATCGCCGTCGGCGCCGCGGCGGCGAGCGCCGTTTGGCTCGGCGGGTGCTCGGCCAGCGCCACCACCGCGCTCGGCCAGGTCGCGGGGTGCGCGCCGATCGTGCCGGCGAGCCGCGTCGCCATCCTGGCCTGCGCGGCAGCGAAACGCCCGCCGTCGGGCGCCGCGGCGAGCCGTCCCAGCAGCGCCAGCGCCGACGCGGTGCCCGAAGGCAGGTCGGCATCCTCGTCGTCGCCGAGCGCCACCGGCAGCAGGCCGGCGCCGGCCTCGAAGCGACCGTCGGGCTGCAGGAATCGTTGCAGCATGGCGTCGGCGAGCTGCGTCGCCCGCCGCGACCAGGTCGCGTTCCCCGTCGCGTCGGCGAGGTCGAGATAACCGACACCCAACGCCGCATAATCCTCCGGCGTGCCCTCGATCGCCGCCTTGCCTTCGAAGATCTGATGCGCGAGCGCGCCGCTCGCGGGATCGTGGGCGTGGTCCCAGATGAAGGCCGCCGCCTTCACGGCCGCGGCGGTGAACGAGGGTGATGCGAAGGTCTGGCCCGCCTGGGCCAGAGCGCCGATCGCGAGACCGTTCCAGCCGGTCACCACCTTGTCGTCGCGGGCAGGCTGCGGACGGGCGGCCCGCGCCGCGAGCAGCTTGCCCCGAGACGGCGCCATCGAGGCGATCAGCGCGGTGGGATCGGCGACGCCGGTCCGAGCGAGCGTCTCGGCCACGGGCAGGCGGAGGCGCAGCACGCCAGCCGGTGGTCCGCCAGCCGCCGCGCCGCGCTGCTCCGGCAGCGGCGTCAGCGCGTAGACGGCGAGGAAGCGCTCGGTCTCCGCGGCGCCGAGGACGTCCTCGACCTGCTGCCGCGTCCAAAGGTAGGTCAGGCCCTCGACGCCGTCGGTCTCGGCATCGAGCGCCGTGGCGAAGCCGCCGCCCGCGAGCTGCATGTCGCGCAGGAGGAAGCGTGCCACGGCCATCGCGGTATCGCGATCCAACGCGTCTCCGGTCGCCTTCGCCTGCGACGTGGTGAGCGCGAGCAGCTGCGCGTTGTCGGTCAGCATCTTCTCGAAATGCGGGATCGACCAGGTCGGCTCGGTCGCGTAGCGGAAGAAACCGCCGCCGAGCTGGTCGTCGATGCCGCCGTAGGCCATGGCATCCAGCGTCTTCGCCAGGGCCGCGGCGGCAGGCGCGTCCTCGTCGAGCCGGGCGTCGGCGGCGAGCAGATCCAGCGCCGGGACCTGCGGGAACTTGGGGCCGGACTTCGGCGACCCGAGGCCGCCGTTGACGGGGTCGATACCCGGCAGCAGCATCTGCGCCGCGGTGCTGAGCCAGGCGCGCGGCACCACCGGGAGGGTGCCGGCCTCGTCGTGCTTGGCGGCCAGCGCGCGGAGCGCCTTCATCATCTCGGTCGCCGCGGGCGTCACCTGCTCGGCACGATGGTCGACCCAGAGGTCGTGGATCGCCGCGAGCACCTTGGGGAAGCCGGGTTGGTCGCCGTCGTCCTTGGGCGGGAAGTAGCTGCCGGCGTAGAACGGCGCGCCGTCCGGCGTCAGGAACAGGTTGTTGGGCCAGGCGCCATGGCCGTCGAGCATGGTGGTCGCGTCCATGTAGAGGCGGTCGACGTCCGGGCGCTCTTCCCGATCGACCTTCACGTTGACGAACCATCGGTTCATCAGCTTGGCGATGGCGGAATTGGAGTAGATCGTCGTCTCGGCGACGTGGCACCAGTAGCAGGTGGAATAGCCGATCGAGAGGAAGATCGGCTTGCCCTCCGCCCTGGCCTTGGCGAAGGCCTCCGGCCCCCAGGGATACCAGTCCACGGGATTGTGGGCGTGCAGCAGCAGGTACGGATCGGCGGAGTCGATGAGCCGGTTCGTATAGGGCGGCGGGGCGGCGGTCGGGGCGGCCCCTGCCGCAACCGGACCGGCGAGAACCGTGGCGAGGAGGGCCAAGCGTAGCGACAACGACGGCATCGGCGGACTCCGAAGGACTGCGACTTAGACGCCGCGATGATGGCCCCTTTGGGCCGGCGTCCTACGACCCGAGGATTTCAGGAGGACATCGATTTAGACCTGCATCAACCGAACGGGATAGCGCGTCATGATCGCGTCGGCCGATATCAGGGTCGCATCCTCGACGAGGGCCTGTGCGATGAGCATGTGGTCGAAAGGATCGCGGTGGGCGGTGGGCAAGCCGACGATTTTCGCGACATGATCAGGCGAGATCCACACCTTGTGAAAGCCCAGCCTCGCGATCGCGCTTTCAACATACGCCATCTCGACGTCGAGCTTTCCGATCCGGATCTTGATGACGATTTCCCCGAGCGAGACGACACTCACGAGAAGCATGTTGGCCTGATCTTCGATCAGGCCCGATCCGCGGGCCGCAGCCGCTCGTTCCCCGCGAGCCACCAGAGCAGGACATGTGTATCCAGAAGGAACTTCATCGTTCGAAGCTGTCCAGGATATCGTCCGGCCAAGTGTCGAAGTCGTCCGCAATCTTGATCTTGCCTTTGAGGAGGCCGAACTGTCGGGGCGGGAGCGGTGGATCTTTCGGTGGCGCCCCGATCTCGGCGATGACGATGTTTCGCGACGTCACGAGGACGCGGTTGCCGCGCTCGGCCTCGCGCAGATAGCGGGTCAGATTGCTGCGAAGGTCCCGCACGCCAACTCGCAATTCGGTCATTGCGTACACTCCCTGTGTTCGCATAGGGGCCTTCTCTCGATCCCGTCAAGCGCCTGCGCCGTGCGCAGCTCAGCCCCACGGTTCGGCACGGCTTGAACCCGGTCGCTTGCGCGCGACCCTTGCGGCATGACAGGAGACCGCATGAGCGACTGGGGTAAGGAAAGAGCCGACCGCGACGCGCGGCTCGCGGCGGGTTCGCGTTTCGCCAAGGGCAAGGTCGTGCCCTCGGGCGACGTCACCAAGCTGCTCGAGGCCATTGTCCGCCCCGGCGACCGGCTCTGCCTCGAGGGCGACAACCAGAAACAGGCCGACTTCCTGGCCCGCGCCTTGGCCAAGGCCGATCCCAAGGTGCTGCACGACATCCACGTCGTGCAGTCCGGCATCGTGCTCGCCGAACACCTCGACCTGTTCGCCAAGGGCATCGCCAGGAAGCTGGACTATTCCTATTCCGGCCCGCAGGGCGCGGCGGTGGCCCGGGCGCTCGACGCCGGCCAGATCGAGCTCGGCGCGATCCACACGTACATCGAGCTGTTCGGGCGTTATTTCATCGACCTCACGCCCAAGGTGGCGCTCACCGTGGCGCGCCAGGCCGACCGTCATGGCAATCTCTACATGGGGCCGAACACCGAGGATTCGCCCGTCGTCATCGAAGCCACGGCGTTCAAGCAGGGCCTTGTCGTCGCGCAGGTCAACGAGATCGTCGACAAGCTGCCCCGCGTCGACGTGCCGGGCGACCGCATCGACTACGTCGTCGAGACGCCGAAGCCGTTCTACGTCGAGCCCTTGTTCACCCGCGATCCGGCGCAGATCACCGAGACGCAGATCCTCACCGCCATGCTGGCGATCCGCGGCATCTACGAGCCCTACGGCGTCAAGCGCCTCAACCACGGCATCGGCTTCAACACCGCGGCGATCGAGCTGCTGCTGCCGACCTACGCCGAGAAGCTCGGCCTCAAGGGCAGGATCTGCACGCATTTCGCGTTGAACCCGCACCCGACGCTGATCCCGGCGATCGAGTCCGGCTGGGTCACGCAGGTGCACAGCTTCGGCTCGGAAGTCGGCATGGACGCCTACATGGCGGCGCGGCCCGACATCTACTTCCTCGGCCGCGACGGCTCGATGGCCTC
>CAXTVT010000020.1:0-51749 GCA_964247745.1 uncultured Beijerinckiaceae bacterium
TCTTCACAGACGCTGCGAGCATCCGCGAAGCCAACATCATCGCCTTCAATCTACCACCGATCATCGGCCTCTCCACCTCGGGCGGCTTCGAGTACATCCTAGAGGCGCTCGAGGGGCAGGATCCGGTGCAGAACGCCAGCGTCATGCAGGGGCTGCTCGCCGCCTCCAACGCCAGTCCGCTCCTGACCCGGGTGTTCTCGACCTACACGGCGACCACGCCCTCGATCTTCCTCGACATCGATCGCGTCAAGGCGCAGTCGCTGGGCGTCAGCATCGGCTCGATCTTCGACACGCTCGGCGCCACGTTGGGCGGCTCCTACATCAACAATTTCAACATTTTCGGCCGCGTCTGGCAGGTCAACATCGAGGGTGAGGCGCAGGATCGGCGGCAGGCCTCCGACATCGAGCAGATCTACGTTCGCAACAAGACGAACGAGATGGTGCCAATGGCCTCGCTGGCGGCGAGCCGCATCGTGCTCGGCCCGCAGATCATCACGCGCTACAACAATTACCGCGCGATCTCGATTCAAGGCTCGCCGGCCCCCGGCGTCTCCTCGGGCACGGCGCTGCAGACCATGTCCGACATCTCGGCCAGCACGCTCCCGTCGGGTTACGGCTTCGAATGGACCGGCACAGCCTACCAGGAGCACGAGGCCGGCTCGAAGACCGGCACCATCCTGGCGCTGGCCCTGCTGTTCGCCTTCCTGTTCCTGGTCGCCCTCTACGAGAGCTGGATGATTCCCGTGCCGGTGCTGCTGTCGGTTTCGGTCGGCGTCGCCGGATCGTTCGCGATGATCCTCTTCAGCGGTCTCTCGCTCGATCTCTACGCGCAGATCGGCCTCGTCGTGCTGATCGCACTCGCCGCCAAGAACGCCATCCTGATCGTCGAATTCGCCAAGGACGAACGCGAGAAGGGCACCGGCATCGTCGAGGCGGCGATCCTCGGCTCGAAGATGCGCTTTCGCGCCGTGATGATGACCTCGATCGCCTTCATCGCCGGCCTCTACCCGCTGGTGGTCGCCCAGGGCGCTGCGCAGATCTCGCGCCGCGGCGTCGGCACGCCGGTGTTCGGCGGCATGATCGCCGCCTCGGCCCTGGGCATCTTCCTGATCCCGATGCTCTACGTCACCTTCCAGACCTTGCGCGAGCACCGCTGGCGTCGGAGCAAAGGCGAGGTCGACACCCGAACCGGCGGCCACGCCTGACGCCGAGCGGCCGTGCCGCCTTCCGTCGGTCGACACACGCACCGATCGAAGCTCGGGATGCGCGAACAGGTGACCAATGTCAGGAGGTCGCGCAAGATCCCGACACTGTCGACGATCCGACATCGGACAGGGTCGCGAGGCGCAGCCGTCCTTCGATTGTCGAAACAAGTCCACCGCGCGCTTGATCGGTCTTGATCGATGCGAGCGGCCTCGGTCCTTCCCCGCGCTCGAGCGCCGGATCGCGCTGATGGCGAAGCGCTACAGCTGAAAGGTTCGCGGCAGCGGGCGTGACAGCGGCACGCGTTGCATCGCGCGAAACGACGTGCGGCGCAGCGCCTCTCGCCAGGCGATGGATCCCGTCTTACGTTAGAGCGTGGTCGGAGACGACGAGATGACGGGTGCACAAGTGAAAACGATCGTCGCGACATTTGCGGCGGCGATCCTGATGGCGGCCAGCGCATTCGCGGCGGACGATTACGATGCCGGCACGAAATCGGCGCTTCAGACCGTCGTCTCGCAGCAGCTGGAGGCGCTCGGTCGGGGCGACGGTGCCGCGGCGGAGACGTTCGCCGCACCGGCGATCCGCAACCAGTTTCCCGATCCGGCGAAATTCCTCGACATGGTCAAAGGCCACTACGGCGCGTTGATCAAGCCGAAGAGCACCACCTTCACCGGTGTCGAGCCTTCGCCGCACGGCCCTCTCCAGAAGATGACCGTGGTGGCGGCCGACGGCACCGTGTGGTCGGCGATCTATTCCTTCGAGAAGGTCGACGGCGACTGGCGCATCACGGGTTGCGCGCTCGAAGAAGACAAGAACCAGCAGGCGATCTGATGGACGAGACGTCCAAGACCTTGTCGCCCGAGGCGCAACGCGCCTTGGCCGAAGCGGAGCTGCGGCGGCTCGCGGCGGCGGCGGAAACGGCAGACCGCCCGCGAGAGCTTCGCGGGCGGGGCGGCAAGGAGCCGGTCCGCTACGGCGATTGGGAGGTCAAAGGGTTGGCGTCGGATTTCTAGGATCGATCTTCGACTGCCAACTCTGATTCGTCGCTGCGAGCCGAAGGCGAAGAAACCACGGGGCGGCGAAGCCGCTCCGGGGCCTGCGTCGATCTCCTTGCGCTAGCTCAGGCCGGCAGCGCTGCCTTGGCCTTCTCGACGATCGCCGCGAAGGCGGCCGGTTCGCGTATCGCGAGATCGGACAGGACCTTGCGGTCGATCTCGATCCCGGCGCGGTTCAGGCCGTCGATGAACCGCGAGTAGGTCACGTCCATCTCGCGGACGGCGGCGTTCAAGCGCTGGATCCACAAGGCGCGGAACGTCCGCTTCTTCACCTTGCGGTCGCGCGTCGCGTATTGCATCGACCGGTCGACGGCGGCCTTGGCGGTGCGGATGGTGTTCTTGCGGCGGCCGTAGAAGCCTTTCGCCGCGTTCAGGGTCTTCTTGTGCTTGGCATGGGCGGCGACGCCGCGTTTTACGCGAGCCATGGTGGCTGTCCTTTCAAATACGAGATGAGGGCGAAGATCAGCTTCAGCCGTTAGGCAGGAAGTACTTCTTCACGTTGTCGCCATCCGTCTTGAAGAGGACGTTGGTGCCGCGCAGGTTGCGGATCTGCTTGTTGGTCCGCTTGATCATGCCGTGGCGTTTGCCGGCCTGGGTGTAGACGACCTTGCCAGTCCCAGTGATCTTGAAGCGCTTGGCGGCGCCCGACTTCGTCTTGAGCTTGGGCATTTCGTTCTCCGTGGGTTTCTGAGGCCCATCTTGATGTCTGGACGACACCAGCGTGCCGCCGCGCCTCGCGAGGGAGACGAAAGAACCGCCACGGCAGCCCTTTACGGCCGGGCGGTTCGAAGCCGTGGCTTATACAAGAGGGCCGTCGAAAAGCAAGAGACTCGCCTTGCTCCGACGACCCTTGGCGTTCTTGCTTTATTCTCATGCTCCACGTGAAACGCCGCGCGGCACGCGGCTTGACTTGGCTCGACGACGCGCTTCCTAGGCCCGTGCAAAGAAAAGGATGAACGATGCCACTTCTCCGCTTCGACCTCGTCGAGGGCCGAACCGACGCCGAGCTCGGGACGCTGCTCGACGCCGCCCACGAGGCGATGCTGGAAGCGCTCAAGGTGCCGGTTCGCGACCGCTACCAGATCGTCCACGAGCACAAAGCCTCGCGCCTGATCATTCAGGACACTGGCCTCGACATCCCGCGGACCGACAAGGTGGTCATGCTGCAGGTGACCAGCCGCCCGCGTAGCGAGGAGATGAAGACGGCCTTCTACCGCCTGCTGACCGAGAAGCTCGAAGCGAAGTGCGGGATCAAGCCGACCGACGTCATGGTCTGCTTCGTGATCAACAGCGATGCCGACTGGTCGTTCGGGCGCGGTCGCGCGCAGTTCCTGGTCGGCGACCTGTAAGGCGTTCGATCCGCTCGTGGCGCTGCTTGCCGGGGTTGCGCCATTGGCTTCGGCGCAGACCCGCTCAGCGCGAACGGCCGATAGATCGTCGACACCCATTATAGGCGTCAGGCGACGAGCCGCACCTGCGGCGGGACGTCGTCGATGCGGAAGCGGCCGACCAGTGCCGCGAGGCGCTCCGTTTCGCCCTTCAGCGCCTGCGTCGCCGCGTTCGTCTCCTCGACCATCGTGGCGCTGGTCCGCGTGGCCATGTCCATCTCGCCGATCGCGCCGTTGATCTGGCGCAGTCGCTCGGCCTGCGCGGAGGCGCCGGCGGCGATGGCGGTCATCGCGATGCCGGTCTCGCCGATCCGCGCGATGAAGCTCTCCAGGGCCTTGCCGGTGGCATCGACGAGGGCCGCACCCTGTCCGACCTGCTTGGACGAGGTCGAGATGAGCTTGCGGACCTCGTTGGCGGCTCGCGCGGAGCGCTCTGCCAGTTCACGGATTTCCGACGCCACCACGGCGAAGCCGCGCCCCGAGACGCCGGCGCGCGCCGCCTCGATGCCGGCGTTGAGTGCCAGAAGATTGGTCTGCGACGCGATCTCATCCATGACCCCGATGATCACGCCGATCTCCTCCGAGGAGCCCTGGATCGCGCCCATCGCGTCGATGGCCTGCCGGACCACGTCGCCGCTGGCCGTCGCCTCGGACTGCACCGAGCCGACGATGTCGTGGACGATGGCGGCATCGCGCGCCGCGACCTGGATCGTCGTCGTCACCTCGTCGAGCGCCGAGGCCGAGACGCGCAGCAAGGTCGCCTGCTCCTCGGTCCGGCGTGCCAACCTGCTGGTGGAGCCGACGATGCCCGTCGTCCCCCCCTTGATCGCATCGGCACTGCGCGCGATCGTCAGCATGCTTTCGCGTAGCGTCATGACGGCGGCGTTGAGGTCGACGCGGATCTGATCGTAGGCGGGAGGGAAGCTCTGCGACAGCGTGGCCGTGAGATCGCCCCGCGCGAGCGCGTCCAAGCCCATCGCGACCGCGTCCACGACCAGTGTCTGTTCTCCGGCTGCCACCTGCTCGCCCTCGAGCTGCTTGCGAGCCGCAAGGCTGTTCTTGAACGCCAGCAGTGTCTTCGCGATTTGGCCGGTCTCGTTGCGATCGTCGAGGTAGGGGATCGTCGGCGTGGCATCCTCCGCGACGAGCCGTTTCATTACGGCGACGAGGCCAGAGACACGACGCGACAAGCCGGCCGAGATCGTCTTCGACAACCAGTAGGCGACGAGCAGCGAAGCCGCGGCGATCAGCAGGTTCACGGCGAGCTTGTTATGAAATCCCGTCACGCGCGACTGCAGCAGACGCTTGAGCTCGGCGTTCGTCGCGAGCCAAGTTAAGTCGGTGCGCGCGAGCAGCTGGACCTTGTCGGCGTCGAGGTCGGGGGCCGCGCCGCCTTCGAGCAAGGCGCGGCCCTGCCCGGCGAGCGCGTCCGACGCCCGCTTCAGCTCCGCGGTCAAGCCGGCCAGCGCCGTCCTGGTCGACCCTGTCTTGTTGTTCTTCATTGCCGCCGTCAGCGACGCGTTGGCGTCTGCGGCGCTGATCTCGAGCCGGTTGACCGCGAAGGCGATATGGACGAGGCGCGACGGCGTGCCGACCGGCTCTGCGGCGGCCTTGCCGATCGCGATCGACGCCGCCACGATACCGGGCAAACGCACAGTGTCGGCATCCATGGCATAGAAGCTGTCGAGATCGGGATCGAGCGTCAGGTTGGAATTGTCGGCGACGGTGCCGATCAGCGCCTTGCCGGCATCGAGCTTCTCGGTGACGTCACGCGCCGACTCGTAGGCCTTCGCGGCATCGTCGGCCGTGAATTCGGTATCGTAGTCCTTCGACAGCGGTGCGGGTCGGGTCGTCGCGCCGGTCTGGGCCACCGATGCGAAATGCGTCCAGAGGCCGGCGAGATAGTTCGTTCCGTCGATCTCCTTCTGCGCGAAGGCGATATCGAGGGAGGATTGCTGAACATAGAGGCCGGTCAACAGCACGTCGGGCACGGCCGAGACCACGACCATCAGCCAAAGCCGTGCAGGGATCGACAGGCGGCTGTTGATGAAGCGGACCATCGTCGCGAGCAATCCTACGAGAAAGCGCGATCATCGGTCGTTTCGGGAAACGGGCGGTTAACGTTAGGGCCGTTTTGCCGCAATGCACAAAGTTTGAGCTACGCTGCCGCCCCAAGCGCCGCGCAAACGTCGTCGACGACGCTCTCGACGAGATCGGCATCGTCGCCCTCGCCCATCACCCGCACCACCGGCTCGGTGCCGGACGGCCTTATGACCAGGCGCCCGCCCGCGCCGAGCCGCGCCTTGCCAGCGGCCACCGCAGCGGCCACCTTGTCCTCCGGCATCTTGCGTCCCGGCTCGATGCGCACGTTCTTCAGCACCTGCGGCACCGGCTCGAAGCGGCGACACACCTCGGACACCGGGCGCCCCCGGCGCTTCACGAGAGCCATGACCTGCAGCGCCGCCACCAGCCCGTCGCCGGTGGTCACGTAGTCGGACAGGATGATGTGGCCGGACTGCTCGCCACCGAGATTGTAGCCGTGTTGGCGCATGTGCTCGAGCACGTAGCGGTCGCCGACCGCAGTGCGCGCGAGCCCGAGCCCGATGGAGGCGAGATAGCGCTCGAGCCCGAGGTTCGACATCAGCGTCGCGACGATACCGGGTTGGGAGAGCTTGCCCTCCTCCTGCCAGTACTCCGCCACCGCCGCCATCAGCTGGTCGCCATCGACCACGCGACCGGTCTCGTCGACAATCAACACGCGGTCGGCGTCGCCGTCGAGCGCGATGCCGATGTCGGCGCGCATCTCGCGCACCTTCTTCACCAGGGCATCCGGCGCCGTCGAGCCGACGCGGCGGTTGATGTTGAAGCCGTCGGGCTCGATGCCGATCGAGAACACCTCGGCCCCGAGCTCCCACAGCGCCTCGGGCGCGACCCTGTAGGCGGCGCCGTTGGCGCAATCGATCACCACGCGCAGGCCTTCGAGCGAGACGTCCCGCGGCAAGGTCATCTTGGCGAATTCGATATAGCGCGAGATCGCGTCGTCGACGCGCTTGGCGCGCCCGAGAAGATGCGACTTGGAGAGCTTGATTTGCAGCTCGCCGTCGATGAGCTTCTCGATCCGGCTCTCGATCTCGTCGGAGAGCTTGTAGCCGTCCGGCCCGAACAGCTTGATGCCGTTGTCCTCGTACGGGTTGTGCGAAGCCGAGATCATGATGCCGACGTCGGCGCGCATCGAGCGCGTCAGCATGGCGACGGCCGGCGTCGGCATCGGGCCGAGCAGCAGAACGTCCATTCCGACGGAGGTGAAGCCCGCAACCATCGCATATTCGATCATGTAGCCCGAAAGCCGAGTGTCCTTGCCGATGACCGCGCGATGGCGATGGTCGCCGCGCTGGAACAGGATGCCGGTGGCCTGCGCCGCCTTCATCGCCAGATCCGGCGTGATGATCCCGTTCGCTTTGCCGCGGATGCCGTCGGTGCCGAAATGCTTGCGGGAGGTCTGATTGGTCATGGCGCGTCTATACCGGGAAAGCGCGAGCAAATCACCGGCCGCGACGTGCATCCCGTGACGCGATCCAAGACGCCCGCAGCATCAAGCCGAAGCCGGCCGCGGCGAGGCCGAAGAACACGATGCCGGCGACCGCGAGCAAAACTCCCGGGCGGCTGGACGCGACGACGACGAGGGCGGCGCAACCCGATGCCGCGACGGCGTTGAACCCCACGGCGAGCGCCGAGAGCAGAATGGCGGGACGCTGGCGGCGCGCCGGACGCTCCGATGCGGTCGGCGTGGCATCGCGGTAGGGGTGGCGCGCGAGGAGCCGTTCGATGTCGCCGCGCTGTCGCCGTCCCCACGCCTCGTCGAGACGCATAAGCAGCTCGACCTGCCGCTCGAATCGTAGCCGACGGCTGTCTCGACCCGGTTGCCGATGCGCGATCTCGTGCTCCCCCGCCGCCATCGCCGTGGCATCGCGGAACACGAAGAAGAGAAGATCATCGGCGCGGTATCTCGTCTCGCGGCTGTACTCCTCGCCGCGTTCGGCGATCAAATAATGCCACGAGTCGTCGTAGAGTATGGCAGGTCGAGCGGACTGATCCGACATGCCATAGGTCGGCAGATGCGCGGGCCGCAGGCCGATGCGCGCCGCCATCGCCTCGATCCGGACCCGCAACGCGTCGAGTTCAGCCGCTACCGCCGGCATCACGATCGTCTCCCGCCCACGAAGGCGCTCCGAGGCGCCTCGACCTGAGACGCCTCCGTGCTATCCACCATTGCTTAGACGACGGAGGAGTTCGCCATGGGAAGATTCGCGCGCATTGCAGCGGTGCCGTTGTTGCTGGCTTGGCCGGTCTGCGCTCTCCCGATCGGATCGGCGATGGCCGCGATGGGCGGAGCGGCGATGATGGCTCGCCTTCATCCCAAGGAGAAAGGGAAACTCACCTTGGACGAAGTTCGCGATGCCGCGGCCCACAATTACGACGTGATCGCCAAGGCCAACGGCGGCAAGATGACGATCCTGCAACTCGGCGGCCGCGTCACCGCCGACGATCTCAAGGCAGCGAACATCGGCGATGGGGAGGGTGACGAGGGGATCAGCAAGGCCGATTACCTCGCCCTGGCCTCGCGTTTCTTCGCGCAGGCCAACGTCTCGCGGAAGGCCGACGTCTCCCCGGCCGACGGCACACTGAGCCAGAACGAGCTCAGCACCCCGGCAGGCGAAAAGCTGATCCGGCTGCTCGAATGAGCCGGCAGTCGCTGATCGCGTCTCCGCCTCAATCCACGGTCGCCGGCATCGCCATCGCGGAGACGGCCTCCGCCAGCCGATCGAACGTCACCGGCTTGGCGACGAACGCGTCGAGGCCGGCCTGCTGCGCGCACCGGCGCTCGGCGCCGTAAAGGTCGGCGGAGAGCGCCACGAGACGAGCCGGACGAGCGTCGCGCGCGAGCTCGGCGAGCCGGACGCGGCGCGCGACCTCCAAGCCGTCGAGCCCGGGCATGCGGATGTCGAGCACGAGCACGTCGAAAGGCTGGTCGCCGTCCATCGCCGCCTCGGCCAGCGCCAAAGCGGCGATGCCGTCCGGGGCATGGGTGACATGGGCCCCAAGCCTTTGAAGATGCCTCGTGGCCAGCAGCGCGTTGATCGCGTTGTCCTCGGCGAGCAGCACCTTCATCGCGCAAGCGTCGGCGGCCGACGCCGGAGCGGGCTCGCGGTCTGGCGCGGGACGCCGGCCCCGCAGGGCGGCGAGCAAGGAGTCGTGACGCACGGGCTTGACCAGCCAGCCGTCGAATCCCCGTGCCGCGGTCTGCCCGAAGGCGCGTCGTTCGTAGGGAGAGAACAGCACGAGCGTGTGCTCGACGGCGGCCTCCCGGGTTGCGGTGGCGAGCATTTGGGTCGCCGCCTCGCCCAGCGCGCAATCCACCATGACCAGGTCGAACGTCGCGCCGGCCTCAAGGCGGGCGCGGGCCGCATCCGCGTCGCCGACCAGCGTGAGGGAGACGCCCGCTTCCGCGAGCCGCGCCTTCAGGAACGAGGCCTCGAACGGAGAATCCGCCACCAGCATGGCGGTCGCGACTGGCGCGCGGGCGACCGACGCGGCCGGAAGTCCGACACTCTCGAACGGCAGGGTTACGGTGAAGCGCGACCCGCGGTCGCCGGGGCCATCCGCCAACGCCAACGATCCGCCCATCCGTTCCGCGAGGCGCTTGGAGATGGCGAGGCCGAGACCGGTGCCCTCGTGGCGGCGGGTGGTCGATCCGTCGGCCTGCTCGAAATCCTCGAAGACGGCGGTGCGGCGCGCCAGCGGCACACCCGGCCCGGTGTCGATGACATCGAAGCGCAGCAAGCTATCCTGCGCCAGGGCCACAATGATGCCGACACCGCCTTGCTCGGTGAACTTCACGGCATTGCCCGCGAGGTTGAGCAGGATCTGGCGCAGGCGCACGGCATCGCCGACCACGCGTCGCGGCACGTCGGCGGACAAGGTGGCGGCGATCTCGAGCCCCTTGCCCTGCGCGCGGGGTGCCAGCAGCTCGGCGACGCCTTCGACGAGATGCATCACGTCGAAGGGCTCGGCCGCGATGTCCAGCTTGCCGGCCTCGATCTTGGAAAAGTCGAGGATTTCGTCGATCAGGCTCGCCAGCGCGCCCCCGGACGAGCGGATCGCGGCGACGTAGGTCTCCTGCTCGGCATCGAGCCGCGTGCCGGCAAGCAGCTCCGCCATGCCGAGGATGCCGTTCAGCGGGGTTCGCACTTCGTGGCTGACGTTGGCGAGGAAGCGGGACTTGGCCTCGTTGGCCGCCTCCGCCCTTTCCCGCGCGGCCGAGGCCTCGCGCAGCTCCCAGATCTCGTCGCGCAACGCATCGACCTCGCCCTGGAACCGGTATGTTCGGCGTCTCGCCGCGACGACGAACAACACCAGCGCTACGACCGCGAGGACGGCGCCGAGGGTGTCGAGAACGAAGGGAGCAAGGTCGGACATCGCCCGAAGGCTAGCGCCGTCGCACTGCCAGAGCGTTCCGGGTCTGCAGCGATCTGCCGATATTGCGCACACCGCCTGTTAAGCATCGCCGAAGTTGATCAATCCACGGCCGACTACGACCGATCAGTTGACCAGCCGATCGATCATCGGCTGCGTGATCAGACAGATGCCTTTGCCGGTGCGGCGGAAGCGGGCGGCATCGTGCTGCGGATCCTCGCCCACGACGAGCCCCTCCGGGATGCGGACTCCCCGGTCGACGATCACGTTCTTGAGCCGGGCGCCGCGGCCAACCTCGGCATAGGGCAGGACCACCGCGCCGTGGATGTTGCCGAACGAGTGCACGTGGACGCCGGTGAACAGCAGCGAACAGCTCATCTCCGAGCCGGACACGATGCAGCCGCCCGAGACCAGCGAGTTGGTGGCCCGGCCTCGACGGCCATCGACGTCGTGCACGAATTTGGCAGGCGGCACGATCTCGCCGTAGGTCCAGATCGGCCAGTCGCGGTCGTAGAGATCGAGACCGGGCACGATGTCGCAAAGGTCGAGATTGGACTCCCAGTAGGAGTCGAGGGTGCCGGCGTCGCGCCAATACGGCTCGGCCTCGCCAGAGGAGCGTACGCAGGAGCGGCCGAACGGGTGGGCCACCGCCTTGCCGTGCTTGACGATGAAGGGAACGATGTCTTTGCCGAAATCATGGCTGGACGTCGGGTCTGCGGCATCGCGCCGGAGCTGCTCGAACAGGAACTCCGCCTCGAAGACGTAGATGCCCATCGAGGCCAGCGCGGCATCGGGTTTGCCGGGCATCGGCGGCGGGTCCGCCGGCTTCTCCAGGAACGAGACGATCCCGTCGTGCTCGTCGACCGCCATCACGCCGAAGGCGGTGGCCTCCATACGCGGCACTTCGAGGCAGCCGACCGTCACGTCGGCGCCGGTGTCGACGTGCTGCTGCAGCATCAGCTCGTAATCCTGCTTGTAGACGTGGTCGCCGGCGAGCACGACGATGTAGCGCGGCCCATAGTCCCGGATGATCGCGGTGTTCTGGTACACGGCATCGGCGGTACCGGCGTACCAGAGGTTCTCCGAAACCTGCTGCGACGCGGGAAGGATGTCGAAGCTCTCGTTGCGCTCGGGGCGGAAGAAGCTCCAGCCGCGCTGCAGATGCCGGATCAGCGAATGCGCCTTGTACTGCGTGGCGACGCCGATGCGGCGGATACCGGAGTTCAGCGCGTTCGACAGCGCGAAATCGATGATGCGCGACTTGCCGCCGAAATAAACCGCCGGTTTCGCCCGGTGGTCGGTCAGCTCGAGGAGGCGGCTGCCGCGGCCACCGGCAAGGACATAGGCCATGGCATGACGCGCCAGCGGTGCCTGTCGACGGGCGTCCATGTCACCTCCCGGTTGCGATCGCCGCGCGTCTATAGACGGGCGGGCGGGCGCTTGTCAGCCGGACTCTTGTCGGACGGTTGCCATGACGCGCGCGCTTTGTCAGGCTCGCACGCGTGATCGAAGTCAGTGCCTTCACCCGCCACGGCGGCGCCCTCGACGTGGCGCGCCGCGCCTTCCCGCAGGTTCCCGAGCCATGGCTCGACCTGTCCACCGGTATCAATCCCCGACCCTATTCCGTGAAAGGCCTCGCCGCCTCCGACTGGGCCAGGCTGCCCGAGGCGGATGCGCTCGCGCGGCTCGAACGCGCGGCGATCGCATCCTACCGTGCGCCGCCCTGGATCGAGGCGGTGGCGGCGCCCGGCACCCAAGCCGTCATACAGCAGCTGCCGGCACTGCTCGCGGGCCCCGACGTGCGCGTCCTCGGGCCCACCTACGGTGAGTTCTCGCGCGTCTTCGCCGCGGCCGGCGCACGGCCGACGACGGTCTCGTCGCCCGAGCGTCTCGCCGGCGCGGACGTCGCCATCGTCGTCAATCCCAACAATCCCGACGGCCGGACACTCGAACCGGCGGCGCTGCTGCCGCTCGCCACGCGCGTCGGCACGCTGGTGGTGGACGAGGCCTTCGCCGACGCGGCGTCGCCGCGGCTTAGCGCCGTCCCACAACTGCCCGCGGCGCGCGTGATCGTGCTGCGCTCCTTCGGCAAGATCTACGGGCTCGCCGGCCTTCGCCTCGGCTTCGCCCTGATGCCGGCATCGCTGGCAGGGGCGCTGCGCCGCGCGCTCGGCCCGTGGCCGGTGAGCGGGCCGGCGATCACGCTGGGAACACGCGCCCTCGCCGATGCCGGCTGGCTGGCGGCGACGCGGGCTCGCCTGCGCGAGGATGGCGCGCGGCTGGCCTTCATGCTGCGCCGGACGGGCGCTGCGCCGCTCGGCGACACGCCGCTGTTCCGGCTCGTGGCCCATCCGGCGGCGCCGGCGCTGTTCGTCGCGCTGGCACGACGTGGCATCCTGGTGAGGCCGTTCGCTGGCGAGCCGTCCCGGCTGCGGTTCGGCCTGCCCGGCACCGAGCCGGACTGGGTTCGCCTCGACGACGCGCTTCGCGCCTTCGAGTGACCGGCGACTTCGACGAGAAACGCCGCGCGCTGGCCGCGCCGCACATGCTGGCACTCGAGCGCTACCGCACCGAACTGGTCGCGCGCCACGGTAGCGTGCCGCATTTCGATCCCGACGACGGCGGGGACGCGGCGCGCGTCCTGCTGCTTCTGGAGACGCCGGGTCCGCGCGGCGGCACGATCCGCTTCGTATCGCGCGACAACCCGACCGGCACGGCGCGCAATATTGCGCGTTTCTGCGAAGCCGCCGGGTTGGCGCGACGCGACAGTGTGCTGTGGAACGTCGTGCCGTGGCTGATCCACGCGCCGGAGGCACGCAATCGCGCGCCGACGCGTGCCGAGACGGCAGCCGGACTGGCGCTGGTACCGGACCTCCTGGCGCGGCTTCCGCGTCTGCGCGCCGTGGTGCTCTGCGGGCGCGCAGCCTCGTCGGCCGAAACGCTGGTCCTGCGCCACGATCCGACCGTCCGCGTGCTGCGGATGCCGCATCCGAGCCCGACCTACGTCTGCACGGACCCCCATATCGCAAAGCGGATCGTCGGCGTGTTGGCCGAAGCAGCGGACGCCGCGTCTGACGCCTGGACGCCACGGTTCACGTCTATTTGACCTCGCCGCGCTTTCACACCGCACCGCAGCTTGACCGAGCCAAGCCCGAAGCCTTTCGTGGCGAGGCGCGGCACGCAGACCGCAAGAGGATCGGAGGTCGTGCGGAATGGTCGACGACGCGGCAGCGACGGGCGCGGCGCCATCGGACGACGCGGCACATCTGCTGATCGTCGACGACGACCGCCGCATCCGCGAGTTGCTGCGCCGCTACCTCGTCGCCGAAGGCTACCGCGTCACCACGGCGAGCAGCGCCGCCGAAGCGACGACCGCCATGAAGAGCTTCAGCTTCGATCTCGTCGTGCTCGATGTTATGATGCCGGGCGAGGACGGCTTTTCCTTCGCCACGAGGGTGCGTGCCGACAACGGCGCCATCGCCACCGTGCCGATCCTGATGCTGACCGCCAAGACCGAGTTCGAGGAGCGCGTGCTCGGCTTCGAGATCGGCGTCGACGATTATCTCGGCAAGCCCTTCGAGCCGCGCGAGCTGTCGTTGCGGATCGCCTCGATCCTCCGCCGGGCCAAGACCCAGGTCGAACCGGGCATCCCGCCTTCCATGCATTTCGGGCCGTTCGTGTTCGAAGGCGAGCGCGGAGAGCTGAAGCGCGACGGCGAACTGGTGCGACTTACCGAGCGCGAGCGAGAGATGCTACGCATCCTGGCGCGGACGCCCGGCGAGACCGTGTCACGCGAAGACCTCTCCGGACCGGGCGCGCCCGGCAACGCCAACGAGCGCACGATCGACGTCCAGGTCAATCGCCTTCGCCGCAAGATCGAGATCGATCCCGCCAACCCGATGTTCCTGCAGACGGTGCGCGGGCTGGGCTATCGCTTACTGGTCGACCGGTGAGGCCGGTCACTCCTGCGTGCTGACATCGAGGCGGCCTCGCGCCGCGCCGAACAGGTCGGGGTGGCGGGCGGCGACTGCCGCCAGCAGCGCATCGGCGCCTGGTGCGGTGAGATGGTGGTAGTCGAACTGCATCGGCACCCCCGGCGCGGCGAAGAGGCGGCAGAGGCCGCCCGGGCACATCGCGTCGTAGGTCGAAACGTAGGTGGCGAGCGGCGCGACCACGGCGCGCATTCGCGCATCGAGCCCAGGCGCCGAAGGAAGGCGGTGGCGGGCGACCTCGTCGAGATCGTCGTGCAGCACCGCGCGGGCCAGCAGCGCCGCCATCGGCACATCGTAGCGCGGTAGCGGTCCGAAAACGATTACGCGCTGCCCTTCGCGTCGCAACGCCTCGAGCGTGTGCCGCAACGGCTCGATGTCGGCGTCGCTCCAAAGCGCAGACAGGATCACCGCGTCGAGCTTGTGAGCGGGGATGAAACGCTCGAACATCTCCCGCATCAGCGTCGTACAGCGCCGCGCACCCGCCGCGTCGAGCACAGGAGTGCAGCCCGACGCCGTGGCCTGGAGGAAGTCGACGCCGGGCCAAACGGTGCTCAGGCCCGTCCACAGGTGGGCCGCATGGCTGTCGCCCATCAGCAGCACGTTCGGCTTGACGGTGGAGAGCGCCAGGCAGGTGCCCCGATCGAAGCGATCGTCGTCGTCGTGAGAGGTGATGAAGCATCGCCCCTCGCGAAACGGTTTCCTTTCGCGGTAGGCGGCGTAGGCGGCAAGCGAGTCGACGTCGGGCCGGAACCGGCTCGGCAGTCCACCGAGCGCCAGCGTCAGCACGCAGCCTGCCGCGAGCGCCGAGGCCGCTCCCGGCAGCAGCCATGGCGCACGGCGGTACCACGCCGAACCCGGCGTCCGGAACGGCTGCTCGACGAAGCGATACGAGGCGGCCGAGAGCACCACCAGAAGGAGACCCTCCCCGAGCCGCCAAGACAGCGCCGTCGGCAGAGAGGCGTAGCGGGCGAGCACCAGGATCGGCCAGTGATAGAGGTAGAGCGAATACGACATGCGCCCGATGGCCGTCGGCAGCCGGGCGGACAGCAGCCCCGAGACGGCGGTGCGGCGCTGCCCGCCGGCACCGCTATGGATCAGCATCGCCGTGGCGAGGCATGGCACGAGCGTCGGCCAGCCGGGATGGGGCAAGGCCGAGTCGAAGATCGTGAGGCTGACGAGCAGGCCGACGAGCGCCAATGCGGCGATGCTCTCCGCGGCCCAACGACGGCGGACCCGGGGCAGCCAATCTTCGGCGAGCGCGGCGCCTATCAGGAACTCGAACAGCCGCGCCGGCATGAGGTAGAACGCCGCCGCAGGCGCCATGCGCTGCAGCACGAGCGTGAACGTGAGGGCGAGCGCGAAAGATGCCGCCATCGCGCCGACGCGGTTGCGCGGCGACAGCGGGCGCAGCGCCAAAGCGAGCAACGGCGCCACGAGATAGAATTGCTCCTCGACACCGAGACTCCAGGTGTGAAGCAGCGGCTTGGTCACGGCATCGGCGTCGAAATAGCCGACCTGCGACAGGAAGAAGAGGTTCGGTACGCTGGCGAGAACGCTCAGGAGGCTCCTCGCCAGCGCCTCGAGGTCACCGGGCAGCAGGACCACGATCGCAGCGGCGGCGCTGAGCAGCGCGGCGACGTAGAGCGCCGGCACCGTCCGACGCAGGCGGCGACCGTAGAAGGCGAGAATGGACAGCCGCCGCGCCGCAAGACGGCCGACGAGATCGCGATGGATCAGGTAACCCGAAATCACGAAGAAGACGTCGACGCCGAGAAAGCCGCCGGCGAACCCCCTCGCCTCGACGTGGCACAGGATCACGGCGACGACGGCGAGGGCTCTCAGCCCGTCGATATCGCGGCGGTAGCTCGAACGTCTCGAGGCGACTTGGTCCACCAAAATTCAGCCGGCTGCGGCAGCCTCCGCGGCGCCAAGGTCGAGCGGCAGGGCGACGAGGCCGCGCAAGCCGCTGGCCTGGCGCCAGCGCAGGGCATTTCGCGGCACGGCGAGGCGCAGGTCCGGGAAGCGCTCGAGCAGCGCGCGCAGTGCCAGGCCGGTCTCCATTCGGCCCAGAGCCGAGCCGAGGCAATAGTGCAGGCCGGCCCCGAACGCGAGGTGACGAGCGGTGTCGCGCCCGATGTCGAACCTGTCGGGATCGGCGAAGGCCGCCTCGTCGCGGTTGGCCGACGCGCACAGCGCCATCACCATCTCACCCTGGCCGATCCGCGTGCCCGCCACTTCGACATCCTCCCTGGCAAACCGCATCGTGCCGTACTCGACCGGGTTGGTGAAGCGCAGCATCTCTTCCACCGCGCCATCCATCAGGCCGGGATCCGCGCTCAGCCGGGCCATCTCGGCGGGATGGTCGAGCAGCGCCACGAGGCCGTTGCCGATGAGGTTCACGCTCGTCTCGTGCCCGGCGAACAGCAGCAGGAAGATCATGCCGGTGAGCTCGTCGTGGCTCAGGTGATCGCCGTTCTCGTTGGCCTCGATCAGGCGGGAGATCAGCTTGCCGTCGGGCTCGCGCCGGCGCAGCGCGATGAGCTTGTCGAAGAAGCGCGACAGCAGGGGCAATCCCGGTGCCCAGCGTAGCGCGCGACGAACCGGCTTGTCGCTCACCTCCATCAGCCGGACGATGCGATGATGGAAATCCATCCGCCATCGTTCCGGGATGCCGAGCATCTCGGAGATGACCAGAAGCGGCAGCGGCACGGCGAAATCGTGCATCAGATCGACCGTGTCGCCCCGACGACCGAGATCGTCGAGCATCTCGTGCACGAGCCGGGCGATCCACGGCTCCATGTCGTCGATCGACCGGGGGGTGAAAGCCTTGGCGACGAGACGGCGCAAGCGGCCGTGGGCGGGGTCGTCGACCGAGATCATCGCCTCGCCCATCTGCCGGATCAGCTTGGGCGCGAAGCGACCGCCGAAGCCGAGTAGCGGCGGCGTCTTCGAGTATTTCGGATCGGCCGAGAAGCGCGAATCCTTGAGCACCCGCATGACGTCGTCGTGACGTGTGACCACCCAGCCCGTGCCGCGCGTCGGGATATGGGCGCGGATCACCGGCGTGTGGCGACGCAGCCGCGCGTAATAGGCGAAACAATCCCCTTTGCCGGCGGGATCCCAATGCACTGCCTTCACGACACCTCGTCCAGCCTTTCGGCCTTTTCCGTCCTTTGTTGCGTCGCAACCGACCATGCCGAAAACAAGGCGAGGTGCAATCACGCTCTCGTGGCCGCCCGCGAGGCTGAGACGCGACGTTAACCGCATCGTGCTTCGATCCGGCCGCGATGCTGATCGATCTCGCGGCTCCCAACGGCTATGACGCCAGTCCGGTCCTTGCGGACGATCACACCCCCGTCGGCATGTCGCGCGCACCCAAGATCCTCGTCTTCGATTCCGGCCTCGGCGGCCTGACGGTCCACGCCGAAGTGACGGCGCTCAGACCCGACGCCGATTATCTCTACGTCGCCGACGACGCGGCCTTTCCGTACGGCCGCTGGGCCGAGCCGGACCTCGTCGCCCGCGTGGTCGGCGTGATCGGGCGCTTCATCACCAGCTTCGCGCCCGACCTCGTCGTGATCGCCTGCAACACCGCCTCGACGCTCGTGCTGCCGAATCTGCGCGGTGCCTTCCCGGCGATCCCTTTCGTCGGCACCGTGCCGGCGATCAAGCCCGCCGCCGCCCTGTCGCGCTCCAAGATGATTTCCGTTCTGGCCACGCCGGGCACGGTGGCCCGCGACTACACCCACGCCTTGATCGAGAGCTTCGCCGCCGACTGCAGGGTGACGCTCGTCGGCTCGACCGCGCTCGCCGGGCTCGCGGAAGCGGCGCTGTCCGGCGGTACGATCGACAAGGCCGCGATCAAGAACGAGATCGCGCCCTGCTTCGTCGCCGATGGCGCGACGCGCACCGATTGCGTGGTGCTGGCCTGCACGCACTATCCGCTGCTACGCGATCAGCTGGTCCAGCTGGCGCCGTGGCCGGTCACCTTCATCGATCCCGCTCCGGCCATCGCTCGACGCTGCGACGCGGTGCTCGTGGCCAGGGGTTTTCCGCGGAAAGATGCGCACGGCCGCGCAGCCTCGGCCATCATGACCAGCGGGCGCGGCTCCAGCCCGGCATTCGACGCGACCTTGAGGCGCTTCGGCCTGGCCGCATCTACACCGCACGGCGGACACGACGAGCCTGGCGCCAAGGAGACGCACTCATGATCTCCGGTCGTTGGAGCGAATCGTAAGGACCGGCACAGCGGCCGGCTATGCCGCTCCTCGAGGCCCATCGCGTGCCTGCCGGCGGCCGAGACTCGACGCACGCTGCCATCGACAGAGGTTGGGCTCGCCTTTCGCCTGCTGCTGTTCACAGGCGCACGTCTGGCAGGCGTGGGTGCAAGGACACGAGTGGAGTAGGCCGCATGAGGCTCAGCGGGAACTCCAAGGCTCACGGGAGGGAAGCTACTGCCTTGCCTGTTCTCCACGCGGCGTTGACACAATAAGGTGCCAACTCGACCTGTGATTGAACATCAGTGAGATGCTTGACACCTCCACCACCACGAGTACGCGCCGAGATGCGCATATAATACATGTCGAGCGTGCGAAGCTCTTCTTTCCATTTTCGCTGCGCGGCCGATTGATTGCGGTCGTCATTGCCATCGATATCTTCGCGGCAGCTCTCACCGGGTCTGTGATCGTGCTGACCGCCCGCTCGGCGACGAAGCTCGAGATCGAAGCCTCGACCCGTCTGGCCGAAGTCCTCGTGACCGACACGATCCGCATCATGCAGGACGTGCCGTCGGACATCGTCCTGAAGACCATCGACCTGAACTTCCGGAACGTGCGCCACGTGCGAATCGCCGTCCTGGATGCTCGCGGCACCCCCGTTCATGCCACCACGTCGCTGGATACCCAGAGAGACAGAGCCGAGCGCGCAGCGGGTGCCCCGGCCTGGTTCGCTCATGCCATCGCACCCGTACCGTCGATCAAGGTCTTCCCCTTGCTGGTCCACAATCGCCGGGAAGGCGACGTGACGGTGGCGGCCGAACCGGCCGACGAGATCGGGGAGGCCTGGCAATACGCCGGCGCGATCCTGGCGACCGGCCTCTGCCTGAACCTCGTGGTGTTCATCGCGCTCTTCGTCCTGTTCGGCCGCGCCCTGAGGCCGTTGACGGCGCTGGTCGGCGGCCTGGCCGATCTGGAACGCCGCAACTACGCGGTGCGCCTCGCGCGTCCGTCGCTGCCGGAGCTCGCGATCATCGCCGATCATTTCAACCGCGCCGCCGGCACGCTTTCGTTGGCCTACGACGCCAACCGCACGTTGAATCGCAAGCTGCTCACGGCGCAGGATGACGAGCGGCGGCGCACCGCACTCGAGCTGCATGACGAGGTGGGCCCCTGCCTCTTCGCGCTCGACGTCGAGGCTTCGTCGATCGTGACCGCGGCCGACAAACTCGAGGATCATCGCGCCATCCGTCGGCGGGCCGAGGCGGTCGTCGCGTTGACGAAGACGGTGCAATCCCTCAATCGCCGACTGCTCGATCGCATGCGGCCGATGTCGCTGGGTCGGGTGCCCCTCGAGGACTGCCTTCTGCGTCTCGTCGTCGATTTCGACGGTGCGAACCAGGTTGCCATCGATCCGGCGATCGGACCGATCGCGGAGAGCTACGGCAGCCTGGTCGATCTCACGATCTATCGCTGCGTGCAGGAGGGCCTCTTCAACGCCGTCCGCCACGCCAAGGCCAAGCGGATCGAGCTTGGGGTTCGCGAAGACAGTGTCGCGAAGCGTATCGACATCCGCATCGGCGACGACGGGCACGGGCTCGCGGCGCCGACCAAGCCGGGCCTCGGTCTCGCTGGCATGCACGAGCGGATCGAGGCTCTCGAAGGCCGCTTCGAGCTCGCCAGTTCGAGCGCGGGAACGACGCTCACCATCTCGCTGCCGATCGAGGACCTCGCGAACGCGCGGGTCGACAGGACGCCATCGTGACCCGCGTGCTGATCATCGACGATCACCCGATCGTCCTGCAGGGCTGCCGGCGCATCCTGTCCGACCTCGGCATCGCCGACGTCGTCGAAGCCGACAGCGTCGCCTTGGGTTATCGGCGAGCCCTTCGGATGCGACCCGAGATCATCGTCACCGACCTGACCTTCGTCGGCGACGATCTCGCCGGACTCGCCCTGATGAAACGCATCGCCGCCAGGCTGCCGGCGTCCCGCCTCATGGTCTTCTCCATGCACAACGATCCCGCCATCGTCTCCCAGGCGCTGTCGAGCGGAGCGCTCTGCTACGTGCTCAAGGACGCACCCTCCGGCGAGTTCGCGACGGCTTTCGAAAGGATCCTGGAGGGCAAGCCGCATCTCGCCCACGACCTCGCGGTGAGCGTCGCGATGCTGCGAAGCAAACTCGCCCATCGGCTGCCCGGCCTCACGGAGCGTGAGAACCAGATCTTCCAGTTGCTCGGCGCGGGCAACGGTTACGACAGGATCGCCGCCCGCCTCGGCATCACGGTCAAGACCATCACCAACGCGACGTCCATAATGCGCGAGAAACTCGGATTGGCTTCGCTCGCGGAGCTGATTTCCTATGCCCGCAAATAAGTGCAGTGCAGCAACGCGCTTATTGTTTTCTTAGACTTTCGGATTGGGAAAGTAGCCTGACTTAACAGGGAATGTTCCCGGTTCTTCCACGAGCCCTATTGCAATAGCTTGCCGTTCTCGGGACCAGTGGCAGCAAAGACTGCTTTATCCCAAGCCGGGAGGCATCATGAAACTCACCACGCGTCTGGTCTGCCACGCCGCCGCTCTCGCGCTGGTCGCGGCTTCGCCCTGTCTCGCTCTCGCCGGCTCCGACAGCGAGTTTGCCAAAACTCTGAAGGATCCCAACCTCTGGCCTGGCATGGGCCACGACTTCGGGCTCAAGCGCCACAGCGACCTCAAGGACATCGACAAGGCCAACATCGGCCAGATGCAGATGGTTTGGTCACAATCGACCGGCGCCCTGCGTGGTCACGAAGGCCAACCCGTCGTCGTCGACGTTGGCGGCAAGCCGATGATGTTCTTCGTCTCCGCTTGGCCGAACATCGTGCAGGCGCTCGACCTTTCCGATCCCGACAATCCGGTGCAGGTCTGGTCCTACAAGAAGGAGACCGATCGCGACCTCTCGGCCGTGCCGCGCGCCTGTTGCGACGTGGTCGAGCGTGGCGTGAACTACGCCGACGGCAAGATCCTCTTCAACACGCTCGACGGCTTCCTCGTGGCGCTCGACGCCAAGACCGGCAAGGAAGTCTGGAACGTCAAGCACGCCTTCCCCGAGCACGGCGAGACCGTGACCAGCGCGCCTTTGATCGCGAACGACAAAGTGATCGTCGGCTTCGGAGGTGACGAGTTCGCCGCGCGCGGCCGGCTCGAGGCCTACAACCTCAAGGACGGCAAGCTCGCCTGGAACTGCCAGTCGAACGGCACCGACAAGGAAACGTGTCTCACGCCGGAGACCAACGAGGCGCACCCCGAGCACGGCACGTTCGGTCACGACATCAGCTTATCGTCCTACCCGGGCGACGAGTGGAAGCGCGGCGGCGGCTCGCCCTGGGCTTGGTACTCCTACGATCCCGAGCTGAAGCTCGTCTACGCCTCGACCGGCAACCCGGGCAACTGGAGCCCGACGACGCGCTGCGGCGAGGACACGCAGGAGAAGTGCAATTCCGGCAAGTGGGACAACAAATGGTCGATGACCATCTTCGCCCGCAAGGTCGACACCGGTGAGGTGGTGTGGGCTTACCAGATGACGCCGTTCGACCAGTGGGACTACGACGGCGTCAACGAGAACATCCTCGTCGACATGCCCGATGTCGACGGCAAGCCGGTCAAGGCGCTGGTGCACTTCGACCGCAACGGCTTCGCCTACGTGCTCGACCGCACGGACGGCAATCTGCTGCGAGCCAACAAGTTCGTGACGGTCAATTGGGCCGAGAAGGTCGACCTGAAGACCGGCCGCCCCGTCAAGGTGCCGGAGCACTCGCCCTTCAAGATCGGCGTCAACACCCAGGCCTGCCCCTCCGCGATGGGTGGCAAGGACCAGCAGCCAGGCTCGGTCGATCCCAAGGACCCGACCAAGTTCTACATGCCGACGAACAACTGGTGCATGGAGGACGAGCCGCAGGCCCGCACCCACACCCAGCAGGGCACGGTCTACGTCTTCGCCAACGTCTACATGTATCCGGAAAAGCCCGGCATCATGGGCAAGCTGAAGAAGTTCGACGTGCTGACCGGCAAGACCGACTGGGAGATCGCCGATCCCTACCCGAACTGGGGCGGCACGCTGAACACCGACGGCGGACTCGTCTTCTACGGCAGCCTCAATGGCGACTTCCGCGCCGTCGACCGCGACAGCGGCAAGGTCGTGTGGCAGCGCAAGCTCGGTTCGGGCATCCTCGGCAACCCGATCACCTACAAGATCAAGGGCCACCAATACGTCTCGGTGTTCGCCGGCATCGGCGGCTGGATCGGACTGCCGGCGGTGGCGGGCCTCGACCTCGACGACAAGTTCGGCGCGATCGGGTCGACGGCGCTGACCAAGGCCGGCGGCTTCGACAAGATCCCGCAGGGCGGCACGCTCTACACCTTCCGAGTCCCGCAGAAGGTCGCGGCCGAGGACGCGAAGTAGCGTCCTCTCGACCGACGAGCTCCGCACCCTGTCCGACGACCGCCTCCATCGGGGTCCCCGGACAGGGTGCATTTTTCCTTGACGCTTGGCCGCTCGCGGCCGGCGCGACCGTGATGTGGAAATGACTTATCGCTTCGGACGAATGATCCTCGCCGCGTCGGTCCTGCTCGCGACGTCGGGCGCTGCGCTGGCGCAGGCCGCGCTCAACAACAAAGAGTTCGAGGACTACACCCAGGTCGAGCGCGACGCGGCGAAAGCCGAGGCGCGCAAGGTTCATTTCTCGTCCTTCCGTGTCTGCGCCGATCCCGGCAACATGCCGTTCTCCGATATCAAGGAGGAGGGCTACGAGAACAAGATCGCCGGCGTGATCGCGGAGGCGCTCGGCACGAAGGCGACTTATTTCTGGCGCCCCTTCAACGAGCGTGGCCTCACCCGTCAGACGTTCGACACCAACGAATGCGACATCCTGCTCGGCGTGCCCGCCAACTACGAGGCGGCGCTGACGACCATGCCGATCTACAAGTCGACCTACGTGCTCGCCTCGCGCACGGATCGGCACTACGACTTCAGGGGTCTGTCGGACCCGCTGCTGCGCAAGCTCCAAGTCGGCGTCTACGAGCTTTCCGCCCTGCGCCAGGCGCTGGCCAACCACGGTGTGGTCTCCAACGTCCATGTCCATGAGGTCAGCCACGACGGTGACCTGGTGGTCGAACACCAGCCCTGGTGGCAGGTCAAGGAGGCCGCCGACGGCAAGCTCGACGTCGCCGGCGTCTGGGGTCCGTTCGCCGGCTGGCTGAAGTCGAAGGGCGAACCGTTGACGCTGCAGCCGACCAACCTGATGGACGACATCATCCCGATGGAGTTCGACGTCGCGATCGGCGTCCGCAAGACGGACGCGATCACCAAATACGCGATCGACGCGGCGCTCGACGCGCTTCGCGACGAGATCCGCAATATCCTCGACGCCTACGGCGTGCCGCTCGTCGAGTGCGCCGACTGCCTGATCTCCGGCTCGATCAAGGCCCATGGCGTCTATACCACGCCTACGGTCACGCCGGAGGAGATGGCCAAATACCGACGCGAGAACCGCGCCGTCACCAAGGACAAGCTGCAGGAATGGCTGAAGGACGGCGCGAACATCGACGCCGAGTTCGCCGATGCCGTGCTCGCCTCCGACAACGACCGTCTCGAGTTCCTGCTCGGCAAGGGCGCCGACATCAACAAACGTGACCTCCAGGGCTACACGCCGCTGACTTCGGCGGTGCGGCTCGGCGCCTTCGAGACGACCGCCTACCTGCTGGAACACGGTGCCAAGGTCGACCTGCCCGATTCTGATGGCTGGGCGCCGATCTTGCTCGCGGTGCTGCGCAACGACGCGCCGGCGATCCAGCTTCTTTTGAAGAAGGGCGCCACTCTCGACACGCGCGCGCCCGGCGGCTTCACGCCGCTGTCCGTCGCGGTCGAAGAGAAGAAGTTCGACGCCGCCAAGGCCTTGATCGAGGACGGCGCCAAGGTCGACGAGGCGGTAACGGCCAAGAAGATCACCCCGCTCATGGTCGTCGCGAGCGAGCCTCCACCCGAGAGCCGTACCCGCAAACTGCTGCAGACGTCCGACTCGATCGCAGTGGCGCGGGAACTCGTGAAGCGCGGTGCCGACGTCAATGCCGTGACGTCCGATGGCATCACGCCGCTGATGATCGCGGCCGCCAGGGACAACGCGCCGATGATCGGTTTCCTTCTCCAGGCCGGCGCCAAGCCCGATTCTACCAACGGCGAAGGCGAGACCGCCCGCGACATCGCGGCCAAGAACGACAACGGCTCTGCGACCCGCATGCTCGATCTGCTGGCGAAGGCCTCCACCAGGTAGCGGAAGCCTAACGTCTCCGACGGCAGCGAATGGAAGAGATTGAGATGAAACGAACGACCTGGTTGCTCGCCGCCTCCATCGCCCTGTCACCGGTGAGCCTACGGGCCGACGATTCCGCGGCTCCGCCCGCGAACACGGGATCGAAGACCGGCGACAAGCCGAAGGACCCGGTTCCTACCGCCTCGAACCCGAACGCCGGCAACGGTGCCTCCGCTCCCAACGCCGCTGGCCAGCAGGCCAATGTGCACCAGCCCTCGGCGTCCGATCAGACCAAGAGCCCTTCGGTGTCGGCACCCATCTCGGTGGTGACCATGAAGTCGCCCTTGGAAGTCCTGGCCGATGCCAAGCCCGGCACGATCCACAATCCCTACACCGGCAATCCGGAGATGATTGCCGCCGGCAAGAAGGTGTTCACCGGCTCGGGGTGCAACGGCTGCCACGGCGGCGGCGGCGGCGGCGGCATCTGCCCCTCGATCAAGAACGAGGTCTGGGTGTACGGCAGCGACGACGACACGCTGTTCCGGCTGATCGCGCTCGGCTCGCAAGGTTTGCAGGGCAAGGGCTACGTCCGGATCGGGATGGAGAGCGTGGTGGCGCCGATGCCGCCCTTCGGCGGCATCCTCAAGACCGATGACGAAGAATTCAAGCTGCTCGCCTACATACGCTCGCTCTACACGGGGTCCAAGGACCGCATCAATTGGTGATGTGGCAGAGCCTCGCGCTGCTCATCGGCCTGGCGTCGACGGATGCGGTCGCGCAGGTCTCGGCGCCGTCTCTTCAGGCGGCGGCGCCGCTCGTGATCGGCTATGTCGCCGGAGCCTATCCCGCGCCGGAGTCACTGTCCCTGGTGCAGATCACGCCGGCCGATGCCGGCGAGGCCGGTGCCAGGCTGGCGCTCGACGAGATCGCGATCACCGGCCGCTTCCTCGACCGATCCTACGCGATGGACGTGCTGCACCTCGCCGTCGGCAAGCCGATCGCCGAGCAACTGCGGCCTGTACTGGCCAGGACCAAGCTTCTCGTCGCCGACCTCGAGCCGGCCGACCTCCTCGCCGTGGCCGACATGCCCGAGGCGAAGGACGCCCTCATCCTCGACATGCGCACGCGCGACGACGCCCTGCGTGCCGAGAACTGCCGGCGCAACACCTTCCACCTTCTGCCCAGTACGGCGATGCGGACCGATGCGCTGGGGCAGTACCTCGTCGCCAAGCGCTGGACGCGCTGGTTCGTGCTACAGGGCACGACGCCCGATGACGCCGCCTACGCGGCCGACGTGGCGCGCTCGGCCAAGCGCTTCGGTGCGAAGGTCGTCGAGACGCGCCCCTACGCCTACGACGCCGGGTCGCGCCGCGTCGACACCGGCTACCAACAGATCCAGGCGCAGATGCCGATCGCGACGCGTAACGCGCCGGCCTATGACGCGCTGGTGGTGGCCGACCGCGACGACGTCTTCGGCGACTACCTCCCTTACGCGACGACCGAGCCGCGTCCGGTGGTCGGGACGCAGGGGCTCGTCGCCACGGCCTGGTCGCCGGCGTTCCAGGAATATTCGGCGCTGCAGATGCAGCACCGGTTCGAGGTCGCCGCCAAGCGCCCGATGATCGAGGCCGACTACGGCGGCTGGCTGGCGCTGCGGACAATCGGCGAGGCGGTGATCCGGTCCGGCAAGGCGAGCGCGGGCGACCTCGCCGCCTTCCTGCGCTCGCCCGCGTTCGAGGTCGCCGGCTTCAAGGGCCAGGGCCTAAGCTTCAGGCCATGGGATCAGCAGCTGCGGCAGCCGGTCCTGCTGGCCACCCCGCTGATGGTCGTGTCGATGTCGCCGCAGCAGGCCTTCCTGCACCCAAAGTTCCTGACCGACACGCTGGGCTACGACGCACCGGAGACACGATGCCGCTTCGCCGGCTGATCCCCCTCCTCGCTCTCGCCGCCGCGGTCGTGGCGCCGGCGCATGCCGGCGAGATCTTCGTCTCCAACGAGCGCGACAACACCTTGACCGTGCTCGACTCGGCGAGCCTCAAGGTCGTCAAAACGATCGCCGTCGGCAAGCGCCCGCGCGGCATCGTCATCACCCCCGACTTCGTCGAAGTGCTGGTCTGTAACGGCGACAGCGACGACATCTCGGTAATCGACACCAGGACGCTCGAGGTCACGCGCAAGCTGCATCCGGGTCCCGATCCAGAGACCCTCGCGCTTTCGCCCGACGGCAGGGTCGTCTACGTCTCCAACGAGGACGACTCGATGGTGACGCTGCTCGACGTCGCCTCGGACAAGACGCTGGCGCGCATCCCCGTGGGCATCGAGCCGGAGGGACTGGCGGTCAGCCGGGACGGTCGCACGGTTGTCGACGTCTCGGAATCGACCAGCATGGCCCATTTCATCGACGTGCCGGCGCGGACGGTCACCGCCAACGTGCTCGTCGACACCCGGCCTCGGATCGCCGAGTTCAGCCCCGACGGCAAGGAGGTTTGGGTCACCTCCGAGGTCGGCGGCACGGTCGCCGTGATCGACGCCGCCACCAAGGCCGTGGAGCGCAAGATCGGCTTTGAGATACCGGGCATCCGGCCGGAGCTTATCTCCCCGGTGGGGCTGCGCTTTAGCCGCGACGGCAAGCTCGCTTTCGTCGCGCTGGGGCGCGCCAACCGCGTCGCCGTCATCGATGTCGCAACCCATGCCGTGGTCAAATACATTCTCGTCGGCGACAGGGTCTGGCAGCTCACGCTCTCGCCCGACGGCGACACCCTCTACGCCGCCAACGGCCTCACCAACGACTTGTCCGTCATCGACGTGACGAGCCTCAGGGTCTCGCGATCCGTGCCCGTCGGGCGCCTGCCGTGGGGGCTCGCCATCAGGCCGTAGGGATCGCCGAAGAGCTAACAGCGGAGGAAAGACAATGTCGTATTCCAAACTCGTATTGATAGCCGTGGTCGCGTGCGGTGCTTCGACTCTCGCGATGTTCCCGAGCCACGCCGCCTTCAACTACAACGACAAGGACCGGCAGGCACGGTGGACGGAGTTGCACACGCTGCTCTTCGGCGCTCGCGCGTTGCATGAGGACGATAAGGCCCTGCAGCTCGTTGCGCCCGACACCGCGCTCGATGCCGCGGTCGTTCCGATCACGCTCACGCTGGCGGACCCCAAGAACGTCAAGTCGTTCACCCTCGTCGTCGACGACAACCCGTCGCCTGTCGCCGCGCGTTTCGCCTTCGGGCCCGACGCCGATCCCGCGAAGATCGAGCTCAGGGTGCGGGTGGATCACGTCACGATGATGCACGCGGTCGCCGAGATGAAGGACGGCTCCCTGGTGGAGGCGTCCCGCCTCGTGAAGGCTTCCGGCGGATGTTCTGCCCCGATGGGCGTCAGCGACGAGGAAGCGATGGCCGGAATGGGCCAGATGAAACTCAAGCTGGCCGATGACGCGGCCGACAAGACGGTCGAGGCCACCCTGATGATCCGTCACCCGAACTTCAGCGGCATGCAGATGAACGAGGCGCTGCAGGTCTTCACACCCGCTCGCTACATCAAGAAGATCGACGTCAGTTTCGAGGGCACGCAGGTCTTCGAGGCCACAACCGACATCTCGCTATCATCGAACCCGGTGATCTCCTTTCTCCTGCAGCCGAGTGTCAACAAGGGCGATCTCAGGGTCGAAGTCGAAGACAGCAAAGAGGGCAAGTGGATCAAAACATTCCCTTTGCCCAATGTTGCTGGAAATTAAGCGACCTTCGACAATCAAGATTTCGGCGTGCCCCGACCGGCGCGGTCTACGGATCTCAGCTGTATGGCGCCACTCAGAGCCCATCCGAGAAGTTCTGACTCAAGCTGAGGCGGTGACGGCGATGCCGTCTGAGCGGATCATGGTGAGCTTCACGAAGACGGCGGCGAGGATTTATCGCTCGTAGTCGGGCGAGAGACGGCGGTCGCGGCTCATCCAGGCGAGGGTGCGTTCCACGATCCAGCGCCTGGCAGCACGACAAACAAGATTTGTGAGGCAGGCAAGCGGACGTCGGCGGCACTGGTTTTTCCTGGCGCAGCCGTGCCTAGGACCTTCTTGAGCGAACTGTCGGGCTCGGACACAGCGCTGCGTCACGCGGGTCACACCCTTCTATCGTCGGAGCAGATCGAGATCGCCGAATTGCCTTGCCGGTGTGAGGACCGTGCACGTGCGTTCGTCGTCGCGATCGCTACACGCAACCTCAACGCCGTCGGGATAGAAGGTCGTGTTCTGGCAAGTCGCGAAGTAGAGCAGAGCACCAGATGCCGTGGACCGCTCGTCAAGATGATCGACCTGACAGCTTGACCGAAAGGTCAGCAAGCGAACGATCTGGTACTCCTGGACGCGCGCAGTCACCTCGCTTGGGACAAGAGCCAGCGTGACGGCAAAGCCGACGAGCGCCGCGCGCTCAATCATGCGGACCCGTGGGGGCCGGCTCCGGCTCGACCCAGATCCGCCACGTGTCGGTGCCGCTGATCTGCAGGCTGTAGATGCCCGGTTTGGCGATCCGGTAGGTCGCCTCGCCGCCGCCGCCGATGTGCAGGTTCTGCACGACGTCGCCTTTCCCGTTCTTGAGGTACATCACGAAGACGGGGCCGTCGCTTTGATAACGAAGCAGCGTCGGCCGGTCGACATCGAACGGCGGCGTCTCGTCGGCGAGAGACCCTTGGAAGCGCGGCGGCTCAAGCTTGCCGCCCATCGCATCGTAACAGGCAAGCCTCGCCATCGGCGCCACAACCGCACGGCACCGTGCGAAGTCGCCCCTGATCTCGCCGACCTCCACGCCCTGGGCGCGCACGCCCGGTGCGAAGGCGCAGGCGATAACACCGACCAAGATCGACACTCTCGTCCGCCTCAACGCGCCTTTGCTCCAGTCGGCGACGGCTGCTCGGGATAGCTCGGCGCCGCCTCGAGCGGAAAGGTTTCCCATACCGGCTTGTCGCTCTGCCAATGACTAGGGCAGCCGCTGCAGCCCTGCATCCAGGCATTCTCGAAATTGACGAAACGCAGCAGTGGCCCCTCCATCGAGGCGTTGGTCAGGTCCGTCTCCTGGAACTTCGCTTCCTGCATGTCGGTGTTCACGAACTTGGCGCCAACGAACTTGGCCCTCTTGGCCTGGGTCATCTCCAGGTTGGCAACCGTGAAGTCGGCCCCGCTCATGTCGGCCCCGGCGATGCGCCCATTTTCGAGGTTGGCCCCAACGAACGAGGCCCGCTGCGCCTTGGCGCCCTGCATGAAGACGAGCCGGAGATCGGCGCCCCCAAAATCCGCGCCGGCGAGCTTTGCGCCGCGAAGGTCGGCGTAGCGCAGGTCGCTCCGGTCGAATTTAGCGCCGGCGAGGTTGGCCCCATTGAGATTGGCGCCGCGGAGGTCGGTGAAGCGCAAGTCGGCGTTGGGGCACTCGGCCTTCGGGCCGATCGTGCAGCCGTTGATTACCCAGGGGTCGGGCCGCTCCTCGTGGTTCTCGATGATCTCGAAAGCGCCGGCTGGGGCCGGCAATCCTGGCGCCAGCATCGCTGCGAGGGCGAGGAGGAAACGCATTCGTTCGATGGTCATGGGCTCGCGTATCTCGCCGGCCTGATGGAGGATCGAGAGGCGCGGGACCTCGCGTCGTGAAGTCGGTGCGTAATCACGGCTCACGAGCGGCGGCTCGCTTTGCTGCCGCACACGAGAACGGACACCGACGAGAACCGCGCGACACCTGCGAGCCTGCGATGCGGAAGACAGTTATACCGACCGGATGGAGACCGCGATTGGTCTTATGGGCAATCCTGCTCTCAGGACATTCTCATACTTCGCCGGCTAAACCGCAGCGCTGGTGACCGTGCAAAGTGCTTTGCGCAGGTGCGCGGTCCTTATCCTCAAGGTTCTTCGACATCATGAAGTTCTGCGTCCTGTCGTGCGTCCTCGCCCTCGCGGCAGCGGCGTCCTGGCCGTCCGCGCATGCGGACGAGGCAGCTGTGCAAGTGGACACGTCGGGTCTCAAATCACTTGGGACCGATTGGGTTGGCGAGGATCCCTATCGTGGCGACAAACGCGCGGTCGATGTCGGCGCCAACGCCTACGGCCAGAACTGCGCGCGCTGCCACGGTCTCGACGTAAAGTCCGGCGGCTTCAATCCGGACCTGCGCTATCTCCCAACCGGTGGCGAAGGCGACGCGATCTTCCTTATGAGGATGCAGAACGGAGCCCAGGAGAACGGCCGCATCCTCATGCCGAAGTTCGATGGCATCCTGCCGCAGGAGGCGCTCTGGGCGATTCGCACCTACATCGAATCCAAGCACGTCGACGAGTGAACCGGTTGGTCGGTCCCTCCTCCAGAAGGCCCATGGTCGCCTTCGGCGAGCAAGACGCACAGGTCCATTCCAAATCCTTCGCGCGCCCGAGGTCCAGCCTCGGTCGTGCAGGACGTTTCCTCGCGACCTGGGGTCCCGGGCTACTGGTCATGGTGGCCGATACCGATCCCGGCAACGTCGTGACCGCCGCGCAGGGGGGCGCCGCCTACGGCTATCGGCTACTGCCGCTGACGCTGCTGCTCGCCATACCCTTGTTCTTCGTCCAGGAGTTGACCGTACGGCTCGGCATCTTCTCCGGGCGCGGCTTCGGGCAGATGGTGCGAGAGGAGTTCGGCGTTGGCTGGGCGTGGCTCGCCGCGGCAACGCTCTTCGTCGCCGCGCTGGGCTCGCTCGTGACGGAATTTACCGGCGTCGCCGGCATCGGCGAGATCTACGGCATCGCGCGGCCCGTGTCGCTCGCCGCCGCCGCCGTCCTGGTGATCGCCATCGCGATGAGCGGCTCGTATCGGCGCATCGAACGGATCGCGTTGCTGATCGGCGCCTTCGAACTCGCCTTCTTCGTCGTCGCCTGGCAAGCTGGTCCCGACGGCCATCGCGCCCTGCGCGAGTCGGTCGAGATGCCGCTGCGAGATGCCAATTTCGGCTTCCTCGCCGCCGCGCTGATCGGCGCCTCGTTCAATCCGTGGATGGTGTTCTACCAACAATCCGCCGTGGTCGAGCGGCGGATCACGCCCGAGCAGTACGGCTCGGCGCGCTGGGACACGGCGGCCGGCGCGCTGCTGACGCAATGCCTCTCGGCCGCCGTCCTCGTCGCCGCCGCAGCGACGCTGGGGCGCAAAGACCCGGGGCTCGTCCTGACCAGCGTCGGGCAGATCAGCGACGCCTTCACCGCCGTCAGCCCCCACGTGTCGCGCCTGGTCTTCAGCATGGGCGTCCTCGGCGCCGCTCTCGTTGCCGTGATCGTCTCGTCGTTGGCGGTGAGCTGGGGCATCGGTGAGGTGCTGGGCTTCGATCATTGCGGCGGCCGGCGCGCGCTCGATCCGCGCTGGTTCCAGTCCGGCTACGCCCTGGCGGTCGTCGGTTCGGCGCTGGCGGTCGGCCTCACGCACAATCTCATCTGGCTCAACATCGCCGTGCAGGTCGCTAACGCGATGCTCCTGCCGGTCGTCCTCGGGCTGCTGATCACGCTCGCCACCCGGCAAGTGGTCGGTGAGCGCCGCCTGCGCGGGCGCGAGCTGGCGCTGGTTGTCGTCTTTGCAGGCGGTGCGGCTCTGGCCGGCCTGGCCGGCATCGCCAGCTTCGTCTCGGGCTAAGGAGGATCACGCCTTGGCGGTCGCATTGGACGGCACTCAAAGCCTCGTCGCGACGACGATCGAGATCTTCTTCGTCGACTTGCTGCTCAGCGCCGACAACGCCGTCGTGATCGCGCTCGCCTGCCGCTCGCTGCCGCAGAACATGGTCAAGCGCGCCATGATCTTCGGCACCGGGGCCGCCATCGTGCTGCGCATCCTCATCGCCGCCGTCATCACCGTGCTTCTGTCGATCTCGGGGCTCAAGCTGATCGGCGCCGTGGCCTTGGTGCTGATCGCCGTGAAGCTCATGGGGTCCGAGACGGCCGAGGAAGCCGGCGACGGCGATGTCGATCCGCAGAAGCTCGCGGCAGGGCGCTTGCGTGCGATGGTCAACGCCATTCTCATCGTCATCGCGGCCGACTTCGTTATGAGCCTCGACAATGTCATCGCCATCGCCGCGCTGGCGAGGGGCAACGTCACGGTGCTGATCCTGGGCCTGGCGATGTCCATCCCGATGCTGATGTTCGGCTCGTCGATCATCCATTTCCTCATCGAGCGCTACCCGATCCTTGTCACGCTGGGATCGGCCTTCCTCGGCTACATCGCCGGTGGCATCGCGATGGACGATCCGCTGGTCTCCGGCTGGGCCGACAAGCAGGCGCCAGCGCTCGGCCTCGTCGTGCCGTTCCTGGTCGCGATCTTCGTCGTCGTGCAGGCGCACATCATCCGCGCCGAGAAGGCCAGGTCGGCCGTGGCAAGCGGCGAGCGCCTCGCGGCGCCGGAGGAGAAGTTCGCCGCCGCCGCGGAACTCGAAGCCAACGAGTCGCTCGTCGCCGTGAAGGATTGAGATATGGCCACGTCGAGACCCGCGAACACCGGGCGTGAGCCGAAGACTATCCACGGTTTCGGCGCACGCAGCATCGGCCTGCTGACCGGGCTCGCCCTCGTGGCGTGGATCTCGACCGGCTTCTACAACGTGCAACCGGACGAGGAAGGCCTGGTGCTGCGCTTCGGGCAGTGGGTCGAGACCACCGAACCCGGCTTGCACTACCATTTGCCCGTACCGGTCGAGGCCGTGCTGTTGCCCAAGGTCACACAGATCCATCAGCTCGAACTCGGCCGCGCCGACGCCGGCGACTACGCCAACGGCCGTCCGGCGACGAAGAACCAGATGCTGACCGGTGACGAGAACATCGTCGAGGCCGATGCCGTGGTCTACTGGCAGATCAAGGACGCGCGCGACTTCGTCTTCCACATGTCGGATCCCGAACCGATGCTGAAGACATCAGCCGAGGGTGCGCTGCGCCAGATCGTCAGCCGCACGCTCATCCAGGACGTGCTCTCCGACAAGCGTCAGCAGGTGGCCGACGCCGCTAAGGACCTGCTGCAGCGCAATCTCGACGCGGAGCATGCCGGCATCGAGGTCAACCAGCTGCAGCTCTTGCGGGTCGATCCGCCGGCCGAGGTCATCGATGCTTTCAACGACGTGCAACGCGCCCGCGCCGAAAAAGAACGCGCGCGCAACGAGGCCGAGGCATATCAGAACGACATCATCCCGAGAGCGCGGGGCGACGCCGCGCGCATCCAGCAGGACGCCGAGGCCTACAAGGCGCAGGTGGTGAACATCGCCAACGGCGATGCCAAGAGTTTTCTCTCCGTATACAAGAGCTACGAGAAGGCCAAGGAGGTGACCGCCTGGCGCCTCTACATGGACGGCATCGACGGCATGCTGCGCAAGGCCAGCAAGGTAGTGGTGCAAACCTCCGTCGATAGCGTCGGCAAGGTGCTGCCGTTCATGCCGCTCTCCGAGACCAAGGACAAGCCGGCCACCTTGCTGCCGGGAGCCGACAAGTGAAGCTGCGCTGGAAGATCACCGGACTCGTCTTCCTGGCCCTTGCCGTGTGGCTGGTCTCGACATCGTTCTTCAGCGTCACGCAGGGAACCGAGGCGCTGGTCATCCGCTTCGGCAAGCAGGTGAAGACGGTCACCGAGGCCGGTCTGCACACCAAGGCTCCTCTGATCGACGTTGTGGTGACATACGAGGCGCGACTGCTCGCGCTGGACCCCCCGGCCGAGCAGATCATCCTCGGCGACCAGAAGCGCGTCGAGGTCGACACCTACACGCGCTTCACGATCTCCGACCCGCTCCTGTTCTACCAATCGCTGCGCACGCTCGACCAGGCGCGCATCCAGCTCGGACAGCTCGTCATGTCGGCGCTGCGTCGCGAGCTCGGGCGCGTGCCCCTCAGCGCGCTGCTGTCGGAGGAGCGCTCGCGCATCGTCGACCGCATCCAGGAGTTCGTGCGCCACGAGGCCAAGCCGCTCGGCGTCGACATCTTCGAGGTTCACATCCATCGCGCCGACCTGCCGTTCGAGACCAGCCAGGCGATCTACGACCGCATGAAGTCGGAGCGCGTGCGCGAGGCGAAGGAACTCCGCGCGCAGGGCTACGAGCGCGCGCAGGAGATCCGATCGCACGCGGAGCGCGACCGGACCGTGATCCTCTCCGAGGCGCAGAGCCGAAGCAGCGTGCTGCACGGCGAGGCCGACGCGCAGGCCAACACGCTCTATGCCGGAGCCTACGGCAAGGACCCGGCGTTCTATCGCTTCCAGCGCTCGCTGCAGACCTACCGCACGTCGCTCGCGGACTCCGCCCCGACCCTGGTGCTGGCACCGAACGCGCAGTTTCTCAGGGTTCTGACCGACGGCTCGGATGTCGAGCGGCCGAAGGCACCGGGCGAGACCGCCGCCGAGCGGGAGGAGCCGCCGGCGCGGCCTGCCGCGCCGGCGCCGCAGTCCTCGCTGTCGTTCGGAGGCGAGTCCACGTCGCGCTGAGCGAGCTGGGTCAGGCCACCTCATGGACCAAGGTACAAGACACGCCATCGCATCGGCCCGGGCCCCTCTCAGGACTTTCTCAGAAATGGCGTGATAGCAAACCTCATCGCCCGGCAGTGGCGAGTGATCCAAAATTGGGGAAGGAAACGAGATGGCTGCTTTTCGCCTGAAGCCGATCATGCGGAGCGCAATCAGCGCCTTCGCGCTCTATGCGACCGGGTCGAGCTTAGCCCTCGCGGGCCCGGTCACTTGGGACATGATCCAAAACGCCAATGACCACAAAGAGGTGCTCACCTATGGATTCGGTTTGAACGCGCAGCGCTTCACCACCATGAGCCAGATCAACAACAAGAACGTCGAGAAGCTCGAGCCGGTGTGGTCGTTCTCGTTCGGTGACGAGAAGCAGCGCGGGCAGGAGAGCCAGGCGCTGGTCCACGACGGCGTGATCTATGTCACCGCCTCGTACTCGCGCATCTTCGCGCTCGACCAGAAGTCCGGCAAGAAGCTGTGGAGCTACACCGCCCGCCTGCCCGACGACATCCGTCCCTGTTGCGACGTCGTCAACCGCGGCGCCGCCATCTTCGGCGACAAGGTCTATATGGGCCTGCTCGATGCCAGCATCGTCGCGTTGAACAAGGACACCGGCAAGGTCGTCTGGCACGAGAAGTTCGGCGACCAGAAGATCGGCTACACGATGACCGGCGCGCCGCTCGTCATCAAGGACCAGAAGTCCGGCAAGATGCTGCTGATCCACGGCTCCTCGGGAGACGAGTTCGGCGTCAAGGGCTACCTCTTCGCGCGCGACCCGGAGACCGGCAAGGAGATCTGGCGCCGGCCGATGGTCGAGGGCAGCATGGGCACCGTCGACGGCAAGGACACGACGACGACCGGCAGCAAGGATGCGCCTTCGTGGCCGCACGATGCCGACGGCAAGCTCAAGGAATCCTGGTACCACGGCGGCGGTGCACCCTGGCAGAGCCCGGTCTTCGAGCCGGCCTCCAACACGATCATCGTCGGCACCGGCAACCCGGCGCCTTGGAACACCTGGGCCCGTACGCCCGGCGACAGCTTGTTCACCTCGGGCCAGGCCTACGTCGATGCCTCGGACGGCACCGTGAAGGGCTTCTATCAGCACACCCCCAACGACGCCTGGGACTTCTCCGGCAACAACGAGATCGTCCTGTTCGACTTCAAGGACAAGTCCGGCAAGATGCACAAGGCCGGCGCCCACGCCGACCGCAACGGCTTCTTCTTCGTGACCGACCGCGAGAAGCTCTCGCACGACGACTCGGCTAACCCGAACAAGCCGACGGCTCTGCTGAACGCTTTCCCCTTCGTCGACAACATCACCTGGGCCAAGGAGATCGACCTCAAGACCGGCCGTCCGGTCGAGGTCGACGGACAGCGGCCGCCGCTGCCGGAAGAAGGCCAGCCGCGACGGGAGTCTTCGCGGTCGACTGGGAAGGCGATGGCCTGATCGACGTGATCAAGGGCTGCCGCATCGAGACGAAGACGAAATGCGTCGGCGCCGACTTTCACGGTCTCGACCTTCGTCACGTCGTCTTGACCAATGCCGACCTCCAGCGCGCGAACTTTCGTGGCGCCACCCTGACCCGCGCCGACCTGCGCCAGGCGGACTTGCGCGACGCCGACTTCTCCGGCGCCTTCATGCAGGGCATCGAACTGGCGGGCGCCAGACTCGACGGCGCCAATTTCACCGGCGCGACGCTCTTCGGCGCCGATCTCTCCGGCACCAGCCTCGACAAGGCGAACTTCACTCGGGCCGACCTCACCGCAGCCACCCTGCGCGAAGCGAGCGCCAACGGCACGAAGTTCGGCCAGGCCCGACTCGGCGGTGCCGACCTCTCGCGCGCGAAGCTGCGCGACGTCGATTTCACCGGCGCCAACCTGACCGACGCCGACACGCGTCGTGTCGACCTGCGCGGCGGGACCGCGGAGGGCTGCCGTAACTGTCCGCAGGCGTCATCGTGGTTCTCGGGCTGGTTCGGCGGCGGCGACGCGGCCGAAGCCGTAAAGGTCGTGAACGGCTGCGCGATCAAGCCGGACACCAACTGCCCCGATGCCGACCTCCACGATGCCGACCTGTCACACGCCAATCTCGCCGAAGCCGAACTCGATGGCGCCAACCTGCGCAACGCCAACCTGATGCGCGCGGACCTGCGGCACGCCCACCTGCGCAACGCCATCCTCGTCGGCGCCAATCTCGACGGCGCCTTCATGCAGCTGACGCAGCTGCAGGGCGCCAACCTCGCCGGCGCCAGCCTGCGCGCCGCCAACCTGGAATTCGCCAAGCTGACCGGCGCCAACCTCAGCAACGCCATCCTGACCGCCGCCGATCTCGAGATGACCCTGGCCGAGAAGGTGGACCTCAGGAACGCGATCCTGATCGGGACCGACATGCAGGAGTCGCAGCTCTACAATTCCGATCTGCGCAACGCGGTGATGGAGGGCACGCGCATCCGCTTCGCGATCTTCCAGGATGCCAACATGGAAGGCTGCCGCGGGTGCCCGCATGACTGGTGAGGGTCAGGTCACGTCGAGCTTGAAACCGATCCCTCGAACGGTCGTGAGGCGGCGTCCCAGCCCCAGCTTCCGACGGAGATAACCCACGTAGACATCGACCGAGTTGTCGCAGACATCGGCATCGACCTCCCAGACCTGGCTGAGGATCGCCACCCGTGAGACGACCTTGTTCTTGTTGCGCAGGAGATATTCGAGCAACTGGAACTCGCGCGCGGTCAGTTCGACGTGCTTGCCGGCGTGCGTGACGACGCGGGCCATGCGGTCGAGCCGCATGATGCCTTCGCCGATCGATTCCTGGTCCGCGAGCGGCGCCGTCCGGCGCTGGATGGCCGCCAAGCGCGCGAGCAGCTCGTCGAAGCTGAAGGGCTTCACCAAGAAGTCGTCCGCCCCCGCCCCGAGTCCCTTGACGCGATCCTGCACCTGATCGCGTGCCGAAAGGATGAGGATCGGCAGGTTCCAGCGTAGATTGCGGAGCTTGGCGCAGACCTCGAGCCCATCGATGTCGGGCAGCATCAAGTCGAGGATCACGGCATCGTAGGCGAAGTTGTCCGCGTAACGGATCGCCTCGCGCCCTTCCAGGGTCCAATCGAGGATGTGCCCGGCGTTCTCGACGCCTCGCCGAAGGAAACTGCCGATGCTGCGGTCGTCTTCCACAAGGAGCAGGTTCATGCCTCCGCCTTCTCTTCGAGCGGCAGACTGAGCGTGACGCGCGTGCCTCCCCTCTCGTTGCGGAAGGCTTCGATCGTGCCGTCATGGGCGTCGGCGATGCGGCGGGCGATGGCGAGGCCGAGCCCAGTGCCGCCCATGCGCTTGCCGACCTCGCTTTGATAGAAGCGCTCGAAGACGTAAGAGAGATCCTCCGTGGGGATGCCGCCGCCCTCGTCGATCACCGAGACGGTGACGTGCGATCTCTCCTGCGCGAGCGCCACCGTGATTGTGTCGGATCCGCGCGAGAACTTGATCGCGTTGTCGAGGAGAACCATCAGGCATTGGCGAAGACGGGCGTGGTCGCCGCGGACCACGAGGGTTTCTTCGCAGACGTCGACACGGATGCGCACGTCGTTGATGCGGGCGAGGCTCCCGATCTCCTTCATCGCCTCGTTCACCACCTGCTCGAGCGCGACACTTCGACGATCGAGTTCGAGACGACCGTCGAGGGAACGCGCGAGCGCCATGAGATCGTCGATCCGGCGATTGAGGTAGGTCGAGTTCGCGAGGATGGAGCCGAGCGCGTCGCGATAGGGCTCAACCAAACGATCGGCGATGCGCAAGGTGACGTCCGCCTCGCCGACGATGGCGGTCAAGGGCGTGCGCAGCTCGTGGCTGACGTCGGCGAAGAAGCGGCGCCGGCTCTCGTCGATCTCCTTGAGCTCCGCGTTGCGCTCGCTCAGCGTTTGGGTGCGTTCCAGGACGGTGGTCTCGAGATTCTCGTTGCTGGCGAGGAGCAATCGACGCCCGCGATCGAGCGAGCGGGCCATGCGGTTGATGTGGAGGGCCAACAGACCGAACTCGTCGTGCCGCTCGACATCCACCCGATGGGCGAGCGAGCCGCGGCCGAGCAGGCGAATGTCGGCGACCAGCCGGGAGAGCGGATCGAACACCAGCCGGCCGACCAGCACGACGACGATGCCGGCCGTCGAGAGCTGCAGCAGGACCCCGATCGGTCCGGTGACCCGCATGCTGCCTTGCAGCGCGGCCATCGATTGCGCGACCCCCGCGACCTCGCTCCGCTCACCCAACACGGCTTCGACGAGCATCGGCCTGACCTCGTCTTCGTAGACACCGGCGTTCGATGCTGATGGAGTGGCAAGAAAGCGCTCGACGGCAGCATGGATGCGGAGAAGACGACGACTTTCCACGTCGTCGCTCTCGTTCCCGCCGTTGTCATGAACGAGCCCGACCTCGAGCTTGACGGATGCGTCGAGGCTTTCCAGGTCTGCGTGGACCACGCTCGCCCGATTGGCGACGACACGCGTCGATGACGTCGAGACGCGGATGTACTCGAGAAGATCGATGGAGAGCTGCTGGTAGGCGCTGAGCTGCCGATTGGAGATTTCCGCTCTTTCGAGCATGAACGCCGCGGAGGCGAGCGCCTGCAGGTTGACCAGCAACATCGAGACGGCGATGACGCAGAGAAGCAAGAGCGCGAGGAAGACGCCTTGGCGCACCGACAGAGTTCGTCGCCTCGAGGTGATCACGCGCTCCATATTCCCACGCCACCGTCCTGCCGCCCGGGGTAAATCGAACTCCTCTGTCGCCTCGAAATTCCTAAGTATTTTCTTATAAGGACAGCATAAGACCGACTACTTTTGATTGAATACGAAAGACCATTTGCCAAATAGGACTCTTCTTCTCCCTTTTAGTTGTTCGATTTCCCGAATCCACGCATCTCGAGAAACGCGGCAATCGTCGAGTTACGGCACTGGCAACGAGACAGACAGGCGCTCATTTCGCCGATCACCGGCTACGCGAAGGCGTCGTTCTGAGTCACGGCCACCTTGATCCCGGCATGCACGTGTCGACCAAGACGTTCGCTATGGAAACGTCGGCCGGCCGGATCAAAGAACCTGATCTCCAGCCTATCTCATCCACCAGCTCATAAGGGCTGGCTTCGGACCTTGCTCCGGCTAGCGATAGGTGCGTCGTGCGACAGCCTCGGCGAGGCTGGCACCCGTCGCACGGTCACCAGAAGGCTGCCCGACGAGCCTCCGCCCTATGGGGCGAAAAGAAAACAAAGCGAATTGAACGCGTTATCTGGTACCACCACCCCGGCTCGAACGGGGGACCTCTTGATCCACAATCAAGCGCTCTAACCAACTGAGCTATGGCGGCAACGCGGCCGGAACCTACGTCCACGGTCCGGCGAAAGCAAGGGTTGGGGCGCTCGCGCCGCCGCCCGTGCGAGGGGCCGCGGGATCCCGGCCTACAGCTTTGTTGACATCGTGCTCGCGCTTTCGTGAAGTGTCGCCCGAGGGCATTTCCGCGCCTTCCGATGCGACCGACGATCGGGGGATCGCGGCGCCGGGGCGGTCTGCCATCGGGGGCTGTTTCGTGAAGAGCGGGAAGGCGATCCTCGTCGTCGGCGCGTCGCTGCAAAGGCGCGTTCGCATCGCCGCGCTCGTCGCGCAGGCGGGGCATGACGTCGCCGAGCTGGACGATCTCGACGCCGCGCCGGCATGGGTGGCGGCCGAGTGCCCGCCGCTCGTGGTGATGGAGAGCAGCGACGAGGCCGTTGCCCAACCGATCTGCCGCCGCATACGAGACGCCTGCAACCACACTTTCATCCTGCGCATCGCCGAACGCATCGGCGACGAGGCCGCGATCGATGTCGAGGCGGACGATCTCGTCGACGCCTTTCTCGCGGACCCGATCGATCCGCGCGAAATGGTGGCGCTGGTGCGATCGCTGCTGCGGCTCCAGCGCGCCGAGGCGGAATTATCGGCGAGCGAAGAGCGGCTCCAGCTGGCTCAGGAATCCGCCGGTCTCGCCATCCTGGACTGGACGATCCCGACCAACAGCTTCGTCCATTCCGACAATTTCGCCGAGCTCATCGACCTGCCGCCTCGGATAGAGGGCGGCACGCTCGACGCGATGACGATCCTCGACCGCATCCATCCCGCGGATGTCGAGGCACTCGTTCGCGATTTTTCGGCCGACAGCCGCACGTCGGGCTCGTTCCACAAGGAGTTCCGTATTCGCCGACGAGACGGCGGCATCCGCTGGATCGCCTCGCGCGGGCGTTTCTTCACCGATGCCGCCGGCACGCCGCAACGCATGCTGTCGCTTTCGTTCGACAACACCGCCCGCAAGACGGCCGAGCACGCAAACGCCGAACTGGCGGCCATCGTCGCGTCGTCGGTCGATGCCATCGTCAGCGTCGACCAGGCGGGCAACGTCACCAGCTGGAACGCCGGCGCCGCGCAGCTCTTCGAGATCGCGCCCGCGCAGATGATCGGCCGCCCGCTCGCGGTCGCGCTGTCGGGCACCACCGCGGAGGATCGCGAGGCCTACGGCCGCAAGCTGCTCGGCGGCCAGACCAGCGAGATCGAGACGCGGCAGCTGCGCCGCGACGGCACGCCGATCGACATCTGGGTCACGAGCGCGCCGATCCGCCGGGACGACGGCGCCGTCATCGGCGCCTCGCTGGTGATCCGCGACGTGTCGGTGCATCGCAAGCGGGAGGACCACGTGCGCTTCCTGATGCGCGAGCTGACCCACCGCTCGAAGAACCTGCTGGCGGTGATCCAGGCGATGGCCCGCCAATCGATGGCGAAGGACCTCTCGCCGGAGGAATTCGTGAGGCGCTTCACCGATCGTCTGCAGGGGCTCGCCGGCTCGCACGACCTGCTCTCGGCGGTGGAGTACAAGGGCGCGTCGCTGCTGGCGCTGATCCGCTCGCAGCTCAGTCATTACGAGGAGCTGTTCGGCGCCCGCATCCTGCTCGAGGGCGAGGACCTGATGCTGCGCCCGGAGGCGGCGCAGAACATCGGCGTCGCGCTGCACGAGCTCTCGACCAACGCCGCCAAATACGGCGCGCTCAGCAACGAGTTCGGCACGGTGACGATCGTCTGGTCGATCGTCGCCGACGCACCAAGCATCCTGACGTTGAACTGGCAGGAGCGTGGCGGCCCACCTGTCAGGGTGCCGACCCGCCGCGGCTTCGGTCGGGTGGTCATGGACCGGATCACCGGGCAGGCGCTCGACGGCAAATCGGAGATCCGCTTCGAGCCGGACGGCGTAATCTGGTCGCTCGTCGCGCCGACAAAGTCGACGCTGGTGGAATGACGCGCCACGCTGCGCCAGGGCCGATCTAGCCGTACTGCCGCCAGCTGTCCATCGGCGGCCCCTGCTTGTCGAGGACGGCGTCGAGCGTGTAGGCGGCGCTGATCAGGGCGAGATGGGTCAGCGCCTGCGGCGTGTTGCCGAGCTGCTCGCCGCCGGGTCCGATCTCCTCCGAGAACAGCCCCAGGTCGTTGGCGTAGGACACGAGCTTCTCGAAATGCAGGCGCGCCCGGCGGATGTCGCCCGAGCGGGCCAGACACTCCACCAGCCAGAAGCAGCAGGGCGTGAAGGCACCCTCGTCGCCGTCGAGACCGTCGACGCTGTCGGGGCCGCCGGTCTCGTAGCGCCGCACCAGCACGTCGGAGGTCAGCTCGCGCTCGATCGCCTTCTGCGTCGAGAGCCAGCGCGGATCGTGGGGCGTGATGAAGCGCATCAGCGGCATCAGCAGGGCCGAGGCATCGAGCGTGCGCCCCCCTTTGTATTGCGTGAAGGCGCCGCGTTCCTCGCACCAGAAATTGTCGTGGATGTCGCGATAGATCAGCGAGCGGTTCTTTTCCCACTCGGCCGCGTGCTCGGCCGGCAGCGAGCGCTTGCTCGCCATGCGCAGCCCGCGATCCAACGCCACCCAGCACATCAGGCGCGAGGACAGGAAGTGCCGGCGCTCGCCGCGGATCTCCCAGATGCCTTCGTCGGGTTGATCCCAATTTCGGCAGACCCAGTTCAACGTCTTGGTGATGCGTTCCCAGGCGCTGTAGGTGACGGACTGGCCGTATTTGTCGGAGAGATAGCCGGCATCGAGCAGGGCTCCGTAGATGTCGAGCTGCAGCTGCGATGCCGCGGCATTGCCGATGCGCACCGGCGTCGAGCCGCGGTAGCCGGCAAAATGGCCGAGCGAGGTCTCGTCGGCCTGGCTCGAGCCGTCGAGCCTGTACAGGATCTGGAAGTCGCCGGCCTCGCTCTCGTCGGAGCGTTCGGAGACCCAGTCGTTGAACCGCTTGGCCTCGCTCGTGTAGCCGAGCCGGATCAGCGCGAACATCGCGAAAGCGGCGTCGCGGATCCAACAGAAGCGATAGTCCCAGTTGCGGCCGCCGCCGGCCTCCTCCGGCAGGCCGAAGGTCGCCGCCGCCGCGATCGAGCCGTGATCGGCCGACGTCAGCAGCTTCAGCACGAGCGCCGAACGCATCACGTATTCGCGCCAGCGGCCCTTGTAGGAGGAATGCGCCGACCAGCTCTGCCAGTAGGAGATGGTCTGCTTGAACGAGCCCTGGACGAAGGCATCCGGATCGTGGCTTTCGGTCGGCAGCTCGTCGCCGCATTCCAGCACGAAGCTCGCCTGGTCGCCCTCCTCGATCGCGAAGGCGGCGGTGACGGCCCCCTTCTCGCTGGCGAGCGGCACGCTGCCGCGCAGGCGCAGCGGCCCGGACGCGGTTGCGGCGTTGGGCGTGAAGATCGCCGTGTCGGCGGCGAGCTTCACCTTGGGGAGGCCGTCCCGGCCGTAGTCGAAGCGCGGCTCGCAGCGCATGGTCACGTCGATCTTGCCGCGGACGCAGGCGACGCGACGCACGACGGCGCTCAGCGGACCCTCCTTGGTGAGGATCGGCATGTAGTCCGTCACCTCCATCACCGCCTCGTGGTTCATGAAGCGGGTCACGAGCACGTTGGTGTCGGGGATATAGATCTGCCGCGTGGTCCAGCTGTCCTCGGGACCCTCCGGACGGATCGAGAAGAGGCCGCCTTTCTCTGGATCGAGCAGGGCGCAGAACACGCTCGGCGAGTCGAGATTGGGGTGGCAGAGATAGTCGATCGTGCCGACGGTCGAGACCATCGAGCGCAGGTTGCCGATGGCGCCGTGCTCGCTGATGGCCGCGGCCTGGGTCGGCGCAGGGGGTCGTCGGAACCGCACGTGAGACACTCTTTCGATAAGATCGCACGCGTTGCTATGCGAAAGCGCGGCCGGTCGGTAGCCCGTCGGCTAGGTCACACGGTCGCGACGGCGTCGCCCTGGCCGGATCGGCCTAGGCCGCGTCGGGCCGCCGGACGCTCTCGAAGATCGTCTCCGGCTCGACGCGGATGCGTCGCCCGTCCTGGTGACGACGGGTGAAGCCGAGGCGATCGAAGAACTCCAGCACCGGCATCGTCGCGTGGCGGCTGATGCCGGTGGCCTCGCGGAACTGCCCGACGGTGAGGATCGCCTCGGGATGCGCCCGCGCGCAACATTGCCCGTGTTCCGCCAGCTCGGCCACGACCTCGGGCAGGATGAAATAGACCTTCGACACCCGGCGCAGCGCGCCCATGCGCGCCAGCTTCTCGAGCAGCGGCTTGATCTCCGCCTCGGTCATCCGCATCCTGTCGGCGATGGCCGAGAGCCGCGGCGGGTCGAGCGCCGCGGGCCGCAGCACCTGCGCGATCTCGTGCCAGAGGTTGTCCTCGTCGAGGCTCAGCGTCACCGCATGGCCCGGCAGATGCACCAGCTGGCCGAACCGCACGATCGTCCGGTCGGCGATCAGGGCGTCGAGCGCGGCGGCGACGCCGGCGCGGCGCGACACGGGGATGCCGCGTTGCAGCTCCGCCACCGTGGCGCCGAAGCTGTCGGGATGCGCGGCGGCATGTGCCACCAGCGAAGCGAGCACGCCGTCGCGCAGCTCGGCCCAGCGCGCGGCGGCGAAACCGAGCGACATCTTCCCGGACGCGGCGCGGACGATCCCGCGCCCGGCCAGCAGCGCGTCGAGCCGCGCCGGCTCGACGTTGCGAACGCTCGCGAAATGCGTGAGGTCGAGGCCGTCGGGCGCCGCGACAAGCAGCGCGTCGAGCGCGGCGCCATGGTCGGCCGCGTCGAACGCCCGCAGGAAGGCGAGCCGCTCCGGCCGGCGCGCGTTGCGCCGTGGCGGACGCGGATCGACGATGCGGCCGCCACCGATCGTGCGCTGGGCCGACTGGTCGCGCAGCACGAAGCGGTCGCCCTGCAAAGCCACCGTCGGCTGGTCGAGCACGATCTGCCCGAGCGCGGCGCCGCCCGGCGCCAGCGCGCCGCCTTCCAGCAGCACGATGCGGCCGGAGAGGTCTGCGGCGCCGAGGTGGACGTGCACCGGCGTCCAGTGCCGCAACGCCCGGCCTTCGGTGGGCAGCACGCGCAACCACACGTCGGCGCGCGATGTCGGCTCGGCGATGGCGGGGTCGACGATCCAGTCGCCGCGGGTGATGTCGGCCTTCTCGACCCGGGGCCCGACGATGGCGAGGGCGCAGCGCTGGCCCGCGGCGCCGGCCTCGGCCGCCTCGTTCTGCGCCCGCAGCCCGCGCACGCGGATCTCGCGGCCGCGCGGCGCCAGCAGCAAGCGGTCGCCCGGCGCGACGCGACCGGCGTGCACCGTGCCGGTGACGACGAGGCCGGTGCCGCTTACCGTGAAGGCGCGGTCGATGGCGAGGCGGAAGCGCCCGCAATCCTGCCGCGCCGGGATATCGGCGGCGGCTTCGGCCAGCGCCTGCGTGAGCGCCGCCATGCCGTCGCCGCTGTGGGCCGAGAGCGGCAGGATCGCCGCTTCGGCCAGTCCCGAACCGGCGAGCAGCGCGTGGACCTCGGTCATCACCGCGCCGACGCGATCCGGCTCGACCTTGTCGATCTTGGTCAGGGCGACGACGCCGCGACGGATGCCGAGGAGGTCCAGGATGGCGAGGTGCTCGCGCGTCTGCGGCATGATCCCGTCGTCGGCCGCCACGACCAGGATGACGAAATCGACGCCGGTGGCGCCAGCGAGCATGGTGCGCACCAGCTTCTCGTGGCCGGGCACGTCGACGAAGCCGAGCGAGCGCCCGGCGGCGTCGCGGCTGTAGGCGAAGCCGAGATCGACCGTGATGCCGCGCTTCTTCTCCTCGGGCAACCGGTCGGCGTCGACGCCGGTCAGCGCCTTGATCAGCGCCGTCTTGCCGTGATCGATGTGGCCGGCGGTGGCGACGATCATGAGGGAAGTGTGGCTCCGCGCACGCTGTTCCGCCTGGCGGCGGGCGGCCGGGAACGGTCGTGCGCGCGGCCTCGGACATCGATTGACGTCCGCCAGCGGGGGCCGTATGCAGCGGCCTGGCTTGGGGCTGTAGCTCAGATGGTAGAGCGCTGCAATCGCACTGCAGAGGTCAGGGGTTCGATTCCCCTCAGCTCCACCACCCATCGCTAAGTTTAGGTGTGAGAACATGCACACTTTGAAGAGATCCGCAAAGTCAATAGCTTGGCATGATTCTTAGCGGTCTCCTCGCATAATCTTCCGGTCTCTCCGGTCTCGCCAGAGCCATATTGGCGCCGGTCTCTATGGCCGAAGCCAGCGTTTCCGTTTTTTCAGAAGCGACTTCGTTGAATGCCTGAGCTGATGGTATTCGTGCCGGATCAGCGTTCGCGTGATGTGGTACAATCTCGCTGCATCGAAGCACACCGTCTTCAACGCGAGGTTGCGGACTAGCTCGGACGCGATAGTCCAATCGCTCGCCATTGCTCGTGCCAGAGGGCGGGAGCATCGATCATCTTGCGCGTGCTGATGCCCCGCGGCAGGGCGCCATTCAGCGTTGCGCGGATCAGCTTGGGATCGAGGAAGGCGAGCGACAGCATCATGCGGATCATGCGCTGGCTACGTCTCTCGCGTTCAGCGATGACCGTGATCGTCGTGCCGCCCAAGATCTGCTTCAGCCAATCTTTGCCTTGTGCGATGGCGCGCACAAGGTTCTGCTGCTCCTGCTGGCGGATCGGCTGGAGAGAGGAAGAGCTGGCTGTCGCTGGAAGGATGATGTCGCGGCGGCGTTTATGGGCCACTACGACATAGGGGGCGCTGACACGCTGCATGTGGTCACATCCGCAATCGTCTTGCAGCAGTGATGCAACTTCATCGTCTTGCTGGTGGCCTCTGGCTTGCTGCCATGTGAGGTCCAACGCCTTGCGTTGGATGTCTACACGTAAGCTGATTTTCTTGAACAGCTCGCGCCGTCCCTGCGCATCCTCGGGCAGACATTCGGCCAGCTGCTTGCCCAAGATTTCGAGGACGATCGTCTCGATTTCGGACGCTGGTGCACGAGAGACGCTGCCAGCTTCCGCCTTGCGGCCTTGCACGATCGCGGTCGAGACGTAGTAGCGGTAGCGCACGCCCTTTTTCATCGCATGGCTCGGGCTCATGAGGTTGTTGCGGTCGTCGAAGAGGCAGCCGGTCAGCAGGGCCTCTGACTTTCCCTTGCGCAGGTCGCGTCGATTGAGGTTTTGCGCCAGCTTGGCTTGCACGGCGTCAAACAGCTCGGGCGCGACGATGGCGGGATGCTCGCTCCTGTAGCTGACACCGCGATGGTTGAGTTCGCCCAGCACCATCCGGTTTTTCAGCAGATAAGCGAGAGGTCCATTGGTGAACGCCACACCGCCGATCGCTCGCCCGGACGAGAGGACTCGAGATCGCGACATGATCCCTCGTTCACGCAGGTCACGCTGCAGCGCTGGCAAGGATCCAAGTTTGAGATAACGCCGGAAGATGAGCCGGACCGTCTCCGCTTCGACCTCGTCGACCAACAGCTTGCGGTTCTCGACCTTGTAGCCGAGCGGCACGACCCCGCCCATCCAGATGCCCTTCTTCTTGGAGGCAGCGATCTTGTCCCGGATCCGTTCGCCCGTGACCTCGCGCTCGAATTGGGCAAAGGACAGCAGCACGTTGAGTGTAAGCCGACCCATACTGGTGGTGGTGTTGAAGCTTTGCGTCACTGAGACGAAGGAGACGCCCTTGCCATCGAACAGCTCCACCAGCTTGGCGAAGTCGGCAAGCGCCCGGGTGAGGCGGTCGACCTTGTAGACGACAACGATGTCGATGCGTCGCTCGGCGATATCGGCGAGCAGCTGCCGCAGGGCGGGCCGATCCATGCTGCCGCCGGAGAAGCCGCCATCGTCATAGCGGTCGCGGCGCAAGCGCCAGCCTTCATGCGCCTGGCTCTTGATGAAGGCTTCCGCCGCCTCGCGCTGGGCGTCGAGCGAGTTGAAATCCTGCTCCAAGCCGGCATCGCTCGATACGCGAGTGTAGATGGCGCAGCGCAGGATCTTGCCGCCGATCACGGCGCAACCCGCGGCGACGGGCATTGGGCCGTCCGAGAAGGGCGTCGTGGTTCGACCGAGGCTTTCTCAAGCTCGGCCTTTGGTCGTAGCCCGCCGAGCTTTTCGCCCGCGTCCTTCACCTTGTCGCGCAGACCGAAGAAGCGAGGTCCGTTCCACCTGGTGCCAGTGATGGCGAACGCCACCTTGCTGAGGCTGTCATAGCGCCTGCCGTTCCAGGTAACACCTTCGTCCAGGATCATCACTCGATGCAGGATGCCGCCATGTTCGCGCACCAGCAGGGTGCCGGGTCGGGCGGTACGAGGCAGCGCAGGTCTAAGAGATGCTCCCGCAATTGCAGCGATAGGCTCCTCTCTCCCAAACGGCGCGACTGACGCCAGCGGCGTGTCAGCAGACGTGCAATCGATGTCTTCAGCCGACCTTCCATCCTTTTCTCCTGCCGCGATGATCACGGCCGCGAGCTCGCGTCGGCTTGCTCCATCGAGATCGCCGAGACGCTGAGCCTGGAGCTTGTAGGCAAGGATCCGGAGGGTCAGCGGGCGTCCGAGGTCGGGCGGTAGCGAACCGCCGACCAGGGTACGCCAGCGCCGCCGCAACGCTGCGGCGTCGAGCTGCTGGAGTGCGGCAACCGCTGCCGCGAGGCCGGTGACGTCGACCTCTTGAAGCTTGTCGACTCCCATCACGCTGCAGCAGCGATGCGATAGACCGATCCGCTACCTTGCTCGGCTGGGCTGCGGGCGATGGTGATGCCTTTTTTCCGCAAGCCGGTCAGCGCAGCTCGGGTGGTGTGAGGCAGCCAGCCGGTTGCAGCGATCAACTCTGCGGTGGAAGCGCCTTGAGGCCGCTCCATCAGCGCGACGATGGCGCTTTGCTTGGTTCCGTGTTGCGCTGGCGAAGAGCCGCTGGCGGGATCACGGAGCTTTGCGTCGTTGAGGTGATTCGCAGAGACGCTAGTCTCTGGCGTCTCGCCTTGCGTCGCTACGATCGCTTGACCGGCTTTTAGAACCTTCAGCGCGAACCTTTGTCCTGTGTCGTCCTCGCGCCAGACGGGGCACCCTGCCTTGGCGCGGATCTCCTTGGCCAGCCCCGCCTCCACCAGCACCGCCGTCATCTTGGCCGCCTGCGAAGGCTTTAGCCCGGCAGGTCGAACGACAAAGTCCAGATCGTTGGTCGATAACAGCACCGTACGCTGCATCTCGGTCAGCTTCCTCGTCATCTTGCAATCTCCCAGCTCATCGGAGCGGCTTCTGCCGCCCCCACGAGCCGAAGCCCCGACCGCGAGTGGCGGCATAGGGCTTTGAAGGTTGCGTTATGCAAAGAAGCGGGAGACTGATGCTTCTACCGTGATTTCAGATGCGTCGTTTGATGTGTGTGGCCATGTGTCGTGTTGGTCTGTAACGCGATACTTGCTCCAATCGCGCGCACAGTCGACTACATTGTGCGGCGTTGTCAGCAAATATGCGCATGAGCCGCATCTTCTCTCCTGAGAGAGACAAAGAGGCTCGGCAGACCCGTTCGAATTGCACGATAGCTGACCGAGCCCAATCGCATGGCAAGCACCTCGCTCGATGTTCGAAACGCGCCAACTCTCGCCGTTCAGCTGGCTCATTCGCGTGCCCGGAAGCAGACGTCCGTGACGGATGGCTGGCGGCTGATGTGGTGAAGGTTTTCGGATGCCGTCCGGCTGCAATTGATCGGCTTGGTGAGGGCCGGCGTACGAAAACCGCCCATGCACGAACCCGCGGGTTGCGCGCGAAATCTATTTGATCGATCGGCGATCGTTTCGAAGGGAGCGCGGCGACCGGGTAAGCCGCTTCGTGGCGGCTCCGCGTGGAGTGCTCGTGGTCGGAAGCGTGGTTCGGACGGGCTTGAACGGAACGGCGTCGACGCGTTCGACATGGAGCTGAGCAAAGCATCCCGGCGGCCGCGGCGGTGAGGCTGCGGTATTAGGTCGTGCCAGGGCGCGCTGGATTTCGCCGGGATCCTCCAGGAAAAAGCCAAGGGCGCCGGTGGCCCGCGCGGTTGCGCCACGCCGGCGAGAACCTCGAGGACGATCATGCGACCGCCGCAGCATGGGCACGTCCGATACGGTTCGGGCGAGGTCGCGGGCTCTGCTTCGGTCGGCGGTGGTGTCGGCGTGATCGGCGCAACGCCGAGCAGCTCCCTGGCTCGTGCGACGTTGGCCTGGCGCCCCGCGCTGGCGAGCAGGCCGTAGTGCCGGATGCGGTGGAACCCCTTGAGCAGAACGTGCAGCAGGAAGCGCCGGATGAACTCGTTGGCGGAGAGCGTCATGGTCCGCTGGCGATCCGCACCCTCGCGGTGGTAGTCCTTGTAGCGGAAGGTGACGCCGGTCTCGTCGAGCGCGAGCAGCCGGCGTTTGGAGATGGCGACTTGGTGCGTGTAGCGCGACAGGTAGGCGAGCACGGCCTCAGGGCCGGCGAACGGCGGCTTGGCATAGACAATCCAGCGCGCCTTGCGGACGGGCGCCAGGTGGCGCTGGAACGCGCGCCGATCGGCGAGACCGCGATGCTCGCCGAAGAATTGCAGGAGGCCGGCTTCATGCAGCGCGAGCAGGCGCGTCAGGAACAGCCGCCGGAACAGCTTGCCGAGAACCCGTACCGGCAGCAGGAAGGCCGGGCGTGACGAGACCCAGCGCCGGCCGTCGAGCGCCAGGCCGCCGCCCGGCACGATCATGTGTATGAGGAGGTCACACCGGCGGCGGCAATATTCAACCCGTTTGATGATGCCCGGCAGCCCGCCCGGCGTGATCAGCTCGGATAAAAACCAGAGGACGACGGCAACGCCCCGCGCATAGGGCTCCGTCTTCGTCACATTGACGCGGCAGCCGTCGGTGAAGGCCGGCGCCATGCGGCTGCCGGAGACGCCCATGCCGTTCAGGTCGGCAGGAGGTTTGGGTCGAGGAAGGCAGTAGGCAAGCCGGTAGCGGCTGTCGAGAAGGTTCAGGCGTGATAACGCTTTGCGTAGCCGTGGCGAAGAAGATCCGTTCTCGCAGTGATTAGGGCCGAACATGAGGTTGCCGCCTCTTGTACGGTTCGATCAAATCGGTAATACCAAACCAATGGCTTCGTCAATATCGGTAACACCTAAAAAGAAAGGCCGCCCGCCCAAGGGGGGGCGGGACCCGGTTATGACACTGCGCGTTCCGAGCGAGATTCGGTTGGCGATTGAGACGTGGTGCGCTGCCCAAGAACCAGCACCGACAAGGTCGGAAGCCATCCGCATAGCTCTTCGAGACTGGCTCACTGGTCTAGGCTTGCTGCCGCACGCGAATGATCGCGACGATCGGCAC
>CAXTVT010000021.1:0-48665 GCA_964247745.1 uncultured Beijerinckiaceae bacterium
AAACAACGCCGCTGCAACAAAGCAGCGCCGCCGTCGATGAACACCATATACGGCCCATCAATCCCAACGTCAATCACCGTCTTGGGGAAAGTTCACGCTGATCTAGGAAGTCGAATGCGCGCGCCGCTGGTAACCCTTTGCTAAGCTTGGAAGAATGCACCCCGCACTCGATTTTTCCAAGCATGCTAGGCTCCGAGACGCTCATCGGACACCGGCCTCCTCATGGATACGCTTGCCGTCGCCATCGCGACAACCGGTCGACCCACGGTCTTGACGGAGACCTTGCGCGAAGTGGGCCGGCAGACGCTCCTCCCAGACCGCGTCCTCGTCTGCCCCGCGAAGGAAAGCGATATCGATCGCCCCGGGCTCTCGAGCCTGCCGTTCCCCGTGGAGATCATCGTCACGGACACGGCCGGTAGCGCCTGCCAGCGCAACGTCCTGCTTGCCGCCGCCGGCGCGACGGACCTCGTCCTGTTCATCGACGACGACTTCCTCCTCGCGCCGACCTATCTCGCGGAGCTCCGCGCGCTATTCGATCGACGCCTCGATTGCACCGTCGTGACCGGACATGTGGTCGCGGACGGAGCCACGAATCGCGGCTACGGCGTCGAGGAAGGCCGCGCGATCCTCGCCGCCCACGCCGGTCTTCCGCCTACGGAAACCACGGTTTTTTGCGGCTATGGCTGCAACATGGCGGTGCGCTGGTCGGCCTTGCGTGGCCGCTGCACCTTCGACGAAGCGCTGCCGCTCTACGCCTGGGCCGAGGACGTCGATTTCTCCCGCCAGGCGGCCCGCCACGGCGCGGTGCTCAGGAACCAGGCCATGGCCGGGGTGCACCTCGCCGCCAAGCACGGCCGCGTCTCGGGCGTGCGCTTCGGCTATTCGCAGATCGCCAATCAGGTCTACCTCGCACGCAAGGGCACGCTGACGGCATCGGGCTGCCTGCGCAAGGCCGCCGAGAACGTCGCCGCCAACCTTCTCGGGACGATCCGCGGCAACGAGCCCTACGTCGATCGCCGCGGTCGGCTCGTCGGCAACCTCCTCGGCATCCGCGACGTCCTGACAGGCCGCTCCTCGCCCGATCGGATCCTCACGCTGTGACGCCTCAGCGCTGCAGCCGCACGCCGACGAGGAAGATCGAGTCCTTGAAGCCGTTGCCGAGCAGGCTCGACTGCAGGTTCTGCTGCGAGGCGCTGGCGATGAGCTGCACCTCGCGGCTGAAGCTGTAGGCGCCCTTCAGCGTGAACTGCGTGTAGGCTTCCTGCACCACGACACCCTGGTATTCGTTGGGCTGGTAGGTCGCGATGCCGCTGATGGTGAAATGGCGGAAGAAGACGTGGGCAACCTCGAGGCTGACCAGACGAGAGATTGCGCCCGATGCGCCGGCCAGCGTGGTCTCGGAGAGCGTCGTGTTGGCGCGCAACGTGATCGTGGTCAGCGGCGAGAAGGCGTAGACGAGCGCGCCGTCTATCGTCGGCCCTCGCAGGTTGGGCAGCCGCGGATCGTCGTAAAGCCGGTCGGCGTAGCCGGCAGAGAACGTGCCGGTGAAATGGCCGAAGAACTCGAAGCTCGAGCCGACACGGCCGAGGATACCGCGCGAATCGCGGCGATAGCCGGAAAGGTCGACGTCGCTGTCGCGCACGCGGGCGTCGAATCCGGTTTCGGCGAAAGGAATGATCCCCGGGGTCAGTTCGTAGGAGGCGCGTGCGACCACGCCATAATCGTTATAGTTGTCCTGGCTGTAGCGGAAGATCGAGCCGTCGGACTGAGTGGCGTCGCCGTATTGCGTGCGGTCGAAGGTGCCGCGCAGATCGAGGTTGACGCGACCGAACTGCTGCGCGGCACCCAACGTCGCGCCTTCAGAGGTGATCAGCGGCCGGCCGGTGATGAAGACGCTGTTGGGCACGGCGAGCAGCGGTGAACCCGGGGTCTGCGTCACCACCACCAGCCGCGCCTCGGTGTTGATCTTGGTGTCGCGGGTGACATCGATGCGGCCGTCGAGCACCGCGCTGATGTCGGGGCGATTGGCGTTGCTGTTCGACGGAAACAGCGAGTAGCCGGCGCGGACGTTGCCGGTCAGGCTGTGATTGCTGAAATCCGACTCGATCGCCGAACCCGCGTCGATACGGAACTCCGCGGAGGGTTTCACTCCGGTCTGCACCTGGTTGGGGTTGGTCTGGTAACCGGTGCTGCCCTCGACGAAGGGCAGCAGCCGCAAATCGCCGACGCGAATACCTGTCGGCGCGAAGGCGTCGGCCTCGGCGAGCGCCGGCGGCGAGTTGCGCACCGGGAACGGTACGGCGGCGAAGGTCGGGCCCGGCAGCAGGGGATAGAGCAGGTCGCGCGCCGGCGGAGCCGGATTGGGCGCCGGGCTGGACGCACCATTCGGCGTCACGGCCGCCCGCTGCGGAGCGCGCGCCGCGAGGGCGGCGGCGCCGCGCAGCGGGCGCACAGAGGTGCGGTAGGGCACCAGCGCGGAGAGCGGCGGATTGCTCTTGAGATTGGGCGCGTAGAGCTTGCCCTTGCGCAGCCGCGGCCGCGCGTAGTTCGGGTCGTCGGGATCGAGCTGGTTCTGCGTGGTCGTCGCCGGCGTGGTGTCGTCGGCATCGGTGGGCGCCGCCGCGATCGAGGGCGGCGCGTTACGGTCGGGAACCAGCGTCGGCGCGTCGGTCGCCGACGACGGGAAACCGCCGAGATCGCCGCCGGCACCGAGCCCGCGAAGGCCGGTGTCCTGCGCGCGCGCGCTCCCGGCGGCGACGAGCGCCGCGGCCAGCAAGGCGCGTAGGAGCGACGGACGCGGCAGCTTCTTTCCCTCGGAAGGCGATCTCGCCTTGTCGAGAATTAGCGTTTCGTGGTTAACGGCGCGTTAGGCGCGGGCCGAGTTCGTGCCGAAACGGGACGCCGGACCGCATTCACGAACCCACGGCCTCGCCCAAGACGAGCGAGGCCGCCGGCCGACTACTCCGCGGCCTTCGCCGCGGCGAGGGTCGGATAATCGGTGTAGCCTTCCGCGCCGCCGCCGTACCACGTCTGTTTGCGATCGCCCGCGAGCGGGGCACCGGTGCGCAGGCGCTCGGGGAGATCGGGGTTGGAGATGAAGAGGCGGCCGAAGCAAACCGCGTCGACGCGACCCGCCTTCACCGCCTCGATCGCAGCCTCCCGGTCGTAGAGGTTGTTGGCGATGTAGACGCCGCCGAACGCCTTGCGCAGGCTCGCCCAATCGACCACCGCGTCGCGGTTGGTCTGGGTGACGCCCTCGATCATGTGGAGGTAGGCGATACCGCGGCGGCCGAGCTCGGCGGCAAGGTAACCGAAGGTCGCCTGCGGATCGCCATCCTCCGCGCCCTGCACGGGCGCCGGCGACAGGCGGATGCCGACGCGGCCCTTGCCGAGCACGGCGATGGCGGCATCGACGACCTCCAGCGTCAGCCGGCAGCGGTTCTCGACCGAGCCGCCGTAGCCGTCGGTGCGCGTGTTGGACCCGCTTTTCATGAATTCGTCGAGCAGGTAGCCGTTGGCCGCGTGCACCTCGACGCCGTCGAAGCCGGCGCGCTTCACGTTCTCGAACGCTCGGCGATAATCGGCCACCACGCCGGGGATCTCGTCGATCTCGAGCGCGCGCGGCTCGGAGACGTCGACCATCCCGGTCTCGATGAACGTCTGCGCCTTGGCACGGATCGCCGAGGGCGCGACCGGCTTGCCGCCGTCGGGCTGCAGGCTGGTGTGCGAGACGCGGCCGACGTGCCAGGCCTGCAAAACGATCTTGCCGCCGGCGGCGTGGACCGATCGCACCACCTTGGTCCAGCCCTCGACCTGCGCTTCGGAGTAGATTCCCGGCGTGTAGATGTAGCCTTGGCCTTGTCGGCTGATCTGCGATGCCTCGGTCACGATGAGGCCGGCGCCGGCACGCTGCGTATAATATTCGACGTTGAGGTCGTTGGGCGCATCGTTGCCGTGAGTGGCGCGGTTGCGCGTCAGCGGCGCCATGACGATGCGGTTGGCGAACGCGATGGCGCCGGCCTCGAGCGGCTGGAACAGGGCGGAAGCGTCGGTGGGCATGCTGGCTCCGGTGGTGAGGCCGCGCGGCGGCGGCGGGTCACCGGTCTACATAGGTGCTCGTTTCGCGCCCGCACCGCGCGAGGCGCCGGGCTGCACCGCGCAAGCGGGGCAACGGCGTGGTGCGGGCGGAGGCCAGCGGCTAGTCTAGCTGATGCCGAGTGCGCTCATGTAGAGCTCGAGAATGGCTTCCTGCTCCTGACGCTCGGAATGATCCTGCTTGCGGATGCGCAGGATCGAACGCACCGCCTTGACGTCGAATCCGCGACCCTTGAGCTCGGCGAACACGTCCTTGATGTCGTCGGAAATCGCCTTCTTCTCCTCCTCCAGGCGCTCGATGCGCTCGACGAACTGCTTGAGCTCCTCGGCGGCGACCCCGCTCTCGGCGATGTCCTGTGTCATGATGGTCCCCGGGGCTCGAAGAAGGAGCGCGCGGGCATGCTATGGGGCACGCCCGCCGTCAAGCCGTGGGACCGGCTTGCCTCAGTAGCCGTAGCCGTAAGGACGACCGTACCCGTAACCATATCCGTAGGGGCGGCCGTAGCCGTAGCCGCCGCCATAGCCGTAGCGACGGGCGCCCGGCACGCCGAAGCCGAAGGAATTGGGGCGGCAGCGGCCGTAGGCGCCGCGCGAATAGCCGAGGCCGCAGCCCTGGGCCACGAGGGTCACGGCCGGCGCGGCGCCGGAGGCGACGAGCGGCATCAGAGGGGCGGCGTCGGCGGCGATTGCGCCGAACGCGAGGATGGCCGACGTGGCGACGGCGAGACGAGACATGCGCATGGAACGAGGACTCCGGATCAGCGCCGACGAACCGCCGGTCGCGGCGATAACGGCCAAAGTTGCGAAAAGTCGCCCGCGCCACAGGCTAAGCGTCGCCGTGCCGCCCAGTGCGCGATCGGATGAAGGCCGGCTCGTGCAGCTCGGGCTGGGCCAGTACCGATGCCAGCACGTCGGCGAGGCGGTCGGCCATGGCGCAGGCAGCGGCTTCCTCGCGGATCAGGTCCTGGCGCACTTCCACCAGCAGGCCGGCGATGCCGCGGCGCGTCACCTCCTCGTCGAGCGTGTCGCCGCGTAGCGCGCCGTCGTAGGGCTCGTTGTCGCCGACGCTGAAGCCGGCTTCGCGCAAGCCCCCCATCAAAGGCAAAGCGAAGCGTGGGTCGGTGTCCCACAGCACCCCGATCTCCCAAGGTCGCGGTATGCCTTTCCAAGTGTCGGTGAAGGAGTGCACCGCGACGACCGCGGGCGTATGGCCGTCGCTCGACATGGCGTCGATAGCCGCGCCGACGGCGTCGCGATAGGGTCGCCAATAATGGGCCGTGCGCCTCGCGATCTCGGTCGCGTCGGCCCGCGCGTTGCCCGGCACGACCGCGCCGTCGCTGAGGCGCATCACCAGCGTCGGATCGTTGGCACCGCGGTTGGGATCGATCAGCAGGCGGGAAAAGGTGGTCAGCACCGCTGGCGCGCCGAAGCGTCGCGCCAGCCGCCGCGTCACCCAGGCCGCGCCGATGTCGTAGCCGATGTGCCGTGCGAGCTGCGCCTCCGGCAGGCCCAGCGTGCCGTAGGCGGGCGGCAGCGCGTTCGACGCGTGATCGCACAGGAAGAGGACACCGGCGTCGATCGCGCCGGTGATCCGCTCGACGGGCGCCCACGTCGTCTGATCCGCCATCGCCGCTTCGCCCATCCCCGCCGCATCCACGCTCATGTCTCGTGTCGCCTCCGTTCGCCCGAAGCCAACCCCCGACTAACCGATTCCGCGTCATGCTGGCGGCTCATTTGCTTTCGACAAAGCCGCGCCTTCGTCGTCGGAAAGTGATCCTGTCGTGACAAAGACCCTCTACATTGCGGCAGCGGCCACGGCGCTCGCCGCGGCCGTCGCCAGCGGGCCGGCATGCGCCGACTTCCGCCTTTGCAACAACACGGCCAGCCGCGTCTCGATCGCGCTGGCCTACACCGACGGCGAAGCATGGGTCAGCGAGGGTTGGTGGAACGTCAAGCCGAACGGCTGCGAAACCCTGGTGCGGGGCGCGCTTGCGGCGCAGTTCTATTACGCCTACGCGATGGACGAGCGCGGCGGCGAGTGGAAGGGCAAGGCCTTCATGTGCACCCGCGACCGCGAGTTCAAGATCGACGGGCGCCAGGACTGCTTCACCCGGGGCTTCGACCGCACCGGCTTCTTCGAGATCGACACCGGCAAGGATTCCCGCAATTGGACCGTTCAGCTGACAGATCCGGCGCCTCAGGCCTCGGCGCCGCTGCCTGCCGCGAAGTGAGGTCCGCCTCCGCCGCTCCGCTGCGCCGTGCAGGGGACCTCTCGTGAGACGCCTGCGCCGTTGCAAGATCGTCGCGACGCTAGGACCGGTCTCCACGCCCGACGAGATGCTGGCCAAGCTGTTCGCCGCCGGCGTCGACGTATTCCGCATCAACATGAGCCACACCAGCCACGAGGATCTTCGCGCTCGAGTGTTCGCGCTGCGCGAGGTCGCCAAGCGCTACCAACGCCCGGTCGCGATCCTGGTCGATCTCCAGGGACCCAAGCTGCGGATCGGTACATTCGCGGTCGGTGCGGTGGGGCTGCTGCCGGGCGATCGCATCACCTTGGACGACAATCCCGAACCCGGCGACGCCACCCGCGTCTACCTGCCCCATCCCGAAATCCTCGAGGCGCTGAAGCCGACCGACACCGTGCTGATCGACGACGGCAAGGTGCGCCTCCACGTCGTCGAGTCGAGCGCGACGCATTCGCTGTGCGAGGTCGAGATCGCCGGCACGATCTCCAACCGCAAGGGCGTCAGCCTGCCCGACACCGAGATCATGGTCTCGGCCATGACGCCGAAGGACCACGCCGATCTCCAGGCCGCGCTCGAGATCGGCGTCGACTGGATCGCGCTCTCGTTCGTGCAGCGACCCGAGGATGTCGAAGAGGTGCTGAAGATCGTCGACGGGCGCGCCCTCGTCATGTCGAAGATCGAGAAGCCTCAGGCGCTGACCAAGCTCGACGAGATCATCGCGCTTTCCGACGGCCTGATGGTGGCGCGCGGCGATCTCGGCGTCGAGATGCCACTCGAGAAGGTGCCCGGCCTTCAGAAGCGCATCACCCGCCGCGCGCGGCGCCAGGGCAAGCCGGTTGTCGTGGCGACGCAGATGCTGGAATCGATGATCACCGCGCCGGTGCCGACCCGCGCCGAGGTGTCCGACGTGGCCCAGGCGGTGTTCGAGGGCGCCGACGCCATCATGCTGTCGGCGGAGAGCGCCGTGGGCAAGTATCCGATCGAGGCCGTCGCGATGATGGATCGCATCGCCCAGGAGGTGGAGGGCGACCCCGTCTACCGTTCGATCATCACCGCGCAGCGCTGGGACCCGGAACCGACCGCCGCCGACGCGATCGCCATCGCGGCGCGCGACATGGGTGAGACGCTCGCGATCAAGGCCATCGTTGCCTGGACCTCTTCCGGCGCCACCGCCTTCCGCATCGCACGCGAGCGCGTCGGACCGCCGATCATCGCCTTGACTCCCTATGTCGACACCGCCCGCCGCCTCGCTATCGTTTGGGGGGTGCATCCCGTCGTCACAAAGGATGCCGAGGACGTCGACGACATGGTCGATCGCGCCCTCTCCTCGGCCGAGGAGGAGGGGTTTGCCATCCACGACGATCGCATCATCGTAATCGGCGGCATTCCCTTCGGCGAGCGCGGCGGCACCAACCTGATGCGACTGGCGCAGATCAAGCGTTCCCCCGAGTAGGTTCCGCGCAGGAGGCCGCCTTGTCCCTGGTCCGGACTCTCGTGGCGCGTGGTCGGCTGGTTCTGTTCCGGGCGCTGGGAGGCGCCGCCGCTCGGCTGGAGCCGCGCCACGACCCCGCACATATGGCGCAGCAGTTCGAGCGCGGCGAACTCGTCTGGCGCGCTTTCGTCGACGCCGGGACCGCACTGCGCCGGGCCGGGCGGTTCGATCAGGCCGATGCCATGGTCGAGCGCGGCCTCGCCGTCTACCCGAACGATCGCGCGCTGCTCTACGAGCACGCCTTCAGCGCGCACGAGGCCGGGCACTATGCGGTCGCGATCACGCGGTGGAAGGCGGCGCTCGCCGCGTCGCCCGATCTCGCCATGTGCCACGCAGGCGTCGCCGCCAACCTGAGGGAGGTCGGCGACATCGAGCGCGCGTCCGCCACGATCGGTACGGCGCTGGCACGGTTTCCCGACGACTTGACCGTGATGACGGAAGCCGCGCGGATCACGGACATGCAGCTTCGTTTCGCCGAGTCGCTGCCGTTGTGGCAGCGCGCCGCGGAAGCGCCGAATCCCGCATCGGAATGGCTGCAGGGCGAGGCGCACGCGCTGCTGCGGCTCGGACGATTCGACGAGGCGCAGCGCGCGCTCGATCGCGCCCGCCCTCGCTTCCCCGAGTCTCCCGGCCTGTCGGCGGTCGAGGGTCTGCTCGCCTCGGAACGCGGCGACTGGCCCAAGGCCGTCGAGCTGTGGTCTGCCCACTGCCGTCGCTTCTCCAAGGACGGCATCGGCGAGGTGCAGCTCGAGCGCGCGCTAGCCGGCGAGCGCAATGCCCGGCCGGCGCCGGTCGCGCCAGCGGTCGACGATGCCGAATTGCGCCGCCTGATGCTCGGATTTGAAAGCCTCGGCGACGGTTGCGAATTCGGCGTGGTGCAGCGCCGCTACGGCGCAGAGCCGGAAGGTCTGCTGCGCTGGAACGACGTGACGCTCGACGGCTTGCTCGCCGCGCTCGGCGCGGGCTTCGCCGGTTTCGGAGAGCCGGCCAACACGCATCTCGTCGTCGCGTCCGACGGCGAGTTCCTCGTCGCGGATCGCCGCTGGGGCCTGGCGCGGCATACCTTCCGCTACGCAGGCGACGAGGATCGCGACGAGCTTCTTGCGCGCGTAATCAGCGTCATGACGTCGTTGCGAGACCGGTTGCTGGCCGACCTCGCGACGGCGGACAAGATCTTCGTGTTCCGCTCCTCCGGCCTGGAGGCCGACCGTCTCGAAGCGCTGCATCGCGCCTTGCGCGCCCACGGTCCCGTGCGTTTGCTCGACGTGCGGCCGGCGGCACCGACCGCGCCGAGCGCCGTGCAGGGCGCGGCCGGCGAGGTGGTCGAGGTCGGCGAAGGGCTCTGGGTCGGATTCTTGGAGCGGCTGGGCGGACAAGCCGGCGCAACCTGGGACGTGGCCTACGAGGACTGGATCGACATCTGCCGCAAGACGGCGCTCGAGCGCTGACCGACGGAGCACCGAGACAGCGACGAGTCCTTGTCCGGCCGCCGGCATCTCAGATCCCCTGGCCCTCGACCTCCAGCGTCAGCTTCTCGACCATCTTCTCGAGTTCCGGCTGGTGTGGGTAGACCGCGAGCTCCCGGCGATAGATCTGCAGGGCGCGCTTGTCGAGACCGGTGCGCTGCAGGATCATGGCCATGCCGCTCAACGCCGCGAAATGGTTGGGATCGAGCTTCAGAACCTGCTCAACATCGCTCATCGCGCCGTCGAGATCGCCGGCGAGATAGCGCGCCGACGCCCGCTTGTTCCAGGCCTCAGCCCACGTCGGTTGCAGCTCGACGATGCGGTTCAGGACCTCCACCGCGAGCGGATAATTCTTGTCGGCGATGGCCTTCTCGGATCGCGCCATCAGCAGATCGGCGGTGTCGGAGCCCGAGCGCATCCAGACCGCGGCGATCAGCGAGGCGAGGCCCTTCGATTCGTCCTCGTCCTTGGCCTGGGCGAGCTTGCCGTAGAGATCGTCGAGCGTTTGCCGGCGCGAGAAGGCCATCGACGGTTTGGGCGTCAGCGCCTTGCGGATCTGAGCCTGCTTCTGCTCGGCGGTGAGCGGCGGCGTCTTGGGCTCGGCCGCCTGCCGACGAACGTCGGGCATCGTCTTCACGACGCCGCCCGGCCCGATCACGGTACCCCCATAGAGATCGGCGCCGGCACGGCCACCGACGCCGCCGTAACCGGGCAGACCGCCTTTGTCGCGACGGCCCCCGCCGGGGGTCACGGTGCCGTATTCGTGATAGAGATCGGCATCGGGCGTGGCGACCTGAGGCGCACGATTGCCGGGCACCCCGGAATCCGGCCCGTACACGTGGGTGCCGGGCGGCATCGGAATGGGGGGCAGGCCGGGGATACGCAATGTCGGCGCATCGGGTGCGTCGCCATCGTCTGCCGCCCACGCAAAAGGCGCCGGCGACAGGATCGCCAGCGCCGTTACGAGTGAAACAAGCCGTTCGCGATACGCCATCGCATGAAGCTAGGACGGGACGGCGAAAACGTCAAAGCCGCGCGCGGCGGCTGGACGGCTGCGATCAGCCCTGGCGCGCCTTGAAGCGCTTCTGCACCTTGTTGATGATGTAGACGCGACCCTTGCGGCGCACGAGCTGGTTCATGCGATGGCGCCCGCGAAGGGACTTCAGCGAATTGCGGACCTTCATGGCACTGGACCTTCGAAAAACGAAAAAGCGCCGGTTGGAAGCCGGGCGCGGGTTGGCGGTTCTATGCCGCAAGGCGACCGCGAGATCAAGTCGCCGCCCGAGGCGCACATCCGCGTGATTGTTTCGGCATGTCGGCGAACGGCGACGCATTGTCCGGCCATGTCGCGGAACGTGCCGTTGGCAGGCTTGGATGTCGACGAACCGCGACACTGGTCTGGGTTTTTGTCGACGTTCGTCGACTTTGTCAGGGCCCTGTGTCACCCCTCGCGACAGACCGCGAGCCATCTCCGGAAGGCCGACGCGGCCTGGACGGCGCTGGTTGCTTCGGTCAGATTACCTGCAACTGATGGGCCTCGCGATCAAGCGCCCGGAGACCTCATGCGCGACGACACCCCGGACGGCCGGTCCAAATGGAGCATGCGCACGCGGATGAGCGCAGCCGGGCGGCGCCCGGCGGAGCAGTTCGGCTACGTCAACACGCCGATCTATCGCGGCTCCACCGTGCTGTTCCCGACCTACGACGATCTCGCCCGGCGCACCGGCCGCTTCTCCTACGGGACTGACGGCACGCCAACGACGCGGGCGCTGGAGGATGCGTGGAGCGAACTGGCCGGCAGCGCCACCACGGTGCTCACCCCCTCGGGTCTCGCCGCCATCACCGTGGCGCTGCTGACCGCGCTGAAGGCCGGCGACCATGTCCTGGTGATGGACATCGTCTACCGGCCGACGCGGATCTTCTGCGACGTCATGCTGGCCCGGCTCGGCATCGCCGTCACTTATTTCGACCCGATGCTGTCGGCCGGCGAGGTCGCCCTTCTGGTGCGGGAGAACACCCGCGCGATGATGCTGGAGGCGCCGGGCTCGCAGAGCTTCGAGGTGCCCGACCTTCCCGCGCTGATCGAGCTGGCGCGGCAGAGGGACCTCTGCACGATCCTCGACAACACCTGGGCGACGCCGGTCTTCCTGCCGCCGCACGCGCTCGGCATCGACATGGCGGTGGAGGCCGGCACCAAGTACCTCTCCGGCCATTCCGATCTGCTGCTCGGCCTGACCTCGGCCAACGCGCGCTGGGCGCCGGCACTGCGCGCCACTTTCGACTGCTTCGCCGTGCTGGCCGGCCCCGAGGACGTGTTCCTCGGTCTACGCGGGTTGCGCACGCTGCACCTGCGCCTGCGCGAGGCACAGGCGCAGGGTCTCGCCATGGCGCGCTGGTTCGAGGCGCGTCCCGAGGTGGCGCGGGTGCTGCACCCGGCTCTGCCCGATTGTCCCGGCCATGCCAACTGGGCGCGCGACTTCAAGGGTTCCACGGGGCTGTTCTCGGTGGTGTTGAACCCGGTGTCCCAGCCGGCGGTGGCGGCCATGCTCGACGGGCTCGAACTGTTCGGCATGGGCTATTCCTGGGGCGGATACGAGAGCCTCGTCATTCCCTTCGATTGTGCGAGCTACCGCAGCGCGACGCGCTGGCAGCCCGAGGGCCCGACGCTGCGCTTTTCGATCGGCCTGGAAGATCCCGCCGATCTTCAGCGCGACCTCGACACCGGTTTCGCGCGGCTGCGCGCCACCGCGTGAGGCCGTCTTGCCGCGGGGGGCGGCGTCGGGCATGGTCCGTGCGGGGCGTGCGGGGCGTGAGACCAAATGCGTGAACTGCGGCTGGTGATGCTCGGCCTCGCGGCCGTCATGCTGCTGCTGCTCGCCGCCGGCTTCGTCGGCCGCGCTCTCCAGCCGCCGGCACGCGACAAGGCCGACGGCACGGTGCGCTCCTCGGCCGGCAGCCCCCGCGCGGCGGTGGAAGCGGCGATCGCGGATGCGCCGGACTACACCCGTTTCTTCGACCGGCTGCGGCTCGCGTTCCCGAGCGACTACGAAACCATCGTCGCCTCGCTCGCCGCGGCCCAGCCGCAAGGCCGAGCCGAGCCGGACGCCGACGTCATGATGGCGGATGCCGTGACCGCGCTGCGCCGCGCCCACGGCGCCATGGCCGCGAAGGCGAGCGATTTCGCGCTAGGTCAGATCTTCGCCTCCAACCTTCGCGAGATGCAGGCGCTCGGCGAGGTCAATCCGGGGCTTTGCGTGGCCTTCCTGTTCGGCGCCGGTGGACCGGGCTTCTCCACCTTCGCGGCCGATCACCGGGCGCTCGTCGCCGATGCCGCCATCGCCGGCCTCGATGCCATCAGCGCGGGCCGCGGCGAGCCGGTCGTGCGCGGCGCGCCCAGCGACGCCGACTTCCAGCTCCTCGATAAGGCGTTGACCGAGAAGGGCCTTACGCGGCCGCAGATCGAAGCGCTGCTCGACGGCAAGACCGCCGATCCACCCATCCCCGATGCGCAGATGTGCCAGGCCGGCCAGACCTATCTCGCCACGCTGGCCACGCTGCCCGAGGACAGCCGCGACCGCCTCTACGCGCTCGCGGTCGACCTGATGGCGAAATCCTGATGCGGCATCGCCCTATCTGAACTTCCCCGGAGCCCACAGCACGTCGCCGGGTCCGTGGTGGTTGGCGTGACGCGCCGCGACGAACAGGAAGTCCGAGAGCCGATTGAGGTATTTCATCGCCGGCGCCCCGACCGGCTCGCCGGGCGTGGCGTCGAGATGCACGACGAGCCGCTCCGCGCGGCGCACCACCGTGCGAGCGACGTGCAGGTGCGCCGCCGCCGCCGACCCCCCGGGCAGGACGAACGAACGCAACGGGGCCAAATCCGCGTTGAGCGCGTCGATGTCGGTCTCGAGCCGCTCCACCTGCACCTCGACGATGCGCAGCGGCTCGTAGGGCAGCGGCTTACCGCCGTCCGGCGCGCAAAGGTCGGCGCCGAGATCGAACAGGTCGTTCTGGATCCGCCCCAGCATGGCGTCGAGCTCGGCCATCGCCGGGTCGGCGGCCGTGGCGAGCCGGGCGACGCCGATCGTCGAATTGGCCTCGTCCACCGTTCCGTAGGTCTCGATGCGCAGATCGTCCTTGCGGCGGCGCTCGCCGGTGCCGAGCGCCGTCGTCCCGGCATCGCCGGTCTTCGTGTAGATGCGGTTGAGGACGACCATGGCGATGCGCTCAGTGCGGATGGTGATGGAAATAGTCTCGCACGGCGAGCACGCTCATGATGATCACGATCGCCACGAACTGCAGCCCGATGCGCCAGCGCATCAGCTTCTGCGACAGGTTCGGATCGCCGCCGCGCCACATGTTGAAGAGACCCAGGACGAGGACCAAAGCGACGGCGCCGCATGCGACGGCGACGAGGAGGCTTGTGGCTGTCTGCATCTCGATCCTTCGCGCCGCCGGGGCGTCATCGTGAACCATTGCCGAGGTCGAGGCCACTGGGACGGTGCTTCGAGGTAGCCCCGGACGGGGCTCGAGGCCAGCGGCTTGCCGGACAGGCGACTAATAGGAGCGTAGCAGGCGCTCGAGATAGTCGATCTCCCCCTGGTCGCGCATCGGGTCGCCGAGCCGCCGCCTGAGCTCCTCGAGCACGCGTTGCGCCCGCTGCGCGGCCGGGATGCCCAGCGGGTCGAACCGCGAGCTGGAGTTCAGCGTGTTGCTTCCGCCGCGCGGCCGCCCGAGCGGGTCGTTGTCCCCTGTCTGCTGGCTCTGCTCCGAGCCCTGCGAACCGGCCTGCTCGCCGCCCTGCTCCCCGCCGGGCTGCGTGCCGCCCTGCTGCTTCTGCAGCGACTCGGCGAGCTTCTTGGCGCCCTTGCCGAGCGCATCGAGCGCGCGGCCCTGGGCGTCGACCGCCTGCCCGGAATTGTCACCGTCGCCCTGCTTCAGCGCCTCTTCGGCCTCGCGCATGTCGTCGCCGGCATCCCCGAGCTGGCTCTGGCCTTCGCCGGCCTGCTTCAGCTTCTTCTCGATCTCGCCGAGCCGGTCGCGCAGCTCCTGCTGGCGCTGCCCGAGGCTCTTGCCCTGGCCGCCGTCGCCGGCTCCGCCCTGCTGGCCTTGACCCTGCTGGCCACTCTGGCCCTGTCCGCCCTGGCCCTGCTGGCCTTGCCCACCCTGCCCCTTCGACCGCCCGGGCCGACCGGGCCGAAGACCCGGCCCCTCCATTCCTGGCTGCTGACCCTCCTCGCCGTCGCCATCGCCGTCGCGCTGGGACTGCTGCTCGCGCCCCTGGCCTTTCTTGAAGGTCTCGTCGCGCAGATCCTGTTGGTCGCGCATCATCTGGTCGAGCTGATTCAGCCCTTCGGCCATCGCGCGGGCCTGCGGGTCGGCCTTCTGGCGCTTGGCGGTCTTCAGGTTCTCGAGCAGGTCCTGCAACTCGTCGAGCGCCTTCTTGGCCTCCTCGCGATTGCCGGACTTCGCCTGCTCCTTGAGGCGATCGATCAGCTTCTGCAGGTCGTTCTTGCTGATCGACTTGGCGTTGCGATCCTGATTCTGAGCCTGCTGGTCGTTCTTCTTGTCCTGCTCGGCGAGCTCCTTCAGAAACTTGTCCATCGCCGCCTGAAGCTGCTCGGTGAGCTTGGCGATCTCCTCCGGCGGCGCGCGACGGTCGATGGCATCGCGTAGGGCCTTCTCGGCGTTGCGCAGCGCTTTTTCGGCTTCGGTGAGATCGCCGTTCTCGATCTGAAGGGCCATGCCCCAGAGGTAGTCGGCCACTGCGACGAGCTGCGGCTTGGATTGCGCCTGGGCCAGCATGTCGGCGGCGAAGCGCAGCCCGAGATAGACGCCGGAGCTTTCGCCGAACGCGTCCGGCTCGATCATCATCGCGTCGAGAGCCGCCGCCACCTGGTTGCGCTCGCCCGGGTTCAGGACGAGGCTGCGGCGCTGCTCGACGAGGGCGCGCGCGATCGGGTTGGCGAACGGCTTCTCCGGAAGCACGATTTCGACCGGCTCGCTGCGGCCCTCGTTGCCGCCCTCGTCGCGGGCGACCAGCACCATGGTGGCGCTGGCGCCGGCCCAAGGGCTTTCCGACAGGTCGGCGGTGGTTTCGCCGTCACCGAGACCGTGACTCAGGCCGGGCAGCGAGAGCTGCACCTTGGGCGGATCGACCAGCGCCGGGCCGGGCGCCGGCGTGCCGTCGATCTTGGGAGCCGAGAATCGCGCCTCCGCGCTCGCCACGCCGTAATCGTCGCCGACGGTGTAGGCCAGCGTCAGCGAGCCGCGCGCATTGTGCTTGGGCACCTCGCGAAGCGCGATCGTCGGGGGACGATCGGGGATCGCGATCAGGTCGTAGGTCCCGCGCAGGCCGCCGCCGTGACGCAGCGCGAGGCGGCTGTCGCCGTGCAGGACCAGCCTGGTCTCGCCGTTGCCCGCCGGCGCCGCGTCCCGAGATCTGGTCTGATCCGCCTTGAGATCCGTTTTGGCATCGTTCGGTTTGGGTTTGATCAAAGGCAGCAGGGGTCCCGAGGTCTCGACGTCCACCGGGCCTCCGCCCGAGGAGCGGATCACCACGATCGAACCTGCCGGTGCGGTCAGGCGCAAAGGGTGCTCGGGATCACGGGCGGCATCCGAGGCGAGATCGAGCAACACCGGTGGTTTGCCGGTGTAGGCGGGCGGATCGATCCAGGCGTCGATGCGCGTGCCCGGCGCCGGCGCCGCGGTCTCACCGAAGTCGAAGGCGGCAACGACACGTGCGTAGCGCTGAGGACCGGCGACGATGGCGCAGGCGAACAGCGCCGCAACCACGCCGAAGCGTAGCGCGTAGCGGTCGGACTCCACCGCCCGCGGCGAGGGCCGGCCGGCTGTGAGACCGGCCGCCTCGGTCTCGGCGCGCCGCCGGTGCAGCGCCCACAAGGCGTCCGTCGCGGGGTCGCGGCCGGCGGCGGCGAGCTGGTCGTCGAGCGCGGCGGCGGGCCGATGCGGCGCGTCCGAGGCGCGATCGACGCGACGCAACGCGTCGGCGCGACTCAACGGCTCGAGGCGCCACAGCCCATAGGTCGATGCGCCGAGCGCGGCCGCGAAGACGACGAGGCCGGCAGCCCGCGTCCAATGCGGCACCACGAGCCACAGCCCCAGCCAGGAGAGAGCCAGGAAGACGCCAACGACGACCAGCGGCGGGATCAGCCCGCGCCAGAGCCGCTCCCAGAGGTCGAGGCCGCGGGCCTGCGCGACCAGGCGCGCGAGGCGGCGCTCGACGGGGCTCCGAGACGGATCGTTCGCGATCTTCGGCAAAAGCGCTCCTCCGGCCCCGCGCGATCGCGGGGCGGGCATGAGCCATCTGTTATCGCAACCAAGCCGGAAGTTTGTCGAGCCCGATCAGCGCCTCGTAGGAGGGGCGCGGCCTCACGACGCTCCATTGCGCGCCGTGGACCAGCACCTCCGGAACCAGCAGGCGCGTGTTGTAGGTGCCCGATTGCACCGCGCCGTAGGCGCCGGCCGACATTACGGCGAGGCGGTCGCCCGGCTCGGGGCGCGCCATCGTGCGCGCCAGCGCGAGGTAATCACCGGTCTCGCAGACCGGCCCGACCACGTCGGCCTCGACCATCGGCCGATCGGCCGGCGGCGCGCGCAGCGGCTCGATCTCATGGTGGGCTTCGTAGAGCGTCGGGCGGATGAGATCGTTCATCGCCGCATCGACCACGACGAAGCATTTGGCTTCGCCCTGTTTCACGAGGACGACTTCCGTGACGAGGACACCGGCGTTGCCGACGATCAGCCGGCCCGGCTCGAACACCAGCTGGCCGGCGAAGCGGCCGAGATGCCGACGCACCACCTCGGCGTAGCGATCCGGATGGTAGCTTTCGGGATCCTCGTGCGCCCGGTAGGGGATGCCGAGGCCGCCGCCGAGATCGACGTGGGCGATGGCATGGCCGTCGGCGGCGAGCTGGTCGAGGAAGCGGGCGAGGATGGCGAAGGCGCTGTCGAAGGGCGCGAGATCGGTGATCTGCGAGCCGATATGCATGTCGACGCCGGTGATGGCGAGACCCGGCAGGGATGCGGCGATGCGATAGGCCTCCCGGGCCCGCTCGATCGGGATGCCGAACTTGTTCTCGGCCTTGCCGGTGGCGATCTTGGCGTGGGTCAGCGCGTCGACGTCGGGATTGACCCGCAACGCGACGGGCGCCGTCACGCCCTTCTCGCCGGCGATCCGCGACAGTGTCGCGAGCTCGTATTCCGATTCGACGTTGAAGCAGAGGATGCCGGCTTCGAGCGCCGCCGCCATCTCGACCTCGGTCTTGCCGACGCCGGAGAAGGTGACGCGGGACGCCGGGACGCCAGCGGCCAGCGCGCGGCGCAACTCGCCCTCGGACACGACGTCGGTGCCGGCCCCCTCGCGCGCCAGCGTGGCCAGAACCGCCTGGTTGGAATTGGCCTTGACCGAGTAGCAGACCATCGCGTCGAGCCCGGCGAAGGCGTCGCGGAACACCCGGTAGTGGCGCTGGATCGTCGCGGTGGAATAGCAGTAGAACGGCGTGCCGACGGCATCGGCCAAGGCGCAGAGATCGACGTCCTCGGCGTGGAGCACGCCGCCGCGAAAGGCGAAATGGTGCATCGGACTACTTGACCAGCGGGTCGAGGAAAAAGGTGCTGGGCGCCGGGGCGGGCGGCGCGTTGATCGGGCGGGCCGGCGGCGTCGCGGTGGCCGAGTTCAGCTTGGCGATGGCGGAACGCTCGTAGACATAGTTCGGCGGCTGGATCAGGCCGGGTGTGTCGGTATCCTGCAGGACGCGATTTTGCTGCGCTTGCAGCGCGGCCGGCGACACGTTGGCCTGAGGCACGCCCGGCGGCGGCTCGAGCGGGCCTTTGCGGCCGCAGCCCGCGAGAAGCAGCGCCAGCGCGCCGGCGATCAGCGCGCCGCGGCCCATTGGTGGCAGGTGACCCAACATCGAACTCCGTTCGCGCTCCTCTATAAGACCAAACCTCGGCGAGGCGAAGGTGCGAGCGTACGATGCTGGCGGAGCGTGATGGAGAAACCCTGAACGGCGGCGGCGGCCTCGATCTCGAGGCGCGCCTGCTCTACCGCGACGCCCTGATGTTGGTGATCGACAAGCCCGCCGGCATCGCCGTGCATCGTGGCCCCAAAGGAGGCGTCAACCTGGAGGACGGCTTTCGCGCGCTGCGCTTCGGCCTGCCGCGCGATCCGGCGCTGGCGCATCGGCTCGATCGCGACACTGCCGGTTGCCTGGTGCTCGGGCGTCATCGCAAGGCGCTCGAGAAGCTCGGGCTGCTGTTCAAGCAGCGCAAGATCGCCAAGACCTACTGGGCCGTCGTGGAGGGTGGCCCCGAAGCCGAGGAAGGCCTGATCGACCTGCCGCTCGGCCGGCTCGACGCCGGCCGCGGCTGGTGGATGAAGGTCGACCCCGCCGGACAGCCGGCGCAAACGCGGTGGCGGGTGATGGCTCGGAGCGGCAGCCATGCCGCGCTGGCGCTGGAGCCGCTGACCGGACGCACGCACCAGCTGCGCGTGCATTGCGCCGCGCAGGGCTGGCCGATCCTCGGTGACCCGATCTACGGCGGCGGTGGCGCCGCGCCATTGCAGTTGCTCGCCCGGGGCATCGCCGTGCCGCTCTACAGGAACCGCGAGGCGATCGCGATCGAGGCACCGGTGCCCTCGCACATGCGCGAGGCGCTCGACGCGCTGGGCGTCACGCCCTGACGCGCCGGCGGCTCTCCTTGGTGGCGTAAAGCGCTCGGTCGGCACGCGCGAAGATGTCGCCGACGCTGCGATCGCACGACGAACGAACCGCGCTGCCGCAGCTCGCCCCGACCACGATCGACCTGCCATCGACGACGAGCGGCTCGAGGAAGGCGGTCTCGATCTGCCGGAGGAGAGCCTCCACGCGGCCGAGCGTCGTGTCAGGCAGGAGAATGGAGAACTCGTCACCGCCGATCCGTGCCAGCAAGCCGCCATGCGCGACGTGCCCCGCCAAACGCTGCCCAGCCGCGCGCAAGATCTCGTCGCCGACCCGGTGGCCGTAGCGGTCGTTGACCGGCTTGAAATCGTCCAGATCGACGACGACCATCCCGAAACGATGCCCGTCTTCTCCGGCGAAGCAACGCTCGGCGGCGCGCTCGAAGGCGCGGCGATTGCCGATGCGGGTCAGCATGTCGGTCGCCGCCTCTTCCTCGAGCCGCCTCATCGCAAGCTTGCTTTCGGTGACGTCGAGCACGATCCCCACGACATGCGTGGGGCGTCCGAGGGGATCGCGGATGGGACGACGGCGCGTCTGCAGCCATCGCATGCGACCATCGTGAGTGAAGACGCGGAACTCGACGGTGACTTCTTGGTCGCCGTCCGGCAGCTCAAGCCTGAGATCGTCGGCATGGATGTGCCCGACGTATTCGGCCAGGGTCATCGAAAGGTGGCCGGGGCCGGCGATCTTCTCGGCAAGACGGCGCGATGTCCCGAATTCTCGCGTCGCGAGGTCGAGCGTCCAGAAGCCGCCGTCCAGCGTGTCCAAGGCGAGAGTCGGCAGGTCGACCAAGGCCTTCGCGTCGAGGCGGCTGCAGATGGCATAGATGAACGCCGGCCGGCCGTCCGCGCCGGCGACGGGAAACAGCGTGGTCTGCCACCGCCGCAGCTCTGTGCCGACGACCGCGTTCGTCGCATAGCTCACGACCTGGCCGGCGCAGCACGCGCGATACTGCCCCACGATCAAGGCGGCGAGCTGCGGAGGAAAGACGTCGTGGGGAGCCAACCCGGGCTGAAACGCCTCGCTGATTCCCGCAAGATCCAACGCGGCACGATTGGTGTTGTGGAACCGAAATCCCTCGCCATCGACGGCGATGCTGTAGGCGGCAGCCTGGATGGCGTGGATGTCGAACATCATCTTGCAACAGCTTGTCGCGAATGCTGCAACCTGACCGCGAGCTCTTAAGGTTCCGTTACGGCAGCAAGTCGCCCTCAGCTCACCTGCCGGAAAGGTTAGCGAAGACGGCGACAACCCGCTCGTAGACCTGACGCTTGAACGGGATGATGAGTTCGGGAAGCTCGTCCATGCGAGCCCAACGCCAGCTCTCGAATTCGGGCCGAAACCCGCCCGGCGGCGCCGCGACGTTGATCTCGGTCTCGGCGCCGGTATGCCGAAGCGCGAACCAGCGCTGACGCTGCCCCTTGTAGCGCCCGCGCCAGGACCGCCTGGAGGAATCGACCGGCAGGTCGTAGCAGTACCATTCCGGCGCCTCGGCGAGCTTCTCCACCGACGTGATCCCGGTCTCCTCGGCAAGCTCGCGTAATGCGGCGGCATAGGGATCCTCGCCGGGATCGATGCCGCCCTGCGGCATCTGCCAAAGATAGGCGCTCGCGCCGTCGCCTCCGCGTTTGGGGCGACGCTTGCCGATGAACACCAAGCCGTCGGCGTTGAGGAGCATGATGCCGACGCATGGACGGTAGAGCCCGACATCCTCGACCTGGCTCATCGTGTGGCGGCCGCCTGTGCCGGAAGGCCGGAATGGGCCAGCGCGCCGACCGACACGAGCACGACCCCTTTGCCGGCGAGTTCGGCGGCGAAACGGGCGATCGTGCCGAGGTGTTCGGGCAGACCGCTCGCCATGCCGATCGCACGCCCCTTGCGCTTGGCGATCGCGACGAGCTGGTCGAGATTGGCGCGCACGACGGCGGGATCGGACGTGGCATCGAGCACGAGGTCGGTCTTTACCGCCTCGACGTTGAGATCGGGTGCCAAGCTGTCCGCCACGGATCGCCGCGAGGTGCCGTCGTCGAGATAATAGAGGTGCTGCGCTCCCACGGCCTTCAGAACCAGGGTCATGGCTCCACTGTCAGCGGTGACGGGCGCACCGAGCAGATTCGCGACGCCATCGTAGCCGGAGAAGCGATCCATCAACCAGGCGAGGTCACCCTTGAGCAGCTCGGCCGGCGCGTCCTGCCGCAACGCATGAGGACCGGGGCTGCCGCCGCGCTCGTTGCGCATCGGCAGCTGCAACAGCACCTCGTGGCCCGCCGCCTTGGCGGCGCCGACGCTGGCTGCGACCTGCGTGCCGTACGGTAGAAACGCGAGCGACACGGCCGCTGGCATCGTCTCGATGGCGGTCCGCGTCGCACCGGCGTCCATTCCCATGCCGGATACGAAGATCGCGACGCGAGGCTGCACCGGCGCCGGCAAGGCTGGCGCGGCGGCCTTGGCGCTGGGCGCCAAGCCACCGCGCATTCTTCCGAGAGGATCGTCGACCGCTCGCGTGACGTCGATTACCAGCGGCGCTGCCGCGGCCGAGACCCCCGGCGGCCCAGCGACGATGCCGCGATAGACCATTACACCGCCCTCGAGGCTGCCGGTCTGCGCACGGTCACCTGCCGGCATGACCGGCGTGGGAGCACCCCCGGTGAGAGCAGCCGTGACGCTCCCGGTTGGCATCGGATCGAGAGCCGCAGGCTTCGGCGCCGACGGCGCCGGAGGTACCAGAAGCGGCGGCAGTTCGGCGACGGCGAACGGCCGCCCCCCTCGGGGATCAGCCTTCACCAGCGCCAACGCCACAGCCGCAGTGGCCGCGGCGACGAACACGCCACCTGCGAGCAGGACGACCGGTCGCCGTCTTCGCGGCGGCGGCGTCATGCCCAGCGGGGCGTTCAGGTCCATCCGATGGTCCTCGTGATCGGCCGTTCCGAATCGCCACGGCCCGGCGCTCGACCTCATCGTGCGCCGGGCCCGATCGGATCACAAGCTCGCCGCCGAGAGCCGGCGGCGGCTCATAAGCGTGCCTACTGCACCTTGGCGGGAGGAGCCGTCTTCGGCACACCGCCGGTGGTCGGCGCCTCCGGCGCGGGAGCGCCCGGCTTGACCTCGGTGGCGAGCGGCTGCGTGGGCTTCGGCGCGGCCGGCGCGTTCGACGATGTCTTGACGCCGCGCAGCAGGTCTTCCGCTGCGATCAACTGCGTGTCCTTGGCCGGATCCGGCGGCACGTAGGCCGAGGAGCCGTGGCCCTCGTCGCCGGTCTGCGTCAAGTGACCCTTCAGCGAGGCCTCGCCCTTGGTGTCGTCCTTGCCCTTGATGTCGGCCGGCACGTCCTCCTGCACGACGACGTCGGGCTCGATGCCCTTGGCCTGGATCGAGCGGCCCGACGGCGTGTAGTAGCGCGCCGTGGTCAAGCGAATGGCGCCGTTCGACTGGCCCAGCGGGATGATCGTCTGCACGGAGCCCTTGCCGAACGATCGCGTGCCCATGATCGTGCCGCGCTTGTGGTCCTGCAGCGCGCCGGCGACGATCTCGGAGGCCGAGGCCGAACCGCCGTTGATCAGCACGACCAGCGGCTTGCCATGCGAGATGTCGCCAGGCCGCGCATTGTAGCGCTGGGTTTCGTCGGCGTTGCGACCGCGCGTCGAAACGATCTCGCCACGGTCGATGAACGCGTTCGATACCGCGATCGACTGGTCGAGTAGACCGCCGGGGTTGTTGCGCAGATCGAGGATGTAGCCCTTGAACTTGTTGTCGGGGATGTCCTTGTCGAACTTGTCGATCGCCTCCTTCACGCCATCGAAGGTCTGCTCGTTGAACTGAGTGATGCGGATATAGCCGATATCGCCGCCTTCGATCTTGTTGCGGACCGATTTGATGGTGATCACCGCGCGGGTGAGCTTGATGTCCTTGGGGTCCTTCTTGGGACCGCGCAGCACCGTCAGGGTCACCGGCGTGTTCACCGGCCCTCGCATCTTGTCGACCGCCTGGTTCAGGGTCAGCCCCGAAACCTGGTCGCCGTCGATGGCGGAGATGATGTCGCCCGAGAGGATGCCGGCTTTCGAGGCCGGCGTGTCGTCGATCGGAGTCACGACCTTGATCATGTCGCCGTCCTGCGTGACCTCGATGCCGAGACCACCGAACTCGCCGTGCGTCTGGACCTGCATGTCGCGGAAGCCCTTGGCGTCCATGTACGACGAGTGGGGGTCGAGCGAGGTGAGCATGCCGTTGATCGCCGCCTCGACCAGCTTCTGGTCGTCGGGCTTTTCGACGTAGTCGGTGCGGATCTTCTCGAAGACGTCGGCGAAGAGGTTGAGCGACCGGTAAGTGTCGGAGGAGGCGGCGCTGGCCCCGGTTAACAGGTGAGGTTGCAGGCCGAGCGTAACGCTCGAGGCTCCCAGAACCGCACCAAACAACACGAGCGAGACTTTGCGCATCAGTCGCGAACCTTTTGAAGCACCGGTTTCGCCCACCATGGGCCCGGATCGATCGTCGCCCCATCCTTACGAAACTCGACGTACAGCACAGGCTGCGCGGCGCCGAGGGCAACGGCGGCGGCAGTCTTGTTCGAGCCGTCGCCCATGGCGCCGACGGGCTCTCCGGCCAACACGAACTGGCCCGACGTTACGTTGACCCGATCCATGCCCGCAAGGACTATATAGTATCCACCGCCAGCGTTCAGGATCAACAGCTGGCCGAACGAACGATAGGGGCCGGCGAACGCGATCCACCCGTCGACAGGCGAGCTGACGGTCGCACCGCTGCGCGCGGTGAAGAGCGTTCCTTTCTCAGAGCCGCCGAGGCCGTCGTCCTCGCCGAAGCGCCGCAGCAGTGCGCCGCCGCCAACGGGCACCGACAGCGTTCCCTTCGTCGAGGCGAAGGCGACGGCGGGCGCCAGACGCGCCGGGTCCTTCGGCACCGCGTCCCTCGGCCGGCCGGGGCGCTCGTCAGGCACCATCATCGCGAGCTTGGCATCGGAATCCTTGGCGGCCTCGGCGGCTTGCGAGGCGGCGCCGCTCTCGCGCTCCGATCGCGCGATCAGATCCTTGAGCGAGCCGGCTTCGCTTGCGAGCTGCTTCGCCTTGTCGCGCTCGGCCGCCATGTCACCCTCGGCCTTGCCGAGCGCCAGCTGGCGCGCGTCGATCAGCGCCGCGAGCCTGGTCTTCTCGCCCTGCAGTGCCGCAAGCTCGCCGTCGATGGTGCGCCGCTCGTCCTCGATCGCCTTGCGGGTGTGGGTCAGATCGGCGAGGTCGGCCATCAACGCGTCGATCTCGGATCGCATGCCCGGCACGACGGCACCCAGCAGCATGGAGGTGCGGATCGCCTTCAGCACGTCCTCCGGCTCGACGAGCAGCGCCGGCGGCGGCTTGCGCCCCATCCGTTGAAGCGCTGCCAGCACCTCGGCCACGATCGCGCGACGTCCCTGAAGCGAGCGCGTGATCGCGTCTCGCCGCGACCCGAGCGCCTCGAGCCGCGCCTCGGCATCCGTGACGCGCCCCTCGGCCTCGGACACTTTGAGGGTGGTGTCGATCAGCGACGCCTGGAAGCGCGCGCGATCCCGCGTGTAGCTGGCAATGTCGACGCCAAGCGCCCGGCGCTTGGCGTCGGAGCCGTCGATGCTCTCCTGCAGACCGCGCAGCTTCAGCTGGTTCTCGTTCGTCGGCGAGGAATCGGAAGCGCGGGACGCGTCCCGGGCCCAGGCGACGACCATCAGACCGAGGCATGCCGCAACACCGGCCGACACCAGTCTCCCGCTCTGTCGCATGAAGTCTCCGCCGCCGGAGAACGGAACGGCTGGATCGTGTCGTTATGACGGCAGCGCCCTACTCCGGGGGGGGGAATCTCCGGCCGCGTCACACGACGGACCTACCGGACGTCAGATGGGCAAAAGTTGTCCCCGAGGACGCAATCATGATCGCGACGCTCTTGCCGCCGGGCTCGTGGTCGCGGCTTGACAGATACGGTGTAACACCGATGTAAGCCGCCCGGACCGAGGAGCCCCGCGTGACCCACTCCGCGCCCTTTCCGCAACCCAACGACCTCGACGCCTTCTGGATGCCGTATACTGCGAACCGCGCGTTCAAGCGGCGCCCGCGCCTGCTCGCCGGCGCCAAGGATATGCATTACGTCGATACCGCCGGGCGCCGCATTCTCGATGGCACCGCCGGCCTCTGGTGCTGCAACGCCGGCCATTGCCGCGAGCCGATCGTCGCCGCGATCCAGGAGCAGGCGGCGTCGCTCGACTTCTGCGCACCGTTCCAGTTCAGCCATCCCAAGGCGTTTCAGCTGGCGAGCCGGATCGCCGCTTTGGCGCCGGGCGACCTCGATCACGTTTTCTTCACCAACTCCGGCTCCGAGGCGGTCGACACCGCGCTCAAGATCGCGCTGGCGTTCCACAATGTGTCGGGGCAGTCCTCGCGGCAGCGGCTGATCGGGCGCGAGCGCGGCTATCACGGCGTCGGCTTCGGCGGCACGGCCGTCGGCGGCATCGGCGCGAACCGCAAGGTTTTCGGGCCGCTTTTGCCCGGCGTCGACCACCTGCCTACGACCTACAGCCGCGAGCACCAGGCCTTCAGCGTCGGCGAGCCGGATTGGGGCGCCCACCTCGCCGACGACCTCGACCGGCTGGCCGCCCTGCACGATTCCTCGACGATCGCGGCGGTGATCGTCGAGCCGATGGGCGGGTCGACGGGCGTGCTGCCTCCGCCCAAGGGCTATCTGCAACGGCTGCGTACGCTCTGCGACAAGCATGGAATCCTGCTGATCTTCGACGAGGTGATTTCCGGCTTCGGGCGGCTTGGTTTCGCCTTCGCCGCCGAACGCTACGGCGTGGTGCCGGACATGATCACCTTCGCCAAGGGTGTCACCTCGGGCACGGTCCCGATGGGCGGCGTCATCGTGCGCCGCTCGATCCACGACGCCTTCATGAAAGCTCCCGAGAACGCCGTCGAACTGTTTCACGGCTACACCTACTCGGCGCATCCGCTGGCCTGCGCCGCGGCTCTCGCGACGCTCGATCTCTACCGCGACGAAGGGCTCTTCGAGCGCGCCCGGGATCACGAAACAACGTGGGCCGAGGCGATCCACGCCCTACGCTACGCGCCGCACGTGGTCGACATCCGCACGCTCGGCCTGACGGCTGCGATTGAATTGGCACCGCGAGCCGGCGCGCCGGGCGCTCGCGGCTATGCCGCGGTGGAATACGCCTTCTTCGAGCTCGACGCGGTGCTGCGACAGGCCGGCGACACGATCGTCCTGACGCCGCCGCTTATTGCCGATGCGGATGCGATTGCGCAGCTGGCCCGGATCGTGCGAAGGGCAGCGGCGGCGATCGAATGACTGGATTTAACATTCATTTGCGCGCAAGAAAACCGCTCGCCGGTTCCACCGCTCAAATTTTCAGAATTGAAAGTACTTATCGCGCGACCTACGGTATTGATCACAACCTGCGAAGTCATTGTAGCTGCGGGCTTCGGTTTGACGTCGTCCTAGGCTTTCGCTAGGACACTAACAAAATGGCTTCGCAAATTGTCGAGAGACAAGAAGGGGCGAGAAACGAAATGTCGGGTGACATCGATAGCTTCACCGAATGGGCGAGCCAACCGTTCAGGCCGAACCATGGACGCAACAACGGGCAGAGTGTCGACGTCGGCGAAAGGGTCGCCGAGGCTCTCGAGTACATCGCCGCGCAGCTCGGAGAGATCTGCCGCAAGATGGACCACATCGGCTCGGGCTTCGGTGCGACGAAGGAAGACTTCGATCAGATGAACGAGCTGCTGCGGAAGCTTTGAACCGTCGCGATTGTCACCGACGCCGCTTGCGCCGAAGCCGACCGGCTCTTATGGCTCTGCGCACTTCGGCATAGGAGACGATCAGTGGCACGGGCCGACTTTCTTTTCACCAGCGAATCCGTGTCCGAGGGACATCCCGACAAGGTCTGTGACCGGATCTCGGACGAGGTCGTCGACCTCTTCTTCTCCGAGGGTGCCAAGGCCGGCCTCGATCCCTACGGCATCCGCGTCGCCTGCGAGACGCTGGCCACGACCAACCGCGTGGTGATCGCCGGCGAGGTTCGCGGCCCCACCATCGACACGCAACGCATCGTCGACACCGCTCGCGCCGCCATCAAGGACATCGGCTACGAGCAGGATGGTTTCCACTGGGAGAACGCCCAGATCGAGGTCCTGCTGCACGCCCAGTCCGCCGACATCGCGCAGGGCGTGGACTCGGGCGGCAATAAGGACGAGGGCGCGGGCGACCAGGGCATCATGTTCGGCTACGCCTGCCGTGAAACGCCGGAACTGATGCCGGCACCGATCTACTACAGCCACAAGATCCTCGAGGACCTCGCCCGCGCCCGCAAGACCAAGGACGGCGACGCCGCCAAGCTCGGCCCCGACGCCAAGAGCCAGGTCACGGTGCAATATCTTGGCGGCAAGCCGGTCGGCGTGACCCAGATCGTGCTCTCGACCCAGCACGTCGACGAGAGCCTGTCGTCCGAGGACGTCCGCAGGATCGTCGAGCCCTACATCCTCAAGACGCTGCCGAAGGGCTGGGTTTCCGACAAGACGGTCTGGCACGTGAACCCGACCGGCAAGTTCGTGATCGGCGGTCCCGATGGCGATTGCGGCCTCACCGGGCGCAAGATCATCGTCGACACCTACGGCGGCGCGGCCCCGCATGGCGGCGGCGCCTTTTCCGGCAAGGATCCGACCAAGGTCGATCGTTCCGCCGCCTATGTCGCGCGCTATCTTGCCAAGAACGTCGTCGCGGCCGGCCTCGCCGATCGCTGCACCATCCAGCTCTCCTACGCCATCGGCGTCGCAGAGCCGCTGTCGATCTACGTCGACACGCACGGCACGGGGTCGGTGCCGGAGGAGAAGCTCGAGAAGGTGCTGAGCGGCGTCATGCGGCTCTCGCCGCGGGGCATCCGCGAGCATCTCAAGCTCAACAAGCCGATCTACGCGCGAACGTCGTCCTACGGGCATTTCGGCCGGGTGCCCGACGCCGATGGCGGCTTCTCGTGGGAGAACACCGACCTGGTGGACAAGCTCAAGGATGCCGTCGCGGCCTGATGGAAGCGACGCACCCTTCTCCCGTCGGCGGGAGAAGGGACAACTCCCTGCGGGGCCGTCGTGTCGGCAAGCCTCTGTCCGGCTACCAGCGCGAACTGATGGACGTGCTGCTGCCGCACGTGTCGATCGACCCGTCCCGGCCGATCGATGCCAAGACGCTCTTTGCCGAGGCGCGCACCGACCTTCGTCTCGAGATTGGCTTCGGCGGCGGCGAGCACCTGCTGGCGGCGGCGAAGCGCCGGCCGGACGTCGGTTTCATCGGGTGTGAGCCCTTCGTCAACGGCACGGCGCGAGCGCTGGCCGATCTCGCCACCGGCGACCTCGACAACATCCGCCTGCACTGCGGCGATGCCGGTGAGGTGATCGACGCGCTGCCGGAGGCCTGCCTCGGCCGGGTCTACCTCTTCTATCCCGACCCATGGCCGAAGCGCCGACAGCAGAAGCGCCGATTCGTGTCGAACGACACGTTGGCGCGCCTGGCGCGGGTGATGCGCCCCGGCGCCGAGCTGCGCTTTGCCACCGACATCGACGATTATTGCGCCTGGACGCTGGCACGGCTGCTGCGCTCGCCCGACTTCCGCTGGACCGCGGCGAGGGCCGAGGATTGGCAGCGGCCCTGGCCGGGCTGGGTCCAAACCCGCTACGAGACCAAGGCCATCGCCGCGGGACGGCGCGGCTGCTACATCACCGCCGCGCGGCTCTGATCGCGACGCCCGTCATTCCGGCATCGTTTCGTTGAGCCCCGTCACCGTGGCGCCCCAGCCGTCGATTTCGACCCGGCTCAGCGAGCCGGGCGCGACGGTGATGCGGTGGAGCTTGTCGAGCGACAGGCCGAGATAAAAGAACAGCACCGCCTTGATCGGATCGGAGTGGCCGACCAGCACGAAGCAGCCCTTGGGCTGCTCGCGGCGGCGCAGGTCGATGAAGTCGAGCATGCGGTTTTGCGCCGCACGCATGGTGTCGCCCGCCGGCGTCGGCGAGATCGCACGCGCCTCGTTCCATTGCCGCCATGCTTCGAGCGGCTCCAGCTCGGTGATCGTCTTGCCCGACCAGCTGCCGAAATCGAGCTCCTCCAGCGCCGGCTCGACCATCGCCGCGAGCCCGCACCGGGTCGCGATCGCGTCCGCCGTCTCACGCGTCCGCTCCAGCGGGCTCGTGTAGAGCGCATCGACGGCCAACGACGCGAGCCGCCCGGCGGCCCATTCCGCCTGTCGCCGCCCGACTTCGTTGAGAAACACGCCCGGCCGTCCGCCGTCGAGGAAACGATTGAGCCGGTCGTGCGCGCCGTGGCGGACCAGGATGAACGTGGTCACGTCGCGCTCAATCGTAATGCTTCAGCTCCGCCGCGGCATCGGCGGCCGGGCGATCGAGGTTGAAGCCGCTGACGAACAAGCCGTTCTTGTCCATGAGGTAGGTGATGGCAGTATGATCCATCGTGTAGGTGCCATCCTTGTCGGGCTTGGCCTCCGCGTAGACCTTATAATCGTCCTCGATCTTCCTGATCGCTTCCGGGGAACCGGTGAGGCCGACGATGTGCGGATCGAAGCTCTCGAGGTAGTCCTTCATCACGGCCGGCGTGTCGCGCCTCGGGTCGACGGTGACGAAGAAGGCCTTGGCCTTCGCGTTGGGTCCGAGCGCCTTGAAGACGGACGAGATCTCCGACAGCGTCGCCGGGCAAACGTCGGGGCAATGCGTGTAGCCGAAGAACACCAGGTTCGAGTGGCCCATCAACGCCTGTTGAGTGATGGGCGTACCATCCTGCGAGACCAGAGCGAACGGGCCGCCGACCGCGGAGGTGCCGCCCTGGCTGTCGCCGCCACGCATCAGGAAGATGCCGGCGACGAGCGCGAGGACGATGAAGCCGGCGAAGAAGCCGACGATTGGCAGCAGCCTGCTCCGTTGGGGGGATGTCATGCCGCTCGTCTAAGTGCCGATTGCGGCGGTAGCGCGCCCCGACGGCGGACGGCGTGGGGGCTTTGCGTCCACACGATGTGTTATTATATCCGGACGCCCCCGGGGCGTCGCGGTGCGTGGCGCCCCACCCGCACCATCGGAGCCCCTATGGCCGAAGCCCGCGTCCAGCCCAAGCCGGGCGTCGACCCCGAGCAAAAAATTCCGGTGACGGTGCTGACCGGGTATCTCGGCGCCGGAAAGACAACGCTGCTCAACCGCATTCTCTCCGAACCGCACGGCAAGAAATACGCGGTGATCGTCAACGAATTCGGCGAGGTGGGCATCGACAACGAACTCGTGGTCGACGCCGACGAAGAAGTGTTCGAGATGAACAACGGCTGCATCTGCTGCACCGTGCGCGGCGACCTCATCCGCATCATCGAGGGGCTGATGAAGCGGCGCGGCAAGTTCGACGCGATCATCGTCGAGACCACCGGTCTCGCCGATCCGGCGCCGGTCGCCCAGACCTTCTTCGTCGACGAGGACGTGCAGGCCAAATCCCGCCTCGACGCGGTGGTGACGGTCGCCGACGCCAAATGGCTGTCGGACCGGCTCAAGGACGCGCCCGAGGCCAAAAGCCAGGTCGCCTTCGCCGACGTGATCGTCTTGAACAAGACCGATCTCGTGACCGCCGACGAACTCGCGGAGGTCGAGGCCCGCATCCGCGGCATCAATCCCTACGCCAAGGTCCACCGCACGCAGCGCTGCCAGGTGCCGCTCGACGCCGTGCTTGGCCAGAATGCCTTCGATCTCGATCGCATTCTCGAGTTGGAGCCGGCCTTCCTCGAGACCGAAGACCACGATTGCGTGGGCGACGATTGCGGTCACGCGAGCCACTCGCACGATGACGGGCATTCGCACGACCATCGCACACATGACGACGCGCACACCCATGGTCACAGGCACGACCATCAGCCCGGCCATAGCCACCACGCTCACGAGCACGAGGATCACGGCCACAACCTCAAGGCGCACGGCCATGGTGGCGCCAAGCACTTCCACGACGAGGACATGCACTCGCTGTCGCTGACCATAGACGGCGACGTCGATCCCGACCGCTTCCTTCCCTGGATCCAGGATTACGTGGCGCGCGAAGGCGGCGACATCCTGCGCTCGAAGGGAATTCTCGCATTCAAGGGCGAGCCGCGCCGCTTCGTCTACCAGGGCGTGCACATGATGATGGACGGCGACCTGCAGCGCGAATGGAAGAAGGACGAGCATCGCCAGAGTCGCATCGTCTTCATCGGCCGCAAGCTGAAGGAGGAGGAGATCCGGAAGGGCTTCATGGCCTGTGCGGCCTGATCCCATGGCCGATGTCAAACTCTCGCTCGGCGAGCACGTTGCCGCCTATGCGCCTGGCGCACCGGTACAAGCCGTTGCGTTCCTCGGCAAAGTGCCGGCTTTGGCACGCGACGACGGTTCCGTGGCACTGGGGGCGCCCGGCGAAACGCATGACGTCGCTGCGCATCCCGACGCGGCGATCCTGTGCAGCACCATGCTCGGTGCCCGCCTCCTGACCGGCGGCGACGACGGTCGCGTCGTTGCGATGTCCGGCGACGGCAGCGTCGAGGTCCTGCACGACGCCAAGGGCAAGTGGATCGACGCGCTCGCCGGTCGGGCCGACGGCGCAATCGCCTGGGCCGTCGGCAAGACCGTCATCGCACGCGATATCAAGGGAGCCGAGAAGCAGACAGGCTTCGCCTCGACAGCGCGCGGTCTCGCCTTTGCGCCCAAGGGTAACCGGCTGGCCGTCGCTCACTACAATGGCGCCAGCCTCTGGTTTCCCAACTCCGAGGCGCCGCCCGAGCCCTACGAATGGAAGGGTTCGCACCTTTCCGTGACGTTCTCGCCGGACGCTCGCTTCCTCGTCACAGCCATGCAGGAAAACGCGCTGCACGGTTGGCGGCTCTCCGATCGCGCCAACATGCGCATGAGCGGCTATCCCTCCAAGGTCCGCTCGATGGCCTGGTCACCGGACGGCGATTGGCTCGCGACGTCGGGCGCGGACTCCTGCGTGCTGTGGCCGTTCCGCGACAAGGACGGGCCGATGAAGAAGCCGCCGCTGGAAGTGGCGGTTCGCAAGGCCAAGATCTCCAAGGTCGCTTTTCATCCGAAGTCGCCGCTGCTCGCGGTCGGCTACGAGGACGGCTGGGTCCTGCTCTGCCGCATCGCCGACAACACCGAGTTGCTGGTGCGCCGCCCCGACGATACCCGCGATCCTGTCACTGCGCTGGCCTGGAGCGCCGACGGCCATCACCTGCTGTTCGGAACGAGCGGCGGCGAGGCCGGCCTTTTGCGCCTGCCGGCAGCCTAGGATCCCGCCAGGCTTGACGACCATGGCGGCGCGACGTGGTAGAGTAGCGGTCTTCGCCGTGTCCGGACCGATGCCATGATCCTGCGCCGCCTCGCCTTCTTCGTCGCGCTGCTGTTCGGGTTCGTCGCCACGCAGGTGCCGGAATTCATGCAGCAATACCGGCAGCGCCTCGGCGGGGCGATCGACGAACTCGCCGCGGTGGTGTCGCGCTTCGAGTCGGACAGTGCGCAGCAGGGTCTCACACAAAGCGGCGGCATCGATCGTCTGCGATCCAATGGCGACCGTTTCGTGCGCCAGCGCGGCGACCAGGAGCAGGACAACCTCATTCGCCTGCAAAACCTGCGTGAGGCCCAGGCGCAGTTTCGCTCCGACGGGCCGGTGTCGCAATACGCCACGCTCGTGAGCCGCTTCGACGGCCGCCTCGCGCAAGGCGCGCTCCGCGACTTCTCGCCCGCCGTGCCGACCACGCCACAAGGGTTCGTCTTTGGTCTAATCGGCTTCGTCTTCGGCGGCGGCGTGGTGCACATGGCCGGGCGGCCGCTACGCCGCCGTCTCCGCCGCGAGCGCGAGATGACCCGTACAGCATAACGCGTCGCCGGCTTGCCACAAGGCGGAAGCAAACGACCGGCCGCCGTTGGTCAAGCTCAAACTCGACTCGCGCGTGGCGATTGTGTGTCGTTATGGTGGATGCACGACGGCCCTTCGCAACGCGGCCCGTCCAAGCGGCTTGGCATGCACGACGTCTTCGACCGATTGGAAAACCGCACCGCCGCCTCGCGCGAAGGCGCGCTGTTTCGCGACCTTCAACACGTGCTGACCGTCTCGAAGAGCCGCGCCCCGGCACTGCGCGCGCAGCTGAAGGGCCTCGACATCGCCAAGTTGCGCACGCGCGCCGACCTGCCGCGCGTGCCGTTGCAGAGACGCTCCGACCTGCTGGCCGCGCAGGCGGACGTGCCGCCGTTCGGCGGCTTCGTGGCAACGCGCGTCGCCGGTCTCGCGCATGTGTTCGGCGGCCCCGGCGCCATGGCGACACCAGCCGGCCAGGCCAAGGATTGGTGGGGCATGGCGCGTGGCCTGTACGCCGCCGGCCTCCGCAAGGGTGCGCTGGTGCTCAACGCCTTTTCCTACGATTTGGTGCCCCACGGCCATATGGCCGATGCCGGCGCCCGTTGCATCGGGTGCCCCGTGCTCCCCGCAGGCGGTGCCGAGCCAGCGCGCATCGTCGAGGCGGTCGCGCGCTTCCGCCCGTCCTTCTTTTGCGGCACCGCCGAGCGCCTGCGGCAGGTGCTGGATGGCGGCCTCGACGCCGCTGCCGACCTGACGAGCATCCGGGCCGCACTCGTGACCGGCCCGCTGAAGTTCGGGCTGCGCCGTGAACTCGAGCTGCGCGGTCTCGCGATCTGTCATGCCTTCCTGCTGCCCGAGGTCGGACTTGTCGCCTACGAGAGCGGCGCGACCGAGGGCATGACGCTCTCCGAGCAGCTGATCCTCGAGATCATCGATGAGGCCGGCGTGCCCGTCGCGCCGGGTGCGGAAGGCGAGATGGTTTTGTCGCGGATCAACCTCGACTATCCGCTGCTTCGCTACGCCACCGGCATCAGCGCCCGGACGCTGGCGCAGCCCTCCACCTGCGAACGCACCAACACGCGCCTCGCGATCGCCGGCGACGCCGCGGCGTCGTGCGAGACACGGCACATCCACGAGATCCGCGCGCGGCATCCGGACCTTCGCATGCACCTGAGCTTCGCCGGCGGAACGCCCCATCTTCGGGTCGAGCACCGCCACGACGAGCCCGGCCTGCGCGCTTTCCTCGGCGAGACCCTCGCCTCGGTGACCCTTTGCTCGGGCGTCGTCGAGATCGTGCGCCCGGGCACTTTGCCGGATGACGAGAGCGCCACGACGCCGGCCCCGCATTGATCTCAACCGACGGGCGCATTCCCAACATCCTTTCCATCGCCGGTTCCGATCCGAGCGGCGGCGCCGGCATCCAGGCCGATCTCAAGACCTTCGCCGCGCTCGGCTGTCACGGCATGGCGGCGCTCACCGCGTTGACAGCGCAGAACACGCGCGGCGTGAGTGCCGTGCACCTCCCGTCCCCCGACTTCGTGGCCGCGCAGATCACGACCGTGCTCGCCGACATCGACGTCGCGGCAGTCAAGATCGGGATGCTCGGCTCGGCTGCCATCGTCGAGGCCGTGGCTGGCGCCCTCGCCCTCTACGACGGACCGATCGTGCTCGACCCCGTGCTGGTCGCCACCAGCGGCGCCAAGCTGGGCGATGCCACCGTGATCGGCGCGATGCGCGCGCACCTGTTCGCGCGCGCGACTTTGGTGACGCCCAATCTCGCGGAGGCGTCGGCCCTGCTCGACGGCGCGATCCTCGACGGAGACGACGCGCTCGCCGCGGCCGCACGACGTCTCCGCGGCATCGACAACGCCGCTTGGCTGATCAAGGGCGGCCACGGCACGAGCGACAAAGCCACCGATCTGCTGCTCGACGGGGACGGCTTTGCCCGCTTCTCCTCGCCGCGCCTCGCCACCCGCAACACGCACGGCACCGGCTGCACCCTCTCCTCGGCGATCGCCGCGGCCCTCGGCAAGGGCGAACCCTTGCGGCAAGCGGTGGCCTCGGCCAAGCGCTACCTCGATCAGGCGCTCGCCGGCGCCGACCGCCTTCGCGTCGGCCACGGCCCGGGCCCGCTCGACCATTTCGCCCGCTGGCGCGAGGCGTGACCCGCGCCATCATGATCCAGGGCACGGGGTCCGATGTCGGCAAGTCGCTGATCGTCGCCGGCCTGTGCCGCGCCTTCACCCGGCGCGGGCTGCGCGTGCGCCCTTTCAAGCCCCAGAACATGTCGAACAACGCCGCCGTCACGGCCGACGGCGGCGAGATCGGCCGGGCGCAGGCGGTGCAGGCGCGCGCCTGCGGCGTGCCGCCCAGCGTGCACATGAACCCGGTGCTGCTCAAGCCGCACAGCGGCACCGGCTCGCAGATCGTGGTGCAGGGCAAGGTCGCCGGACAGGCCGAGGCCGTCGCCTACCAGGCCTGGAAGCCGCGTCTCATGCCGGCCGTTCTCGAGAGCTTTTCGCACCTGAAGCAAGAGGCCGACCTCGTCGTCGTCGAGGGTGCCGGCAGCGCCTCGGAGATCAACCTGCGCGCGAAGGATATCGCCAACATGGGCTTCGCCCGCGCCGCCGACGTGCCGGTGGTGCTCGTGGGCGACATCGACCGCGGCGGCGTCATCGCCCAGATCGTCGGCACGAAAACCGTCATCGATCCGGCCGACGCGGCCATGGTGGCCGGTTTCATCGTCAACCGCTTTCGCGGCGATCCCGCGCTGTTCGCCGACGGCCTGGCTTTGATCGCCGCGCGCACCGGGTGGCCGTCGCTCGGCCTCGTACCGCACTGCCCAGCCGCCGCCCTGCTGCCGGCCGAAGACTCGCTGGCGCTGCGTGGCTGGCGGCCCGCTGCGAGCGGTACTTTGACCATCGCCGTGCCGCTGATGCCCGGCATTTCCAATTTCGACGATCTCGACCCGCTGCGCCAGGAGCCGGAGGTGCGCGTCGTCGCCGTCGCGCCTGGCGAGACGCTGCCGGTGGAGGCGCGGCTCGTCGTGCTGACGGGCTCCAAGACGACGATGGCCGACCTTGCCTTTCTCCGCAGTGAAGGTTGGGACATCGACCTTCGCGCCCATGTCAGGCGCGGCGGCCACGTGCTCGGCCTCTGCGGCGGCTACCAGATGCTGGGCCGCTGGATCGCCGATCCACTCGGCGTCGAGGGACCACCCGGCCAGGCGCCTGGCCTCGGTCTGCTGTCGGTCGAGACCGTGCTGACGGGGGAGAAGCGCCTCTCGCCCGTCGCAGGCGACGCCGGCGGCGTACCGTTCACCGGCTACGAGATGCACATGGGCGACACCACGCTCGTCCCACATCCGTTCGCCCGCTTCGACGACGGCCGCACCGATGGTGCGGTGTCGACCGACGGCCGCGTCGCCGGCTGCTACGTGCACGGCCTCTTCGCCGACGACCGCCAACGCGCCGCCCTGCTCGCCCGCCTCGGGGCCGCCAGCGACGGCCGCGCCTACGAGGCCGGTCAGGAGGCCGCGCTCGATGCCGTGGCCGAGCATGTGGCCGCGCACATCGACCTGGACAGGGTGCTGGCTATCGCGCGGTGACGAACGCGACGAACGCGATCGCTGCTGCGTTCATCGCACAGGCAACACGGTATATCCGGAGCGCCTGGCGGATCATGCCGGCATCGGCGGTGGCGCCACCCTCCCCCATCGCCGCATCCTCCACCACGCGTGCCGCATAGCTCCGCGCCCCGCCCAGCCTCGCGCCCAAGGCGCCGGCCATCGCCGCCTCGGGCCAACCGGCGTTCGGCGAGGCGTGGCCTCGCGCGTCGCGTCGCATGATGCGCCACGCGCCGCGCGCCGAAGCCCCCGGCACCAGCGCCGCCGCCGCCGCGATCCACAGCGCGGCCAGCCGCGCCGCCGGCCAGTTGACGACATCGTCGAACCGCGCGGCGGCCCAGCCAAAGGCCTTGTGGCGCGGGGTGCGATGACCCACCATGCTGTCGGCGGTGTTGGCCGCCTTGTAGGCGAGACCGCCCGGCAGGCCGGCGAGGACGAGCCAGAGCGCCGGCGCGACGATGCCATCGGAGAAGTTCTCGGCGAGGCTCTCGATCGCGGCGCGAGCGACACCGGCCTCGTCGAGCGCGGCGGTGTCGCGCCCGACGATCATCGCGACGCTACAACGACCGGCCTCGAGCCCGTCGCGCTCCAGCGCGTCGGCGACGGCGCACACATGGGAGTCGAGGCTACGCTGCGCCAGGCAGGACGAGGCGAGCACGCCCAACGCCAGCACGGCTTCCCAATGCGGCAGCGCGGCGAAGGCCGTCCAGGCGAGCAGCCAGCTCGCGCCGGCGCTCGCCATGAGCAGGACGAGGAGGGCGACGAAGCCCGCGAGCCGACGCCGCACGGCGCTGTCGCCGTCGCGGTTGATCGCGCGATCGAGCCGCGCCAAAGCCGCCCCCATCCAAGTCACGGGATGGCCGATGCGGGCGTAGAGCGCGTCCGGGTAGCCGATCGCCGCCTCGACCAGAAGCGCGACGACTGCGATGAGGACGGCGTCGCGCACCGGGCACTCCCAATCGAGGTTTTGGCACCATCCTTGTCATACCGAGGCTCGCGGAGCGAGAGTCCGGGACCCATTGCAGCGTCCGCAAAGGCGCTCATCGGACAGCGCAATGGGTTTCGGGTTCGCGCGTCGCACGCCCTGGAATGACAGACGCTGGCGCATGGGACCTGCCGCTACAGCGACGGCGCCTCGTGCCAGGTTCGACCGTCGCGCTCGATCAGTGCCACGCTGGCCGACGGGCCCCACGCACCCGCCGTGTAGCCCTGCAGCGGCTGCGCCAAGCGCGACCAGGCCTCGAGGATCGGATCGGCCCACATCCAGGCGGCCTCGACCTCGTCGCGGCGCATGAACAATTGCTGGGAGCCACGGATCACGTCCATCAACAGGCGCTCGTAGGCGTCGGGGTTCTGGCCCTTGAAGGTCTCGGCGAAGGAGAGATTCAGGCTCTCCTCGCGAAAGCGCATGCCGCCGGGGCCGGGATCCTTGATCATGAGGTAGAGCTTCACGCCCTCGTCGGGCTGCAGGCGAATGACGAGCTGGTTGGCCGACAAACCGCCACCGGCCTCGCCGAAGATCGAGAGCGGCACTTCGCGAAACTGGATCACGATCTCGCTGAGACGGTTCGGCAGGCGCTTGCCGGTGCGCAGGTAGAACGGCACGCCGGCCCAGCGCCACGTCTGCACCTCGGCCTTCAGCGCGACGAAGGTCTCGGTCGCGCTCTCGGCCTTCGCCGCGCCGTTGGGCTGCAGCTCGTCGAGATAGCCCGGCACGCTGCGGCCGTCGATGGCGCCGGCCTTGTACTGGCCGCGCACCGTCAGTGTCTTGACGTTGGACTCGTCGATCGGCTTGAGGGCGCGCAGCACCTTCAGCTTCTCGTCGCGCAATGCATTGGCCTCCATCGCGGAGGGTGGCTCCATCGCCACGAGGCAGAGCAGCTGCAGCATGTGATTCTGCAACATGTCGCGCATCGCGCCCGCGGTATCGTAATAGGCGCCGCGCCCCTCCACGCCGACGGTCTCGGCCACCGTGATCTGCACGTGGTCGACGTGCGCCTTGTTCCACACCGGCTCGAACAGCAGGTTGGCGAAGCGCAGCGCCATCAGGTTCTGCACCGTCTCCTTGCCGAGGTAATGGTCGATCCGATAGATGCGCGCCTCGTCGAGAACCTCGCCCACCGCGCTGTTGATCTTGCGGGCGGACCCGAGGTCCTTGCCGAGCGGCTTCTCCAGCACGACACGGGTCTTGGGCGTGAGCAGGCCGCGGGCGTCGAGCTTGTGGGTGATCGGGTCGAACAGTTCCGGGGCGGTCGCGAGATAGAACGCGCGCACCCGGTCGAGACCGTCGGCGAGCAGTTCCTTCATGTCGGTCCAGCCGTCGTCCCCGAGCGCGTCGACCCTCAGATAATGCAGCCGGGCGAGGAAGCGTGCCAGCGCCGGCTCCGTCAACTTCTCCGGCTTGACGAAGCGCCGCAGCGCTTCGGCGACCTTGTCGCGGAACATCTCCGCCGACAGAGCCTGCCGCGACACGCCGACGATGCGCGACGGGTCGGTCAATTGTCCGTCGATGTCTCGCAGGTAGAGCGAGGGGAACAGCTTGCGATAGGCGAGGTCGCCGGTGCCGCCGAAGACGACGAGGTCGAATGGCTCAACGGCGATGATGCGGCTTGTCATGGGCGTCTCCGTGCCGGCGCTTGTGGAGGCGCCGAGCCGGCGTGGTCAAGCCGCGCCAACCCACCGACGGCCATCGGAAGGCAGGTCCTCCCCGGCGAGAGGATGGCTAAGCGAAGTCGCCTGTCGATGGCGTCGCGCGACGATGATCGATTTGTCCACGCATCGTATTGCAGTGCAGCAAAAGCAATCCTATTGTCTGCCGGTCCTGCGAGGAGGCGGATCATGCCGGCCATCTGGAATACCAAGTGGGGGCCGCGCCGCGTTCGGCACGACCCGCCGACGCTGGCGGAGGCGCTCGTCGCCGCTCAGGGATTTACCGACGATCAGGACGGTCAAATCGAGATTGCTGCCGGGCTGATGGGCGTCCCGCTGGCGGAAGCCAAATCCGAACTGCGCCGACTCGCCTCCAACCGACGCGTGAGCGCGACGATCGTCGCCACCACGCGCGACAAGAATGCTGCGCGCACCGTCATCATAGAGCGCAAGGTCAGCCGCCGCCTGCAACCTGCGGCGGCGCGCCCGGGAAGCGTCGCGCCCGAGCGCTGACGTCCTTCGCATCCTCGGCTCGTGAACGACCGGCACCGATCGGCCCGCGAAGGCCGCGTCCTCCGGTCAAGCCGATCCTTGCGTCACGCGCCTCACACGAGGAGGCTCCGGGCAACATTCGTATGATCGCCGGGTCACGTCGCCGCCGCAGATGATGGAAAGTTCCATACAATCCGACCGCCGCGACGAAAGCGGCCCGGCTCTTGCAAATCCGTCGCGGGACACGTTCGACCGTCGACCCCGGGGTGCGGGGCACGATTCATCGTGTGCGTGGAGGGGAAGTCTCGATGAAGCTCGTCATGGCCATCATCAAACCGTTTAAGTTGGAAGAGGTCCGCGACGCGCTGACCTCCGTCGGTGTCCACGGAATGACCGTGACCGAGGTCAAGGGCTATGGCCGTCAGAAAGGCCATACGGAAATCTATCGCGGCGCCGAATACGCCGTCAGTTTTCTTCCGAAGCTCAAGATCGAGGTCGGCGTCTCGCCCGAACTCCTCGGGCCCGTGATGGACGCCATCACCAACGCCGCACGCACCGGGCAGATCGGCGACGGCAAGATCTTCGTGACCGACGTCGAGCAAGCCGTGCGCATCCGCACCGGCGAGCGCGACCTCGACGCGCTCTGACATCCGCAGCGAGAACCTAGCCAAATTGAGTGGGAGCAATCGATGAAGCTTAACATGCCGAAAGGCGCCATGAAGGCGCTAGGGATCGGCCTTCTCCTGACCGTCGCGGGCATCGCCATCGCGCACGCACAGGGAACGCCCACGCCGCAACCCCCGTCCTCGCCGCCGCCTGCGCCGGCCGGTGTGACGCCGGTGCCCAACAAGGGCGACACCGCCTGGATGCTCGTCTCCACGGCCTTGGTGCTCATGATGTCGGTGCCTGGTCTCGCGTTGTTCTACGGCGGTCTCGTCCGTTCGAAGAACATGCTGTCCGTCCTCAGCCAGGTCTTCATGATCGTGGCGCTCGTCTCGATCATCTGGTGCCTCTACGGCTACTCGCTCGCCTTCACCGCCGGTCCCGACGGGTTCATCGGTGGATTTGTCGGCGGTTTCGATCGCGTGTTCCTGAAGGGCCTGACGCCGGACTCCACCGCCGCCACCTTCTCGAACGGGGTGGTGATCCCGGAATACGTCTACATGGCGTTCCAAATGACCTTCGCCTGCATCACGCCGGCGCTGATCGTCGGCTCCTTCGCGGAGCGCATGAAGTTCTCGGCGTTGATGGTCTTCATCCTCCTTTGGGTGACGCTGATCTACTTCCCGATCGCCCACGCGGTCTGGTTTTGGCAGGGTCCCGACGCCATCGGCGACGCCGCCAAGGCACTCGCCGCGGCCAAGGACCCGGCGGCGAAGGCCGCCGCGCAGGCCGCTCTCGACAAGGTCAACGGCAGCGCCGGATACTTCAACCAGATGGGCGCCCTCGACTTCGCCGGCGGCACCGTGGTGCACATCAACGCGGGCATCGCCGGCTTCGTCGGCGCGCTCATCCTCGGCAAGCGCGTCGGCTATCCGCGCGAGCCGATGCCGCCGCACTCGCTGGTCATGACCATGATCGGCGCGTCGCTGCTCTGGGTCGGCTGGTTCGGCTTCAACGCCGGCTCCAACCTCGAGTCGAACGGCGTCACCGCGCTGACCTTCGTCAACACGTTCGTCGCGACCTCGGCGGCGACGCTGGCCTGGCTCTTCGCGGAATGGCTGATCAAGGGGGAGCCCTCGCTCCTCGGCATGTGCTCGGGCGCGGTGGCCGGTCTCGTCGCCATCACGCCGGCCTCGGGCTACGTCGGCCCAATGGGCGCGATCGTGCTCGGCCTCATCGTCGGCGTCGTCTGCTTCTTCTTCGTCTCCGTGGTGAAGAACAAGGTCGGATACGACGACTCGCTCGACGTGTTCGGCGTGCATTGCATCGGCGGGATCATCGGCGCCATCGGCACCGGCATCCTCGTCGCTCCTGCGCTCGGCGGCGTCGGCCTCACCGACTACACGCTGAAGCCGGGAACGGCGGCTCCGGGCACCTACGAAATGGCGACCCAGGTGTTGATCCAGTGCAAGACGGTGGCCTTCACCCTGCTCTACTCGGGCATCGGGTCGGCGATCCTCTACAAGCTGGTCGATCTGACGATCGGTCTGCGCGTCTCGGTGGATGCCGAGCGCGAGGGACTCGACATCGCGGAACACGGCGAGCGCGCCTACAACACCTAGGCCTCTGCCAAACCCAAGTCCAAGCCCCGCCGTCTTGCGACGGCGGGGTTTTCTCATGCCGATCCTTCGCCACGCCTCACCCCAAGACGCCACAAGGTTAAATCGGCATTAACCGCGTCCCGCTAGCGTTGGACGGAGGCAGGTCCGCCTCTCCGCCAGCAGGCCCGGATGCGCACCACGACCAGCCACTCGGCTTTCGACCACATCCCCGAGGCCTTGCGCGTGTTCGCCGCGCGGCGCGTCGCCGAGATGATCGGCGCCGCCCTGCTCTTCGGGTTGGCCGCGCTCGCGGTGGCGCTCATGACGTGGTCCGTCGCCGACCCCAGCCTCAACCACGCGACGTCGGCGCGCGTCCACAACTGGCTCGGTGCCTACGGCGCCATCTTCGCCGACCTGGTCATGCAGATCGTCGGGATCGCTGCGCTAGCGATGCTCATGCCGCCGTTGTTCTGGGCGTGGCGGCTGTTGACGCAACAAAGCCTGCCGCGCCCGACGATGCGCCTTCTCCTGCTCCTGCTCGGCACGATCTGCGCCTCCGGCGTCGCCGCAGTGCTTCCGGTGACCGCGCATTGGCCGCTGCCGACGGGGCTCGGCGGCATGCTCGGCGACGCCGTCATGGCGCTGCCGCGCCGGTTGCTGTCCGCCATGAGGCCGGCGCTGCTCGCCGTCGCCGCCGCACTTGCGCTCGCCGCGGTGCTGCTGCTCTCGGCCTCGGTCGGGCTCCGCGAGCGCGTGCCGCTCGAGCTCGACGAGGTCGACGACGAGCCGGTGCGCCCGAGAAGCGCCGCGCGGTCCAGCCGCGAGTTCGACGAGGACGATGCCGATGGCGAACCCGGCCTGGGCCTGCTCTCGCTCGGCGCGATCATCCACGCCGGACTGAGCGTCAAGGGCGTGCTCAAGCGGCGGCTCCGCCGTCTCGGCGCTCCGCTGCGTCGCGACCGCGAGGGACGATCGACCGCGGATGGGGGCTTTGCCGAGCGTGATTTCGGCGAGCGCGGGACCGGCGAGCGTGGCTTCGACGTGCCCTTCGATCTCTCCTTCGCGCCTGAACCCTCGCTGCCGCAGCCGGCGCCGTCGAGCTTCGATGCCAGCGCCTACGCGCCTCCGGCGCTTCGCGCCGCCGCGCGGGACAGGGCCGACGCTCGGGCCGAACCAACGGCTCCGCCGTTGGCCCGCGTGATCCCGCCAGCGGAGGCGCCGCAGCCGAGCCCCCGAGCCCTGCGCGAGAGCGCGGCCCGACCCGAGCGCGCGGCGCCCGGCCTCTGGCAGATGCCGCCGCTCGGCATGCTGATGGAAGCCCGCCGCCCGGCCGGCGCGCAGGTCTCCGAGGATTCGCTCCAGCAGAACGCCAGGCTGCTCGAAGGCGTGCTCGAGGACTTCGGGGTCAAGGGCGAGATCATCAACGTGCGCCCCGGACCCGTCGTGACGCTCTACGAACTGGAGCCGGCACCGGGCATCAAATCGAGCCGCGTCATCGGCCTCGCCGACGACATCGCGCGCTCGATGTCGGCCGTCTCGGCCCGTGTCGCCGTCGTCCAGGGCCGCAACGCCATCGGCATCGAGCTGCCGAACCAGCGCCGCGAGACGGTCTTCCTGCGCGAGCTCGTCGGCAGCCAGGATTTCGACAAGTCCAAACAGACCCTGGCGATCGCGCTGGGCAAGACCATCGGCGGAGAGCCGATCATCGTCGATCTCGCCAAGATGCCCCACCTGCTCGTGGCCGGCACGACCGGCTCGGGCAAGTCGGTCGCCATCAACACCATGATCCTGTCGCTGCTCTACCGGCTGCGTCCGGACCAGTGTCGCCTGATCATGGTCGACCCCAAGATGCTGGAACTCTCGGTCTACGACGGCATCCCGCACCTCCTCACGCCCGTGGTGACCGACCCCAAGAAGGCGGTCGTGGCGCTGAAATGGGCGGTCCGCGAGATGGAGGACCGCTATAAGAAGATGTCGAAGCTCGGCGTGCGCAACATCGACGGCTTCAACGTGCGGGTCGGTGAAGCGCTCGCCAAGGGCGAGCAGCTGATGCGCACCGTTCAGACCGGTTACGACCGCGAGACCGGCGAGGCCGTCTACGAGCACGAGGCGATGAACCTCGCTCCCCTGCCCTACATCGTCGTCATCGTCGACGAGATGGCCGACCTGATGATGGTCGCGGGCAAGGACATCGAGGGCGCGATCCAGCGCCTGGCGCAGATGGCGCGCGCCGCCGGCATCCACCTCATCATGGCGACGCAGCGACCCTCGGTCGACGTCATCACCGGCACGATCAAGGCGAACTTCCCGACCCGCATCTCCTTCCAGGTCACCTCCAAGATCGACTCGCGCACCATCCTCGGCGAGCAGGGCGCCGAGCAGCTGCTCGGCCAGGGCGACATGCTCTACATGGCCGGCGGCGGCCGCATCTCGCGCGTGCACGGGCCGTTCGTCTCCGATGGCGAAGTCGAGAAGGTCGTCGCCCACCTCAAGAGCCAGGGCCAACCGGACTACCTCGACGCGATCACCTCGGCGGAGGAGGAGCCCGGCGACATCGACGGTGACGGCATCCCCGATGCCGGCAGCATGGATGCCGAAGAGGGCGGCGACATGTACAACCGCGCCGTCGCCATCGCGCTGCGCGACCGAAAATGCTCGGTTTCCTACATCCAGCGCCGTCTGTCGGTCGGCTACAACAAGGCCGCATCCCTCGTCGAGCGGATGGAGCGCGAGGGTGTCGTCGGCGCGCCGAACCATTCCGGCAAGCGGCCGATCCTGGTCGGCGGCGGGATCGACAGAGGCGCCTTCGAATTGCAGGGTGCCGAACCGTGACGCCACGCGGCGTCCCATTGCCGCCACACCGAATTGTTAACTCGGATACGGGTTGGAACGCCGGGTAATGATGAAGAAATCAGCGCTTTGCCTGTTTTCAGGGCTGCTTTTAGGCGTGTCGGCGCAAATCGCTGCGGCCGACCCCGTGGCCAAGCCGGTCGCGCCAGTCGCGCCGGTCGAATTGAGCGGCAAGGCCGAGGATCAGGCGATCAAGCGCGCCGACGAGTTCCTGTCATCGGCGCAGACCATGGTCGGCGACTTCGTGCAGACCAACAGCACCGACGGGCGTCAGTCCGAGGGCAAGATCTACATCCAGAAGCCCGGCAAGCTCCGTTTCGAATACGCCAATCCGGCGACGCTCGAGGTGATCGCCGACGGCAACAAGGTCGCCGTCAACGACCGCAAGATGAAGACTCAGGAAACCTATTCGATCGGCAACACGCCGCTCAAGTTCCTGCTGCAGGAGAAGATCGACCTCAAGGCCGACACGCAGATCCTCAACGTTCTGCAGACGCCCGACGAGGTGATGATCCTGGTCGATGACCGCACCACCTTCGGCGGCACCTCGCGCATCCGGCTCATCTTCGACGCCCAGACCTTTCAGCTGAACCGCTGGCAGGTCCGCGATCCGCAAGGCTACGAGACGCTGGTGACGCTCTACAACATCGATTTTCAGCAGAAGCCCGACCCCAAGCTCTTCAAGATCAGCGCGATGGATACGCCCAAGAAGTGAGGTCGTGAAAAATCGTCCGCCGGGTTGAACCCGGATGGGGGGTTCCCACTTGTACGACCGAGAGCGAAAACGTCGACCGTCCCTATCCCCCCGTTTGGGACCGTTCGATCTCTAAGCTGGTCCCCCCTCCCAGCTTTCTGTCGCTCCGAGGGCGTCCGGCGCAAGTCGGACGCCCTTATACGTTTGGGGACTTCCGAGCGACGTGACGACGAGGACCGGCGATGAATCTCGGCATCAAGGGCCGCGTGGCGGTAGTTACGGGTGCCGGGTCGGGCATGGGCTACGCCGTGACGCGCTTCCTCGTCGACGCCGGCGTCAAGGTCATGATGACCGATCGCGAGGCGAAGAGCCTCATGGCCGAAGGCCACAAGCTCGAAGGCGAGGGCGAAGTCGCGACCCATCCCGCCGACCTGACGGAGCCCGGCTCCGTCGATGCGCTGCGGCAGGCGGTCGAGCGTAGCTTCGGCCCGGCCGAGATCCTCGTGCACGCCGCCGGCATCACCGGCCCCGTCGGCGATTTCCTCGGGATGAGCGACGAGGATTGGATGTCGACGATCGACATCAACTTCATGGCCGCGGTGCGTCTGTGTCGCGCTTTCATCCCCGGCATGCGCGATCGCGGCTGGGGCCGCGTCGTGCTGTTCTCGTCCGAGGACGGCGTACAGCCCTACGTCGAGGATCTGCCCTATTGCGCCTGCAAGGCGGCGATCATCAACCTCGCCAAGGGGCTCTCCAAGGCCTACGGCCACCACGGGCTCACCGTGAACTCGATCCTTCCGGCCTTCGTCGCCACGGCGATGACCGACAAGATGATGGAGCAGCGCGCCAAGGCGATGGGCGTGTCGTTCGACGAGGCTGTCATCAGCTTCCTCGACGAGGAGCGGCCCGGCATCTCGGTGAAGCGGCGCGGCGAGGTCGACGAGATCGCCTCGGCCGTCGCCTATCTCTGCTCGGCTCACGCGAGCTACGTCAACGGCTCCGCCATGCGCGTCGACGGCGGCAGCGTACAGACGATCTGATCAGACCGTGTCGGATCGACCGGTCCGGGCTTTCGCGGAAATCGCCCGCAGCGTCGTCCCCGGCAGGATCGCGTCGGGATCGATCTTGAGATGCAGGATCGAGGGTAATCCGCTTGCCCGCGCCGCCTCGTAGGCCGCCGGAAACTCGGTCGTCGCTTCCACCGTGGCGCCGAAGCCGCCGAAGGCGCGGGCATAGGCGGCGAAATCGGGGTTGCGCAGCACCGTCGCGCAGGGACGGCCGGGGTATTCGCGCTCCTGATGCATGCGGATCGTGCCGTAGAGCCCGTTGTCGCAGACGATCACCACGATCGGCAGGCCGTATTGCACGGCGGTCGCGAACTCCTGCCCATTCATCAGGAAATCGCCGTCGCCGGTGAAGCAGACCACCGGCGCGTCCGGATGCAAAAGCTGCATCGCGACCGCTGCCGGCACGCCGTAGCCCATCGAGCCCGACATCGGCGCGGCGTGGTGGCCGAGCCGCCGGATGCGGAAGAAGCGGCCGACCCAGGCGGCGAAGTTCCCGGCGCCGTTGGTGATCACAGTCTCGGGCGGCAGGTGCTCGCGCAGCCAGACGACGATCTCGCCGAGGTTGACCTCGCCGGGCTGCGGCGTCGCGACCTCCGACCACGCGAGATAGTCGGCATGGGCGGCGGCGGCGCTGCCGGCCCACTCGGGCGTGGTGGCCGGCGACAGCGCCTCCAGCGCATCGGCGAGGCCGGCGGGCGTGGCGGCGACAGTAAGGTCGGCGGCATAGACGCGGCCGAGTTCGCCGGGCTCGGCATGCACGTGCACCAGTCGGCAGGCCGGGCACGGGATGTCGAGCAACTCGTATCCCTGCGACGGCACGTCGCCGAGCCGACCGCCCAGCACCAGCAGCAGGTCCGCCGCCCGGAGCCGCGCGAGCAGCTTGGGGTTGGCGCCGATGCCGAGATCGCCGGCGTAGCTTTCGTGCAGAGCGTCGAACAGCGGCAGGCGGCGGAAGCTGGTGACCACCGGCAGTGCGAAGCGCTCGGCGAAGCGGCGGATCGCATCGCAGCTCGCCGTCGTCCAACGGCTGCCGCCGAGCACGAGCATCGGCGCGCGGGCCGCTTCCAGAAGCGCCACCAGCCGCGCCAGATCGGCCGCGGTCGGCGCCGCCTCCGCCGGCTCGACGCGCGGCGCATCCCTGACGCTGATCCGTTCGGACAGCATGTCTTCCGGCAGGCTCAGCACCACGGGACCGGGACGGCCGTTCATCGCCGTCGCGAAGGCCCGCGCGATGAATTCGGCAAGGCGCTCGGGATCGTGCACCTCGTCGGTCCACTTGGTCATCGAACCGAACACGGCGGGATAGTCGATTTCCTGGAACGCCTCGCGGCCGCGCACGCCACGGGCGACTTGGCCGACGAACAGGATCATCGGCGAGGACGCCTGCTGCGCGATATGGATGCCGTGCGCGGCGTTCATGGCGCCGGGGCCACGCGTGACGAAGCACACGCCCGGCCGTCCGGTGGCCTTGCCCCAGGCTTCGGCCATGATCGCCGCGCCGGCCTCCTGACGGCAGACGACGACGATGATCGCGCGATCGACGAAGGCGTCGAGCACGGCGAGATAGCTTTCGCCGGGCACGCAGAAGACGTGGGTCACGCCTTGTGCGACAAGCCCGTCGACCAGGACTTCGGCGGCAGCGCGGGAAATGGAAGGGCCCGTCATTGCGAGCCGATGGCGAAGCCATGACGGTGCTGGTGAAGCTTCGTCACAGGTCCAGGGCAGCCCGCGCGCTCGCCGGCCAGGCGCCCGTGTCGAGGCCGTGGGTCCAGAACAGCGCGATCGTCAGCCGATCCATGCCGAAGGCGACGCAGCCGGTGTGAGCGGCGGCACCGTCGGGCGTGCGGATGTCCCAGGTCGTGCCGAAATGGTCGCGATGGGCGTTGAAGCTCATGCAGGCCGTCGGCTTCTCCTGGGAGTGCAGCGGCACCAGCAGCTCGAACTTGAGGGCCGCCTGGATCTGCGCCACCGCCTTCATCTGACCGATGCGGCCGAAGAACGGATCGCTGGCCTGGTCGATCCAGCAGGGCAGCGCGAGCTTTTCGGCAAGGCTGCCGGCCTTCGCGATCCAGCGCTCGCGGAAGGCCGAGATCTCGTGCGGTGCGCCGATCGCCACGAACTCGCGCATGCGGAA
>CAXTVT010000022.1:0-26112 GCA_964247745.1 uncultured Beijerinckiaceae bacterium
ATCTACACGCTCTACGAGGGCGTCGGCTCGGTCGAGGCGATCGACACGGCGATGAAGCTCGGCGCCAACCATCCGATGGGCCCGCTGACACTGGCCGATTACATCGGCCTCGACACGCTGCTCTCGGTCATGCAGGTCCTGCACGAGGGCTTGGCCGATCCGAAATACCGGCCCTGCCCGCTGCTGGTGAAATACGTCGAGGCCGGCTGGCTCGGCCGCAAGACGCAGCGCGGTTTCTACGATTACCGCAGCGGCACGCCGATCCCGACGCGGTAGGTTGGGGCTACGCCGGCTCGCGCACCTGAAGCTGCCGCCGAGCCGCGACGAACAGCAGGTAGGCGGCCAAGCCGCCGACGCACCAGTGATTGAGGCTGGCGAATGCGACGTTCTGCTGAGCCGTGTAGGCGTGGAGCGGCGGCCCGAGTCGCGCCAGCAACAGGACGCAGAGTGCCGTGAGCAGGCTGAGCGCGCCCGAAATCTTCCATTCCGCCATGCGGAAGAAGGTGGCGGCGATGAGCAGGCACGGCAGCAGGAACCAGCCGACGCCGGTGGCGACGCCGAACGCCTTCGTGCAAAGCAGCGTATTGGCGATGCCCGCGACGACGAACAGCGCGCGCGATGCCGTCGGATGCCGCCGCGACACGTAAGGCACGGCGAAGAACAGCGGCCAGGCCAGGAACTGCAGGAAGCTCGGCCATACCGGGCGCCCGACCAGCCACCACACCAGCAGCGGGTAGAACGGCAGGTGCGTCCAGATGATGGTGGCGCCGGTGTTGGCGAGCATCGCCAAGCGGTCGGGGCTGCGCACGTGGTGCGCGGCGGCATCCCGACTGCGGACGTACAGCCGCTTCGTCGCCGTCGCGAGGCCCATCAGGACAAGTTCGGTGCGAGCCGATAATGCGTCACCCCCCAGGTGCGGCCGGCGTCGTGGCCGAACAGCCCCTCGGTGGCGAGGAAGAACAGCCGCCAGCGCCGCAGCCAGAGCGCCGCATCGGGACCATAGACGCCGTCGAACAGCCGCAGGATCTCGGCGCGGTTGGCATCGCAGTTCGCCAGCCAATCGCGCGCGGTGCGGGCATAATGCGTGCCGCTCCACTCCCAGCTCTGCGCGACGTGGTAGAGGTCGGGAAAATGCCGCATCAGCCCGCGCGACGGCATGATGCCGCCGGTGAAGAAATGCTGCGCGATCCAATCCGACCTGTCGCCGGTGTCGAAGCGATAGGGCGCGTTCACGTGCGTGAAGACGTGGACGAACAGCAGCCCGTCCGGCGCGAGCCAGCCGCGCGTGCGCTCCAGCAGGCCGCGCCAGTTCGCCATGTGCTCGAACATCTCCACCGAGACGATGCGGTCGTGGCGGACCGCGGTCGAGAAGTCGTTCATGTCGGCGGTCACGACGGCGACGTTGGCGAACCCGCGGCGCCGCGCCTCGCCCATGATGTGCTCGCGCTGCGAGCGCGAGTTCGACACGGCGGTGATGCGGGCCGCCGGATAATGCTCGGCCATCCACAGCGTCAGCGAGCCCCAGCCGCATCCCAGCTCGAGGATGGTCTGCCCGTCGGCCAGCGCGGCGTGCTCGCAGGTGAGCGCCAGTGCTTTCGTCTCGGCCGGCGCCAGCGTCGTGGCGGCTTCGTCGTACCAGCAGCACGAATATTTCCGGCGCGGGCCGAGGCACAGCTCGAAGAAACGCGCCGGGATCTCGTAGTGCTGGCTGTTGGCGGCATCGGTGTGCTCGGCGATCGGATAGTCGGTCATGCCGGCGGCGAAGGCGTGCTCGGCCGCCTCGTCGGGCCGCACCAGCTTGCGCCGAGTGCGCCCGACCAGGGCGCCGATGCCGGCGCGCGTCACCGCATCCGGTAGCGGCCAGCGCTCCACCGCCTCGATCACGCGCGGGACCATGCTCATGGACGACCTCCGATGTAAGCCTGTCGCAGACAATAAATGTCGAGAAAAGTCGTCTCCGATCGCGCGAAGCGGAACCGACACACCGACAGGCAGCCTCCTCAGATTTGACAGGCGTCGCTGACCCCATTGACGGTTGGGCTCAAAATCGCAAGCCGTCTCCCTCACCCTATCGGCTGGACATTGCCTATCGCGGCCGCCTCAGCGAGGTGCACGGCTCAAATACCATCCCGTTGTGACAGGTGAAAAGTATCGTAAAGTGATATTCTAGAGGCATGGAGAAGACGGTCATGGCTTCGAGTTATACGTTGGGCGAGCATTTCGAAGGCTTCGTCAAAGCGATGGTGGAAAGCGGGCGCTATGCCTCGGCGAGTGAGGTCATGCGCGACAGCCTGCGACTGATGGAAGAGCGCGAGCGCTTGCGGGAGGCCAAGCTCGAGGCGCTGACGCAGATGATACAGGAGGGCCTCGATAGCGGCCCGACGGCCCTGCTGAATATGGAGGAGATTCGTGCCAGGGGACGCCAGCACCGGGCAAGCAAAACCGCTCGGCGGGCATGAGCCGGACAGTCACCCGACGCCCCCGCGCAGAAACCGACTTGGTCGAAATCTGGTCCTACATCGCCGACGACAACGAGCCGGCCGCCGACCGCCTGCTCGGCAGGATCGACGGCGTGCTCACGATGTTGCTTGAACACCCGCAGGCAGGTCGGTTGCGGCCCGACCTACAGCAGTCCGAGCTACGAAGTTTCTCGGTTAAGAACTACGTCGTTTTCTACCGGCCGATGCCGGACGGGATCGAAGTCGTCCGGGTGTTGAGTGGCTACCTCGACCTGGCCCCGGAGGACGTTCGCTAGCGACTATGCCGACACCGTACTTTCAACACAGGCAGATGCGGCTTGGCTCGCGTATGTGAGCCCTCAAGAGCGACCTCTAAAATGTCGAAGAGGTTCGTTGCGCCGAGGACGCTTGGACCTGATGGGCTTTCGCGCGCAGGATGCGCCGTCCAGGGATGCGCGGCATCGATTCGTCCATGCTATCTCCCCGCCCATGGAATGGCGGGACGAGGGGCTGATCATCGGGGCGCGCCGTCACGGCGAGACCAGCCTCATCCTCGAGGTGATGACGCGCGGGCACGGCCGCCACCTCGGCCTGGTCAAGGGCGGACGCGGGCGCCGGTCGGCGCCGCTGCTGCAGCCGGGCAACGAGGTCGTGGTCACCTGGCGCGCCCGACTCGAGGAACACCTCGGCTTCTATGCGGTGGAAACGACGCGGCTGCGCGCCGCCGAGCTGATGGACGCGCCGGCCTCGCTGCACGGGCTCAATCTGGTGTCGGCGCTGCTCCGGTTGCTGGCCGAGCGCGAGCCCCACGAGAGGCTCTACGACGACGCGCGCGGCGTTCTCGACGCGCTCCATGGTCCGGCGCGCATCGTCTTGGTGGCCGCCGGGGAAGCGATGGTGCGCTTCGAACTGGCGATCCTGGCCGAGAGCGGCTTCGGGCTCGATCTCACGTCCTGCGCGGCGACCGAGCGCACCGAAGATCTCGCCTACGTGTCGCCGCGCTCGTCGCGCGCCGTGTCGCGCGAGGCGGGCGCGCCTTATCGCGATCGCCTGCTGGCGCTGCCGCTCTTCCTGCTCGCCGGGACCCCTGCCGCCGACGCGGAGCTCGAGGCCGGCTTCGCCCTCACCGGGTTCTTCCTGGCCCGGGACGTGTTCGCGCCGCGCGGCCAGGCCGTGCCCGAGGCGCGCGGCGCCTTCCTCGAGCAGGTGCGCCGCGCGATGATCGAAAGGCAGCCCTCTTGAAAGACGCGGCCGGATCGCGTTGTTCGCGCGCTGACGGCGGAACGGAACGGGGTGGACGATTATGGACGACGACGCGGCCGCGCCGCCCCTCGAACGCCGCGGCTTCATCCTCATCCTGTCGTCGCCCTCGGGCGCCGGCAAGACCACGCTGACGCGCATGCTGCTGCAATCGAAGCTCGACCTCACGTTGTCGATCTCGGTGACGACGCGGGCGCGCCGCCACAGCGAGGCGCACGGCGTGCACTACGACTTCATCGATCAGCGCAGCTTCCAGATGCTGCGCGATGCCGACGATCTGCTGGAATGGGCGGAGGTTCACGGCAATTTCTACGGCACGCCGCGCTCGCCCGTGGAGCGGGTGCTGGAGCAGGGCCGCGACGTGCTCTTCGATATCGACTGGCAGGGCACCCAGCAGGTCAAGGAGAGGGCCGGGATGGACGTCGTGACCGTCTTCATCCTGCCACCGACCATGGCCGAATTGCAGGCACGCCTGGAACGCCGCGCCGAGGACCCGCCCGAGGTGATCGCCCGGCGCCTCGCCAACGCCCGCGTCGAGATCCGGCGCTGGCCGCAATACGATTACGTGCTGGTTAACGACGACATCCAGGACACGTTCGACCAGCTGCTCGCCATCATCCGGTCCGAGCGTTCCAAGGCGTCGCGCGCCAAGGGCACGATCGGCCGTTTCGTCGACGCGCTTCTGGCGACGCCCGAGCATTCGCCGCTTTAGGGCAGCCGGGTCGACCCGCTCAGAGCCCGAAGAAGCCGATGCCGAGCAGGCCGCGTCCGTCGGACAAGCCCGTCCCGAGGACGCCACCGCCACCCGGCAGGCCCGGGATCCGTGGGCCGGAGAGGCCGAGTGGGCCGGCCTCGACGGGGCTCGGCGGCGCGAAGACGGGCGCGACGCGCATGTCGGAGCCGACGACGTGCCGATGGTGATGGGCGGCATGGTGTTGCGTGCCGGTCGCGGCAGCCGGGACCGTCGCGCTGGCCGCCGCGGCGAGCACCACGGCCGCCCGCGACGCATGTGTGTGAAGAGATCGCAAGATCGTCGTCCTTCGCTTGGCGCGCAATCCTACACCGCGCCGCGCGCGGATCGAAGCGAAAGGACGTGCGGCCCCTCGAAGCCGACGCCTCAGCCGAATTTCGTGCGCGCCAGGGCTTCGCGGAAACGCGGCTGCAACTGGCGGGGCGTGGCGGTCAGAGCGCCGTGGCTGGGCTCGCGCTTGTTGTAGACCAGCGGCGCGCCGTCGAGATCGGCCAGCAGGCCGCCGGCCTCCTGCAACACGAGGTCGGCGGCGGCCAGATCCCAGTCGTGCGAGTTGCGGGTGGTGAAGCCGGCGTCGTAGATTCCGGAGGCGACCATCGCGACGCGGAGCGCCAGGGACGCGATCTTCGGCTTGAAATCGTAATCGATGCCGGCGGCCCGCATCGCCTTGCTGAGATTGTCGGGGCAGCTGATCTGCATCTCGCGCGCGCTAGCGCCGTCGTCCGGCCCCTCGCCTGCCGGCACGCGAAGGGCCTTGCCGTTGAGGAACGCTCCGCCGCCGACGACCGCCGTGTAGGTGTCTCCCAGCGCCGGCGCGTGGACCACGGCGATGATCGGTCGCCCTCGCGACACCAGCGCGATGGCGACGCACCAGTGAAGATCGCCTCGGGAGAAGCCGCGCGTGCCGTCGATCGGGTCGACGATGATCACGCGTTCGGCGCCCAGCCGGGACTCGTCGTCGACGCTCTCCTCCGAGAGCCATGCGGCGCCCGGCCAGAGGGCCTTGAGGCGTGGCTCGAGGAAGCTGTTGACCGCGTAGTCCGCCTCGGTGACCGGCGACCCGTCGCCCTTCCATTCGACGCCGGCTCGCGTCCGGCCGCCCGGCTCGAAGAAGCCGAGCGCGATCGCGCCGGCCTCGGCCGCGAGGGCGACGAGGGGCGCGAGCGTGTCGTTGGGGATGGGATGATCCAGGGCGATCCGCCGTTCGATGGAGAAAACGTCTTCGTCGTAGCCAGCACCGGTGGCCTCGGCAAGACGCGTCATCGCCACGCTTCGATCGATGGCGATGGATTGCGCCACCGGTTGAAATACCGTAAACTCTGCGAAGCGTCGGCGGCGACGAAATGGCACGAATTTCGGTGTCGGCGTCCGCCGAAACGGGAATCCGCGATGTCGGCGACCGCCGCCTTTAACGGGGCCGGCGTGTCGGCGAACGGTCACGCCGCGCACGCGTCCGCAGCCCCTATTGTCGGCGTACGGCCACCTCCCCGCACGCCGACGCCGATGGCGTCAGTTCAGCGAGGCGCAGAACCGCTGGATCTTGCCGCAGGCCTCCTCCAGAACCGGGGTGGCGGTGGCATAGCTGAGCCGGAAGTTGGGGCCCTGGCCGAAGGCCGTGCCCTGCACCACGGCGACGCCCTCCGTCTCCAGCAGCGCCTCGACGAAGTCGGCGTCGGTGTCGATCACCTTGCCTTCCGGCGTCTTGCGGCCGAGTGCCTCGGCCACCGAGGGATAGACGTAGAAGGCGCCTTCCGGCGTCGGGCACTTCAGATACTTGGTCTGGTTGAGCATCGACACGACGAGGTCGCGGCGACCCTCGAAGACCTTGCGCGCCTCGGGGATGAAGGCCTGCGTGCCGTTCAGCGCCTCCACCGCCGCCCATTGCGCGATCGAGCAGGCGCCCGAGGTCTGCTGGCCCTGCAGCATGTCCATCGCCTTGATCAGGCCCTGCGGGCCGGCGGCGTAGCCGATGCGCCAGCCGGTCATCGCGTAGCTCTTTGAGACGCCGTTGATCGTCAGCGTGCGGTCCATCAGCTGGGGCTCGACCTGGGCCGGCGTGGTGAACTCGAAGTCGCCGTAGACCAGGTGCTCGTAGATGTCGTCGGTCATGATCCAGACGTGGGGATGTCGCAGCAGCACGTCCGTCAGCGCCTTGAGCTCGGCCCGGGTGTAGGCCGCGCCCGAGGGGTTCGAGGGCGAGTTCAGCAGCAGCCACTTGGTCCTGGGGGTGATCGCCGCCTCCAGCGCCTCGGCGCGCAGCTTGAAGCCGTCCTCCATGCGGGTCGGCAGCAGCACGCACTTGCCGTCGGCGATCGCCACCATATCGGGGTAGGATACCCAGAAGGGCGCCGGGACGATCACCTCGTCGCCGGGGTTGATCGTCGCCAGGAACGCGTTGAACAGGATGTGCTTGGCGCCGGTGCCGACGATCACCTGGTTCGCCTTGTAGGTCAGCCCATTCTCGCGGCTGAACTTGTCGACGATGGCCGCCTTGAGCGGCTCGATCCCGGAGACGGGCGTGTACTTGGTCTCGCCGCGCTGGATCGCCGCGATCGCCGCCTGCTTGACGTTGTCGGGCGTGTCGAAGTCCGGCTCGCCGATGGTCAGCGGGATGATCGTCCGGCCCTGCGCCTTCAGATCGCGCGCCTTCTGGGTGGCGGCGACGGTGGCGGACGGCTTCACGCGCATCAGCGCGTCGGATACGATCGACATGACGGGCTCCTGGGGGCCGAGGGCGGCGCGGCGGCGCTTCGCACGCGGGCGCGCCTCTCGGGGCGGCGGGACCATAGGTTCGGGATCAGGGAGAGGCAACAATCTTGTCACGAACGCGCGGCTGGGTCTTGGCGAGGACATGACGTCGTCCCGCGAGCCCGATCCTCGGGCCGGCGCCAAGGAGCGCGGAGGCCCGCGGCCGATCCGCGTCAGCTACGGCCCGAGCGTCTTCGTCAAGAAGGGCCTGCGCGCCTTCGACCCGCACGATCCCTATCACTTCGCGATCTCGCTCGGCTGGCGGAAATTCCTGGCGCTGTTCCTCGCTGCGGAACTGGCGATCAACACCTTCTTCGCCATGCTCTACAGCCTGCAGCCCGGCGCCATCGCCAACCAGGGTTCGTCCGGCTTCCTCGGCGCGCTGTTCTTCTCGCTGGAGACGCTGGCGACGGTCGGATACGGCGAGATGTATCCCGCCACGATCTACGCGCATGTCGTGTCGGCGGCGGAGATCCTGGTCGGCCTGCTCTTCACCGCCATCATGACCGGCCTGCTCTTCGTGCGCTTCTCGAAGCCGCGGGCCAAGATCCAGTTCGCGACACGGGCCGTGGTAACGCCACACAACGGTGTCCCGACGTTGATGTTTCGAATCGGCAACGCTCGCACCACCGTGCTCCACGACGTCGAGGTGGCGCTGAACACGCTGACGCGCTCGGTCTCGGCCGAAGGCTTCCATCACGTATCCGTGGTCGAGATGACGCTGCTGCGCCCGCGCATCCCCGTCTTCGCGATCCTCTATACGATCATGCACCCGATCGATGCGGCGAGTCCGTTGCACGGCATCGCCTCCGACTCGCCCGACATCGCCGAGATGCGCTTCTTCCTGACGGTTCGGGCGCGCGATTCCGTCATCGGGCAGCAGGTGACCGACATCCATACCTTCGCCGGGGCGGACCTCGCCTTCGGCATGCGCTTTGTCGATGCCGTCGAGCGGGTCGGCGACACCGACGTCGTCGCCGATTACGCCTTGCTGAGCGCGGTCGAACCCGACCGTGACGCCAGCGCCGGGCCGCGGGCCGGCGCCATGGAGGGAGAGCAGTATGGATAGGCGCGACTTCGCCCGGCTGGGGCTCGGACTGGCCGCCGGCGGGACGGCGGCAGCCGCCTTTCCGGCCGCAGCGGACGAAGGCAAGGCCGAAGGCGGCAAGGCCAAACACCGCGTCGCCATCCAGGTCAGCTCGGAGGAGCACAAGGTTCAAGAGCTGGCGCTGGGCAACGCCCACAATTACGCGGCCTATTACAAGGCCAAAGGCGAGCCCTACCAGATCGAGGTCGTCGCCTTCGGCCCGGGCTACAACATGATGCGCTCCGACATCTCGATGGTGGCCGGAAACATCGAGGCGCTGAAGAAGGAGCTCGGCGACGGCATCACCTTCTCGGCTTGCCAGAACACTCGCAAGGCGATCGCCGCGAGCATGGGGCAGACGCCCGAGCAGGTGCCGCAGATCAAGGAGGCGACGGACACCCCGAGCGGCATCGTGCTCCTCGCCGAGCTGCAGGAGCAGGGCTGGGCGTATATCCGGCCGTGAGGTCGACGGACCCAAACCGATAGTCCGCCCAGCGCTTGGCAGGCACGGTTCCAATCGACGTTTGGCCGTGCAGCCGATCTCTCGAAAGAGCGCATTCGCCGGGCAACGCGCATCGCATCTCAGATGTCGTTGGGATCGGCCGTGTTCTTGTCGTCTTTCGGGCCGCGCGGTCCTTCGATCAGCCGCACCATCAGCCCGCGCAGCGTGTTCACGTCCTGCTCGGTCAGCCCGATGCGGTGGAAGATGTTGCGCAGGTTGCGCTTCATGACCGGCATCTTGGTGACGGGGCGGAAGAAGCCGCGCCACTCCAGCTCGTGCTCCAGAAAGTCGAAGAAGGACCGCACCATCTCGCGTGACGCCGGTGGCGAGCGCTCGCGCATGGCGAAGCGGCCGGTGTCGCCCTCGGAGGCCCGCAACCATTCGTAGCCGACCAGCAGGACGGCCTGGGCCAGGTTGAGCGAGCCGTAGGCCGGGTTGACCGGGAAGGTGACGATGGCGTCGGCCGCGCCGATCTCGTCATTGTCCATCCCGGTGCGCTCGGGCCCGAACAAGATGCCGTGGCGGTGGCCGGCGGCCAGGGCCGCCGCGGTTTCCGGCATCGCCTCGGCCGGCGTGCAGATGCGCTTCTGCTGGCCGCGCTCGCGCGCCGTGGTGGCCCAGACGAAGTTGAGGTCGGCGATCGCCGACGGCACGTCGGGGTAGAGCTTGGCCGCCTCGAGCAGGTGCGAGGCGCCCGCGGCGGCGGCCACCGCCGTTTCGGCGTGCTCGTCGGTGCGCGGCCAGCCGTCACGCGGCGCCACCAGGCGAAGATCGGACAGGCCGAAATTAGCCATGGCGCGGGCGCACATGCCGATGTTCACCGCCAGCTGCGGCCGCACGAGGATCACGGCGGGACCGCCGCTCAGCGCGTTCTTGGTGTGGTCGGTCCCCGCTCCGGTCACTTCGGCATCGTTCCTGATATTCACGCGATCGCCGCCCGGCATGTCTCGCCAGCGTGGTGCTCTCCTAGCGCCGGCAGCCGATGATCGCCACCGCCGGGATGCGAGAACGGCTCGCCCATGACCGGCGTCGTTCCGCCGGGACTCCCGCGCAGGTCGAGACCGTGACATACGCGGTCCTCGTCGCCTGATCCCGGATCTCGCCTTGGCCAAGCTCCTCCTCGTCGTCGCAGCCGCCCTCGTCGATGGCGACGGTCGCGTGCTGGTCAGCCAACGGCCCGAGGGTCGATCGCTCGCGGGCCTCTGGGAATTTCCCGGCGGCAAGGTCGAAGCCGGCGAACGGCCCGAGGACGCGCTGATCCGCGAGCTTTCCGAGGAGCTCGGGATCGTCGTGAGCGAGGCGTGCCTGGCGCCGCTCACATTCGCGAGCCACGCCTATCCCGACATGCATCTGCTGATGCCGCTCTACGTCTGTCGGCGCTGGGACGGGCTGGCCCAATCTATGGAAGGTCAAGCGTTGCGCTGGGTTCGGGCCGCTGCCTTGCGCGAGCTGACGATGCCTCCCGCGGACGCCCCGCTCATCCCGGCTCTCGTCGATCTTCTCGGCTGAGCTGCAAGTGAAATGCTTTTGAAAGCAGTTTGGAGCAATTAAGGAGACGAGGCAGGAACAATCCCGTCTTTTCATGCATTCGTCCATCATCGGCTGGTTGAACCAGACGTGCCGGAAATATCGTGGATTTGGGATAGTTCGATGGTCGACTTTCGGGACATCAACAGGCAGGATCTCGGCGAGGCTCGTCTCGAGACGCCGCGCCACGCCGGTTTTCGTCACGGTATGTCCGCCACGCACCTGATCGGGACGAAGCTCGCCAACGTCTACGAGGTAACGAGCGATCTGCCCTTGGATATGGGCCACATCCTGCGCGGTCTCGACGGCAAGGCTCGTGGAAACCGCTGACGCGGTCAGTCCTTGGCGCGCTCGACGTACGAGCCGTCTTCCGTCTGGACCACGACGCGGGTGCCCGTCGCGATATGGGGCGGGACCATGATGCGGGCGCCGTTCGAGAGTTTTGCCGGCTTGTAGGATGATGAGGCCGTTTGGCCCTTCATCGCTGGCTCCGTCTCGGTGATCTCGAGCGTCACCCGTGCCGGCAGCGAGATGCCCACCGGAACGCCGTTGAACATCGAGAGCACGCAGACCATCGCTTCCTGCAGGTAGACCGCCTGGTCGCCGAGCACAGAGTCGGGCACGATCACCTGGTCGTAGTTTTCCTGGTTCATGAAGGTGAACCCGTCCGAATCCTTGTAAAGATACGAGAAGTTCGAATCCTCGACGAAGGCGCGCTCGACCTGCTCGGTGGTCTTGTAGCGGTCGGTGGTCTTCACCCCGTCGCTGAGCCGGCGCATGTCGATCTGAGTCGTCGGCGTGCCCTTGCCGGGATGGAAGCTTTCGGCGGTGAGCACGACGTAGAGGTTGCCGTCATCGCGCTCGATGATGTTGCCCTTGCGGATCGAACTGGCGATGACTTTCACGGAATGTCCTTGTAGAAGCAGCGGGCTGCTCGAAACGGGTGCGGCGGCCCGAGCGCCGCGCGGCCGTTGATGCGGCCTTCGCTACTCGGTGAGCGCGTCGCGGATCAAGCGAAATCACGATGCATGCACCTTCGCCGGGGTCGGTCACGGATCAGGCCGGGACGAGGCCGCAACAATGGTGGCGGCCGGATGTGTTCGCGCTGCGGGCTCCGGCGCTGCGCGCGCGTGCACGCATCAAGGAGGCGGTGCGCCGGTACTTCCTGGTCGAAGGTTTCACCGAGGTCGAGACCCCGGCGCTGCAGGTCTCTCCCGGCCACGAGACCCATGTCTCGGCGTTTCGCACGCAGGGCATCGGATCCGACGGCCTCGTGACGCCGCTGACGCTGCACACCTCGCCGGAGCTGACCTGCAAGAAGCTGCTGGCCGCCGGTATGGATCGCCTGTTCACGCTCGCGCCGGTCTATCGCAACCGCGAACGCGGGCGGTTGCACCATCCCGAATTCCTGATGCTGGAATGGTACCGCGCCGGCGAGCCGCTCGAGGCGCTGATCGCCGATGCCGCCATGCTGCTGCGCAGCGCCGCGACGATCGCCGGCACGGGGCGGCTGCGCCATCGCGACCTCGTCTGCGACCCGTATCTCGCCCCCGAAATCCTCCCCGTGTGCGAGGCCTTCCGCCGCCACGCCGGCGTCGATCTCGCCACGATGCTGCCGCCGGCTCCCGACAGCTTCGGCCGCCTCGCCGCCGCAGTGCGCGATCATGATCTGCGGGTCGCCGCCGACGATACGTGGTCGGACCTGTTCAGCAAGATCCTCTCGGCGATCGTCGAGCCGCGACTCGGCATCGGGCGCCCGACCTTTCTCACCCGCTACCCGGCGAGCGAGGCGGCCCTGGCGCGCCTCTGCCCCGACGACATCCGTTTCGCGGAACGCTTCGAGCTTTACTGCTGCGGTGTCGAGGTCGCCAACGCCTTCGGCGAACTCACCGATCCCGACGAGCAGCGCCGCCGCTTCGTCGAGGTCGAGGACGAACGCGAGCGCATCTATGGCGAGCGTCTCGCGCTCGACGAGGATTTCTTCGCCGCGTTGGCGATCATGCCGGAGAGCTGCGGCATCGCGCTGGGCTTCGACCGCCTCATCATGCTGGCCACCGGCGCCGACGATGTCGCCGCGGTGATGTGGGCGCCGGTGGCGCAGCCGGCGTGACGCGAACGTTCCGCGACGCTGCGGCCTTGGCTGCGCGCGGGCTCATCGCGCCGGCCGCGCTGCCCGAGGCCGCCCGGGTCGCCGTGCGCTACGCGATCGGTGTGAGCGAAGACGTCGCCGCGCTGATCGACCCGAACGATGCCGCCGACCCGATCGCGCGCCAGTACCTGCCCGATCCGCGCGAGCTCGCGACCACGCCGGAGGAGCGCCTCGATCCGATCGGCGATGCCGCGCATTCGCCGTGCGAAGGCCTGGTGCACCGCTATCCCGATCGGGTTCTCCTGAAGCTCGTCGACGTCTGTGCCGTGTACTGCCGCTTCTGCTTCCGGCGCGAGATGGTCGGGCCGGGCGGAGGGGGCGCGCTCGCGCCGGCGGCGCTCGATGCGGCGATGGCCTACGTCGTCGCCCGGCCGCACATCTGGGAGGTGATCCTCACCGGCGGCGATCCGCTCGCCGCCTCGCCGCGCCGGCTGGCCGATGTCGCGGAGCGGCTCGCCGCGATCCCGCACGTCAAGATCCTGCGCGTCCATACGCGGCTGCCGGTCGCCGCGCCGGAACGGGTCCGTTCCGACCTGATCGACGCGCTGATGCGATCCGGCAAGCGGGTCTACGTGGCCGTGCACGCCAATCATCCGCGCGAGCTGACGCCGGCGGCCCGCTCGGCCTGCGAACGCCTCGCCGCCGCCGGCTGCGTGCTGATCAGCCAGAGCGTGCTGCTGCGCGGCGTCAACGACGATCCCGGCGTGCTGGCCAGCCTGATGCGCGGCTTCGTCGAGGCCGGCATCAAGCCTTATTACCTGCACCATCCCGATCTGGCACCGGGCACGTCGCACTTCCGGCTCGGTCTCGCCGAGGGTCAGGCGCTGGTCGCCGCTCTGCGCGGCCGCGTCTCCGGCCTATGCCAGCCGCATTACGTACTCGACATTCCCGGCGGCCACGGCAAGGTCCCCGTCGGGCCATCCTATCTCGACGATGGCCGTGTGCGCGATTGGCAGGGCGGCACGCACGCCTATCCCGCCGCCAGCGCGGCGGGCTGATCGCGTGTCGACGCCAAGCGGGTCGGTAGCGTCTCGATACGCAGGCGGCGGCGCACGCCGCGGGAGGTCGCGTCGATCGCCATCGACAGCGCCGCCGTCGCGATCAGCACCGCCGCGGCCTCGTCGAAGCGGAACTCGTAGAAATCGGCGGTGATGTAGTAGCCGAGCGTCTTGATGCCGAGGATGCCGACGATCGCGCTCTCCCGCACGATGATCTCGTAACGATAGAGCACGAGCGCCATGAACTGCCCGTAGAGGCGCGGCATCGTCTCGTAGGCGTAGAGATCGAGCCGCCGCGGCGGCGCATCGGGACGGAAGGTCAGGGCATCGGCGTGGCGCCCCATGAGGAACCCGATGATGCCGCCGTTGTGCAGGCCGAGCGCGATCACCGCGGGCAGCATCGAGGGGCCGAGCAGCTGCAGGAGGATGTAGACGGCGACGAATTCCGGCGTGCCGCGCAGCGCGATCAGGCACGCGCGCCCGCCCAGCCGGCCGAAACTGCCGGTGAAGCGACGGCTGATCGCGGGGAACAGGAGCAGCGACGTGGCGGCGGAGAGGGTCGCGGCGAGCTGAGAGAGGACGATGGTGGCGATGAGCCCGGGCACGACCTCGGCCAAGAGAACGTGCCCGAGCCAGGCGCCGAGCGTCCCGTGCCCGGTGCGCAGCGGTGTGGGTACCACGTCGGCGAAGAAGCGCACGAGCCGCACGCCGACGGGATCGCCGGTGAGCCGGTCGACCAGGAGCCACAGCGCGACGAGGCTGCCGCCCACGAGGAACGGCAACGTCGCCGGCCGCGCCCAAAGTCCACGCGTGGCGATCAGCATGTAGAAGGCCAGGAGCAGCGCCGCGACCTGCGAATAGTCGCCCTGCTGGAAATAGGTCTCCAGGCTGAAGCCGAGGGTCGGCACGCCGATGAAGCCGATGATCAGGGTCGAGCGCATGCCGCACTCGAGGCGGTAGAGCAGGTAGGAGCGGAAGGCGTGCGAGAGCAGCGGACCGCGCACGAAGAGGAAGCGCGAGACGACGCCGGTGCGCGCCGGCAGTGCGCGTTCGGCCGAGAGGTCGGCCTCCTCCATGATCTCGGCGTAGACCTTGGCGAAGATGCCGGTGTAGGGGATCGCCAGCGCCAGCACGCCGGTGATCGCCGACGTGCCGGTGATCTGCAGCAGCAGCATCGCCCAGAACAGCTCGTGGATTGAGCGCATGCCCGCGGCGAGGATCCGTGCGCCGCGCGAGCGCGCGAAGACCAGCGAGAGCGCCAGTCCGCCGCACGCGCCGAGCCCGACCCCGACGACGGCGAAGGCGACGGTGAGCACCACCTCGCGCAGCGCGATCGCCGCGATGTCGGGCTTCAGGAAGCCTGCACCGAAGCGGGCGAGATCGTCCCACGGATGGAGCGCCTTCACGCCGAGATCGGCGCCGAGACCAGCCGCGACCGCCAGGCCGAGGAAGGCCAGGGTGACGGTGCCGTAGCCGAGTGGCGGCAGCCGGCGCGAGAGCGTGATCGGGCTCACCCGGTGCCTGGCTCAGCGCATGATGAAGCTGTCGGCGATGTAGCGCCGCCGCAACGGCTTGAGCACGAACAAGGCCAGCAGCGCCGCGGCGAGGTTGAACCCGACCGTCACCATGAACACGGCGCTCCAGCCGAAATGCACGGCGATCACGCTGGCGATCGGCACCAGCAGCGCGCCGAAGCCCTTGGCGGTGTAGAGCATGCCGGCGTTGGTGGACGCGTAACGGGAGCCGAAGGTGTCGCCGCAGGTCGCCGGGAACAGGCTGTAGATCTCGCCGAACACCAGGAAGTACAGTGCCGAGGCGAAGACGAACACGATCGGCTCGCGGCCGGCGAGGCCGAGCAACAGCAGCATGGCGGCCGCCGTCGAGAAGGCGATGCCCATCGTGTTCTCGCGCCCGATGCGGTCGGACAGCATGCCGAACAGCGGACGTCCCAGCCCATCGAGGATGCGATCGAGCGAGAGCGCGAAGGTCAAGGCGGCCGCGCTGATGCCGAAGAGCGTCACCGGCGTCTTGGCGATCCCGTAGTCGGCGGCGATCGGCGCGAGCTGCGCGGCGGTCATCAGGCCGCCGGCGGCGACCAGGACGAAGATGACGTAGAGCAGCCAGAACACCGGCGTGCGGATCGCCTTCTTCGGCTTCACGCTGCGCTTGGCCTGCGGGATGGAGAGGCGGCGCACGATCGGTGGATGCAGGATCTTGGGCGCGTGGAGCACCAGCCCGACCACGAGCACGACGAGGCCCTGGCCGATGCCGAACACCAGGAAGGCGTGCCGGTAGCCTTGCGCGGCGATCATCTGCGCGATCGGCACCACGGTCAGCGCGGCGCCGGCGCCGAAGCCGGCTGCCGTGGCGCCGGCGGCGAGGCCGCGCTTGTCGGGAAACCACTTCAGCGCGTTGCCGACGCAGGTGCCGTAGATCGCCGCCGCGCCGAGTCCGCCGACGACGGCGCCGAGATACAGCAACCCCAGCGACGTCGCGTAGGCGTTGACGACCCAGGCCGTCGCGATCAGGACCGCGCCGGCCATCATCACCGGCCGGGGCCCGTAGCGATCGCCGAACCAGGCCTTGAGCGGCACCATCCACGTCTCGGTCATGACGAAGAAGGTGAAGGCGAGCTGCACGCTCGCACGATCCCAATGGTTGGTCCTGGAGATCGGATCGACGAACAGCGTCCAGCCGTATTGCAGGTTGGCGATCATCGCCATGCAGATCACCCCCGCCCCGAGCTGGATCCAGCGGGTCGCAGGCGTGCCTTCGACGATCGGGAACGCGACGGGAGGGGCGAGCGTATCGGCGGCCGATTCCGCGGCGTCGGTGGACATCGGCGCTTCCTCCAGAGTGTTTTTATCGTTGGCGCTCAAGCTTCTAACGTCGCAGCCGGCCGCCTGGCAAGAAAACCGGCGCGCGCCGTTCGGACGCTGTCGAAAGGCTCGCACGCCTGCCGGCAGATGCTACACTGACGCTCGACGCGAAGCGGGGGCTTTTGTGGATCAGCGGGCGACGAAGGACACGCAAGGATCCGACGAGGATGCGGGAGAGCCGCAGAACGTGTCGGTGACGCGCTTCTTCACCGACGTCGAGCATTGGATCACGATCGGGATCGGCGGCATCCTGATCGTCGCGACGCTGCTCCTGCTGTCGGGCACGCTGGCGGGAGTGTGGGACGCCGCCCGGCACTGGCCGGTGACGGACAACATCTTCCTCATCGTCGACAAGCTGCTGTTCACGCTGATGCTCGTCGAGATCCTCCACACGGTCCGCCAGTCGATCGCCCGGGACCAGATCGCGGTCGAGCCGTTCCTCATCGTCGGCCTGATCGCCTGCGTCCGGCGCATCCTGATCGTCACCGTTGAGATCGCCAACCAGTCGGGCGGCGACAAGAGCACGACGCATTTCTTCCAGTCGATGACCGAGCTCGGCGTGCTCGGCGGCCTCGTGCTCGTGCTGATCGTCTCGATCTACCTGTCGCGCCTGAGCCGCAAGGCGTCCGCCGGCTGAGGCTCGCGAGCCGTCGCATCGCCGACGATCGTATCGATCCTGGCGGCCATCCCGTCGGCCTGAGCGGCCAGGTCGAGGATGACGGATTGGTCCCGCCCCCTCGCTTGCGCGATCGTCCGCGCAGTCTCGGCGCCGACGCGAAGGAGCGCCGCCAGCTCCGCCAGTTCGTCGTCGAACCTCATCGCCGCCTACCGCGCCTCCGCAGCCGATGGTCGCCGTCCCGTGGCCTCCACAAACCTAATCTACCGCCTCGTCGCGCGCGGACGATGGGCCGTTCGGCTTGAGCCTCTCGGGATGGGGCATCGAGACGATGTTGTAGCCGGCATCGACGTAATGCACCTCGCCGGTGACCCCGTTCGACAGGTCGCTCAGAAGGTAGAGCGCGGCGCCGCCGACGTCCTCGATGGTCACCGAACGACGCAGCGGAGCATGGTCGCGCTGGAACGCGTACATGGCACGCGAATCGGCGATTCCGGCACCGGCCAACGTCCGGATCGGACCGGCCGAGATGGCGTTGACGCGGATGCGATCGGGCCCGTAGTCGGCGGCGAGGTAGCGCACCGAGGCCTCCAGCGCGGCCTTGGCGACACCCATCACATTGTAGTTGGGCATGACCCGGGTGGCGCCGCCGAAGGTCAGGGTCAGCAGGCTGCCGCCAGGCCGCAGCATCGCCGCCGCGCGCCGGGCGATTTCGGTGAACGAGAAGGCCGAGATCAGCATGGTCTTGGCGAAATTCTCGCGCGTCGTGTCGGCGTAACGACCTTTCAGCTCGGCCTTGGCCGAGTAGGCGATGCAATGCGCGACGAAATCGATCTCGCCCCAATCAGCAGCGAGCGACGCGAACATCGCGTCGACCGACGCGAGATCCTCGACGTCGCAGGGCAGCACGCGTTCCGAGCCGAGGCTTGCGGCGAGCGGCCGGACCCTCTTGCCCAAGGCCTCGCCCTGGTAGGAAAAGGCGAGGTCCGCGCCCTGCGCGTGCAACGACTTGGCGATGCCCCATGCGATGGAATGATCGTTGGCGACCCCCATCACGAGCCCACGGCGGCCGGCCATCAAACCGGCGCCGGGACGCTCAGGCGTCGACATGCTTCAGCAACAGCGTGGCGTTGGTGCCCCCGAAACCAAACGAATTCGAGATCACGTGGCCGAGCGTGGCGTCACGCCGCTCGCGCACGATGTTCATGTCGGCGAAGGCGGGATCGATCTCGTCGATATGTGCGCTCTCGCAGATGAACCCGGAGTTCATCATCAGCAGCGAGTAGATCGCCTCCTGCGCGCCGGTCGCACCCATCGAATGCCCGGTCAGCGACTTGGTCGCCGAGATCGGCGGGCTCTTGTCTCCGCCGCCGAAGATCCTGCGCAGCGCCTCGATTTCCTTCAAATCGCCCACCGGCGTCGAGGTCGCGTGGGGGTTGATGTAGTCGATCGGTGCCTTCAAGCCGTCGATCGCCATGCGCACGCAGCGCTCGGCGCCTTCTCCGGACGGCGCCACCATGTCGTAGCCGTCCGACGTCAAACCATAGCCGGCGATCTCGCCGTAGATGCGGGCCTTGCGGGCCTTGGCGCGCTCGTATTCCTCGAGGACCAGCACGCCGGCACCGCCCGCTATGACGAAGCCGTCGCGATCCTTGTCGAAGGCGCGCGAGGCGACCGCCGGCGTCTCGTTGTAACGCGAGGACATCGCGCCCATCGCGTCGAACAGCACGGACAACGTCCAGTCGAGCTCCTCGCAGCCGCCAGCGAACATCACGTCCTGCTTGCCCCAGGCGATCATCTCGTAGGCATTGCCGATGCAATGGTTCGACGTCGCACAGGCCGACGAGATCGAGTAGTTCGCCCCCTTGATCTTGAACCAGGTGGCGAGCGTCGCCGAGGCGGTCGAGGACATCGCCTTGGGCACGGCGAACGGACCGACCCGCTTGGGCCCCTTCGCGCGTGCGAGGTCCGCCGCCTCGACGATCGCCCGCGTCGAGGGGCCGCCCGACCCCATCAGGATACCGGTCTTGGGATGCGAGACCTCGTCCGGCGCGAGCCCGGCGTCGGCGATGGCCTGGTCCATCGCGAGATGCGCCCAGGCGGTGCCGCCACCGTGGAACCGCATCGCGCGGCGGTCCACCGCCGCCATGCCGTCGTCGGACGGCGCGCCCTGGACCTGGCTGCGGAAGCCGAGCTGCTTGAAGCTCTCCGCCGCGCCGATCCCGGACTTCGCCTCGCGCAGCGACGCGAGGACCTCCTGCGTGGAATTGCCGATGGGGGAGACGATCCCCATCCCGGTCACGACGACACGTCTCATTCTGATCTCCGATCGGTGCCGCCGGCGCGCCGCCACGATGGCGATCGGCGGGGCGAGGAGGTTCGCGACGTCAAGCCGCGACCGGATCCGCCTGGAACAGGCCGACCTTCAGGTCCTTCGCCTCGTATATGCGTGCGCCGTCGGCCTCCAGCCACCCGTCGGCGATGCCGAGCGTCAGCTTTCTGCGGAACACGCGCTTGAGGTCGACGCCGTAGACGACCTTCTTGACCGACGGCAGAACCTGATTGGTGAACTTCACCTCGCCGACGCCGAGCGCCCGGCCTCGGCCGGGAAGGCCGAGCCAGCCCAGGTAGAAGCCGAGCAATTGCCAGAGCGCGTCGAGACCGAGGCAGCCGGGCATGACCGGATCGTTCTTGAAATGGCAGCCGAAAAACCAGAGATCGGGCTTGATCTCGAACTCGGCGCGAACGTGCCCCTTGCCTCCGGGGCCGCCCTCTTCCGACAGTTCGGTGATCGCGTCGAACATCAGCATCGGCGGCAGAGGCAGCTGGGCGTTGCCGGGGCCGAAAAGTTCGCCACGCGCGCAGGCAAGCAACTGCTCGTAGTCGAAGCTGGAGCGACGTTCGCTCATCGTGGCGTTGTTCTTTCGGCTGGGACGGCCTGGGGCACGGGCGGCGGTGTCTAGCATAGGGGTCGGCCGATCGAAAGCGGCGGCGGTGCCGCCCTTCGGCTCGCTTGGTAGACCTCTAAAACGCCAAAGACGCGCCCCCTGCGGGACGCGCCTTCGACTCCGCGTTTTCCCCGAGAGTCGTCACGCGCTGGCGGCGCGCAGCCCCATCATGCCGTCCATCATTGCCGCCGGTAGCGGAAAGTCGGCGCGCTCGGCACTCTTCTCCCGCCCCTCGAGCCCTTGGGCCTTGGACAGCTCGACGTTGGCCTCCTCGAGCTGGCCCTTGGCGTCGGAGAGCTGCTCCTTGAGCTCGGCCGCCGAGCGCACGAGGTTCTCGCGTCGCGCCCGGGCGGCGCGGGCATAGGTCGGATAGGCGAAGTGCAGGGGATCGGCGATGCCGGCCTTCTGCTCCTCGTTGGCGATCTCCCGATCGAGATCGGCCGCGATCCGGAGAAAATCCGCGGCCATGCTCTCGATCTGGGCGACCCGTCGACGTTTCTCATCCACCTGGAAGCGCTTGAGGCGCACCAGCGAATCCCGCGACTTCATACGCAACTCCGCGACACAGGAAGGACCGGCAGGTCCCCTTCAGGGTTTCCGCGAGACAGGTTGATCTTGCCGAAGCAAGGTTGCGGGTTTGTTACCGTCGAACGCTTTGCCGTGCGTGTGTCCCCAGAGCCGTGCGATAGTGGCGAAACGGTGATTCGAGCGGCCCCGGGGCCAGGATCGATCCCGGCGTGCCGCGTCCCGCGTTCCCAGCCATCCCGATCGCGACGATGCCGCCATGGAACGCCATGGTCGCCCTGGCGATCGGAGGCATTTCGTTAACCAGTGTCCGTTAAGGTTACGGAAATCGTAGCGCTCCCGACGCCGACCACCCGAAGTGGGATCGGCAGCGGGGCAGAAATCATCGCGACGTCGGGCGGGACCCGGCGCCGCAAGGCAAGCTGGGGGCCGGCAATGCGCGTTCTTTTGATCGAGGATGATAGCGCGACGGCGCAAAGCATCGAGCTGATGCTGAAATCCGAGAATTTCAACGTCTACACGACGGACCTCGGCGAAGAGGGCATCGACCTCGGCAAGCTCTACGATTACGATATCATCCTGCTCGACCTGAACCTGCCCGACATGTCGGGCTACGAGGTGCTCCGCACCCTGCGCGTCGCCAAGGTGAAGACGCCCATCCTGATCCTCTCCGGGCTCGCCGGCATCGAGGACAAGGTGAAGGGGCTCGGCTTCGGAGCCGACGACTACCTGACCAAGCCTTTCCACAAGGACGAGATGGTGGCGCGCATCCACGCCATCGTGCGTCGCTCGAAGGGCCATGCCCAATCGGTCATCACGACGGGCGACCTGATCGTCAATCTCGATCAGAAGACGGTCGAGGTCTCCGGCGCCCGCGTGCACCTGACCGGCAAGGAGTACCAGATGCTGGAGCTGCTCTCGCTGCGCAAGGGCACGACGCTGACGAAGGAGATGTTCCTCAACCACCTCTACGGCGGCATGGACGAGCCCGAGCTGAAGATCATCGACGTCTTCATCTGCAAGCTGCGCAAGAAGCTGGCGAACGCCAGCCAGGGACGCAATTACATCGAGACGGTGTGGGGCCGCGGCTACGTGCTGCGCGAGCCCAACGAGGAGGAAAGCCGCATCACGGCTTGAATCCGGGTCGCGCTCCGTCTCGGAGCGTCGAGCCCGACCAAGAAAAAGGCCCCGGCTTCAAACCGGGGCCTTTCTCTTTGCAGGCGGTCTGATCGCCTAGTAGCGGTTGCCACCCGGCATCATGCCTTTGTGCATCATCTTCTTCTTGTGCATCATCATGCGGTGATGCTTCTTCATCATCGGCTTCTCGTCGGCCATCATCGGCTTGGGGCCGCCGCCGGGAGCCAGGATCGGCTGCAGGATCGGCTGCGTCACGCCGTTCACGACCATCATGGCCTGGCTCATGCCGGGGATGATCGTCTCGCCCGGAAGGTTGGTCGGGGCGCCCGAGTTCATCGGCGTGGCGTAGAAGTCGGTCGGGCCAGCGACGGCAAAACCGGTGGTCGCGACGGTCAGAGCCGTGGCGACGATGAGCTTCTTGATCATGGATCCTCCTTGAAATCGCGAAAAAGGTCTGAAAGTCGGACCTGGCCTCGCTTAGACCGCAACGTACACTCATGAAGTGCGGGTGCAACGAATAGACCCGTGAGAAGGTTCGATCTCTCGCGTCTGTTGCCGCCGTGATACGTTGGCGCTAATGGCCAAGCCGGCGATCGCCTCCAACCCCGCCCAGGACAGACCATGAGCACGTTCGAACGGCCCAAGGAGATCATCAACTATTGCCTGGCGCCGCTGAAGCTCGACGAATCGTCCGAGGCCTTCAGGGAAGCGTTCCGGCGCATGGAGCATGTCGTGAAGACGCTGCAGCTCGCCGCCGGTAAGGCCAAGCAGCCGATTGCCGTCGATTTCTCGCAGATGCGGACCCTCACCATCAACGAGGAAGCGCATGGTCACGAGGATTACTGAGGCTTTGCCTCAAGACCGGTAATCGCCGTTGATGGCGATGTATTCCTTCGTCAGATCGCATGTCCAGACGGTGGCGCGACCCTTGCCCAACCCGAGGTCGACCCTGATCGGCACGCTCGCTCGTTTCATCTGCTCCGACACCGCCGCCTCGTCGTAGGCTGGGTCCCGGAGCCCCCTGTAGGCGACGCGGGTACCACCGAACCAGATGGCGAGACGGTCGCGGTCGGCCTTTTCGCCGGCCTTTCCCACCGCCATGACGACGCGACCCCAGTTGGCGTCTTCGCCGGCCACGGCCGTCTTGACGAGCGGCGAATTGGCGATCGAGAGCGCGATCCGCTTCGCGGCCTTGGCGCTGGCGGCGCCCTCCACCGTGACCTCGATGAACTTGCGCGCGCCTTCGCCGTCCCTGACCACCTGGTGGGCGAGGTCGAGCAGCACGCGGTCGAGCGCGGCGCGGAAGGCCGCGAGCCGGCGGTCGCCCGCCTTGTCGATGGCCGGCGCCCCTCGACGCGCCGCGCGCCCGGTGGCGAACAGCATCAGCGTGTCGGACGTCGAGGTGTCGCTGTCCACCGTGATCGAATTGAAGCTCGTCTTCACGCTTTGCGCCAGCATCGCTTGCAAGGCCGGCGCCGCGATCGCAGCATCGGTGAAGACGAAGGACAGCATCGTCGCCATGTCGGGCGCGATCATGCCGGCGCCCTTGGCGATCCCGGCGATGGTCACGTCGACCCCGTCGATCGCGATCGTCTCGGCGGCGAGCTTGGGGAAGGTGTCGGTGGTCATGATCGCGTGGGCGGCGTCGGCGATGCCGCCCGGTGTCGCCTCGTCGCGAAGGCGCTCGAAGACGCCTTCGAACTTCGAGGCGTCGAGCGGCTCGCCGATCACCCCCGTCGAGGCGACGAAAACTTCCTTCGGCTTGGCTCCGAGCGCGGCCGCGGCGAGCTTGGCCGTCGAAGCGGTGGCGTCGGCGCCTTTCTTCCCGGTGAAGGCATTGGCGTTGCCCGAGTTCACGACCAGGGCGCGCGCGCTGCCGCCGGCGAGCTTGGCGCGGCACCATTCCACCGGTGCCGACGGGCATTTCGAGGTGGTGAAGACGCCCGCGACCTGCGTGCCCTCGTCGAACAGGGCCAGCAGCACGTCGGTGCGGCCCTTGTAGCGGATGCCGGCTGCGCCGGTGGCGAAGCTGACCCCCTCGACCGGCGGGATATCGGGGATCGTCGCGGGAGCGAGCGGAGAGATGGTGGTGGTCACGAAGCGCCTCGGGTTCGCGGCGCTGGTAGCGCAACCGGCCGCCGGTGTCAGCCGCGTCCTCGAATCGACGCAACCGACCGGCATGCTGGTCGTCGAATCACGGAGGGGCCCATGCGCTTCATTCCCGCCACCGCGATCGCCTTGATGCTGCTCTCGGCGCCCGCCCTGGCCGAGGACATCGACTGTTCGGAGAAGGCCTTGAGCACGGGTGTCCAGTCCGTGCTCAATGCCTGCGCCGAACGCGACGCTCGGCGCAGCGACAAGACGCTCGACGCCACCTACGGCCGGCTGGCCGGCGCGCTCGACGACGGCGCCCGCGCGGCGCTCAAGAAGGCCGAACTGGCATGGATCGCGTTCCGCGACGCCACATGCGATTTCGAGACGTCGGGTAACGCCGGCGGCAGCATGCGGCCGATGGTGATCGCCGGATGCCGTGCGAAGGAAGGCCAAGCCCGCGACGCGGTGTTGAAGCGTTACCTAGCCTGCCAGGGCAAGGACGGAGCCGACGGCGACTGCTCGATCGCCTTCAAGTAGGCGCGCTCACCCGCGGTTGGCCAGAGCCACGCCGGCGGCGGCCACCGCCATGCCGAGGATTTGCACCGGCGCCAGCGCCTCGCCGAACAGCGCCAGCGCCATCAACGCGGTGAAGGGGGGCACGAGGTAGAACAACGACGTCACCTTGGCCACCGCGCCGCCTCGGATGAGGCGCAGCAGCAACAGCGCCGCCGCTACCGAGAGCACCAGCACCGACCACGCCAGCCCGACGAAGAAGTCGGGCGACAGCACGAACGGGTGCCGCTCGGTGACGAGCGCCAGCGGCAGCACCACGGCGAAGCCGCCGACGAACTGCACCGCCGCGCTCGAGCGCAGGTCGGCGTCGGCGCCGGTGCGCTTCTGCCATAGGGTGCCCAGCGTGATGCCGATCATCGCGCCGGTGCAGCAGAGCACGGCGGCCAACGGCACGGTCGCGGACCCGCGCAGGTTCGGCTCGAGCACCAGCAGCGCGCCGCAGAAGCCGATCGCGATGCCGAGCCAGCGCCGCCCGCTCACCCGCTCGCCGAGCAGCGGACCGGCGAGCGCGCCGGTGAGCAGCGGTTGCAGCCCCGAGATCAGCGCGGCGACGGCGGCGGGAAGCCCGTGCTTGATCGACCAGAACACGCCGCCGACGTAGACGCCCTGCATCAGCGCGCCGGCGATGAGACCATCGCGCCAGCCTCGCGCATTGCGTGGCCACGTCGCGCCGCCGGCAAGCGCGATCAGCGTCAACACGCCGGCGCTGAGCGCGAAGCGCAGCGCGACGAAGCTTTCCGGCTCGGCATAGGGGCGAACCAAGCGGGCGACCACGAAGCCGGAGGCCCACAACAGCACGAACACGATCGGGACGAGCGGTTCGTGACCGTCGGCCGTTCGCGTCGCGCGCGTCTTGGTCTCGTCGACGTCGGGAGCGACGATCGTCATCGGAACGGCCTCGTGAAGCCGTCCCTCTAGCGCAGATACCGGCGGCGGGCTGCGTCGCCGCGCGGCCTACAGCCCTGCGCTCAGCGCAGCATCTTGATGAGTTTCTTTCCGGAAGGGGTCGCGAGCTCGGCCTCGCTGAGCGTCGGATGATCGCTTTCGCCGGCCTTCTTGTGGACGTTGGCCTCGGTGAACAGCGTGTTCGCGTAGTTCACGAACTCGGTCTCGTCGATGGATTTGTCCTTGTCGGTGTCGGCCGTCATCATCCCCGCCTCGGAGAGGCGGCCTTTCAGCTCCTTCTGGTCGAGCGTCTTGTCCTTGTCGGTCTCCAGTTCGGCGAAACGCTTCTTGGCGTAGACGTCGAGTTTGTCCATCGAGATGGTCTTGTCGGCGTTGGTGTTGACCTTCTTCATGAAGGCCCTCGCGCTCATGCCCTCCGCGCGCGCAGGCGCTGCGAGGCTGCAGGCCATCAGCGCGGCGGCGCCGAACGACAGGAGAGAACGAGTGGCGACCATGCTGAAAATCCTCCGTCGATCGCCGGCGGCGATCCGCCGACGAGCCTCGATCCGAGGCGTCCCTGTAAGACCGACGCAGGCGGCGCGTTCCGCGGGATGTATCAGATGTAATTTTATCTCGAAGATCGGGAAGTCTGCCCAAAACTGCGTTCATGATCGAGCTTCGGCGTTGCGCGCCATGAACGTCGCCGCCGAACCGGCCTCGGGATCGACGAAGGTGATGTCGGTCGGTTCGCGGCGCGGCGCGTCGATGGACATGAACACCACCGGCTCCTCGTGCAGCTGCGAGATCGAGTGGACCGTCTTGCGGTCAAAGCAGATCAGCTGTCCTGGCGCGAAGTCCTGCGCATCCGCCTCGTCGCCGATCCAGAAGGCGCCGCGGCCTGAGACGACGTAGAGGTATTCGTCGCAGGTCTCGTGGAAATGCGCCGGCACCGGTCGGTAGACGCGAAAGACGCG
>CAXTVT010000022.1:26212-48205 GCA_964247745.1 uncultured Beijerinckiaceae bacterium
CGTCGCAGGTCTCGTGGAAATGCGCCGGCACCGGTCGGTAGACGCGAAAGACGCGCGCGCTCGAGCTGGGGCGGTCGGTGAGGTAGGTGTCCGCCAGCATCGTGTCGGACGTGTCCGGCAGTTCGGCGGCCAGAGTTCTTATGTCGAAGCGTCGCGGGGCGTCGGGCGGGTTGGCCATGCCGAGCTATGTAGGCGCGAACGCCTCTCCCGCCCACTGCCGCGACCGCCCTGATGGTAGGACGAATTGGAGGAGGGCCGTCTCGAGGCCGGGAGGCCCGACGACCGTCCGTTGACACCCGCCGCCCCCGGCGTAGGGTGCCGCCACGCATCGGTCCCGCGTGTCACAACGCGGGCTAAGAGGGAATGCGGTACGGCCGGTGCGAATCGGCTCAAGCCGCGGCTGCCCCCGCAACTGTCGGCGGAGCGGCGTGCCACGAGGATCGGACCTCGAGCCACTGGGCAACCGGGAAGGCGGCGCGTCGACGAACACTCCGCAAGCCAGGAGACCTGCCGGAGCGTATCGCGGATGGCGGGGCGGGGTGTCCCGAAGCCATCGACGAGCCGCGAGGCGAAGCGCGCGAGCGCATCCATGCACCCCTGCGACCAAGAGGTGCCCATGCCGTCGAAGATACCTGCCACCATCGTCACCGGCTTCCTCGGCGCCGGCAAGACCACGATGATCCGCCACCTCCTCGAGAATGCCGGCGGCCGCCGTTTGGCGCTGCTGGTCAACGAGTTCGGCGACGTCGGCGTCGACGGCGAGGTGCTGCGCGGTTGCGGCGTGCAGGATTGCCCCGAGATCATCGAGCTCGCCAACGGCTGCATCTGCTGCACCGTCGCCGACGATTTCCTGCCGGCGATCGAGCGGCTGCTCCAGCTCGATCCGCGGCCCGAGCACATCGTCATCGAGACCTCGGGCCTCGCTTTGCCAAAGCCGCTGGTGAAGGCCTTCGACTGGCCCGACGTGCGCCGCAAGCTGACGGTGGACGGGGTGATCGCCGTGGTCGACGGCGCCGCCGTGGCGGCCGGGCGCTTCGCCGACGATCCGGCCAAGCTGGCGGCGCAGCGCGAGGCCGACCCCAACGTGGAACACGACAACCCGTTGGAGGAGGTCTACGAGGACCAACTGCTCTGCGCCGACCTCGTGGTGCTGAACAAATGCGACCTGCTCGACGAGAGCACGCGCCAACGCGTCGAGGCTGAGATCCGCGCCACCATCCCTCGCGCCGTGAAGGTGGTCGGCACCCGGCACGGCAAGCTCGACGCCGCGCTTCTCCTCGGACTCGACGCCCGGGCCGAGGACGATCTCGCCCAACGCCCCTCCCACCACGATGCCGAGCCCGACCACGACCACGATGATTTCGACTCGTTCGTGGTGGCGCTCGATTCCGTGGCCGAACCCGACGCGCTGTTGCGCCGGCTTGCCGGCGTCGCCGAGCGCCACGACGTGCTGCGGATGAAGGGCTTCGTCGCCGTCGACGCCAAGCCGATGCGCCTGCTGGTGCAGGGCGTCGGGGCGCGCTTCGAAAAGAGCTTCGACCGGCCCTGGGCGGCGGGCGAGACAAGGCAGGGGCGGCTCGTGGTGATCGGCGAGAAGGGCCTCGACATGGCGGCGATCGAGCGCGAGATCGTCGGCGAGGCGCTGGCCGCCTGATGCACCTGCTGGCGACGCAGAGCCGGAACCTCAAGGAGGGCGACGCCGCCGTCGACCTGGGCCAAAGCCCGGGCGACATCGTCGTGCTGTCCTTCTCGGACGCCGATCTCGGCGCGCTGGCGGCCGCCGCAGCCGATCGCCCGGAGGGCGCGCCAAGCCTGCGCCTGGCCTCGCTGTCGCGGCTGAAGCATCCCTATTCCGTCGACCTCTACGCCGAGGCGGTGATCGCCAAGGCCAGGTTCGTGCTGGTGCGCTTGCTCGGCGGTTTCGACTATTGGCGCTACGGCGTCGAGGAGGTGGCGCGCATCGCCCGCGCCCACGGCGTCGCGCTGGCCCTGCTGCCGGGATGCGACCGGCTCGACCCGCGCCTCGACGTCCTCTCGACCCTGCCCGAGGACGATCTCCGCCGCCTCTGGCGCTTTTTCGGTTACGGCGGCAGCGGCAACATGGGTGCGCTGCTCGGCTGGGTCTCCACCCGGCTCGGCCGCCCCGCGCCGTGGCGCGAGCCGCGCCCGGTGCCCCCCGCAGGCCGGTTCGTCGCCGGCTGCCGCGACACGCCCGGCGCGAGCGGGCAGGCGCTGATCACCTTCTATCGATCGATGGTGCTCTCCGGCGACACCGCACCCGTGGTCGCCCTGGCCGACGCGCTCGCCGCCCGCGGGATGGCGGTGACGGCGCTCTACGCCACCAGCCTCAAGGATGCCGCGGCGGCGGAGATTTTGACGCGCCACATCGACGACCTGCGTCCCGACGTCGTCGTGAATTGCACCGCCTTCTCCGGCCAGGGCGCCGACGGCGCGGCCAGCGTCCTCGACCGCGCCGACGCGCCCGTGCTGCAGGCGATCCTCGGCCAGGCCGACGAGGCGGCGTGGCGCGCCAACCCGCGCGGCCTCGGGCCGGCCGACCTCGCGATGAACGTGGTGCTGCCCGAGATGGACGGACGGCTCGTCACCGCCACGATCTCCGCCAAGGCCGAAAGCGGATTTTCCGACGCGCTGGAGTTCTCTCGCCAGGTGCACCGGCCGCTGCCCGACCGCGTCGCCTTCGTCGCCGACCTCGCGTCGGCCTGGGCCAGGCTGCGGCGCAAGCCGGCGGCCGAGCGGCGGATCGCGATGGTGCTCTCCGACTATCCCGGCAAGCTCGGCCGCGAGAGCTACGCCGTCGGCCTCGACACGCCCGCCAGCGTGGCCGCGATCTGCGAGGATTTGCGGGAGGCGGGCTACGCCATCGGCGAGCTGCCACCTTTATCCGGACTGATGGAGACCTTGAAGTCGGGCCACCTTCTGTCGCGAGCGGAGGAAGGATCGCTCCCCCTCGCCGATTACCGTCGGCTGCTTGCCGCCCTGCCGCCGGCCTTCGCCGACGCCGTCGCGGCTGTATGGGGTGACCCTGCCGTCTCGCCGGACCTCGTCGACGGCGCCTTTCCGATCCGCATGCTGCGCGTTCAAAACCTCGTGCTCGCGTTGCAGCCGGACCGCGGCCCGCGCGCGGCGCGGCAGACGCAGTACCACGACGTCGCGCTGCCGCCGTGCCACGCCTACCTCGCCTTCTATCTGTGGCTGCGGTACGTCTTCGCCGCCGACACGCTGGTGCATTGCGGCACCCACGGCACGCTGGAATGGTGCCCTGGCAAGCCCGTCGCGCTGACCGCGGCCTGCGCGCCCGAGGCGCTGCTCGGCCCGACGCCGTTGGTCTATCCCTTCATCGTCAACAATCCCGGCGAAGCGGCGCAGGCCAAGCGACGCAACGCGGCAATTACGATCGGTCACCTGACGCCGCCGCTGATCGAGGCCGGCGTGCACGGCGCCGCCGCCGAGCTCGAGGCCCTGCTCGACGAATATGCTGCCGCCGACGCGCTCGACCCCAAGCGGGCCAGGCTGATCGCCCGCACCATTCTGGAGCGCGCCGCCGAGACCGGGCTCGCGGCGGAAGCCGGCATCGACGCGGCCGCCGGCGGCGAGGCGCTGAGCGCGCTCGACGGCTGGCTCTGCGACATCAAGGAGATGCGCATCCGCGACGGGCTCCACGTCTTCGGGCGCAGTCTGACCGAGGAGCCCGCGGATCGTACCTGCGCCGAAGGTGAGCGGCGCGGCCTGCTCGCGGCGCTGGCCGGCCGCTTCGTGCCGGGCGGCCCGGCCGGCGCCCCGTCGCGCGGGCGCCGCGACGTGCTGCCCACCGGCCGCAACCTCTACGGCACCGATCCGCGCGCGGTGCCGAGCCGGACGGCCTGCGAGATCGGCCGCCGCGCCGCCGACGCGATCGCCGAGCGCCATGCCCAGGATCATGGCGAGTGGCCGCGCGCGCTCGTACTCGACCTCTGGGCCAGCGCCACCATGCGCACATCGGGCGAGGACCTGGCGCAGGCGCTCGCGCATCTCGGCGTGCGGCCGCGTTGGGACCACGACAGCGCGCGGGTGGCCGGCTTCGACATTCTGCCCTACGCCGCGCTGGAGCGGCCGCGCGCCGACGTCACGCTGCGCATTTCCGGCCTGTTCCGCGACATCTTCCCGGCGCAGATCACCATGTTCGACGAGGCCGTGCGCGCCGTGGCCGCGCTCGACGAGGACGACGAGATCAACCCGCTCGCCGCCGCGCGCCGCGCCGGCGAAGTGCGCCCTTGGCGCATCTTCGGCGACGCGCCGGAGCGCTACGGCCTCGGGCTGGCACGCGCGATCGACGCCGACGCGATGGTGTCGCGCCGGACCCTGGGCGAGACCTATCTCGCCGCGGGATCGCACGCATACGGCGGCGCGCAGGCCGCGGGCGAGGCGGTCGCCGGGGCCTTCGCCGAACGGGTCGCCGTGGCCGACGCCTTCGTCCACACCGGCGACATGGCCGACGGCGACACGCTCGATTCCGCCGCCACCACCGAGGCCGAGCTGGGCTTCGCCGCCGCGGCCGAGACGTTGAGCGCGGCGACGGCACTGTACCACCTGGACAGCTCCTCGACCGACCGCCTCAAGGTTCGGACGCAGACCGAGGAGATCGCACGCATCGTGCGCGGCCGCGCCGCCAACCCGCGGTGGATCGCCGGCCAGATGCGCCACGGCTATCGCGGGGCCGCCGAGATCGCCGAGACGGTCGACAACCTCTATGCCGCCGCCGTGATGAGCGACGCCGTCACCAGCCGGCACTTCGACAGCGTCTTCGCCGCGACGTGCGGCGCCGACGACGTCCGCGCCTTCCTGCTCGAGGCCAATCGCGACGCGGCCCGCGCTATCGCCGAGCGCTTCCGCGATGCCGCCACGCGCGGCTTCTGGACGAGCCGCCGCAACTCCGACGCCGCGATGCTGGCCGACATGCTGGCGGCGGCATGAGCGGGCGCCCCGACCTGGATCTCCGCAAGGGCTGGTGCCCCGGCGCGCTGCGTCCGATGATGGCGCGCGACGGCCTGCTCGTGCGCCTGAAGATCACCGGCGGTATCGTGCCGGCCGGTCTCGCCCGCGCGATCGCCGACCTGGCCGAACGCGACGGCAACGGCCTCCTCGACCTTTCCGCGCGCGCCAACCTGCAATTGCGCGGCGTGCGCGAGGCGAGCCTGCCGGCGCTGCTCGACGGCCTGCGCGCGCTCGGACTGCTCGACGCCGATCCCGCCGGCGAGGCGCTTCGCAACGTGCTGTGCAGCCCGATGGCGGGATATCCTCCTCCGCGCAGCGAAGGAGGGGGACCACGCGAAGCGTGGGGGAGGGGCGGGCCGCAGCTTCCGCCTTCGCAGACGACCTGCTCTCTCGCCGATTCCAAGACCGACGCATGGACCCTTCCGCCGCCGCCTTCGGCGGGTCCCCTCTCTGGCGGCGCGGAGGAGGACACGCGCCCCGACATCCGACCCCTGGCGGCAGCGCTCGAAAATGCTCTCGCCTCGACGTCCGCGTTCCATGCCCTGCCGCCGAAATTCGGTGTCCTGCTGGACGATGGAGGCGCGCCGAGCCTCGCGGGCGAGCCGGCCGATCTGCGCTTTGCCTGGGCCGGGGACGCCTTCGCGATCGGGCTGGGCGGCACGGCGGCCACCGCGCTGGATCTCGGCCGCGTTGCGACCGAGGAGGTCGTGGTGCGGGCCCACGCGATCCTGCATCGCCTGCTGGCCCTGTCGGGCGACGCGCGACGCCCGCTATCTCTCGTGAAGGACGGGGGCCGCGCGGCCCTCGCCGCCTGGTTCGACGCCTCCCCTCCGCCGGCAGACTCCGCATGCCCCGCGCGCCCTCGCGTCGAGGCGCCGCTGATCGTCGGGCCTCGAACGTTCGCCGGCCTCCCCGTGCTCGGCCTCGCCGCTCCGTTTGGCCGGTTCGATGCCGCGATGCTGCGCGCGGCCGCGGACGCCTGCGCCGACGAGCTCCGCCTCACGCCCTGGCGCACGATCCTACTGCCGGGCGTCCGCGCGGCCGTCGTGCCCGGCTTCATCCTCGATCCGGCCGATCCGCGCCTGCGCGTCGCCGCCTGTACCGGCATGTCGGGCTGCGAGCGCGGCAGCACCGACACGCACGCCGATGCCGCCCGCTTCGCCCCGCTCGCCGCCGCGCTGCCCGGCGAAGGCGTAACGCTCCACGTCTCGGGATGCGCCAAGGGCTGTGCCCGCCCGGCGCGGACCGCGATCACCCTGGTCGGCCGGGACGGGCGCTACGATCTCGTCCGCGACGGTCGGCCCGGCGACCATCCCTTCCGTGATGGTCTCGACCGCGCCGGCATCCGCGACGCGCTGGTGGCGGCATGACCCGCGGCGATCCTCGCGGCCGCCTGCGCGTCGTCGGCCTCGGCCCCGGGCCCGGCTACTGGGTCACGCCGGAGGTGTCCGCGATCCTGGCGGATGCCACGGACCTCGTCGGCTACGCACCCTATCTCGCCCGGCTCGCGTCGCTGCCGCACCAGACGATCCACGCCAGCGACAATCGCGTCGAGGTGGAGCGAGCCCGCGACGCGCTGGCGCTCGCCGCGGCCGGCGGCGACGTCGCGGTGGTGTCGGGCGGCGATCCCGGCATCTTCGCCATGGCCGCCGCGATCTTCGAGGCGATCGAGGCGGGCGACCCGGCGTGGCGCGCGCTCGACGTCGCGGTCTCGCCCGGCGTCTCGGCGATGCAGGCGGCCGCGGCCCGGCTCGGCGCGCCGCTCGGCCATGATTTCTGCGCCATCTCGCTGTCCGACAACCTCAAGCCCTGGTCGCTCCTGGAGCGCCGGCTGTGCGCCGCCGCCCAGGGCGATTTCGTGATCGCGCTCTACAATCCGGCGTCGCGTGCCAGGCCGCGGCAGATCTTCGACGCTTTTTCGCTGCTGCGCGGGATCAAGGCTCCCGACACCTGCGTCGCCTTCGCCCGCGCCGTAGGCCGGCCGGACGAGCGGCTCGTGCTGACGACGCTGGCTGCGGCCGACCCCGGCCTCGCCGACATGGCGACGCTGGTGCTGATCGGCTCGTCGCAGACGCGGCTGGTGATGCGCGAGGGCGCGCCGCCTTGGATGTTGACGCCGCGAGCGGTGGTCCTCCCCCGTGCAACGGGGGAGGGGGACCATGCGCAGCATGGTGGAGGGGGCCGCCGAGCCTCGCTGTTGTCAGATGGTTGAGGGGTCGCGTCTGCCCCGCCGCGAGGCTCGGTGGCCCCCTCCACCGCCTTCGGCGGTCCCCCTGTCCCGCGTAGCGGGGGAGGATGCGCGCGGCCAAGCCTCAAATCGTCCGCTCGATTTCCGCCAGAACTTCGGCGACGCTCCGCCCCGCTTTGCCTGGTGGCCGCACCAGTACGACCGGCAGGCCGAGACTGCGCGCCGCGGCGATCTTGGCGAAGGACGCCGTGCCGCCGCTGTTTTTGGTGACCAGCACGTCGATGCGATGATTGCGCATCAGCTCGATCTCGGCCTCGACCGGGAACGGCCCGCGCGCGGTGACGAAGGCGGCGTCGGCGAGACCGTGGCCGGCGCCGACCGGATCGATGGAGCGCACGAGGTAATGGTGCAGCGGCGCGGCCGCGAAGGCGGCCAGCTGCAGCCGGCCGACGGTGAGGAACGCGCGGCGCGGTCGGGGGCCGAGCGCGGCCGCCGCCTCGGCCATCGTGTCGACCTCGCGCCAGCGGTCGTCCGCCTCCGGCGTCCAGCCGCCGCGCCCCGCGTCGAGCAGCGGCACGCCGGCGCGCCGCGCCGCGCCGCGGGCGTTGGCCGACATGGTCGCGGCGAAGGGATGCGTGGCGTCGACCAGCAGCGCGATGCCCTCGGCATGAAGGTACGCCGCCAAGCCCGCGACGCCGCCGAACCCGCCGACCCGCGTCGGCAGCGGCTGCGGCGCCGGCTCGCGGACGCGTCCGGCGAGCGACAGCGTCGCGGCGATGTCGGGGCGTCCGGCCAGCGCGGACGCCAGTGCCGAAGCCTCGCTCGACCCGCCGAGGATGAGCACGCGGAGCGGCGGCTCCCGTGACGACCCGCTTGGCACCCTGGCTCTCCCTCATCGGCATCGGCGAGGACGGCCGCGACGGGCTCAGCCATGAAGCGCTGACGCGCCTGGCGCAAGCGCGGCTGGTGGTCGGCGGCCGCCGGCACCTGGCGCTGGCCGCGCCGTTCGGCGGCGAGGCCGAGACGCTGGCGTGGCCCTCGCCCCTCGCCGACGCCCTGCCGGCGATCTTGGCGCGGCGCGGCGAGCCGGTCTGCGTGCTGGCTTCGGGCGACCCGTTCTTCCACGGCATCGGCACGCTGCTGGTCGCCGCCGTGCCGCCCGGGGAGATCGATTGCCGGCCGGCACCGTCTTCGCTCAGCCTGGCGGCGGCGCGGCTCGGCTGGAGCCTGCAGGATTGCCGCTGGCTGTCGCTGCACGGCCGCGACCTGCGGCTGGTCATCCCGCAGCTCCAGCCCCGCGCCCGCCTGCTGCTGCTGACCTGGGACGAGCACACGCCGATGGCGCTGGCGGCGCTGCTGGTCGCGCGGGGCTTCGGCGGATCGCGGCTTCACGTGATGCAGGCGCTGGGCGGGCCGCGCGAGAGGATCGCCACGGCCCGGGCGGAGAGCTTCGTGCTCGACGAGCTCGATCCGCTCAACGTGGTGGCGCTCGAGGTCGAGGCCGGCGCCGAGGCCCGCGTCATCCCGCTGGTGCCGGGCCTGCCCGACGAGTGGTTCGAGCACGACGGGCAGATCACCAAGGCGGCCGTGCGCGCGGCCACGCTGGCGGCGCTGCGGCCGTTCCGGGGTGCCCATCTCTGGGACATCGGCTCCGGCTCCGGCTCCGTCGCGATCGAATGGATGCTGCGCGACCCCGCGATGCGCGCCACCGCGATCGACAGGCGCACCGACAGGATCGCGCGGATCGAGCGCAACGCTGGTGCGCTCGGGGTGCCGGGGCTCGCGCTGGCGACGGGGCCGGCGCCGCAGGCCTTGGCCGGGCTGGCGCCGCCGGATGCCATCTTCATCGGCGGCGGCGCCGGCGACCCCGAGCTGGTCGATGCGGCCTGGGCGGCCTTGCCGGCCGGTGGTCGATTGGTGATCAATGCCGTGACGCTCGAGACGGCCTCGGCGCTGGCCGGGCTTCAGATCGCGCGTGGCGGGGAGCTGACCACCCTGGCCGTGACGCACGCCGTGCCCGTCGGGCGCTATCGCGGCTGGCGCCCGGCCATGCCGGTGACGCAATGGGCGGCGAGCAAACCATGATCGCGATCGGGCTGGGGTGTCGCCGCGGTGCGGCCGCCGACGAGGTCGTGGCGCTGGTGCGGGAAGCGATCGACCTGCTGCCGGAAGATGTCGTGCCCACCGCGCTCTTCAGTGTCGCCGAGAAAGCCGGCGAGGCCGGGCTCGCCGGGGCGGCCCGCAGCCTCGGCCTGCCGCTCAGCTTTCTCGACCAGGCCGTGCTGGCGCTGGTCGCGGGCGAGGCGCGCAGCTGCTCGCGTCGCGTCGAGGAGATGTTCGGCCTGCCCGGCATCGCGGAGACGGCGGCGCTCGCCGGTGCCGGTCAGGGCGCGGTGCTGCTGGTGCCGCGACTGGCGTCGCGCACCGTCACCTGCGCCATCGCCGGGCCGGCCCGATGACCGTTCACTTCATCGGTGCCGGCCCCGGCGCCGCCGACCTCATCACGCTACGCGGCCGCGACCTGATCGCGCGCTGCTCCGTCTGTCTCTATGCCGGCTCGCTGGTGCCGCCGGCCCTGCTGGACCATTGCCCGCGCGGCGCCCGCATCGTGGACACCGCCGCGCTCGATCTCGACGCCATCGAGGCCGAGTTCGCCGCGGCGCACGCGGCCGGCCACGACGTGGCGCGGCTGCATTCCGGCGACCTCTCGATCTGGAGCGCGCTGGCCGAGCAGATGCGCCGGCTCGACCGGCTCGGCATCGCCTACGACGTCACGCCCGGCGTCCCGGCCTTCGCGGCGGCGGCGGCGGTGTTGCAGCGCGAGCTGACCGTGCCCGGCGTGGCGCAGAGCCTGGTGCTGACGCGCACCTCGGGGCGTGCGTCCCCGATGCCGGAGCGCGAGACGCTCGCCGCCTTTGCCGCCTCCGGCGCGACGCTGGCGGTGCATCTCTCGATCCATGCGCTGGCGAAGGTGGTGGAGACGCTGCTGCCGTTCTACGGCGCGGATTGCGCGGCGGCGGTCGTCGCCCGCGCGAGCTGGCCGGACGAGCGCGTCGTCTCCGCCACGCTCGGCACGCTTGTCGCCGCGATGGCGACCGACCCGGTGGAGCGCACGGCGCTCATCCTGGTGGGGCCGGCGCTCGCTGCCGAGGATTTCCGCGAGAGCGCGTTGTACGATCCGGATTACCGGCGCCGTTTCCGATGAGCGCCCTTGTCATTCCGGACGCAGCGCAGCGGAGATCCGGAACCCATAGCGCCCGCCGATGAGCGCTCGTCCCGCAGGCGGCGATGGGTTCCGGGTTCGCCTTCGGCGCCCCGGACTGACGGAGCTTTGTGTCCTGCTGGTTCTGCTCGCCAGCACTCCGGCCCATGCCGGCGGCATCTGGCGGCGCGCGGAGCTGGCCGACCCGGGCTCGCTCGATCCGGCCAAGACCTCGACCTCGACCGAGCAGCACATCCTCGACGAGCTGCTCGAGGGCCTGGTCGCCTGGGGGCCGGGTGGCGAGATCGTGCCGGGCGTCGCGGCGCGCTGGGACGTCTCCCCGGACGGTCTGACCTACACCTTCCACCTGCGGCCCGACGCGCGCTGGTCGAACGACGTCCCGGTCACGGCCGGCGACTTCGTGTTCTCGATGCGCCGGCTGATGGACCCCGCGACCGGCGCGCCCTACGCCAGCCTGCTCTACACGGTGAAGAACGGGCGTGCGGTCAACACCGGCGCGCTGCCACCGGACCGGCTCGGCGTGGCCGCGCCGGATGCCGCCACCTGCGTCATCACGCTGGAGCAGCCGACGCCCTATTTCATGCAGCAGCTCACGCACATGACGGCGCTGCCGGTCTACCCACCCTCCGTGACGCGCTGGGGCGACGGCTTCACGCGCCCCGGCCGCTACGTCGGCGACGGTGCCTTCGCTTTGAAGAGCTTCCGTCCGGACGACCGGATGGTCCTGGCGAAGAACCCGCGCTTCCACGATGCCGCCCATGTCGCGCTCGACGGCGAGGAGGTGCTGCCGATCACCGACCGTGCCGCCGCGCTGCGCCGCTTCATGGCCGGCGAGATCGACACGACCAACCAGATCCCGACCGACGAGGTCGGCTTCGTCCGCGAGCGGCTGCCTCAAGCGCTGCGCATCACGCCTTCGCTCGGTACCTATTATTACGCCTTCGATACGCGTCATCCGCCGTTTTCCGATGTGCGGGTGCGCCAGGCTCTGTCGATGGTCGTGGACCGCCGCTTTCTGGCCCTGGCGATCTGGGGCGGCACGGCCGCGCCGCTGTTCGGCATGGTGCCGCCGGGAATCGCCTCCTACGGCGCGCCGACGCAGGTCGAATGGGCCGCGCTCGAGCCGTTCGCCCGCGAGGACCGCGCTCGGCACCTCCTCGCCGAGGCTGGTTACGGGCCGAAGCATCCGCTCCGGCTCACGTTGCGCAGCGATGCGTCGGAGACCTACGCGGCGACGGCGGTCGCTGTGGCGGCGATGTGGAAGCGCGTCGGCGTCGACACCGACTTCCTCGTGAGCGACCCGCTGTCGTTCCGCGCCTTCATGGACTCGGGTGCGCCCTATGATCTGGCGCGTTTCAGCTGGTTTCCCGACTATGCCGACGCGCAGAACATCCTGTTCCTCGCGCAGGGCGGCAACGCGCTGAACGTCGCGCATTTTTCGGACGAGGGCTTCGACACGCTGATGCGCGAAGCGGCGGCGGAGCACGATGGGGACCGACGCTCGGCCTTGCTGCATCGGGCCGAGGCGATCCTCGACGCGCAGCAGCCGTACCTGCCCCTGCTCGCCTATGACGCCGCCAACCTCGTGTCGCCCGGCATCGAAGGCTGGCGCGACAACACCCTCGACGTCCATCTCGGCCGCTGGCTGGCGAAGCGGGCGGGGCGTTGATCAAGACGTCGGCGTGCGCAAATCCTGCTCGCGACGAGCTCAGTGACCCAGTCGCTCCAACAAGTCGCGCACGTGCACCTGGTCGGCCTTGTAGTTGCCGGTCAGCGTGTACATCACGAGGTTGATGCCGCCGCGCAGCGCCAGCTCGTGCTGCCGCGCGTCGCCGGGCACGAGCGGATAGATCGCCTCGCCGTACTCGTCCCCGGCCCAGCCGGCGGCGAGATCGTTGCTGGTGAGGACGATCGGCGAGACGCCGTCGCCGGAGCGAGCCGGGTGACGCTGGTTGTCGCCGATCGGCGGCGGCAGCGCCTCGATCCAGGTCTGGCCCGAGGCGTAGCGGCCGATGAAATTGTCGATGAGGTAGAAGGTCTTGGTGACGACGTGGTCGGCCGGAATCGGCTCCAACTCGGGCACGTCGACGCCGCCCGCGAGCAGCTCGCGCAGCCAGGCCGCGGCGGGCGTCGGCTCGGCGCCGGGACGGGCGGACAGCGCGTCGCGGGTGTCGAACACCACGGTGCCGCCCTGGCGCATGTAGGCCGCGATCTTCTCGACGGCCTGGCGCGGCGGCTGCGGGTTGGTGGCGACGATCGGCCAGTAGATCACGGGGTAGAAGGCGAGCTCGTCCTTGGCCGGATCGATGCCGATCGGGTCGCCGGGATCGAGCGAGGTGCGCGCCGCCAGCGTCGTGGAGAGCGACGTCAGGCCCTGCTTGCTGATCTCATCGACCTTGGCATCGCCGCTGACGACGTAGGCGAGGCGCACCGACAGCGCCGATGCGAGATCGGACGGGGAGATCTTGATCGGTGGCTGCGGCTTGGCGGGCACGCGCATGTCGGTCTCGGCGGCCTGCGCCGGATGAGGCATCGGCAAGCCGGCGACGCCGAGCCCCAGGGCAAGCGCGAGCGACGCGGCCACGGCGCGGCGTGGCGCGCGGCGACCGAGCTTGCCGGCCAGCCACAGCGTGGCGAGACCGTCGATCAGGAACAGCACGAAGGCGCCGGCGACCAGCCACGGCCGCAGGTCGGTCGGCTCGGCCGCCTGCAGCGCGGCGGTGCCGAGCTTGAGGCCGGTGAAGTCGGCGGCCGGGATGGTCTGCGTCGGCATCAGCGTATCGACGGCGAGCAGCGCGTCGGCCGGGCCGTAGAAGCCCGGCGGATGGTCCGAGGTGGCGGCGCCGGCGAACGTCACCGGCACCGGCTTGGCCGTCGGCGGAGGGCTGCCCAGCGTCCCGAAGCCGTCGAGCGTGCGGGATGGCGCCGCCGTCTCGACCTGGCGGCTCGCGGTCGCGGCCTGCCGCTCGTCGGCGCGGGCTTCGGTCTCCGCCACGGCCCGCGCGGTCTCGCCGGAGAGCGCCACGATCTTCTTCAGCATGTCGACGAACAGGCCCGAGATCGGCAAGTTCGACCAGGTCGTGTCGGCGGTCACGTGGAACAAGACGACGCGACCCTTGCCGCGCGACGCCGCGGTGACGAGCGGCGTGCCGTCCGAGAGCTGGGCCCAGGTCTTGGCCGGCAGGCCGGGCTCGGGTTCGGCCAGCACCTGGCGGGTCACGGTGACCTCCTTGGGCACCTTGAGCCCGACGAAGGGGCTCGGCGGCTCGAACGGCGCCAGCGCCTTGGGCTGCTCCCACGACAGCGAGCCGCCGAGCACGCGGCCGCCGCGTCGCAGCGTGACGGGCACGAGGTCGTCCGTGGTGCCGGAGAGCCGCGTGCCGGCGAAGCGCACGAGCAGGCCGCCCTGGTCGACCCAGTCGGAGAGCCGGTCGCGGAGCGGTCCAATTATGGTGCCGACATCGGCCAGCACCAGCACGTTGACGCGATCGTCCAGCATGGCGCCGATGGGATCGGGCGCGCCGGGCTTGGGCTCGTGCACGTCGGCGAAGGGCGACAGCGCCTTGGTCAGGTAATAGCCCGGCGCCAGCAGCGGCTGGTCGGTATCGGCGGTGTCGCCGGAGACGATGCCGACGCTGCGCCGCTTCCACCGCGAGTCGAGCAGGGTCACGGCGCCGGCGGAATGGCCTCCGACCAGCTCGAGCCGGGCGATGTCGTTGCGCAATTCGCCCGGAAGGTCGAAGCGCGCGTCCGCCTGGGTCTGCCCGGCCGGAATCGCGAAGGGGGCCTCGCCGATGGTGAGCCCTTTGAGGTCCAGCGCGCGAACGCGGCCACGCCGCTCCGCGGCGGCTCGCGAGCGCATCACGCGGACGGCGAGACTGTCGGCATCGTTGCGGGGGTCGGCGAGCGCCTCGACCGGTGCATCGTCGAACAGCAGCGTCGTCTCCGTCGGCAGCGCGGCCAGCGTCTCGCCGAAGGCGCGGGCGCCCCCGCTTTCGAGGCCGTCGGCGATCCACACGATCGAGGTGCCGGGCGTCTTGCCGGCGAAGGTCGCGATCGCGGTGCCGGAGGCGGCGCGGTCCGGCTCGATCGGCTGCGGCCGGACCGCGCGCAGGCGCTCCAGCGCCGCCGCGGCATCGAGCGGGATGATGGTCTTGCCACCGTCCGACATGGCGACCACGGCCACCGGTCGCCCGGCCTGGCGCGCCGCCTCGATGCGCTGGCCGGCGGCGATCATCCGCCGGTCCCAGGACGGCGCGGCCGCCCAGCCGTCGTCGAGCGCCACGACGAGAGGGCCCTTGCCCTTGTCGCCGGCGCCGATCGGGTTCCAGATCGGCCCGGCCATGGCGACGATCACGAGGCTGGCCAGCAGAAGCCGCAGCAACAGCAGCCACCACGGGGTCGACGCCGGCGTCTCGTCCCTCGGCTTGAGGTCGAGGATCAGCTTAAGCGGCGGGAACGGGATGCGCTCGGGCCGCGGTGGGGTGACCCGCAGCAGCACGTAGAGCACCGGCAGGCCGGCCAGCGCGACGAGCGCGAACGGCACGGCGAAGGCGAGCGGCAGGCCCAGCATCTAGGCGCTTCCCGCCGCGAAGCCGTCGGCACTCTGCTCGAGCCGGCTCCGCAGGTTCAGCAGCGCCTCCGAGGCCGGCCGGTCGGTGCGATGGAGGGCGAGGCTCCAGCCCTTGCCGCGGCAGATCTCGCGGATGGCGTCGCGGTGCGCGGCGAGCCGCCTGACGTAATCGTCGCGAAACCGTTCGGCCTGCCCGATGCGCATCGTGATGCTGGAATCGACGTCGCGAAACTCGGTATGGCCGGCGAAGGGAAAGGTCTCCTCGACGGGGTCGGCGATCATCACCAGGTGGCCGCGGGCGCCGCGCGCGGCCAGCGCGCCGATGCTGGCGGCGATCTGATCGGGCGGCGTCAGAAAGTCGCTGAGCAGCACGGCGCGCACGCGCGGCGCCAGCGTCATCGGCTGCGGCAGCTCGTCGTCGCCGTCCGTCGCGTGGAGAAGCGTCTCGGCGAAACGCTCGATCACGTTGCGCGTGGCCAGAGGCCGGGTCAGGCCCATCAGGCCGACGCGCTCGCCGCCGCGCACCAGCAGGTCGGCCGCAGCCAAACCGAGCATCAGGGCGCGGTCCAGCTTGGGCTGCATGGCGAGCCTGGACTCGAAGGCCATCGAGGCGGAGCGGTCGATCCAGACCCAGACGGTGTGGGCGGATTCCCATTCGCGCTCGCGCACGAAAAGCTTGTCGTCGCGCGCCGAGCGGCGCCAGTCGACGCGCGACGCGGATTCCCCCGCGATGAAGGGCCGGAACTGCCAAAAGCTCTCGCCGATGCCGGCGCGGCGTCGGCCATGGACACCGTGCATCACGCCCGACGCGATCTCCTTGGCCGCGACGACGAGGGCCGGGAGCCTGCGGGCGAGGGACAGCGCGCCCTGCTGCTGTCCGTGGCCGATGCGGCGCTCGTCTCGGTCGAGGAGTCGGGCGGCGGTCACGGGCACGAAGCTTCGTCTTTCCGGGGCGCCGAAGGCGAACCCGGAACCGGTGCGCCTCGGCTTATCCGGTGAACGCGAGGCTCACCGGTTCCGGATCTCCGCTGCGATGCGTCCGGAATGACGCGGATCACGAGAACTTCCGCACCAGCTTGGCCACGATGCCCTCGATGGTCTCGCCCTCGGCGCGGGCGGTGAAGGTCAGCGCCATGCGATGCTTCAGCACCGGCAGCGCCAGTGTCACCACGTCGTCGAGCGAGGGCGAGAGGCGGCCCGACACCAGCGCTCGGGCGCGGGCGGCGAGCATCAGCGCCTGCGCCGCGCGCGGGCCGGGACCCCAGGCGATGTCCTTGGTCAGGGCGGCATCGCTGCCCTCGCCGGGACGGGCGGAGCGCACGATGTCGAGGATCGCCTCCACGATGGTCTCGCCGACCGGCAGCCGCCGCACGAGGCGCTGCGTCGCCTGCAGGTCCTCGGCGGTCATGGCCGCCTTGGCCTTGGCCTCGGTCTCGCCGGTGGTCTCGATGAGGATGCGCCGCTCCGCCGCACGATCGGGATAGGCGACGTCGATCTGCATCAGGAAACGGTCGAGCTGCGCTTCGGGCAGCGGATAGGTGCCCTCCTGCTCCAGCGGGTTCTGGGTGGCGAGCACGTGGAACGGCGCCGGCAGGTCGTAGCGCTCGCCGGCCACCGAGACGTGGTACTCCTGCATCGCCTGGAGCAGCGCCGACTGGGTGCGCGGCGACGCCCGGTTGATCTCGTCGGCCATCAGCAGCTGCGCGAAGATCGGCCCCTTCATGAACTTGAACGAGCGCTTGTGGTCGATGCTCTCCTCGAGGATCTCGGATCCGAGGATGTCGGCCGGCATCAGGTCGGGCGTGAACTGAACGCGGCGGGCGTTGAGGCCCAGCACCGTGCCGAGCGTGTCGACCAGCTTGGTCTTGGCGAGGCCGGGCACGCCGACCAGCAGGCCATGGCCGCCGGCCAGCAGCGTGACCAGCACCTCCTCGACCACCTTCTCCTGGCCGAAGATCACGGTGGCGACGGCGGCGCGGGCGGCGGCGACGCGGTCGAGCGCGATCTCGGCGCTGCGCGCCACGGCCGCTTCGAGCGAGGTGGCGGCCTGTGGTGTTGCGGCTTGGGCTTCGGCCATGGACGGGCAGCTCCCTCGGGCGTATTTCGGCGGCTTCGCGGCGTCGACGACCTCGGCGCCCAATGAGTTGCAAATATGACCGAGAACGCCGCGCCCGAGAAGCCGGACGACGTGCCGGATGGCCGGCTTCGATCGCTGATGGCGGCGGTGGGCGGCCTCGCCGCCCGCGGGCCTGCACCCGTGCACCTGTGGCACCCGCCGTTCTGCGGCGACATCGCGATGCGCATCGCCGCCGACGGCACCTGGTTCCACGAGGGTACGCCGATCACCCGGCCGGCTCTCGTGCGGCTCTTCGCCTCCATCCTGCGAAAGGACGAGACGCGCTTCGTGCTGGTGACCCCCGTCGAATGCGTGGGCATCGAGGTGGAGGACGCGCCCTTCGCCGCCGTCGCGATGGCCGAGCACGCGGGCCGGCTCAGCTTCGTCACCAACATCGGCGACGAGGTCGAAGCCGGGCAGCGGCATCCGCTCCGGTTCGAGACGGAGGACGGCGGCGGGGTCAGGCCCTACGTGCTGGTCCGCGGCGAGCTTTGGGCGCGGCTGACGCGCTCGCTCGCGATCGAGCTGCTGGACCGCGCCGAGATGGTGGACAGAACGCCGGCGATCCGCTCGGGAGCGATGGTCTTCGCGATATGACGAGCGCGATGGCGCGTGCGCCGCAGCCCCACCCGCACGAGGCCGTCTTCGCGCACATCGCCGCCCACATCGACCGCGACCTCGCGGTGGATGCGCTCGACGTCGCGATGGTCCCACCGTTCGGCGACCACACCCTCAACGAATGGGCCATCGAGCCCGCGTTCCTGCGGGGCGCCCGCGCCGCCGCCGTGCTGATCGGCCTGGTGCCGCGCGCCGAGGGCGTCACCGTGATCCTGACCCAGCGCACCGCGGGCCTGCGGGACCATGCCGGGCAGATCGCGTTCCCCGGCGGCAAGATCGATCCCGGCGACGCCACCCCGGCCGACGCCGCCCGCCGCGAGGCCGGCGAGGAGATCGGGCTCGCGGCGGATCGCATCGAGGTCCTGGGACACCTCGGCGCCTATCTCACGCGCACCGGCTTTCGCATCGTGCCGGTGATCGCCCGCGTCGACCCGGCTTTCACGTTGGTGCTGAATCCCGCCGAGGTCGTCGATTGCTTCGAGGTGCCGTTGGACTTCCTTATGGATCCGGCAAACCATCGCCTGGCGGAACGCGAGTGGCTCGGCAAGACGCGACACTTCTATGCGATCGAGTTCGGCCGGCGCACGATCTGGGGCGTCACCGCCGGCATCCTGCGCGTGCTCTACGAGAGGCTCCACGCATGATCCGCGCGCTCCCTCGCCTGCTCGTCTTCTTCGCGATTCCCTTCCTGCTGTACGTGCTGTGGCTCGCGGCGCGGTGGGAGAACCCGCTGGCGGTCGATCGCTGGACGCGCCAGGTGCTGGGGCCGCTGGCGCTGGCAGGGCTCGGCTGCGTTCTCGCCGGCCTCGTGGTCGTCGGCTTGACCGCGCCGCGCTACGAGGGCGGCTACCTGCCGGCGCACGTCGAGGACGGCCGCATCGTGCCCGGCCGGATGAAGTGAACGCCGCCCGCACCTTGCTCGGCGATCCCGGCCTGGCGCGTGTGCTGGCTTTGTTGAACGGCGACGGCGAGGAGGCGCGCGTCGTCGGCGGCGCCGTGCGCAACGCGCTGATGGGGCGCCCACACACCGACCATGACGTGACGACCACCGCGGTGCCCGAAACGGTGATCGCCCGTGCGAAGGCGGCCGGCCTCCGCACCGTCCCGACCGGCATCGCGCACGGCACCGTCACGCTTCTCGTCGAGGGGCGGCCGTTCGAGGTCACGACCCTGCGCGAGGACGTCGAAACGGACGGGCGCCACGCCACGATCCGCTTCGGGCGCGATTTCGCCCGTGACGCGCTGCGTCGCGACTTCACGATCAACGCGCTGAGCCTCGATCGGGAGGGACGCGTCCACGACTACACCGGCGGCCTCGCCGACCTCGCCGCGGAACGCGTCCGTTTCATCGGCGACGCGGCCACGCGCATCCGCGAGGACTACCTGCGCACGCTGCGCTTCTTCCGCTTCTCCGCGGACTATGCCGCCGGCGACCTCGACCCCGCGGGGCTGGCGGCGGCGGTGGCCGAGCGCGACGGCCTGGCGCGGCTCTCGCGCGAACGGGTTCGCCAGGAACTGCTGAAGCTGGTCGTCGCCCGGCGCGCGCCCGAGGCGGTGGCGGCGATGAGCGAGGCCGGACTGCTGGGGCCGCTGCTGGCCGGCGTGCCGCGGCCGGCGCGCTTGCGCCGCCTGGCCGAGATCGCGCCCGGATCCGGCGCGATGCCGCGCCTGGCGGCACTGGCCGTCGCGGTGAAGGAAGATGCCGAACGGCTGCGCGAACGATTGAAGCTGTCCAATGCCGAAGCCGCGCGGCTCGCCTCCGCGGCGACGGCGCTTGGCCGCCTGCACGCGGCGCGGCAAGCACCGCAGCCCCGGCTTCTTCGCGAGCTGCTGTTCGACCACGGGCGGCAGGCCTCGCAGGATGCGCTGATCCTCGCCTGGGCGGAGAACGGCGCGGAGGCCGACGATCCGGCGTGGCGATCCGCGCTTGGTTTCCTGACCGATACGCCGGAGCCGCGCCTGCCTTTTTCCGGTGCCGACCTCGTGGCGCACGATGTTCCGGCGGGGCGCGCGATGGGCGTGATGCTCAAGCGTCTGCAGGCCGCCTGGATCCGCGCCGGCTTTCCGGAGGATCCGCAGATCCTTTCGGCCTTGCTCGCACGAGCGGTCTCGGGGTCCTGAACGCGCGGCTCAATCCCATGCCGCGCCCGGCAGGGCGTCGAGCGGCAGCACGAGCGAGCGTCGGCCTGCGGCGTCTTTCTCGGGAAGGCGACCCGCGTTGATATTGATCTGCAGCGCGTGGAGGATCAATCGCGGCATCGGCAGCGTCCGGTCCCGCGCCTCGCGCAGCGCGACGAAGTCGGCGACCCCGATGCCACCGCCGACGTGGATGTTGTGCGCCTTCTGCGCGCCGACGGTGCTCTCCCAGAGCGGCGCGCGGCCACCCAGTCCGTAATCGTGCCCCACGAACAGCCGCGTCGTGTCGGGCAGGCGGAGAATGCGCTCGATCGAGGCGTGCAGGCTGGCAGCGCTGCCGCCGGGAAAATCGGCGCGCGCGGTGCCGGTGTCCGGCATGAAGAGCGTGTCGTGGACGAACGCCGCGTCCCCCACCACGAAGCTGATCGAGGACAGCGTATGGCCCGGCGAGTGGAGGACGCCGACGGGCATCTCGCCGATCTGGAAACGGCCTTCATCCTCGAAGAGGCAATCCCATTGCGAGCCGTCGCAGGGAAAATCGGGCCAGCCGTAGAGGGATGCCCAGAGCGCCTGCACGTCGCCGATCTTGGCGCCCGTCGCGGTCCGCGCCCCGGTGCGCTCCTTGAGATAGGCCGCGGCCGAGAGGTGATCGGCGTGCGGATGGGTTTCGAGGATCCATTCCACGACGAGACCACGAGCCGTCACGTCGGCGAGCAACGCATCCGCCGAAAGGGTCGCGAGCGAGCCGGATTTCTCGTCGTAGTCGAGCACGGCGTCGATGATCGCGCAGCGACCGGTCGAAGGGCACGCCGCCACATACTGGATGCTCGCGGTGCGAGGATCGTGGAAGCCTCGTACGATGGGTCGCAGCATCTCGGAGCCGGTTGGACGGCGATCGCGCCGCCGCCAAAGTCGTCGTTGGCAAGCGGCGAGCCACTTGCCAGGACGCGCCCCGCCTCTCATGAGTGACGCGCAATTCGTTCGCTCGATCGACCAAAGCGGGATGGGCGAGGCCGGTTCGCGCCGCTAGTTGACGACGGAAGCGCGGCGCGTGATCCGTCGACGCATAAAAGAAAGTGCCTGGGAGAGAACCGTGACCGAGACGTACCAAGTGCCCGAGGACGTCGCCGCCCACGCCCTGATCGACAAGGGCAAGTACGACGCGATGTACAAGCGCTCGATCGACGATCCAAATGGCTTCTGGGGCGAGCACGGCAAGCGCATCGATTGGATCAAGCCCTACACCAAGGTGATGGACTGCTCCTACGATCCGGCGAACGTCTCCATCAAATGGTTCGAGGACGGCACCACCAACGTCGCGGCGAACTGCATCGATCGGCACCTCGCCAAGCGCGGCGACCAGGTCGCGATCATCTGGGAGGGTGACGACCCCAACGAGTCGAAGTCGATCACCTACCGCGAGCTGCACGGGCACGTCTGCAAGCTCGCCAACGTCCTCAAGGCGAAGGGCGTCGCCAAGGGCGACACCGTCACGATCTACATGCCGATGATTCTCGAGGCCGCCTATGCCATGCTCGCCTGCGCGCGCATCGGCGCCGTGCACTCGGTCGTCTTCGGCGGCTTCTCGTCGGATTCGCTCGCCAACCGCATCATCGGCTGCGAATCCAAGGTGATGATCACCGCCGACGAGGGCCTGCGCGGGTCCAAGACGGTGCCGCTGAAGGGCAATGCCGACGCCGCCATCGAGAAGTCCGGCATCGTCGAGACCGTGATCGTGGTGAGGCGCACCGGCGGCAAGGTCACGATGAAGGACGGCCGCGACGTCTGGTACGACGAGGAGGTGGCCAAGGTGGATGCCACCTGCGAGCCGGAGGAGATGGGCGCGGAGGATCCGCTGTTCATCCTCTTCACCTCGGGCTCGACCGGGGCGCCGAAGGGCGTGCTGCACACGACCGGCGGCTACCTCGTCTACGCCGCGATGACCCACCAATACGTCTTCGACTATCACGACGGCGACATCTACTGGTGCACCGCCGACGTCGGCTGGGTGACCGGCCACAGCTACATCGTCTACGGCCCGCTCGCCAACGGTGCGACGACGCTGATGTTCGAGGGCGTACCGAACTATCCCTCCGTGTCGCGGATGTGGGAGGTCGTCGACAAGCACAAGGTCAACCTGTTCTACA
>CAXTVT010000023.1:0-45095 GCA_964247745.1 uncultured Beijerinckiaceae bacterium
GCTAAGCCGATAGGCGTAGGCGGACGAAAGCGACGCGCCCTACTCAGGCCTTGACACGATAAGGCACCACGCCGCGTTCTTCGGTGCCGACATCGAGCTGGCGACCGATCGGCGGCATCGCGCGATGGCGACAGTTCGTCCGTTCGCAGACGCGGCAGCCTGGTCCGATCGGGGCGACGGCCGCGGTGTTCGCGAGGTCGAGGCCGGTCGCGTAGACTGTGCGTGTCGCGTGCTCGATCTCGCAACCCAGTACCACCGCGACCGAGCGCGGCCGGGCGAGATAGTATCCACCGCAGCGGCCCACCGTGCGCGCGATATTGAGATAGGTGGTGTCGTCCGGCGTGCGGGCGACCTGGATCTGGATCTGGCCGGGTTCAGAGAAGGTCTTGTAAACGTTCCAAAGCGGACAGGGTCCGCCGAACTGCGAGAAGCGGAAGCGGGTGGCGCTGCTGCGCTTAAGGATGTTGCCGGCGATGTCGGTCTTGACGAAATAAAAGGGGATGCCGGCTCTGCCGGCCCGCTGCATGGTGCTGAGACGGTGGCAGACCTGCTCGAAGCTCGCGCCGAAGCGACCCTGCAAGCGTTCGACATCGTAGCCCGTCTCTTCGGCCGCATCGAGGAAGCGCGCATATGGCATCATCATCGCGCCCGCGAAATAGTTGGCGAGACCGATTTTGGCGAGCGCGCGAGCTTCGTCGCTCGACAGTTGCGCGGATAGCGCCTCCTTGTCGATCAAACGGCGCTGCTCGATCTGCGCAAGCAGGTGTCCCATCCAGAAAAGTTGGCTTTCTGGCGAAGCGCTTTCGGCGAACACCAGACTCTTCGCCCGCCGATCGATGCGCCAGAAGGTGCCCTCGACGAGCAGGGAAGGATCGGTGGTCAGCGTAAAGCCATGCCGGTCGCGCAGCCGCCGCATCAGATCCTCGCGCAGCGTGGCGCTCGCGAAGCCCGCCGTCTCGAACAAGGCCTCGGCCGCGTAGTCGAGCGCGTAAAAATGATTGCGCCGCGTCTGCACCCATTCCCGGACCTCGTCGTAGGAGCCGAGAGCCGAGGCTGAAGCGGCCATGGGGATGCCCCGCGACACCTGCAGCTCCTCGGCCTGAAGGCGGTAGGCCCGCTGCAGCATCACGAAACGGCGGACGATTTCCGGCGTCGTCTGCACCGCCAGCCGAACTTCGGCAAGATCAACGGTGGGCCGCGCGAAAACGTCGTCGCCCAACGCCTCGCGGAGTCCTTGCACGGCGCGCAGCTCGTCGGCATCGCCGAAGTGGTCGACGCCCACTCCGAACAGGTCGCAGATACGTTGCAGAGCCGGCGGCGGCAGCGGGCGCTGGTCGCGTTCGATCTGGTTGAGATAGGTCGGCGAGAGGCTGATCGCCCTGGCAAGGTCCGCCTGGCTCATCCCGGCGCCGGCGCGCAAGCGGCGCAGCTTGAGGCCGGCGAAGAGCTTCAACGGTCTCGCGCTCCGCAACATTCGCAAAACCCTTACAACGGCTTCGCGCGAATGCGCACGATTGCGGCTTCCCGCGCAATCCCACATTCGCAATATTCGCACGGCATAAATGGAGGCACCGTTGATCGAACACGATCTCCGCGTTTACCGGGAAAGCGAGCGTCTGCCGAAGACCAAGCAACTGGCTTGGTTCATCGCCGAGGTCGCGGCGGACCCGGTCGCGATCGAGCCGACCGTCGCCGAGATGATCATCAATCGCATCATCGATAATACGGCGGTGGCGGTCGCCTCGCTCAACCGCACGTCGGTCGTCTCCGCTCGTGCGGAGGCCCTCGCGCATCCGCGGCCAGGGGGCGCGACCGTGTTCGGCTGCCGTTCCGACATCCGCGTCCACGCGGAATGGGCCGCGTGGGCCAACGGCACCGCGGTGCGCGAGCTCGATTACCACGACACGTTCCTCGCGGCCGAGTACAGCCACCCCGGAGACAACATCCCGCCGATCCTGGCTGTCGCGCAGCAATGCAGGTGTGGCGGCGTGGACCTGCTACGGGCACTGGCCACCGGCTACGAGATCCAGGTGGACCTGGTGCGCTCGATCTGCCTGCACGAGCACAAGATCGATCACGTCGCCCATCTCGGACCGTCGGTCGCGGCTGGCCTCGGCACGCTGCTCCACCTTGACACCGATGTGATCTACCAGGCCGTCCAGCAGGCGCTGCACGTCACCACCGCGACGCGGCAGAGCCGCAAGGGCGAGATCAGCTCCTGGAAGGCGTTCGCGCCCGCACATGCCGGCAAGCTGGCGATCGAGGCAGTCGATCGGGCCATGCGCGGCGAGGGCGCGCCGAGCCCGATCTACGAAGGCGAGGACGGCGTCGTCGCCCGCATGCTCGGCGGCTTCGAGGCGCGCTACCGGGTGCCGCTACCGGCGTTCGGCGAGCCCAAACGTGGCATCCTCGACACCTACACCAAGGAGTATTCGGCCGAATATCAGAGCCAAGCTCTCATCGACCTGGCGTTCCGCATGCGCAAGCAAGTCCGCGATTGGGATGATGTCGCCGAGATCGTCATCGAGACCTCCCACCACACGCATTACGTGATCGGGACCGGCGCCGCAGATCCGCAGAAGTTCGACCCGCGGGCGAGCCGCGAGACGCTCGACCATTCCATCATGTATATCGTCGCGGTCGCCCTGCAGGACGGCATCTGGCACCACGTCCGCTCCTACCTTCCCGAGCGCGCCGCCCGGCCCGACACCGTCGCGCTGTGGCGCAAGATCCGCACGGTGGAGCAGCCGCGCTGGACCGAGCGCTACCATTCGCGCGACCCCGCCGAACTGGCGTTCGGAGGCCGCATCGTCATTACGATGAAGGACGGCACGATCGTCGCCGACGAACAGGCGATCGCCAACGCGCACACGCGCGGCGCCACGCCGTGGACGCGCGCCGACTACGTCGGAAAATTCGGGACGCTCACCGCGGGCATCCTCGATCCCGCCGAAGCCGAGCGCTTCCTCGATGCGGCGCAGAGCTTGGCGGAGCTGCGTCCCGAGCAGATGTCGATGCTTTCGATCTCGATCCCGGAGCAGCAGCTCTCGGTCGGCCGACCCGGCCTTTTCTAAGTTCCTTTCCCGGCTCGCGGGTCACGCCGCGAGCCTCTTGTCCGCTTCACCGCGCGATCGAGGACGCTCACCATGGAAGACGCAGCAGCACCCAAGCCGAAGAAGAGCGTCGCCTTGTCCGGTGTGGTCGCCGGCAATACCGCGCTCTGCTCCGTGGGGCGCACCGGCAACGATCTTCACTACCGCGGCTACGACATTCTCGACGTCGCCGAAACGTGCGAGTTCGAGGAGATCGCGCATTTGCTGGTGCACGGCTCGCTGCCGAACGCGGCGGAGCTGACCGTCTACAAGGCCAAGCTGGCCGCGCTGCGTGGCCTGCCGGCGAGCGTGCGGAGCGTCCTCGAGCAGCTTCCCGCGGCGACGCATCCGATGGACGTGATGCGCACCGGCGTGAGCACGCTCGGCTGCCTCCTTCCCGAGGCTCTCGACCATGCGGCGGCGGGTGCCCGCGACATCGCCGATCGCCTGATGGCCTCGCTCGCGTCGATGCTCTTCTACTGGTGGCATTGGGCGCGCAGCGGGCGCCGCATCGACGTCGAGACCGATGACGAGGGGATCGCCGCGCATATCCTGCGCCTGCTCGCGGGCCGCCCGGCAGAGGCTTCCTTCGTGCGAGCGATGAACACGAGCCTCATTCTCTACGCTGAGCATGAGTTCAACGCTTCGACCTTCGCCGCCCGCGTGATCGCCGGCACAGGGTCGGATCTTTATTCCGCCATCGACGGGGCGATCGGCGCCCTGCGTGGCCCGAAGCACGGTGGCGCCAACGAGGCGGCCCTCGACGTGCTGTGCCGTTACGAGGCTCCCGACGACGCGGAGACCGACATCCGCAGGCGAATGGCAGCGAAAGAGGTCGTCATCGGCTTCGGCCATCCGGTCTATACTTTGAAGGACCCCCGCAGCGACGTGATCAAGGCCGTCGCGGAGCGGCTGGCCGTCAAGAGCGGCAGCGCGACGCGCTACGCGGTGGCCGAAAGGATCGAGCGCGTGATGTGGGACGAGAAGCGCATGTTCCCCAACCTCGACTGGTACAGCGCGGTCGCCTATCAGGCGATGGGCGTCCCGACGCCGATCTTCACGCCCCTTTTCGTGATCGCCCGCACGTCGGGCTGGTGCGCCCATGTCATGGAGCAGCGTAAGGACGGCAAGATCATTCGTCCGACGGCCAACTACGTCGGCGTGGAGGACCGCGCCTTCGTGCCTTTGGCCGATCGATGGCGGAGCCGCACGGCAGGCGATCCTGCGATGACGGGCGCCGCCATGAGAAGTGTCGCGCGATGACCTACCTCGTTGCCGCCGATCTTCCGCCCGGCCGCGCGGGCGATTGTTTCCGCGAGCTCGTCGAGCGACCCTCGATCCTACAAGTGCCAGGCGCGTTCAACGGGATGGCCGCGCTGCAGGCGAAGGCCGCGGGCTTCGAGGCGCTGTACCTGTCGGGTGCCGCCATGTCGGCCTCGATGGGCCTGCCCGACCTCGGCATCATCACGATCGAAGACGTGTGCTTCTTCGTCCGGCAGGTAGCGCGGGCCTCGGCCCTACCGGTGTTGGTCGACGGCGACACCGGCTACGGCGAGGCGTTGAACGTCATGCACATGGTACGGTCCTTCGAGGATGCCGGCGCCGCAGCTGTCCATATCGAGGATCAGATCCTGCCGAAAAAGTGCGGCCACCTCGACAACAAGAAGCTCGCCGATGCCCGAGACATGGCCGCGAAGGTCGCCGCGGCCTGCCGAGCTCGCCGCCATCTCTACGTGATCGCCCGCACCGATGCCGTGGCGAGCGAGGGTTTGGACGCGGCCGTCGCGCGTGCGAAACTCTACATGGAGGCGGGAGCCGACGCGATCTTTCCTGAAGCGCTGACCAGCGCCGATCTGCTTCGCGAATTCGCGCGGCGGCTTCCCGGCGTGCCTCTGCTTGCCAACATGACCGAATTCGGCCGCACGCCTTTCCTGACCGCCGCCGAGTTCGAGGCGATGGGCTACCGCATAGTGATCTGGCCGGTCAGTTCATTCCGCGTCGCCGCCAAAGCGCAGGATGACTTCTTCCGCTCCCTCAAGGCCGAAGGAAGCGCGCAGGGATCGCTCGCGCGGATGCAGACGCGGGCGGAGCTATACGCGACGATCGGATACTCGCGCTACGAGGCGCTCGATCAGTCGATCGTCGCCACGGTTCTTCCGGCAAGCTGAGCCGAGAGCTTATCCTATCGCGCCCGGACTCTTCAGCCGAAAGCCTCGCGGCGGCGCAGCCGGTCGACGAACTCCTCCTCCGCTCGCAGGATATGGTCTTGTGCATGCTTCTCGGCGCCTTGAACGTCGCCCTTCATGATCGCGGAGGCGATCGCCTCGTGCTGATCCCAGATGTCGCGCGGCGTCTCGTCCTGAAGCAGAACCTCGCCCATGACTCGGCTGAAATGCGGCCAATTGGGCTGCGTAATCTCGCGGATCATGACATTGCCGGACATGTCGTAGAGCAACTTGTGGAATTCGATGTCGGCGCGGATCAACTTGGTCAGCGTACCCTGCTTCACCGCCGAGCGCCCGTCCTTGATCAAGGACAGCATCTGCTTGCTGGCGAGCTTATCGCGCCGCTTCGCCGAAAGGCGGGCGGCCAATCCTTCGATCACCGCACGGATCTCGTAGAGACCGGCGATGGCGTCGATGTCGATCGGCGCAACGATGAGTCCACGACCGGGTGCCTCCGAGAGGTAGCCGCGACTGTGCAACAGAAGCAACGCCTGCTGAACCGGCTGGCGCGACACGCCGAGCGTGCGCGCCAGGTCGTCCTGGATCAGCCGCTGATTGGACCGCAGTCGTCCGGCCGAGATCTCGCCCAGGATCTTCTCGTAGACTTGTTCCACCAGGGTCGCCTGAGCGGCGAGCGGTCGCACGATCACAATCTCCGCAAGCACCAATGCCCGAACAGCTCCTGCGCCGGGCAGCCGCCGCGTCGCACCCTTTGTTCACGCGACGACAATGTGGCCTGTAGCCTCTATCGAATGCCAGAAGAAAATGCGAGTTCCTGCCCACGCATCCCTCCTGTAAATCTGAAGACGGAATTCGGAATTCGGGAAAGGCACCGACGCCGGCCGCGTTTCTCAATCAGAAAGCATGCTCAAGAGCATCATGGACCTGACGATACCTCGAGCAATCGACGACCTTCGCCAACGGATCGCGCGCTTCGTCGAGCGCGAGATCCTTCCCTGCGAAGATGATCCGGTCGCCTACGATCCGCATGGCAACATCGAGGAGGGATTGCTTTCGCGCTTGCGCGAGAAGGCGCGCGGCGAAGGCTTGTGGTGCCTGCAACTGCCGGCCGAGCTCGGGGGCCTAGGCGTCGGGCGTGTCGGCATGGCGGTGTGCTACGAGGCGATGAACCGCTCGATTTTCGGTCCTGTCGTCTTCAACTGCGCCGCGCCCGACGATGGCAACATGATGATGCTCGCCGCAGCAGGAACACCGGCGCAGAAGGAGCGCTGGCTCGGGCCGATCATGCGCGGCGAGGTCGGCTCCGCCTTCGCGATGACCGAACCGGCGCCGGGCGGCGGCTCTGACCCCGGTATGATCCAGACGCGTGCCGATAAGCAGGCGGACGGCTCCTACAGGATCACCGGCCGCAAATGGTTCATCACCGGTGGGGAACGTGCCGCGCATTTCACGCTGATCGCCCGCACATCCGACGACACGCGCCACGGCCTCACCGCCTTTCTCTTCCACAAGGACCAGCCCGGCTGGCGCATCGTGCGGCGCATCGGGATCATGGGACCGGAGGAACACGGCGGTCATTGCGAGATGGAATTCGACGGTTTGGTCGTGCCAGCCGACGCAATTCTTCTTGGAGAAGGCCGAGGGCTCAAGGTCACGCAACTCCGACTCGGCCCAGCCCGGCTGACTCATTGCATGCGCTGGCTCGGGCTTGCCAAGCGCTGCGTCGAGATCGCTCGCGATTATGCCGAAACCCGCGAAGGCTTCGGCGTGCGGCTCGCCGACCGCGAAAGCATCCAACTCAAACTCGGCCGCGTGGCGATGGACATCGAGGTCGGACGTCTGCTGGTCATGAAAGCAGCCTGGGAACTCGATCAAAGCCGACTCGCCCGCAAAGAGATCTCGATGGCCAAGGTGCAGGCGGCCAACGTGCTGCACCTCGCCGCCGACACGGCTATCCAGATCAACGGCGCCCGTGGCTACTCGAAGGACACGGTGCTCGAGTGGATCTACCGCTACGCGCGCCAGGCGAGGCTCGTCGATGGGGCGGACGAAGTGCACCAGATGGTGCTCAACCGCTTCCTGACGGAGGAGGGATCGGAGTTCTGGCATTGGCCCGTGGCCGGAGAGCAAGCCTCGTGACCAGCGGCGCCGCATCCGCTTCTCCCGGCTTCGACACGGCGAAGCTCGACGTGTTCCTGCGACGCGCGGTGCCCGGTCTCGACGGGACGATTCGGCTCGAGCGGATCAGCGGCGGCCAGTCCAACCCGACCTTCTTCGTCGACTACGACAACCGGCGGTTAGTGCTGCGCAAGCAGCCGCCGGGCGAGCTCCTGCCGTCCGCCCACGCGGTCGATCGCGAGTATCGCGTCATCAGTGCGCTGGCCGGCAGCGCGGTGCCCGTCCCGCCGGCCCTTACATTCTGCGAGGACCGCGCGGTCGTCGGCACACCTTTTTACGTCATGGAGCGGGTGAACGGGCGCATCTTCCACGAGACCACGCTGCCGGGCGTGGCGCCGCAGGAGCGCCGCGCGATGTATGCCGACATGGCGCGAACGCTCGCGGCCCTGCACGGCGTCGATGTCGCGGCGGCCGGCCTCGTCGGCTTCGGCAAGCCGACCGATTATTTTTCGCGCCAGATCGCGCGGTGGAGCAAGCAGTGGCACCTTTCGCGAACGCGGGAGGATGCCAATATTGAGCGGCTGATCACCTGGTTGCCAGAGCATCTTCCCGACGATGCTGTGTCGGGTCTCGTGCACGGCGACTATCGCATCGGCAACCTCATGTTTCATCAAAGCGAGCCACGTGTCGTGGCGATCCTCGACTGGGAACTGTCGACGCTCGGCCACCCGCTCGCCGATGTCGGCCACGCGGCGATCGCCTGGCAGACTCGACCAAACGAGTTCGGCGGTCTGCTCGGCCTCGATCTCGAGGCGCTCGGCTTGCCCACGCTCGACGGCTTCGAGGAGGCCTACGCGGAGCACGCAACGCATGGACAGCGCCTCGGCCTGTTCCACCGCGCCTTCGCTCTGTTTCGCTGGGCCGTCATCTTCGAAGGTATTGCCGCACGCGCCAAGTCCGGGAACGCGTCCGGCAATAATGCGGAGGCCAACGGGCGGCTCGCCATCGTCTTCGCCAAACATGCCGCCGACCTGATCTGACGCGGCGAAGTCCCCGAGCGAACGAGACGACGAGGAAAGGTCACGATGCCACAAGCCGAGGTCTTCTTTCTTTCAGGACTGCGCACGGCGATCGGCGACTTCGGTGGCGCGCTGAAGGAGCAACCGCCGACTACGTTAGGCGCGCACGTCGCCCGAGCCGCGATCGCCGAAGCCGGTCTCGCGCCACAGGACGTGGAGCACGCCGTGTTCGGAAACGTCCTCCACACTGAGGCGCGCGACATGTATGTCTCGCGCGTCATCGCGGTAGAGGCCGGCATGCCGACCTCGGCGCCGGCGATGACCTTGAACCGGCTATGCGGGTCCGGCCTGCAGGCGATCATCTCCGCGGCGCAGATGATCCGCCTCGGCGACAGCCCGACGGTGCTCGCCGGCGGTGTCGAGTCGATGAGCCGCTCCCCTTACATTCTGCCGGCAGCGCGTTGGGGCCAGAAGATGGGCGAGGCTGCCCTCGTCGACATGATGATCGGCGTCCTCAGCGATCCCTTCGGTAACGGCCACATGGGCATGACGGCGGAGAACGTTTCGCAGCGCTACCGGGTGTCGCGCGAGGACCAGGATGCCGCCGCCGTGGAAAGTCACCGTCGAGCGGCGGCGGCGATTGATGAGGGTCGCTTCGCGAACCAGATCGTGCCGTTCGAGGTGACCACGCGCAAGGGGACGTCGTCATTCGCCACCGACGAGCACGTGCGGACGGCCGTGTCCGTGGCCGACATGGAGAAGTTGCGGCCCGCCTTCAAGAAAGGCGGCACCGTGACCGCCGGCAATGCGTCGGGCATCAACGACGGCGCCGCCGCGCTGGTCCTGGCGGACGGCGAGACAGTCAAGGCGCGCGATCTCGCGCCGATGGCTCGGCTGGTGTCCTACGCGACCGCGGGCGTCGACCCTTCCGAGATGGGAATGGGCCCGGTGCCCGCAGTTCGGTCGGCGCTGGCAAATGCAGGCCTCGCGATCGACGACATCGATGTGATCGAGTCCAACGAGGCCTTCACCGCGCAGTCCTGCGCGGTTGCCAGAGCGCTCGACTTCGACCCTGCGAAGGTCAATCCCAACGGAGGTGCCATCGCGCTCGGCCACCCGATCGGCGCGACCGGCGCGATCCTAGCCGTCAAGGCGATCCACGAGTTGCGCCGCATCGGCGGCCGCTACGGCCTCGTGACCATGTGCATCGGCGGCGGCCAGGGCATCGCGATGGTGATCGAGCGACAATAGGTCCGGAGCGCTCTTGGCGTCACCGATGGACGCCGCCGCTCGTGACGCCCGCACTCGTCGGCGCGCCGGCTGTCGGCGATCGTTCCGAACCCGTCTTCATCTCCGGGGAGGAGGTCGTGCTCGTCGTGACGCCGTTGCCCGCCACTCCTGTCGGGGGCGGTTTGGTCGCGGTCTCAGCCGGCCGGTCCGACCCAGCTGTTTGCGCGAAGACAGCCGGCGCCAGCATGAGAGCCGCAGCGGTCAAGACGATGGTTTTCATGATAAGTCCTTTTGCTCATACAACCCGCTGACGAAACGACGGAGGCGCTCCGGCTCCTCGCCGCCAAACTTTGTCGGAAGGCAAACTTCACGCGAGCTGCGTCGTTGCATCATAGCTCGCCGCGCCGCTTGCGCTCGGCGTCATCCCAGGCTGTGAGGGCCTGGTAATTCGGCACGAAGCCCAGCCCTTTTCGCGCGTCGGACGACACCACCTCCTGCGACGTCGTCACGTCGATCAGGGCCGGCGCATTCGCGAAGGCGCGTTCGAGCGCGCCCGGCAAGTCGGCCGCCTTGGTGACGCGTTCGCCATGCGCACCGAGGCTGCGCGCCATGGCGGCATAATCGGAATAGGCAAGCGTGGTCCCCACGACGCGCCCGCCGTAGTTCGTCGCCTGATCGTGCCGCTCGATGTTCCAGGCCGCGTTGTTGGACACGATGACGACGATCTTGGCGCCGTGGCGCACCGCCGTGTCGATCTCCATCGCGTTGAAGCCGAAGGCACCGTCGCCCGTGACGCAGTAGACGTGCCGATCGGGATAGGCCAAGGCCGCGGCGACGGCGTAAGGTACGCCGATGCCGAGGCACCCGAAGGCGCCGGAGTCGAGATAGGTCTTGGCTTCCAGGCCGACCCGCGCGAAGCTCAAAAGGTCGCCGCCGTCGGCGATGGCGATGGCGTCGTCGGGGACGGTCGCCCGTATTGCCTGGAAGATCGCCATTGGATGGATGTAGCCGTCAGGCCCGGCATCGTACGCCTTGGCCTTGCCGGCGGCCGAGCGCTTCTCGTGCTCGGACCGCATTTGCGCGGTCCAAGCCTTGTCGCGCGCGGGCTCGCGGTTGCGCGCCGCCTCGACGATCGCCGCCAGCGCCAGCGACGGTTCTGCAAGCAGTTCCGGCGTGCCGCGGCGATTGTCCAGCAGCTCGCCAGCGTTGTCGGCGATGCGGATGATGTGCTCGGCGGCGGCGAACACGGCGGGCGAACCATAGCCCAGCTGATAATCGAGCTTGCGACCGATCAAGAGCACGGTGTCCGCCTCGGCCATCACTGCGCCGCGCATGGCACCGACAACGGACCCGTGCCCGGCCGCCACCAGCCCACGGCTCTCCTGCGTGTCGAGGTAGACGGCGCCAAGCGCATCGAGCAGACGCACCAGCTCGGGGCCAGCCCCGCGCGCTCCCCGGCCGGAAATCACCAGCGGCTTCTTCGCCGACCAGAGGATCTCCACCGCGGCGTTTATGGCTGCGGCGTCGGGTGGGATGCGGCGCGTCGGTTTGGCGCGCATCCAATCGTCAAGCACCATCTGCGGCGCGACCGTCGTCCGCAGCACGTCGGTCGGCACCTCGAGGTAAACCGGGCCCGGTTCGCCCATTTCGCCCGTCGCGCGTGCCACGCCTTCGTCGAATTCGCGAATGACCTGTTCAGCTACGCGCAGCGTGCGTGACTGCCGCGTCACCGGGCGCAGGATTTCGACGTGCGGGATGTCTTGCAGCGGTCCCATGTTAGTCTGATGGCGCGACGTACAGCCGCCGATCAGGAGGACGGGGATACGGGCCAGGGAGGCGTTGGCAATGGCAGTCACGCAGTTCGTCACGCCGGGCCCGGCCGTCGCCAAGCAGACGCCCATCTGCCCCGTCAACTCAGCGTGAGCATGGGCCATATGAACGGCGGCTCCCTCGTCACGAACGTCGACGATGCGGATGCCGAGCTTGGCGCAATGGTCCCAGATCGGCTGAATATGGCCGCCCTGCAAGCCGAACACGCGGTCTACCCCTCGCGCCTGGAGGAAGCGGGCGATCCAGGCGCAGACGGCATTCTCGTCGGCTCCAAGATCATTGATCGCCTCACTCATTCCGAGTTCCACTCCGCTCGACAACTCTATTCATGCCGTCACGCCCTGATATTCGATGACGAGCGTGCGGAGTTTGCGATGCAGCACCTTGCCGGTGGCGGTACGCGGCATGTCGTCATAATCCATGAAGGAGTATCCGCGCGGACGCTTGTGGCCGGCGAGGTGCTCGCGGCAGAAGGACTGGAGTCCGGCCTGGTCCGCATCGACGTCACGCTTCAGCACCACGACGGCATGCACGCTCTCGCCCCATTTTTCGTCAGGAAGCCCGATGATCGCCACCTCACGCACGGCGGGATGCGAGCCGAGCACCGCCTCGACCTCCGATGGATAGACGTTTTCGCCGCCCGAGATGATCATGTTGCTCTTGCGGTCGACGAGCCGGATGTATCCCGCAGCATCGCGCCGTCCGATGTCGCCGACCGAGCAGGCACCGTCGTGGAACGCCGCCGCCGTCTTTTCCGGGAGGTTCCAATAGCCGTCGAACGTGTAGGCGTTCTGCGAGAACAGCTCGCCGGCTTCACCGTCGGGCACTTCCCTGCCGGTGTCGTCCAGGAAGCGGATCGACCCGGAACCGATGCACTCGCGCCCGACGGTGCCCAACTGCGTGAACTGCTCGTCGGGATGCAGCATCGTCACCCAACCCGCTTCCGTCGAACCGTAGAGTTCATAGAGCCCAGAGTTCTTGAACATCTCCATCACCTGCCGCTTGGTGTCGGGGCGCGCAGGCGCCGACGAGATCATGAGCTTCGTCACGCGTGACAGGTCTTCGCGGCGGCTCATCGCGTCCGGCAAAGACAGCATCATGCTGTAATGCGTCGGCACGAGCGACGTGAAGGTCGATGTGCCTTCGCCGAGCACGCGCACACAATGTTCGGGATCGAAGCTTTGGCGCGAGTAGACGTTGGTCACCGCGCCGCAATAGCTGAAGGCACTGAAGAAGTAGATCGAGTTCGCGTGGCACATCGGCATGACAAGCAGTGCCGCATCTTCTCGGGTCAGCCTCAACTCGAGATCCGTCACGAGCGAGAGGAGGGCGTTGGCGCGGTGGCTGCGGATCGCGCCTTTTGGATTGCCCGTGGTGCCGGAGGTATAAAGCAGCATGCATGGGTCATCGAGCGCGATGCGTGTTCGCGGCTCCACATCCGCGCCGGCAGCGATCAGCGCCTCGTATGAGCGCCAACCGGCCGGACAGCGCGAAGCGCCGAAAACGACGATACGTTCTTCGGGAAAGTGCAGATCTCCGCGGATCTCCTCAACCACGCCCGCGAGCTGATCCTGGACGATCAGCGCCGCGGCGCCGGCGTCCCGAAGGATGAAAAGAATCTCCTTGCCGATCAGTCGGAAGTTGAGCGGCACGACGACAAGGCCGGCCTTGGCGCCGGCGGCGAAGATCTCTAGCCACTCGATGCAATTATGGGCGAGCACGGCGATCCGGTCGCCCTTCCTCAGCCCCAGGCCAGCAAGCCCGTTGCCGAGCCGGCAGCTACGCTCATTCCACTGCTTGAACGTCATTTGACGTTCAAAGTCGCGCGCGCCGACTCTGTGAGGCTGCAAACGGTCGTGAACCGCGAGCATCTGCCCGAGAGTCAGAATGTCTCCCATGATCAACTCCCGCCGTACTGCGGCCCGGATGCAATGCAACCGCTAAGCGATCGCGCGCGGACGGATCGGGTCGTCGCAGCGCCGGTGTTCCTCGGCCGGAAGCCTCGGCCGCACCTCATTTCGACGGCGGTTCGTTTGGCAGCACGAGAGCCATGTGCCAAGTCGAGTCGGGATCCTTCGACAGCATGAACACGCACGAGGGGGTCTCGTCCGGGGCATGCTGCTCGTCGAACGCGATGCGCAAGAGGTGCGTCACCGGAATGTTCGTGCGATAGCCGTCGGGGACCAATGGGGCGGCGGGATCGGGCTTGAGCAGCTCGAGCCTGACTGACTTGATCGGGCGTCCGAAACATTCGCGAATCTGGAAAAGCGTCAGGCGTTGCGTCCGCTTGCGGGCGCCGTCCCAATCGACGAGCCGTTTCTCGAAGAAGTCCAGGTTGTGATCGACAATCGCCTCCCGGATCTCGAAGGCGATATCATCGTCCACCATGGCTGAGGCTGGGTTGTTCGCCGCAGCGCTTCGGTCTGGCGATCCGGCGCCATCCGCAAACGCCGGGTTGACGCAGGCGACAAGGAGCGTAGCGACCGCGAGCGCAGCGCTCCATGTTCCGGCGCGGTCGAGAACTGTCACTTCGCGGCCTCCTGGCCGGCGACCTTGAACACCCAGATCACGCCGCCTTGCGGCGCGACCTTGAGGCGGCGCGCCTCCGGCAACGCGTCGTTGATGCCCTGCAGCATGCGGTCAGCGTCGCCGCCCCAGCCCGCCTGCACAGCGATGTACTGGATGCCGTTGACTTCGAACGAAGTCGGAACGCCAACGACCGCGGAATTGAGCTTCGTCTCCCACAAAACGGATCCGGTCTTGGCGTCGAATGCCCGGAACATACGATCCGAGGTGCCACCGGCGAAAACCAGGCCGCCGCCCGTCGTCAGCAATGGACCCCACATCGAGGTGTCCTTGAACTCGTGCTGCCAGACCTTCTCGCCCTTATCCATGTCCCAGGCCTGGATCTCGCCGATCGTCACCGGTTTCGAAACATCGGTGCCGGGTCGGAAGCGCAGGCTTTTCAGGATCGCCGCCACTGGCGCACCGAGAAAGAGCTCCCCCGCCTTGCGCGGGCCGATCTTGATGTCGGTCAACGTAGCGCAGAGGTTCTCGTTGGCGGGAACGTAGAGCAGCCGGGTCTTCGGATTGTAGGCTTCGGGAAACCAATCTTTGCCGCCCCATAGCCCGGGACAAAAGAACGACGTATGGCCTACGTGCGGAACCTGATCCTCGTTGTAGGTCGGGCGTCCCGACTTCGGATCGAGCGAGGCGAACACGTTCTGATAGACAAAAGGCTTGCCGCTCAGGAACTTGATTCCGCCGCCGGCCTCGCGCTCCAGCGTCCAGAGGTAGCCGTCACGCGCTGCGTGTACTAGGGCCGGTATGGTTTTGCCGTCCCGTTTGACGTCGATAAGGATCGGGGCCGAGACCTCGTCCCAATCCCAGGCATCGTTCCAGTGGTACTGGTGAAAACCCTTCATCGCGCCGGTGTCGACATCGAGCGCTATCGCCGAGGTTGTGTAGAGGTTGTCCCCGGGGCGCAACGTCGGATCCCAGGGACCGCCGTTGCCGGTGCCGAAATAAGCAATATGCGATTGGGGATCGTAGGTGCCCTGGATCCAGATCGGCCCGCCGCCAGTCTTCCAGGTGTCGCCCTTCCAAGTCTCCGAGCCAGGCTCCCCAGGTGCCGGGACCGTATATGTCTTCCAAGCCTGCTCGCCAGTGTTGGCATCGAGCGCCGTGATGAAGCCGCGGATGCCGAACTCGCCGCCGGACACGCCGACGATGACCTTGCCCCTCGCCACCATCGGCGACAACGTCATGTAGTAGCTGTCCTTCCACGGGGCGACGCACTTCGACCAGTTTTGCTTGCCTGTCTCGGCGTCGAGCGAGACGACGCAGGCGTCGAGCGTGGCGATGAAGACATTCCTGCCGTAGAGCGCCACGCCGCGGTTGGTCGGATGCAGCTGGAACAGTTCGGGCGGCAATTCACGCTGGTACTTCCACAGCACTTGCCCCGTCGCCGCCCGGATCGCGAAGATCTGGTCGCCGGGCGTCGAGACGAACATGACGCCGTTGTTGACGATCGGGGGCGCCTCGTGCCCGTCAGAGACCCCAGTCGAGACGCTCCAGGCCGGCACCAATCGTTTGACGTTGTCCTTATTGATCTGATCGAGCGGGCTGTAGCCCCAGCCTTGGTAATTGCCGCGGTATTGTAGCCAATTGTCCGGCTCCGGCTGCGCCAGGCGAGCGTCGGTCACCGGCGAATAGGCAGCCGTGGCGGCCTGCGCCGCTGCAGCATGCGCGGTGCCGCAACTGGTAAGCGCGATTGCCAGAGTGGCGGCTCCGGAAACAAGAAGGCTGCTGTACTTCTCGAGCGGCGTCTGCCTAACCATGCTGTTCTCCTATTTCAATGCGGTCACAGTCTCGTCTTCTGGGGCGGTCCGGGCTGCGCAGTGAAGCCGTTGGCAACGATCAACTTGCCGCCTTCGCCTTTCTGAAGCGGCAGCATCGGCAGCTGCTTGACCGCCGGCCCGTGAGCGACTTGGCCGCCCTTCTCTGGCAGAAATTCGGAGCCGTGGCAGAAGCACCGCAGTGTGTCTGTGCTCGCATCCCACACGTTGAGTTCGCAGCCTTGATGCGTGCAGATCGCCGAAAATGCCATGATCCCGTCGACAGTCATCGATCTCGCCGACGCGTCGATGTCGTTTGGATTGAAGCGAAACAGAATGAGCTTGGAAAAGCGAGAGCCCGATTTGGCGATACCCGCCGGCGTCACCGCGATCGCAGTGACGATGTCGCCACCGACTTTCACGCTCTCGATCGTGAGCGGAGACGACTTCGCGTCTCCGTCCCCCGCCACGAGATGATCACCCTTTGCCGGCAGGTCGTCGTCTTCGGCGGCCAGCGTGGGCGCGATCCCACAGCTGAGGCAAACCAACGCGCCGCCCTTCAGCAGCAGCCGCCGGTCGAGGCGGCCACACCCGACCGTGCTGCCGGCCTGGCTAGGTCTCTTCGTCGTGCTCATTCTTGCTCTCGGCGGAATTCTCCGGCTCATGGCAGGATCGAAACGAACTTGACGTAGACCGCGTTCGTCGGCGGCTCGTTCACGCCGTACACGCTACGAGAGTAGCGCATCGTGAAACTGTATTTGTCGGAAATTGTGTAAACGCCACCCAAGCCGAGCGCGAGATCTTCCATGTGAGGTGTCGTCGTGACGTTGGTTGTGGCGTTCTTGTACTTCGTGTCATACTCATAATCGAGGGCAGCGAACGGTTCCAAAGGGATAGACGGTATATTGAGTTTGTAGCCGATACGCAGATTGGTGAAGAATGTCGTACCAGTGTTGACTGCCGCCGTCGCCGGCGCGCGCTGCGTACTGCGGAACGTACCACCCGTATCGCCGTCGATATCCCACGTCTTGAATTGATAATCGTAAAGTATCGTCGATATATTCGAGTAGTAATTACTCGTAAAATTCTTCGTGCCAATTGGGGCGGTGATGAATGTCTGAAAGCCGAACGTCGAATTCTTGTTGGGCTTGATCCAGGTGGCACCGCCAAAGATGGGGTCGCCGACGCCGTATTGATTGGCTCCACCGCCCGAGTTGAGATTGATTTCGGGTATGATCGCTTCGGGCGCGAAACCTATGTCGGGCAGCGAATCAAAGCTGATGAAACGAACAAACTTGGTCAGACCGACGTTGAAATCCTGGTTCGGCATCTTGTTCAGGCCGCCGTTTGCCCCGTAGGTCTGGGTCGTCGGGTTTGCGAAGCCGTACTGCACGAAGGCATCGAAATCCTTGTAGTTGACGGGAAGCTCGTACTCGTGCGGACCGATGACCGCGAAAGTCACATTTTCTGCCATAGCTCTCGACAATGGAGACAATGCCAACAGTATCGTTGCGAGGCCGGCGCCGATGTATCTTATCATTTTTGCCCCCGATCACTGAGTCGCATCGATCTAGTTCGATACTCGTGACTTCGCCTTTTCACGAATCCGTCCGCAGTGAGTTCAAGACTGGATGTAGGCCACTTGCGTTGAAGTATACTCGTGGACGCCATGCTTTCCGTCGGCGCCGCCGATGCCGGATTTGCGCATTCCGGCATGAAAGCCCTGCATCGCTTCGAAATTCTCGCGATTGACGTAGGTCTCGCCGAACGAGAGTTCCTTGATCGCTTTCATCGCGCTCGACAGGCTGCGCGTGTAAACCGACGATGTCAGCCCGTATTCGCTGTCGTTCGAGAGCGCGATCGCCTCGTCCAGGCCCTCGACCGCCATGATCGGCAGCACTGGCCCGAAGATCTCCCGGCGCATCACGTCCATCTCTGCGCGGCAGCCCGCGATCACTGTCGGTTCGTAGAAATAGCCGGCGCCACGATCCGCAATCCCGCCACCGGTCACCACCGTCCCGCCCTGCCGGACCGCGGATTTCACCAGATCGTCGACCTTGTTCAGCCCGTGGCGGTTGATCAGGGGCCCCATGTCGACGGGCGCGTCACCGAGGGGATCGCCGAACCTCACCTTCTTCATCGCAACGGCAAGGCTGTCGATGAACTGGTCGGCGACCGATGCCTCGACATAGACTCTCTCGGCCGCGTTGCAGACCTGACCGCTGTTCAGCGTGCGTGAGGCGGTGATGGCGTTGACCGCCAGCGAGATGTCGGCGTCACGCAGAACAATGGCCGGAGCCTTGCCGCCGAGCTCTAGATTGACCTTCGTGACGTTCTCGGCGGCGGCCGCCATGATGCGCGAGCCAGTCTGGACGCTCCCTGTGAAGCTGATCAGGCCGATATCGGGATGCCGGGACAGGGCATCACCGGCGACAGCCCCGGTGCCAAAGACAAAGTTGATCACGCCCGCGGGAATGTCGAGCCCATCGAGCAGCTTGATGAATTCCATCGCGTTGTTTGGTGTTTCCTCGCTCGGTTTGATGACGATCGTGTTGCCGGTGACGAGGGCTGGACCGAGCTTCCGGGCGATCAGGAAGAAGGGAAAGTTCCACGGCAGGATGCCCGCGACCACGCCGATGGGTTTGCGAAACAGCAATATGGTTTCGCCGAGCCTGTCGCTCTCGATCGTCTCGCCTTCGATCCGCCGTGCCCACTCCGCCATGTAGTCGAGATAGGCGGCGGTGAACTGCACCTCGACGGTCGCCAGGGACAGCACCTTACCCTGCTCCTCGCAGATCACCTTGGCGATTGCATCGACGCGCTCGCGGACGCGGTTGGCGATCGCGCGCAACACGTTGGCCCGTTCGATGGCGGGACGTCGCGCCCACGCGACCTGGGCTTTCTTGGCGGCTTGCACCGCCGCGTCCACGACGCCCGCCGACGAGTTCGGGATGGACGACAACTGCACTTCGAGCGCGGGATTGAAGACGGGGATGCGGCCGTCCGTTTCTTCCGGAATGAGCGTGCCACCGATGTAGTTCGAATGACTGATGTACATCGACTGGCTCTGAACAGAGAAGCGGATTTCGCTTTCTTCTGAATTCGGAATACCGCGTTTCACGGCAGCTGTGCAATCGCTCTGCCCTCTGTCGTTTGGTGTAAAAACTTCGATCGCCGCACATTCGAGCAAAGATGTCTCAGCGTCTCCCGCGGCTGCTCGCCGCCCCGTCGCAACCTCCAGACAAACCATGAAATTGGAAATGGGCATGAAATGGCCGACGTGCCGCGCTACCTAATTTCCGCTATTGCGCTTAGATAGCGTCGTGCCTGCCGATTTTCGGCGATGACGGGTGCGCTCGATTTACTGTCTCGGAGGTTCCATGCGTTCCATCGTTTTCATTGCGTCCTTGGCAAGCATGCTCTTTCTGCAAAGCATTCCGGGACAAGCGGTACCGGTCGTCTCCACGTTAGGATCTGAGGCATCTGGGATGCTGATCACCGTTGCCTGCTCGCACAGAAATGGTTGCCGCGCTCGGCGCGCGACGATTGTGTCCGGTCGCATCGTGCAAAAGGGATGCAACAAGAAGATCGGACCTGGTCTTCGAACTCCTTGCTGACCGAAAGCGGGCGGGTGCAAAAAAAGCCCGGCACTTTGTGCCGGGCTTTACATCTTCGATCGCTCGAACTCGCGAACGTTGCTGATGTTAGTAGACGTGTTGGTTGACCGTCGCCGGCTTGCGGAAACCGTTGGGCACGCGGAGGCCCATGACGTTCATGTCTGCCCGATCGTCGCGCGCGACGGCGACATCTGCGTTGTAGGTTGCGAGACTTTCGGAACGGGCGTCGTGGCCGCGGCTTTGAACCTGCGCTTGGGCCGCGGCCGCGCTCAGGACCATTGTCGCGGCAGCCGCGAGGAATGCGAGTTTCGACATCTGGATCTCCTAAAGCCCTGTCGTTCGACGTAGGCCATTAGGAAGAGAGATGATACGGAGCACACAATCTTTTAGCGCGCAAATATGCATGGCGGCACAGCCGCTGTCGCATTCCAAGCGACAGAACCTGCAGGGGCGAAACCGGTTATCTATCGATCAGCCGGCTCGGGATCATGAGCAGCGCAGCACTGCCGATTATGACTACGGCGCCGAAGAGATACAGCGCCGCATCGGAACTATGCGTCAGCTTCGTCGCCCATCCCACGGCGAATGTGCTGACGAACCCTGCGATGTTGCCGAGCGAGTTGACGAGCGCGATGCCGGCCGCAGCCGCCTCGCCGCCTAGAAACGCAGCCGGGATACACCAAAAAGATGCTTGGGCTGCAGAAGCGCCGGCCGCCGCAATCGTCAACCCGATCAGCGCCAACGCCGCGTGAAACCCCGAGCCGGCTGTCAGGGCCAGCCCGAGGCCACAGGCGACCGCAGGCACGATGGTGTGCCAGCGCCGCTCACGGCTCCGGTCCGCATGGGTGCTGACCGCGATCATCGCCACGATTGCGACGGCATAGGGAAGCGCGCTCAGCAGACCAATGGACAGCATATCGGACACGCCGGTCCGCTTGATCAGCGACGGTAGCCAGAAGCTGACGATGTAGATGCCGCAGGCGATCGAGAAATAGACCATGCCGAGCAGCCAGACGCGGGGATCTCTCAGCGCGTCGTAGAGATGGGAACTGTGCGCCTTCTCCTTCGCCTCGAGCGCCAAAGGCGCCGCGACAAGGGCTTTCTCGTCCACGTTCAACCAGGTCACGTCGGCGAGTCGATCGTCGAGATAGAACAGCGTTACGACGCCTAGGATGAGCGAAGGGACTGCCTCGACGATGAACAACCACTGCCAACCGCTGATCCCAAGGCTGCCGCTCAGGTCACGCAGAATAAGTCCCGACATCGGACCACCGATGATACTCGCGCACGGGATCGCGGCGAGAAAGAGCGCAGTGATCCTGCCGCGCCGCACCGCCGGATACCAGTGGGTCAAAAAGAGTAGTACGCCGGGGATGAACCCGGCCTCGGCGACGCCGAGCAGGAAACGGAGGCTATAGAAGACCGTGGGGCTGCGGGCGTAGATCATCGCCGCGGAGATCAGGCCCCAAGTGAGCATGATCCGCGCGATCCATACGCGTGCGCCGACCCGCAGCATTACCAGGTTGCTCGGAACCTCGAAAAGGACGTAGCCGACAAAGAAGATGCCTGCCCCCAAGCCGTACACCGCGTCGTCGAAGCCCAGTTCGGCCGCCATCTGGAGCTTTGCGAAGCCGACGTTCACCCGGTCGAGATATGCCGCGAGGTAACAGACGAAGAGGAACGGAACGAGGCGCCGCGTTACCTTTCGGTAGACGGCCTTCTCGTACGATGACGAGATTGGGCTCGAGGCGTTGCTTGCTCCGCGCTGCATCGCTTCTCCGACCATGAAACCCGAGGTGGCGGAACCCACACCTTCGGGCTGCTTGCCCGGTCGTCGGAATTCAGAATACGGAAAAGGTCGTCGTTTTCTCCGACAAGGTGCCTCGCCTTGGACTTGCAGGTTTCTCTCGGATCTAAGGTCGCCTTTGTCACCGGTGCTTCAGGCGGGCTAGGCGAACATTTCTCGTCGGTTCTTGCCGCGGCCGGCGCCCGGGTCGTGGTAGCCGCGCGGCGTCTCGACGCCTGCCACGCGGTCTGCAGGCGCATCCACGACGCGGGCGGCGACGCGGTCGCGGTTAGGCTTGATGTGACGGATCGCGCGTGCGTGCGACAAGCGCTGGACGAGATCGTCCGCGATCACGGCGTGCCCGACATCGTCGTCTGCAACGCCGGCCTGACATCGACCGTCCCCCTGATCGATCAGGACACCGAGGAGTGGGACAAGATCATCGATACAAACCTCAAGGGCTGCTTCCTGGTCGCGCAGGGCGCCGCGCGAGCGATGATCGAGGCGGGGAAGGGCGGCGTGATCGTCAACATCGCATCGATCCTCGGCCTTCGGGTCGCAGGTCAGGTCGGAGCCTACAGCACGTCAAAGGCCGCCATCGTGCAATTGACCCGCTCGATGGCGCTGGAATGGGCCCGCCACGGCATCCGCGTCAACGCGCTCTGTCCCGGCTACGTCGAGACCGACCTCAATAGAGATTTTTTCGCAAGTCCAGCCGGACAGGCCTTGGTGCGCAGAATCCCGCAGCGACGCCTCGGCAGGCTCGAGGATCTCGAAGGAGCGCTCCTGTTCCTATGCTCGGAGGCGGCCCGCTACGTGACAGGAATCGAACTTGTCGTCGACGGCGGCCACCTCGTCTCCTCGCTTTGAAGCGCCATACTTGCTTTCGCCACTGCAACGCACCGAGTTGACTCGTCAACCGGACATCGGCTTTCCGCTGACCCGATGATGGGCAACCTTTCCGCGGCGACGACGCGACGCAGGCGGCGGAGCGGGGGCCGCCGCAGCTGTAGCGTCACTGTCGAACGGCAGGAACAAGGCCGCGAAAGCCGCTCCGGGAACCTGGAGGCTGGTGCGCAGCGCACCGCCGATCGGTTGGCTCAGGGTCGCATCGGCTTGCGGCACAACTACTGCGGCGATTCGATCGGGAGCATGGAACGCGTTACCGACCACCGTGCCGAAAGCGTTTTGCAGGCTGGTCAGGGGATCCACGGGCGCGGGTGCCGTCTGCGCGTGCGCGGTCGTCGCTGCGGCAGCGAAGCCGAAGGTGGCAAAGATGGTATGAACTTTCATCGCTCGGTTCTCCACGGTCTGCCGAGCGATCCTGCACCCAAGCCCGGCGGCAATTCGAATACAGAATGCGATCATGCGTTCAATCGAGGCTCAGGAACAGACCGACGACCGACAGACCGACCAATTGGCCGCTTTCCGACGCCGAGGTATACCGGATCGCGTGGCTGCGCGACGCTTCACCCGCCGAAGACCCCACGTGTTCAACCGAAGTGAGGAGACGGCCTGCGCTAAGCCGCGCGGCAAATGCACCTCGTCGGAAGCTCCCATCCACATTCGACCGCCATCAGCACACTCGGTTCTCCGATCTTCGGGGACAATTTCGCCAGCCCCGCCATGCTCGAGGTCTGGTCGGTCGAGTTCCGCACCCAAGAATCTCCTCGATTCGGCGCCGTGTCCATGTTTGGGACAGCCGGCCGAGATCTCGGGTGTATTCAAACTTTAAGCGCCATCGGAGCAGGCTGCGATCACCGGAGCCGTGGCTCCGCTGGTAGGCAAGGCGCCGCTTTTCTCTGAAAGACTAAGCGACCGTTACAACCGGCTCGCCGTCGCCCATCGTTCCGATGATCGCGGCCTGGCCGAAGCCGGCGGCCTTGCAGCGGTCCACGACATCGCTGGCGCGGTCGGCGCGGACCGACACGAGCAGGCCGCCCGAAGTCTGCGGATCGCACAGCAGGCCGCGCGCCCAGTCCGGCGTGCCGTCGGGCAGGCGGATCTGGGCGCCGTAGCTCGACCAGTTGCGCGCGGCCGCGCCGGTGGCATAGCCGGCCTGCGCCAGCGCTGCGGCGCCGGGCAGGGTGGGCACGGCCCTGGCGTCGAGCCTGGCGGAGAGCCCGGCGCCGCGGCACATCTCGAGCAGGTGACCGAGCAGGCCGAAGCCGGTGACGTCGGTCAGCGCGTGCACCGCCTCGAGATCGGCGAGTTCGGGGCCGATCGCGTTCAGCTTGGTGGTCGAGGCGACCATCGCGGCATAGCCGGCCTCGTCGAGCTCGCCCTTCTTCATGGCCGCCGAGAAGATGCCGACGCCGAGAGCCTTCGTCAGCACCAGCGCGTCGCCGCTCCGCGCCCCGGCGTTCTTCAGCACCTTGTCCGGATGGATGAGGCCTACCGCCACGAGCCCGTAGATCGGCTCGGGCGTGTCGATCGAGTGGCCGCCGACGATCGGGATGCCGGCTTCGGCGCAGATCGAGGCGCCTCCGGCGAGGATGTCCTGCGCCAGCTCGATCGGCATGGCGGCGACCGGCATGCCGACCAGCGCCAGCGCGAACAGCGGCCGGCCGCCCATCGCATAGACGTCGGAGAGCGCGTTGGTGGCGGCGATGCGACCGAAGTCGCGCGGGTCATCGACGATGGGCGTGAAGAAATCCGTCGTGGCGATGATCGCCTGCGTGTCGTTGAGCCGATAGACCGCGGCATCGTCCGCCGTTTCGGTGCCGACGAGCAGGTCGGGGCAGGGCAGCGGCAACGGCATCTTCTTCAGGATGTCCTGCAGCACCGCCGGTGCCAGCTTGCAGCCGCAGCCACCGCCGTGGGCCATCTCCGTCAGGCGAGGGCGATGCATGGTCATCCCGCTGTCTCCGAATGGGCTGCCGGCTTCCGTGGCAACGCGGCGCGGCGCGTTCGGTAGCACGGTCGATGGCGTGGGCGATGCCAGATCCTTCGGCCGTTCGCCGGAGGGCACCGGCCCTTGACCTCGCAGTCGTGTGGACCGCAATCCTATCGCGCGCAAACTTGATCGTGGAGGATCTAGCGTGAAAACGAGTTGGCTGACCACTCTGACGGCGACGCTGCCTTTTTTCCTCGGTCTTGCGAGCCCGGCTGCTGCGGAGGACAAGCCGACATTCGTCTTCACCGCGATCCCGGACCAGGACGCCACCCGCCTCACCGAGCGCTTCGGCCGTGTCGCCACCTACCTCCAGGAGAAGCTCGGCGTGCCGGTGAAGTACGTGCCGGTGAAATCCTACCCCGCCGCCGTCACCGCCTTCGTCAACGACGAGGTGCAACTCGCCTGGTTCGGCGGCTTCACCGGCGTCCAGGCGCGCGAGAAGGTGCCGGGCAGCGAGGCGATCGCCCAGGGCATCGAGGACAAGGCCTTCAAGAGCTATTTCATCGCCAACGAGGCCACGGGGCTGAAGAAGGCCGCCGATCTCGACAAGGGCGTCGCCGGCAAGACCTTCTCGTTCGGCTCGCGCTCCTCGACGTCCGGCCGGGTGATGCCGGAATATTTCATCCGCGAGCGTTTCGGGAAGGGGCCGGACGAGGTGTTCGCCAAGGTCGGCTTCTCGGGCGACCACACCAAGACGATCCAGCTGGTGCAGTCAGGCGCCTACGAGATCGGCGCCGTCGACTATTCGGTCTGGGAGCTGGAGAAGAAAGCCGGCCACGTCGACGAGAGCAAGGTCCACGTGATCTGGGAAAGCCCGACGTTCCCCGACTATCAATGGACGGTACGCGGCGATCTCGACAAGAAATTCGGCGCCGGCTTCACCCGGAAGCTCAAGGCAGAGATCGTCGCCATCAAAGACCCGAAGATCCTCGAGCCGTTCGGCCGCTCGAAGTTCGTCGCCGCCGACAACGCTGAATACAAGCCCATCGTCGACGTCGCCAAGCAGGATGGGCTGCTCAACTGAGCGGGGTTTCGCCTCGCACTGTCCCCCTCGTCAGCATCATCGACGAAACGTTCGGCTATCGCGCCCGCGTCGTCCTCGCCTCGATCACGCTCACGATCCGTGAGGGCGAGCGCGTGGCGCTGCTTGGCCGATCCGGCTCCGGCAAGTCGACGCTCCTGGGTGCGCTCTACGAGCGGCTCTCCAGTCGCGCGGCGCTGATCCCACAGGCAGCGGCGCTGGTGCCGCAGCTGTCCTGCTTCCACAACGTCTACATGGGCCGGCTGGATCGCCACCTCGCGCTGCGCAACCTGCGCGAACTGGTCTGGCCGGCGAAGGCGACGCTGGCGGAGGTCGAGGAGGTGCTGACGCGCGTCGACCTCGCACCAGCACTCCGGCAGAAGGCCGGCTCGCTGTCGGGCGGTCAGGCGCAGCGCATTTCCGTCGCCCGCGCGCTCTACAACGGTCGGCCCATCGTGCTCGGCGATGAGCCTGTGTCCGCGCTCGACCGCCGCCAGGGGGCGGCCGTGCTGGGCGCGATCCACGCGGTGCATCTGACGTCCGTGCTGGCATTGCACGACGTACGGCTGGCGCTCGATCACGCCACCCGCGTGATCGTGCTCAAGGATGGCGCGATCGCCCTCGACGCGGCGACCACGGGTCTGGCCGAACGCGAGATCGCCGATCTTTACCAGTCGTAAACCATCAGCGTGCCTTTCGCGTCACAACGCGAGAAATCGAAGCCGCGGATCAGAAATCTCTTGTGTGCCAGCGGAATGCGCATACATTCCGCCTTGCCCAAATCGCACGTGCCTGTGGTCGTGTGTCGGTGGATGGCGTTCCGGACAAGAGGCCGGTGAACCATCCTTAATAGCCGGCAGCCGGAGCGAACCGGTGAACCCCGCCAAACGGGGGACGCGACTTAAAGCAACGACGGACCGGGCTTTTTCGTCTCTGTCGGCCTCCAACGCCGACTTACCGAAGAGGCTAGTCTCTCTTGCCGGGCGTGCGGATCGCGGGGCTCACCCAAAATCCAATCGATGGCTTCGATCTCTCGGCACGGGTTCATCCCCGCGCGGAGCGCTATCGGACCCACGGCGCAGCATCTGGTTCGGCGTAGGTCTCTTCTCGGAGAGTCCGATCCGCACCGCGAATGGCATTGTCACGTCGTCGGCGCGTCTCCAACACGCGCGGGCTGCGAACGGTGTCGTTCACCCCTTTGCTCAAGTTCGCTGTCCGACCCGAGAGGTCGGCACGAAGGGATGCCGCGATGACGCAGAAAATCCTCGACTTCCTCCGCGCCCGCCGTGACATCGGCGACGATGCCGGGCCGTGCCTCGTCGTCGACCTCGACGTGGTGCGCGACAATTACAAGCTGTTCGAGCGCGCGCTGCCGGACAGCCGCGTGTTCTACGCGGTCAAGGCCAATCCCGAGCCGGCGGTGCTCAACCTGCTCGCGCAGCTCGGCTCGTGCTTCGACTGCGCCTCCGTGGTCGAGATCGAGCAGGTGCTCGCCACCGGCGCAACGGCCGATCGCATCTCGTTTGGCAACACCATCAAGAAGGAGCGGGACGTCGCGCGGGCCTACCAGCTCGGCATCCGTCTCTTCGCGGTCGATTGCGAGGCCGAGGTCGAGAAGGTCGCGCGCGTCGCGCCGGGCTCGAAGGTGTTCTGTCGCATGCTGTGCGACGGCACGGGCGCCGACTGGCCGCTCAGCCGCAAGTTCGGCTGCGACGTCGCCATGGCGCCGCGGGTGCTGGAGCACGCCCATCGCCTTGGTTTGGTGGCCCACGGTCTCTCGTTCCACGTCGGCTCGCAGCAGGGCAATCCCCTCATGTGGGACGGCGCGCTGGCGGCGGCTTCGGCCATCTTCAAGGACATGGCCGAGCGCGGCATCAACCTCGCCATGGTCAACCTGGGCGGCGGCTTTCCGACGAAGTACCTCAAGGCCGTCCCGGAGACGGGTGCCTACGGCAACGCCATCCTGGCCTCGCTGCGCAAGCACTTCGGCAATCGCATCCCGGAGACGATCATCGAGCCCGGCCGCGGCATGGTCGGCAACGCCGGCGTGATCGAGGCCGAGGTCGTGTTGATCTCGAAGAAGTCGGACGAGGATCGGCTGCGCTGGGTCTATCTCGACATCGGCAAGTTCAATGGTCTGGCCGAGACCATGGACGAGATGATCCGCTATCCGATCCGCACCGGGCGGGACGGCGACGCGATGGAGCCCTGCGTCATCGCCGGGCCGACCTGCGACTCGGTCGACGTGCTCTACGAGAAGGAGCCTTACCTTCTTCCCGTGAGCCTCGAGATCGGGGCCAAGGTGCTGATCGAAGGCACCGGCGCGTACACGACGACCTATTCGGCCGTCGGCTTCAACGGCTTTCCGCCGCTGAAGAGCTACGTGATCTAATTCGTAGCCAAACCTTCTCCCGCTTGCGGGAAAAGACGCTCTGTCATCGCGAGCGAAGCGAAGCGACCTAGGTCCGCCAGGGAAACCTCTTGGCGATGGCGTTCTGCCGCTCCTGGGTTGCTTCGCCTTCGCCTCGCAATGACGACCTCGGACAACGTTCCTCATTCGCCACGGCTTCGTCGTGCCACCTTCTCCCGGTCGAGGGAGAAGGAGCGGCTTCGCGTTTCCTCGAGCCCCGAAGGGGTTTCGTCCATGCACCTCGTCACCCACGTCCCCACCGCCGCCTTCATGCCAGCGCCCGTTCTCACGGCGACGGCCTTCGTCGATTCTTCCCTGGCGAGCCTTGCTGCAAACCCGGTCGTGGTCGACGTCGAGCGGGCGGAGGATGCCGAAGCCCGCGAGTCGCTGCTCGACCGCGCCTTCGGCCCGGCCCGATTCTCCAAGACCTGCGAGCGCCTGCGCGCCGGCAGGTCGCCGGCGGCCGGCCTGTCCCTCGTCGCGCGACCCGTCAGGGTCGGCGGCGGCGCGGACGTGGGTCTGGCCGGCACCGTACGTCTCTGGCACGTCGATGCCGGTGGCGTGCCGGCGTTGATGCTCGGGCCGCTGGCGGTCGAGGCACGCTGGCGCTGCCACCGCGTCGGCGGCCGTCTCATGGAGGCGGCGATCGTACGCGCGCGCACGCGCGGCCACCAGGCCATCGTGCTGGTCGGCGATGCGCCGTACTACGCGCGCTTCGGCTTCGAGCGGCGCCACGTGCTCGGCCTGCGCATGCCGGGGCCGGTGGAGGCCGAGCGTTTCCTCGGGCTCGAGCTGGTGCCGGGCGCACTCGCCGGTGCGCGTGGGCCGGTCAAGGCGACCGGCATCCTCGGCCTTGCCGCAGGCCGCCTGGCGCGCCGGGCCGCGGCCTGAGCGGGTCGGCCTATTTCTGCTTGGCGATGATCTTGTCCTTGATGCCGTCGTAGACGGCCTGCGGCAGGATCTTCTTCGCCACCAGATCGTCCTTCCCCTTGTAGGGACGTCCCTTGATGATGTCGTCGGCGCGCTTGTCGCCGACGCCCTTCAGCGCGGTCAGCTGCGGCTTGGTGGCGGTGTTGATGTCGAGCGGCGCGTCCGCAACCTTGATCGGCGCCGGTGAGGACCCGTTGCCGAAAGTCGGGGTCGGCATGAGGGCGAGTGCCGGCCCGCAGGCCAGCGCGCCCGCGAGGCACGTTGCGAAAAGAAGCTTGGTCGTCATGGTCGATCCTCGGCGAAGCAGCTCAAGCTGCGCAACCCGCTGCCAACCGTCAAGCTTGCTTCTGTTCGACGAACCGCAGAGCTCGTTCCCCAAGCTCGATCGGGTCGTGCGGCGATCCGCTGGCGAGGCGGGCTGCGGACGTGTAGCACTGGCTCGACGCACAGGAGTGGGATGGATGCTCGATACGCGGACGAGGGCGCTGGTGGCCGTGGCGCTGATGGCGGCGCCGATGATGGGCGTGGCGATGCCGGCGCAAGCGCGCGAGCTGCCGTCGCAATTACGCTGCCGCGTCGCCGGCGGCTTCGGCTTCTTCGTCGCCGGACGTCGCGCCATCACCTGCACCTACTATCGGCCCGACGACCGCGTCGAGTTCTACACCGGCTCGTCGGACAAGCTCGGCATCGATCTCGGCCCGTCCAATGCGCAGAAGCTGAACTTCATCGTGAAGGGAGCGACGGTGGAGCAGCCCGGAGAGCTCGACGGCAAATTCGTCGGCGCGCAGGCCGGCATCGACATCGGCTTCGGCGCCTCGAGCGAGGCGCTGGTCGGCGGCGCGAGCGGACACGTCGCCCTGATTCCGTTCACCCCGTCGTCGCTCTACGCGCCCGACGCGACCGGCCTCAACGTCGCCGCCGGCCTCGGCATCTTCGAGCTGCACTATGCCGGCAGCGAGCGTCGCTCCCTCAGGGACCGGTACTGACCACCGATCGTACCGGCGCCTTCGGTGCGACCAGCCGATAGCTGCGCCGGACCAAAATCTCGACCTCGCGCCAGTCGATCGGCTCTTCGAGCCTGATGCCGACCCATCCCTTGGTCCCGAGGTAAGGCGGTACGAAGAAGCGCGCGGGGTCGGCGTTCACGAGGACCATCTGACTGCCCGGCGGCGCCTTGATCCAGACCGCCGGTGAACCGGTGCGCTGCGTCGCGAGCGCGAAGATCTTGGCACGGACGCGGAAGGTCGGCCCTCCGAAGGTTTCGCGCTCCTCGCTCTCCGAAAAAGCCATGCAGATCGCGCGCAAACGATCTCCGGCGTCGACGTCGAGCGAGGGAGACCCGACGAGGCGCGCCCTGCCGTCAGTCGTCACGCATCATAATCCCGCCGCGACCTTGACCGCCGCCAGATCCTCGACGAACCGGGCATATTCCCGATCCTTCGCCTCCTGATCGGGCAGGCGGAGCAGATACGAGGGGTGTACGGTGACGAACACCGGGGCGTCGTTGCCCTGGGGAATCGCCTTGCCGCGCTCGGCGCCGATGCGAACCGTGCGCCCGAGCAGCGCCTTGCCGGCCGAAGCCCCCAACGCCACGATGATCTTGGGCTCCAGCAGGCTCTTCTCGACGTCGAGCCAGTAGCGGCAGGCGGTGATCTCCTTCGTCTCGGGCGTCTTGTGCAGCCTGAACTTGCCGCGCGGCTCGTATTTGAAGTGCTTCACGGCATTGGTGACGTAGGCCTTGTCGCGCTCGATCCCCGCCGCGGCCAGCGCCTTGTTCAGGACCTGCCCGGCCGGCCCGACGAACGGATGACCGGCGAGGTCCTCCTTGTCGCCGGGCTGCTCGCCGACGAAGAGGATCTCGGCCGTCTCGGGCCCCTCGCCGAACACCACCTGCGTGGCCGGCCCGTGCAGGTCGCAGCGCGTGCACTTGGCCGCCGCGGCGCGGGCCTCGTCGAGGGTCTTGGGAAAATCGGGATCGAGCGCCTCGGGGCTGAGCAGATCGGTCGCCATCGTGTCCTCCTCCTCCGGAGCCGGCACGCCGCGCGCGAGGCTTTGCCGTTCGAGAGCCCTGGCAAGGCGCGATGGCTCGGTCGGTTCCGCCGCGATCATGCCGCGCTCGCGCGTCCCGGCGTCGCGGATAAGGCTGTCGATGATCCGCGCTTCGGGCAGGTTCTTCCAGTATTTCTTGGGCATCTCCTTCTGCATCGCGTCGATCTTCAGCCGCGCCGGGTTGAAGATCGAGGCATAGTAGGTGCGCCAATGCTCCTCGAGCCGGTCCTCGTCGGGCACGTCGCTTTTCGCGGCGCCGGGGCCGTAGCTGAGCGTGGCGAGGTCCCAGAACACCGAGCGGTGCGGCGTGAGGATCGACCAGCGCATGCCGGTGAAGCGGCGCTTGAAGAAGTCGCCGACGGCCTCGACGATGTAATGGTCCGGTTCGAACCAGGCGATGAAGGCCGGCTCGCCGTCGGGCGCCACCACCTCCTTGAACCGCACGAAGGCGTGCATCTTGTGGATGTCGCGGTGGATGCTCTTGGCCATGATGCGGGCGGCATGGACGTCGGGGTCCGACGGGTCTTCGAGCAGACGCGGGATGGTGCGCAGCCGCCATAGCAGGCGGTAGAGGAGGGCGAAGCGCTCGGGGTCGGAATGCGCGATGATCTCGCGTGCCAGCGCCACGAAGGCCTTCGGGACGGTGAATTGCGCGCGGCCGACGGCTTCGTCGCCGACGAACTCTTCGGCGCTGCCGAACAGGTCGCCGGCCCCGCCCTCCACGTTCCACACGATCGCCTCGGGCGGCGTGCCGGCCAGCGCCGCCGCACGTGCCGCGACGCGCCAGCCGGCGAAGTCCGTCTGGTCGGCGAGGACGATGCGCTTCATCTCGTCCTTCTACGCATCGAGGGCCGCTAGGCCAGTCGCGTGGTCGGCGGCACGCCCTCCGTCCGCCGCGCCAGGAGGTCGCGGATCTCCTCCAGCAGGACGACGTCGGCCGGCTTCGGCGGCGCACCCTTGGGCTCCACGGGCGCCACGCGCGCCTTCGCCATGTTCATGCCCTTGACGACCAGGAACAGCACCGCCGCGATGATGAGGAAGTTCACGGTCACCTGGAGGAAATTGCCCCAGGCCAACACGGCGCCCTGCTTCTTGGCCTCGGCCAGGCCGGTCGCCGTGACCTTCGAGGACAGCGGCGTGAAGTAATTGGTGAAATCGACACCGCCGGTCACCGCGCCGACGATCGGCATGATCAGGTCGTTCACCATCGAGGTCACGATAGCGCCGAAGGCGGCGCCGATGACGACGGCGACCGCCAGGTCGACGACGTTGCCGCGCATGATGAAATCCTTGAACTCTTTCAACATCGCATGCCTCCGGCCCAGGTTACGCGCACCCTCCGCGAAGCGGTTCGGCTTGGCAAGCACCCGGAGCGTTCGGACGATGTGCCGCAGGCGGGCTTCCGTGATAGGGACGGTGCATGCTGACGGCATGGCTGCCAACGCTCGCACGGCGCACGGGCCTTCGGGGTCCGGCGACCGCGTTCGCGTCGTCGCCCGCCGCGTCGCTCGAGACCGAGCACCAAAGCGATGTCCTCCAGCACGCAATCGACGTCGCCCGCGACGGCATGGCGATCTACGATCGCGAGCTCCGTCTGGTCGCCTGGAATCGCGCCTACCGAGACATGTTCGAGTTTCCCGACGACCTGCTTCGCGTCGGCGTCCCGCTCGAAGCGTTGGTGCGCCGCAACGCCGAGCGCGGCCTCTACGGGGCGCTTCCGGTCGACGAGACCCTCGCTGCCCGGATCGATGTCCTGCGCCAGCCGACCGAGGGATTGCGCATGGAGCACGCCCCGCTCGGGCGCGTGCTCGAGATGCGCTCGGTCCGGCTTCGCGACGGCGGGCTCTTCTTCACCTATTCCGACGCCACCGCGCAGGCCAAGTCGGAGGAGGAATTCGAGGCCGAGAACCAGACGCTGGAGCGTCGCGTGCGCGAGCGCACCGAGCAGCTCGAGGGGCTGAACCTCGAGCTCGCCCAGGCCAAGGCCGAGGCCGAGGACGCCAACATCACGAAGACGCGTTTCCTCGCGGCCGCCAGCCACGATCTGCTGCAACCGCTCAACGCGGCACGTCTCTACACCACGTCCTTGTGCGAGCGCCTGCGTCTCGAATGGCCACGGAGCGAGCCGGCCCGGCTCGCCGCCAACGTCGATGCCTCGCTCGAGGCGGTCGAGGACATCCTGGGAGCGCTGCTCGAGATCACCCAGATCGATGCCGGCGCGACGCGCGTCGAGATCGGGTCCGTCGACCTCGGCGACCTGCTGCGGCAGCTCGGCGTCGACTTCGCGCCGACCGCGGCGAAGCGGCGGCTGACCCTCACCATCGTGCCGTGCTCGCTCGTCGTCACGTCGGATCGGCTGCTGCTGCGGCGCCTCCTGCGGAACCTGATCTCCAACGCGCTCAAGTACACGGCTCTCGGCGGGGTGCTCGTCGGAGCGCGTCGGGCCGGCGCGACGAACGTGCGTCTCGATGTCTTCGACACCGGCTGCGGCATTCCCCAAGCCAAGCAGCGCCTGATCTTCCGCGAGTTCGAGCGTCTCCAGAATGTGCCCGACGGGACGCCGGGTGCCGGTCTCGGCCTGTCCATCGTCGATCGGCTCAGCCGGGTGCTCGGCCACGAGGTCACGCTGGCGTCCGTCGTGGGCAAGGGAAGCCGCTTTTCCGTCATCGTGCCGCGAGAATGCGTCGAGCCGGCGGTCCCGTCGGCGGCCCCCCTGATGGTGCGGCAGCGCTCGCTCGACGGGCTCGTGGTCGCGGCTGTCGACAACGAGATCCCGATCCTGCGCGGCATGGAGAGCCTGCTGCGCGGCTGGGACTGCGTGGTGGCGACCGGGTCGGGTCTCGTCGAGGTGCAGGGGGCGCTGGCCGCGATCGGCACGCCACCCGACGTCGTGATCGCGGACTACCATATCGGCGAGCTCGATGGGCTCGGCGTGATCGCGAGCCTCCGTCGGCGCTACGGCTGGTGTCCCGCGGTCCTCATCACGGCGGATCGATCGGCGATGGTCCGCGCGCTGGCGGCCGAGGCCGACGTTCGCGTGCTGATGAAGCCGCTCAAGCCCGCCGCGCTCCGCTCGCTGCTCAGCCAGTGGCGTCTGCTCCGAGCCGATGCCGAGTGACCGGCTGGGGAGAAGCGGAACCGGCGGCTCGTCGCCGGCGGCGTGCCGCGCTATGCTGCCGTGATGCCGCTTCACCTGGTCAAGCTCTGCGTCGGCGTCGCCACGATCGGCGATCTCGAGGCGCACATCGGCGAGCGTCTCCGCGACCGTCGGGCCGGCGAGCCGGCGGAGATCGTCCACACCACGCGGATGATGCCGACGCGCGCCGCCGAAATCCTCGCCGGCGGCTCGCTGTTCTGGGTGATCCGCGGCCATGTCTCCGCCCGGCAGCGACTTCGCGCCATCAGGCCATTCACCGACGGCGACGGCGTCGCCCGCTGCCATCTGGTCTTGGATGCGGGCGTCGTGCCGGTGCTGTCGCGGCCCTGCCGCCCCTTCCAGGGGTGGCGCTACCTTTCCGACGCCACGCGTCCGCCCGACCTCGCCGATCTCGAAGGCGCGCTCGAGATGCCGGAAGCTCTCCGCCTCGATCTGCGCGAACTCTGCCTTCTCTAGACGCGACCGCGCTTGCGCTGAAGGCCGCGCGGCGCGATTGACGCGTCTTCGCCCGGACGCCCCATGCTGCTCCCGATCGCCGCGGTCGCCTTCCTCGCCTACCTGCTGCTGCGGCCGTCCCTGTCGCGGCCCTGGTCGCGGCGCGTGCGTTGGCCGGTGTTGAGCAAGGCCCGCGCCGACAAGGCGATGTCGATCGCCATCGTCGCGGCGGCGCTCGTCGTGCTGATCCACGGCAATGTCTGGGCTGCGGTCTGCCTGTTCGGCCTGTCGCTGTGGATGCTCGGCCGCTCGGGCGTGCGGGCCGAGACCACGTCGCAGCGCTCGGCCACGGTCGAGCTCGTCACCGATCGTGACAGCGGCCGGCGCATCGCGCGCATGATCGGCGGTCCGCAGGCCGGGATCGTCCTCGACGCACTGCCTCTGCAGGGCTGCCTGGCACTCCTGGCCGCGAGCCGCGCGGCCGACCCGGCCGGAGCGACGCTGCTAGAAGCGTATCTCGACGGCCGGTCCGCCGGTTGGCGTGCGGCATTCGATGCCGATCGCGAGGCGGGGCCGCGCCGCGCGCGAGCTTCGGGCGGCATGACCGAGGAGCAGGCCTATCAGCTGCTGGGCCTTGGCCGCGGGGCGCCGCGCGATGCCGTCGTGAGCGCGCATCGGACGCTCATGAAGAAGTGGCATCCCGACCAGGGCGGCACGGCCGAGCTTGCCGCGCGGGCCAACGAGGCCAAGGAAGTGCTGCTGCGCCGACATGGCTGAACTCCGGGAACGCGGACGCGACTTAGGGTTGGGTTCGAACTAGTTCTTGGTGGCGAAACAGGAGACGCCGGCGCGCTGCAGCGCGTGGCAGGCGGCACCCGCCGCATCGGGCGTGAGGCCGGCGAAGCGGGCTCGGAACAGGGTCTCCCGCCCCCTCTGCATCTTCTCGGTGAACGGCCTGGCTCCGGCGAGCGTGCCGCGGCTCTGGCTTCGCGCCCGGGCCAGCAGGCCGTTGGCCTCGTCGACCGTGGGCGTGGCGCCGATCTGGATCATCGTTCCGTGGGCCGCCGGGCGGCCGCTCGGCTGCGGCTCGAGCGATGCCGCTTTCGTCTCGCGATCGTGGCGTAACGCGGCGGGACGGTGCAGTGCCGACGGCGTCGCCGTCGAGGCGCCGGTGTAGCGCGAGGTCGATCCGTCCGCGCGCCCGCCGCGCGGCGGCAGCGACCCGGTCGCGGTCATGTCGCGCTCGCCCTTGGCCAGCCCGGGAACGAAGGCCGGTCGTGGGCGAGGCTGCGGTGCGACGCTGGCGATCTGCACCGGCGCACGCGCACGCGCCGGCTTGAGACGCCGCGCCGGCTGCCGGTCGGCATCGCCGTCGTCCTTGGCCTCCGTCCCCTTGTGTTCCGTGGCGTCGGCTTCGGCGGTCCTGGGCTCCGCGGCAGCGCTTTCCTCGCCCTCGCCGCTGGCGGTCTCGACGGTACGAGCCGCCGCCTTCAGGTCGGGCGCGGGAGCCGTTTCGGCGGCGTCCTCGTCGATGGTCTCCACGGGGGGCGCGGCGTCGCCCTCGTGTTCGATCACCGGGATCGCTTCCGCGACCTGCTCCAGCTCGGGGTTCTCGGCGACCATCGGCGCGGTGCGATGCGTGGCGCACTTGTCGATCTCGGCGGCGATGATGTCGGCCATGATGCGGTCGCGCCCGAGGCGGGTCCGGCCGCCGAGCACGACGGCGATCAGCCAGTGCCCGTCTCGGTTGACCGACGCGAGCAGGTTGAAGCCGGAATCGCGCGTGTAGCCGGTCTTGATGCCGTCCATCCCCTCCACCTGCTCCATCAGGTGGTTGTGGTTGGGCATGGTCTGGCCGGCGTAGTGGAACGAGGGGATCGAGAAATAGTGAAAGTAACGCGGATAGCGGTCGTGGATCGCGCGGCCGAGCACCGCAAGATCGTGCGCCGTCGTCAGCTGCTGGTCGGCAGGCAGGCCGGAGGCGTTGACGAAGTTCGAGCGCGACATGCCGAGCATGTGCGCCTTGCGCGTCATCATATGCCCGAAGCTGGTCTCGTCGCCGCCGACGGCCTCGGCCACGGCCACGGCCATATCGTTGGCCGACTTGGTGACGATGGCGCCGATGGCGTCGGCGACGCGGATGCTGGACCCGGGGCGCAAGCCGAGCTTGGTCGGGGACATGGAGGCGGCGTGGACCGAGACGGGGATCCGCGTGTCCAGGGTCAGGCGGCCCTTGTCGAGCGCCTCGAACAGCAGGTAGAGCGTCATCACCTTGGTGACGGACGCGGGATGGCGTAACGCGTTCTCGTCCTGCGCGTGGAGCACGCGGCCGGAATTGGCGTCGACCGCGTAGCTGGCGAACGGCGGCGTGTACGACCCTGGCCGGTGATGCACCACTCGGACGTGATCCACCGTGCGCACCAGGATGGCGCGGCTCCGGTGGCTGTGACGATGGTGGGCCTCGGCGGGGCGGCTGGCCAAGCCGCCTGCGACCAGCGCCAGGATCAGGCTCGAAGAGGTCGTACGGCGGAAACATCCACGCAACGCCGACTGCAACTCGACCATACTCCGCAACCCCCAGCCGCAGCATCAACAGCTGCGGCATCGCAGCCTCACGTGTCTTCGGAGATGACGGTACGAGGGTCGGGTTACCTCACGGTTAAGTGTCGATCGGACCTTCGAGACGAGTGTGCCGGGGCGAGACACGTCGGAGGGCTCTGCCGAACGGCATATGTTGCGCTGCAGCAATACGGCTTGATGCCTTTTGTGCGACGCACTATAAGTTCTGAGTGCGGCGACGCACCGCGCTTCCCGGCCGACGGCGAAGTGCACCACGCACCAGGAGCATCAGCATGGCCAACAACTTCGAAGAGATCCAGAAGGTCGGCAAGGACCAGATAGACCAGTTCTCGACCAGCTCGGCCGGCGTCGCCCGCGGCTTCCAGGCGATCGCCACCGAGACCACCGATTATTCCAAGCGCTCGCTCGAGAGCACCTCGTCGCATATGGAGAAGCTGTTCGGCGTTCGCTCTCTCGACAGCGCCATCCAGCTTCAGACCGAATTCGCCAAGTCGTCGGTCGAGGGTTTCGTCGCGCAGGCCACCAAGATCGGCGAGATCTACCGCGACATGGCCAAGGAAGCGTTCCGCCCCGTCGAGGCGGCGATGAACAAGGGCCAGCAGGCCGTCCGTCAGGCTTAAGCCAAGGCGGTCGGCCGGTCCGACCGCAAGCCGCTTTACATCGCATCCGCGTTTTGAAAGGCTCGACATCAGTCGGGCCTTTTTCGCGTCTGCGGGCTTGGTTCTTGCAGGCGAGGGAGCAAGGTTCGAGCGAACGCCGGGCGCAACATGTCACGTGGGACCCCAATCCGAAAACATGCGGCGGCCCTAGCAATGCCGCCTTTGCCTCCGCATATTTTCGGTGGTGCATGGGGCAGGGTGGCATTGGCGCAACGAGTGGTGGCGGACGGGATTTCGGGGTCGGCCTTGGCGGCGGCCGTGCGGCGGTGGCGGGCTGCCAAGGATCCGCAGAAGGACGATGGCGGCGGCGGTGACGACGGCCGCGGGTCCGGTACCGCTGTCATCACCAGGACGCGGACGCAGACGCGGCGGCCCGGAATGTACCGCGTGCTGCTCCTCAACGACGATTACACGCCCATGGAATTCGTCGTTTCCGTGCTCCGCAAATATTTCTCGAAGGGACCCGACGAAGCAACCCGCATCATGCTCCATGTGCACCAGCACGGCGTCGGGGAATGCGGTGTGTTCACCTACGAAGTGGCCGAGACCAAGGTCACGCAAGTCATGGACTACGCACGTAAGCATCAGCATCCGCTGCAATGCATCATGGAAAAGAAATAGAGGCCGACGATGCCTTCATTCTCCCGCAATCTCGAACAGTCGCTGCATCGGGCGCTCGCGATCGCCAATGAGCGAAACCACGAGTACGCGACGCTCGAGCACCTGTTGTTGAGCCTCACCGACGATGCCGAGGCGTCGGCGGTGTTGCGCGCGTGCTCGATCGATCTCGACCTGCTCAAGAAGAACCTGCGCGACTACATCGATCGCGAACTCGAGAACCTGGTGTCCGACGGGCGCGAGGATGCCAAGCCGACGACCGGCTTCAACCGCGTGATCCAGCGCGCCGTGATCCACGTCCAATCCTCCGGCCGTGAGGAGGTGACCGGGGCCAACGTGCTCGTCGCGATCTTCGCCGAGCGCGAGAGCCACGCCGCCTATTTCCTGCAGGAGCAGGACATGACGCGCTACGATGCCGTGAACTACATCAGCCACGGCATCGCCAAGCGCCCGGGCCTGAGCGATCCCTCCAAGGGCCCCCGTGGCTCCGACGAGGATCACGGCGACAAGGACGGCAAGGAGACGAACGACCCCAAGAAGAAGGAGGGTGCACTCGAGGCCTATTGCGTCAACCTCAACAAGAAGGCGCGCGACGGCAAGATCGACCCGCTGATCGGCCGCGAGGCCGAGGTCCAGCGCACGATCCAGGTGCTGTGCCGTCGCTCCAAGAACAACCCGCTGCTCGTCGGCGATCCCGGCGTCGGCAAGACCGCCATCGCCGAAGGCTTGGCGCGCAAGATCATCAAGAACGAGGTGCCGGAGGTTCTGGCCGAGGCGACGGTGTTCGCGCTCGACATGGGGACGCTTCTCGCCGGCACGCGCTACCGCGGCGACTTCGAGGAGCGCCTCAAGCAGGTCATGAAGGAGATCGAGAACCACAAGAAGGCGATCCTCTTCATCGACGAGATCCACACCGTCATCGGCGCCGGCGCGACCTCCGGCGGCGCGATGGACGCCTCGAACCTGCTCAAGCCGGCGCTGGCCCAGGGTTCGCTGCGCTGCATCGGTTCGACCACCTACAAGGAATACCGCCAGTATTTCGAGAAGGACCGCGCGCTGGTCCGGCGCTTCCAGAAGATCGACGTCAACGAGCCGTCGATCCCGGACGCGATCGAAATCATGAAAGGTTTGAAGCCCTACTTCGAAGACTTCCACAAGGTGAAGTACACCAGCGAGGCCGTGCAGGCGGCCGTCGAGCTCTCGGCGCGCTACATCCACGACCGCAAGCTGCCGGACAAGGCGATCGACGTGATCGACGAGACCGGCGCCAGCCAGATGCTGCTGCCCGAGCCCAAGCGCAAGAAGACGATCGGCATCAAGGAGATCGAGATGACGATCGCCACGATGGCGCGGATCCCGCCCAAGACCGTCTCGAAGGACGATGCCGAGGTGCTGCAGCATCTCACCGAGACTTTGGAGCGCGTCGTCTACGGCCAGAACTCGGCGATCGAAGCGCTCACGTCGGCGATCAAGCTGGCGCGCGCCGGCCTGCGCGACGGCGAGAAGCCGATCGGCTCGTATCTCTTCTCCGGCCCGACCGGCGTCGGCAAGACCGAGGTCGCGCGTCAGCTCGCCACCTCGCTCGGCGTCGAGCTGACGCGGTTCGACATGTCGGAATATATGGAGCGCCACACCATCTCGCGGCTGATCGGCGCGCCGCCGGGCTACGTCGGCTTCGACCAGGGTGGCCTGCTGACCGACGCGATCGACCAGCATCCGCATTGCGTGCTGCTGCTCGACGAGATCGAGAAGGCCCATCCCGATCTCTACAACATCCTGCTGCAGGTGATGGACCACGGCAAGCTGACGGATCATTCCGGCAAGCAGATCGATTTCCGCAACGTCATCCTGATCATGACCACCAACGCTGGCGCCGCCGACATGGCGCGGGCGTCCTTCGGCTTCACGCAGGGCAAGCGCGTCGGCGAGGACACGGAGGCGATCAAGAAGCTGTTCACGCCGGAATTCCGCAATCGTCTCGATGCGATCGTCTCGTTCGGCCACCTGCCGGCGGAGGTGATCGTCAAGGTCGTCGACAAGTTCATCATGCAGCTCGAGGCGCAGCTCGCCGACCGCAACGTGACGATCGAGCTGACCGACGAGGCGCGCCGTTGGCTGGTCGAGAACGGCTACGACGAGGCGATGGGCGCGCGGCCGATGGCCCGCGTGATCCAGACCCATATCAAGACGCCGCTCGCCGACGAGGTGCTGTTCGGCCGGCTCAAGAACGGCGGCACGGTGCGCGTCATGGTCACCACGGGCGAGGACGGCACCAAGAAGCTCGGCTTCGTCTACCCCGAAGGCCCGGTGCTGCCGCGCCCCGAGCGCGACATCGTCGAGGCCGGCAAGAAACGCGTCCGTGCCGAGCCGGAGGTGCGTCGTGCCAAGGCCCGCAAGATGAAGGAAGGCGATGGTGGGCCCGAGGACGACGAGGGTCTGGATCCGATCGATGGCGACGACGGCGACGATCCCGCGGCCGACCCGGTCGACGGCGAGCGGGCCAAGATCGGGAGCAGCGTTCCCAACTTCCCGCTGAAGGGCTGAGGCAGCTTTACCCGTGGTGAAGCGAGAAGGCGGCTCCGGGCGGGGTCGCCTTTTTGCTTACGATGAAACGTTGCTCTATGGCCGCTCGTCTCAGTCCATCGCCTCGGCGTAGTCCGGCGGCGTGACGGCGCTGGCGGCGGGCAAGGTGACGCCCACCAGCGTCTCGCCGGCCGTAACCGGCACCTTGCTCGCCTCGGCCTCGGCGAGCCGGTCGACGCGCGCGGCCGCCAGTCCTTCGTCGCCCGCCCGCGACGTCACCGTACCGAGCATCGCGTCGCCGGCCGCCAGCGGCGCGCCCACTTCGGGCACCGCCCCGTAGAAGTGCAGCTTGACCACCCGTTTGCGCGCCGAGTTCCGGTGGTGCACTCGCGACACCACCTCCTGGCCGACGTAGCAGCCCTTGCCGAAGTCGACGCCGTGCAGCAGGTCGAGGTTGGCGTCGTGCACGAACGTGTCGCCGTAGGGCCAGTCGACGCCGCCGCGCGGCACGCCCAGGCCGATGCGATGCGCCTCGTACGCGTTGGTATCGGCGCCCATCGATGCCAGGCGGTCCGGCGCGGCGACGATGCGATAGCCCAGCCGGTCGTGGCGGGGATCGCGGAACGCCAGGCCCGGCGCTTCCATCAGAGGGCCGCCCCAGCTCGCGGCGACCGCGAGATCGGGCTCGATCGCGATAGCCACCTTGGCGCGCAGCTTGAACAGCGTGAGCTTGCGGGCGAGCTCGGTCGCCAGGTCGGCCGGGCCGTCGAGCCAGTAGCCGTCGTGGCTGCGGAGGACGAGGAAATCGAACAGCAGCTTGCCCTGCGGCGACAGCAGCGCCGCGTAGCGCGCCGCGCCGCCACCCATCCCGAGAACGGAATTGGTCACGAGGCGATTGAGCAGGCTCTCGGCCTCCTCGCCGGTGACGGCGACGATCGCGCGATCGGGCAGCTGGCTGTGCGGCATTCTCTTCCCCTTGCCGATGATCTAGGAAGGCCGCGCCGATCCCGCGAGAGACCCGCGTTCATCCGATGGCCGAGACCTACGATCTTCTCATCAAGGGCGGCACGCTCGTCAATCACGACGGCATCGGCGTGCGCGACATCGGCATCACGGCCGGCCGCATCCGCGCCATCGGTACGCTGGCCCATGCCGGCGCGGGCGAGACCATCGAGGCCGCCGGCCTCCACGTGCTGCCAGGCGTCATCGACACGCAGGTGCACTTCCGCGAGCCCGGCCTGACCCACAAGGAGGACCTGGAGACGGGCTCGCGCGCGGCGGTGCAGGGTGGCGTGACGGCCGTCTTCGAGATGCCCAACACCAATCCGCTGACCACCGGCGAGGCCGAGCTGGCCGACAAGGTCGCGCGCGGTCGCCACCGGATGCATTGCGATTTCGCCTTTTGGGTGGGGGGCACGCGCGACAACGCCGCCCATGTGGCGGAGCTGGAGCGCCTGCCCGGCGCCGCCGGCATCAAGGTCTTCATGGGCTCCTCGACGGGCTCGCTGCTCGTGGCCGACGACGACGGGGTCGCGGCCATCCTGCGCAACACGCGGCGGCGCGCTGCCTTCCATTCCGAGGACGAGTTCCGGCTCGACGAGCGCAAGCCGCTGCGCGTCGCCGCCGACCCGTCGAGCCATCCGGTCTGGCGCGACGCCGAGACCGCGTTGCGCTGCACGACGCGGCTGCTGCGGATCGCCCGCGAGGCGAGGGCACGCGTCCACGTGCTGCACATCTCCACCGGCGACGAGATCGCGATCCTCCGCGAGGCCAAGGATGTCGCCAGCTGCGAGGTCACCCCGCACCACCTCACCCTGTCGGCGGAGGATTATCCGCGCCTTGGCACCAGGCTGCAGATGAATCCGCCGGTGCGCGACGCCTCGCATCGCGCGCAGCTGTGGCAGGGGCTGGAGCAGGGCGTGCTCGATATCCTGGGGTCGGACCACGCGCCGCACACGGCCGAGGAAAAGGCCAAGGTCTATCCCGAGAGCCCTTCGGGCATGACGGGGGTGCAGACCCTGGTGCCGGTCATGCTCGACCACGTGGCCGCCGGCCGACTGTCGCTCGCGCGGTTCGTCGACATGACGAGCGCCGGGCCGGCCCGGCTGTTCGGCATCGCCGGCAAGGGTCGCGTTGCCGCCGGCTACGATGCCGACCTGACGATCGTCGACCTCAAGCGCGAGTCTCGCATCGCGGACGAGTGGATCGCGTCGCGCTCGCGCTGGACGCCCTACGCCGGCAGGGCAGTGACGGGCTGGCCGATCGGCACCATCGTGCGCGGCCGGCGCGTGATGTGGGAGGGTGAGCTGACCGCGCCGTCGCTGGGCGAACCGGTCCGCTTCGCCGAGGCGCTCTCCAAGGCCTGACGACCTACTCGAGCTTGCCTTCGGCGGCCAGCGACCGCGCCGCGGCGTCGAGGCGATCCGGCGGCAGCGTGCCGAAGATGGCGTAGGCGACGCGACGCGTGCGCCAGATGAAGCCGCCGTCGCGCGGCACGGGCCGGCTGTCCGCGCCTTCGGTGCGGGTGGCGCCGATCGCGACGCGTTCACCGGCGGTGTTGCGATACCGGAAGATCAAGGTTTTCGGCGAGGTGCCCCGCGCCTCGGCGGCGGCGAAGGTGAAGCCGGCGCCCGAAAGATCCGGGATGATCGTGGTCGGTGGCGGCTCCGCATGCAAGGCGACCGGCGCCGCGTCCGGCTCGCCGAAGGCCAGCGCGGCGATCGTGCGGTCGGCCAGCATGCGTTCCTCGCCCGGCGCGCGGGACGCCGGCGTCCGCACGTCGTCGGTCGGCAGACCGGCGACGTACCACGAGCCGGCGAGGCCGGCCGCGATGGCCAGCATCGTGGCCGCGCCCGCACCGCCGCGTCGGCGCCGCGCCGGCGTCGTCTCGGACGGCGCCTTGGCGGAAGGCGTCCCGGCCATCGGCGCGATGGGGGGCACCGCGTACAGGCGTGGCGGCGTGCGCAAGTCCAGCGTGCGGGGCACCGGTTCGCGATCGACGCCGGCGAAGGCCGTGCGAATCAGATCGTTCTGGTCCTGCCACGCTTCGATCAGGGCGCGATCACGCGGCGACGCTGCGGCGCGCCGCAGCACCTCGGCACGCCGATCGGGTTCGATGTGACCGTCGACGAGCCCGTGGCGATCGGCCTCGCTGAGGAGTGAGGCGGTGCCCACCTCAGCCGACCACGAGACGGAGGTGGGGAACGCTCTGGGCCCCGGGCGGACGAGCCACCGGCGGCGCATCGAGCACCTGCCCGAGCATCGTGCGAGCCCGTGTCAGGCGCTCGAACAGCACGGGTCGCGAGATGCGCAGGATTCGCGCGGCGGTGGCATGGTCGAACTCCTCCAGCGTGACCAGGAGGAGCGCCTCGCGATCGTCCAGCGGCAGCGCGAGGAGCGCGGCGGCGAGCCGGTCGAGCGGCGCTTGCGCCGGCGCGCCGTTCGAGACCGCCCGAAGTCCGGCACCGGCGGCGATCTCCGATGCCGCGGCCGGCGCGAGATCGCGATGGAGCTGGGTCACCGTCGCGAACAATCGAATCGGGAGGTCCGCGGCGCTGCCCAGCGCCCGCGCGCCCACGGCTCGCATCAGGGTCGCGTGGACCAGCGAATCGGACACGTCGCACGGGGCGGGACCACCCGACACGAGCGCGCGTGCGTAGCGGCGCAGCCGTGGCGTCATCGCACTGATCTCGTCTCGCACGCCCCGCCCCCGAACGCCGCGTTTGCCTCGGCCGCCCGGCCTCGTGCGACAAACGCGCGCTTAATGAAAAAGTAACCAACTTCGGGGCCGCTGCCTACGTCATTCTTTCGCGCGGGAACGCTCCTTCTTTCGAGCCGGCGCGGTCTTTCATCGGCTTGCAACCTTCCGGCGCTGCGCTTAAACGCGGCTGTTCATGGGCGGGGCGCCGTCGTTCTTCGCGGGACCAGGATGACCGAAGCGGCTTTGAAGGCGACCACCACGAAGACGGGCCTGCTCGCCGGCAAGCGCGGGCTGGTGCTCGGCGTCGCCAACAACCGCTCGATCGCCTGGGGCATCGCCAAGCAGGCGGCCCTGCAGGGTGCCGAACTCGCCTTCACGTTCCAGGGCGAGGCGCTGGGCAAGCGCGTCCGGCCGCTGGCCGAGGAACTCGGTGCCAAGGTCGTGGGGCATTGCGACGTCACCGATCCCGCCTCCATCGACGCCGTGTTCAAGGTGGTCGAGGAGGAGTGGGGCGGCCTCGACTTCCTGGTGCATTGCGTCGCCTTCTCCGATCATCGCCAGCTGACCGGCCGCTACGTCGACACCACGGCCGACAATTTCGCGATGACGCTGAACATCTCCTGCTACTCGTTCACGGCGGTGGCGCAGCGCGCCGAGAAGCTGATGAAGAACGGCGGCTCGATGCTGACCCTGACCTATTTCGGCGCCGAGAAATGGATGCCGCACTACAACGTCATGGGTGTCGCCAAGGCCGCGCTCGAGGCCAGCGTGATGTATCTCGCCGCCGATCTCGGCGAGAAGAACATCCGCGTCAACGCGATCTCCGCCGGCCCGATCAAGACGCTGGCCGCCTCCGGCATCGGCGACTTCCGCTACATCCTCAAGTGGAACGAGTACAACGC
>CAXTVT010000024.1:0-45015 GCA_964247745.1 uncultured Beijerinckiaceae bacterium
GCACGGGCACGATCACGGAGAGTTCGGCGCGGTGCAACGCGGCGTCGGTCGTCATGGCCTGATTCGCGGGTCCAAGGGTCGGGCCGCGCAGCATAGCCCTTCGCGCTCCGGCCGGCACCTGCGCGAAACTCGACGCTCTCGGTTAACGAAAGGCTTCTACGCCCTTGCTAGAAGCCGCGCGTCGCTGCTAGGCGCCGGCAGGTGGCGGCTCCCTTCCCCTTCGCGCTCTGCGCCGACGATTACGCGATGGCCCCCGGCGTAACCCGGGGCATCCTGGAGGCGCTCGAGGCCGGCGCGCTGACGGCGACCAGCGCCATGACGACATCATCGCACTGGCCGACGGCGGCGGAGGCGCTGCGACCCCATGGTGAACGCGCCGACATCGGACTGCACCTCAACCTGACGCTCGGCCGTCCGCTCGGCGCGATGCCGGACCTTGCGCCGACCGGCACGCTGCCGCGCGTCGGCGCGTTGATCGGCGCGGCACGGCGCGGACGCCTGCCGCTCGACGAGGTGGCGGTCGAGATCGACCGTCAGCTCGATGCCTTCGCCGCGGCGTATGGGCGCCCCCCCGACCATGTCGACGGACACCAGCACGTCCACGTCCTCGCGCCGGTCCGCCGCCTGCTGATCGACGCGATTCGCCGCCGCGGCTGGCGCCCATGGCTTCGCGACAGCGGAGATCGACCGATGCGCACGCTCCGCCGCCGATCAACGCCGCTGAAGGCGGTCGGCGTCGCCGTGCTGGCGCAGGGTTTCGCGGCCGCGTCGCATCGCGCCGGCCTGGCCACCAACGACGGCTTCGCCGGTTTCTCGTCGTTTGCGGCGCTCCCGCCCTACGCCGAGCAGTTCGAACGGTTCCTCGACGCACCGGGGTCGACCCACCTCGTGATGTGCCATCCCGGTTACGTCGACGACGCGCTACGGCGGCTCGATCCGGTCGTCGACAGCCGCGAACGCGAACTCGGCTTTCTGCTCTCGGCCGACTTCCGCGACCTACTCCGGCGCAAAGGCGCTACCCTCGTGCGGCTCTCTACGATCCTTGCAACCCGAGGTAGCTTCAAGGAGGCTTAAGGATGTTTTGCGATCGTTGGGTCGGCCCAGGCTCGAAGCCTCAACCCGTCGTCCAGGTTTTCGCGAACGTGCCTTCCGCCAGTGAGCGACCATTTTCGACGACTGAAGGTTCAGAACGTTCGATCGTCACGCCGATGCTGGTTCTCTGCGCGTCCATCGTCGGGATCACGCTGGTCATCGTCGCGATTTGCGCCAGCCTGCTGTCGCTCGGGTTCGGCTATTGGGAACTGACGCATCGCGGCAATTGCGCCGCCATGGCGATCGAGCATCTCCTGCAAGGCGTCGATGCGCCCGTGGATGGATCCTCGCCCAAGCCGGTCCCCGGAAACCTGGACACCGACCCCGACGTCGTCGCCGCGGCCGTCTCCGACGCCGCCGGAAGCCCCCTTTTCGTCTTCCGCAAGGAGAACGACGCGCTGGCCGACGAAGGCGCCGCCCGCGTGATCGGGCGCCATCCCGCCGGTTGGGAACGGCATCTGGTGGTGGTCGATCGAAACATCGTCCACGCCGGCGCGCGACCGACCCATCTCGCGATCGCCTACAACACGCAGATGGCGTGGCGTCGCGCCACCCTGCAGCTTGCGCTCTACGGCATCGGCGCGCTGGTCGCGCTGTCCGCGGCGATCGTCGCGCTGAGGCTGGTCTTCGCACGCCAGATGCAGCCGATGCGGCAACTCGCATTCGTCACGAGGCGATTGGCCGACGAGCGCTACGAGACACCGGTCCCCTGCCTCGACCGGAACGACGAGATCGGGACCATGGCGCGCGCGATCGCCTCCTTCAAGACAAGGCTGGTCGATCGCGAGCGGCTCCGCGTGCTCGCGTCGACCGAAGGCCGACAGTCCAGCGAGCGCCACGCGCGCATCGACGAGCGCGTCGATTGCTTTCGCTCGGCGATCGGCCGTTCTCTGCACGAGGTCGGAGGCCTCAGCGACCAGATGCAGGTCGCCGCCGACAGCTTGGCGACCATCGCCAACCAGACCACGGCGCGGGCGGAAAGCGCGGTCTCGGCCATCCGCCAGACCTCGGCCAACGTCTCCACCGTGGCGGACGCCTCGGAAGACCTGTCCGCCTCGATCCGCGAGATCGAGCGCCAGGTCACGCAGACCCGCGGCATCGTCAGCGCCGCGACGCGCTCGACGGCCGCGACCAGCAGCGTGATCAAGGGATTGTTCACGAAATCCGAGAAGATCGACGAGATCATCGGGCTGATCCAGTCGATCGCCCGGCAGACCAACCTGCTGTCGCTCAACGCCACGATCGAGGCGGCGCGCGCCGGCGAAAGCGGTCGCGGCTTCGCCGTGGTGGCACAGGAAGTGAAATCGCTGGCCGACCAGACGGCACGCGCCTCGCAGCACGTCGCCGACCACGTCCGCTCGATCCAGGCGGCGACGTCGCAGGCCGTCGAAGCCATCGATGCCATCGACGTGACCATGGCCCAGGCCGAACAATATTCGGCGATCATCGCGGACGCCGTCGAGCGCCAGGCCACCGCCACGACCGCCATCTCGCGCAACGCCGCCGATGCCGCCAAGGCCGCCGGCGAGGCGGCGGACAGCATGAAGCGCCTCGCGGCGGCGATCGGGGAAACCGACCAGTCCGCCGCGCAGGTCCATCAGTCGGCGACCGACGTCGGCTTCCAGGCCAGCGACCTCGCGACGACCATCGACGCCTTCCTGGCCGACACGGCCGCGCTGCGCGGCGATCACCCGAGCGCGGATCTCGCGGCCTGATCGTCGCCGATCAGGCCGCTCGGATCAAACCGCCTTGGCGTGCATCGCCTCGACGTGCTCCCAATTGACGAGGTGATCGAGGAACGCCTTGAGGTAGTCCGGGCGCCGATTGCGATAGTCGATGTAGTAGGAATGCTCCCACACGTCGCATCCGAGGATCGGCGTGCCGCCGTGGACCAGCGGGTTTTCGCCGTTGGGCGTCTTGGTGATCGCGAGCTTGCCGTCCTTCACCGTCAGCCAGGCCCAGCCCGACCCGAACTGGGTGACGCCGGCCTGCACGAACTGCTCCTTGAACTGATCATAGGAGCCGAAGGCCTCGTCGATCGATTTGCCGATCGTGGCCGGCGGCGTGCCGCCGCCGTTCGGCTTCATCCACTGCCAGAAGTGGGTGTGATTGTAATGCTGACCGGCATTGTTGAAGAGCCCGGCGTTCTTGCCGAAAGACTCCTTGACGATCTCCTCCAGCGACTTGCCCTCGAGCCCGCTGTCCTTGAGCAGGTTGTTGCCCGCCGTCACGTAGGCCTGATGGTGCTTGTCGTGGTGAAACTCCAGGGTCTCCTTGGACATGTAGGGCTGGAGCGCGTCGTGGGCGTAGGGCAGCTCCGGAAGGGTGAAGGACATGAGGGCTCCTGGGACGTGGGCGCGCACGAGTGCCGTGGCGTCGGCGCGATAGGTAGGGGCCGATGGGGAAGCCGGCAACGCCTCGTCGATGGACCTTGCCGGTGGACAAGCGTGCGGACCGCACCACTCGACTTTTGCAAGCGTCGGGGATTGCAGGTAGTTTAGCCCAGTATGCGGTGCGACCCGCCTTTGTCGCGGGGTTTGGAGTTTCGCATGAGCGCTCTCGTGCTCGTCGTGGGTGCGCTGATGCTGGCCGCGGGCGGCTACGAGATGGTCGCCGGCAACGGCGACATTCTCTCCGAGCGCGGCTGGTCGGCCTTCATCGCCGGTTCGGTGCTCGTCGCCGGCGGCGTGATGACCGTGGCGCTGGGCCTGACCGTGCGCGCCGTCGATCGCCTGCGCGGAGCGATCGCGAGCCACCAGCCCGTCCTCGGGGCCGTCATCGCGCCCGCAAAGCGACACGAGCCGGCGCCGGCCCCTGCCGCGCCGTTGCAGGCGGTCGCCGCGCCGATGGACCTGTTCCACGAGCCGGTCTTCGAGCCGGAGCCGACGGCCCGGGCCCTGGCCTCGAACGAGCGCGCCGTCGCCCACGACCTCTCCCCGGAACCGGTCGCCGCGCCGCCGCCGCAGGCCGAACCCGTTCCGCACCACGAAATGTCGGAGCCGGCCGGAGCCGAGCCGCCGCACGTCGACTGGCTCGACCACAGCTTCGCCGAGTTCGAGCGCGAGATGCACGCACGCCCGGACCCCGTCGCGGCCGCCGCTCCCAACCACGCCGAGCCTGTCGCCGCGGTGGCCGAGCCCGCGTCTCCCGCCGCGGCGGAGGTGCCGGCCGAGCCGATCCGCGAGGCGCTTCCGGCGAGCCTCGCGCACGACGAGCCGGCGGCCGGACGGATCGCGCACGAGCCCGTCGCGCCCCCGGAGCCGGAAACGTTCGACGCCGAGCCGGAGCCGGCCGACCATCCCACCGTCTCCGCTCGCGAGGCGCCGTCGGAATCGGCGGTGATCGGGCGCTACGAGTCCGAGGGCACGTCCTACGTGATGTACGCCGACGGCTCGATCGACGCGCAGTCCGCGGCCGGCGTCTACCGCTTCGCCTCGATGGCCGAGCTCAAGGCCTTCATCGAGAGCTGATCGCCTCGCCCGGGTCCATCTCCGTCGCGGCCATCGCCGGCCGGCCCTCGCCGTCGGCCCACAAGGCGGCGAGGCCCTCGCGATAGGTCGGGTAGGCGAGCTCGAGCTTGAGCGCCCGCTTGATCTTGGCGTTGGAGCAGCGCTTGCTCTCGCCGTAGAACGAGCGCGCCATCGGCGACAGGTCGGCGGAGGCGAAGTCCTGCTCGGGCGGCGGCTCGACCCCCATGATCTCGGCGGCGTAGACCACCACGTCCTGCGGCGGCGCCGGCTCGTCGTCGGTGACGTTCCAGACGTCGCCCGGCCCCTCGTGCGCCACCAGCGCGGCGCAGGCCGCGGCGATGTCGGCGACGTGGATGCGGTTGAACACCTGGCCCGGCTTGACGTAGCGGTGCGCCTTGCCGCTCGCGAGGTTGACCAGCGGGTTGCGGCCGGGCCCGTAGATGCCGGAGAGCCGCAGCACGTGCACGGTCTTGGCCGGGTCGCGGCCCAGCGCCGCCCAGCTCTTCTCGGCCTGCACCCGCACCTTGGAGCGCTCGCTGAGCGGCGTCGGCGCAGCGCTTTCGTCGACCCAGGCGCCGCCGTGGTCCCCGTAGACGCCGATCGTCGAGAGGTAGAGGATCTTCTGCGCACGCTTCGTCTGGGCGAGGCGTCTCCCGAAGCGCGCCAGCACCGGGTCCGACGACGTGCCCGGCGCCACCGACACCAGGATCACGTCGGCCGCGCCGAGCCGCGCGTCGATCTCCGGGCTCGCCCCGTCGGGCGCGAAATGCAGGATCTCGGCATCGCCGGCGAGCGGCCGCGGCCGGCTGGCGTCGCGCACCGTGCCCGAGACCTCCGCGAAGGCATGGGCATAGTCGTGCACGAAATGCTGGGCGCTGAAGCCGAGCCCGAAGACGAACAGGTTCATGGGCCGGAGCGTGCCCGGCAAAGGCGGCGGGAGCACGGCCGAAAGGTTAACGGGAACGCCGGGTTAGGTCGTGCCGAACTTGCATTGGAAGCCGTGGCCGGCGACCGGCTCGCCGCGCCTCGTCTCGGCGCGAAACAGCAGGTAGCCGGGCGGCTGGGCGATCGCCACGCAGGCGCGCAGCACGTCGTCGGCAGCCACGTAGGCGGTGGCGAAGGCCGGCGTGCCGCGCGACAGCACCGCCGTCTTCCAGGCGGTCCGCCCGGCCGTCGTCGGTGGCTTCAGCCAGATCGTGAAGCCGTGGCCCTTGCTCTCGGCGCTGGTGAACCGGCGGAAGCCGCGCGCGACGAGGTCGCGTTCGGCCACGGACAGGGTCGCGTCGAGCTGGCAGGGAAGAGGAGGCACGGTCGCTCCAGGGCCGTTGCCGAGCGTAGCGGCCAAGGTTTGCCAAAAGGTTGCAGCGGAACGTGACAGCACACGCGACCCGCGCCATCATCGCGCGATGATCTCGCCGGCCTTGTTCGCGCTCCTCCACCTCGCGCTCATCCTCGCCCTGCTGGTGGGCCTGGCGCTCTCCGCCCGCCCCTCGCGCATGGGCCGGGGCCGCCATCGCGGCGTGCGCTACCGCCGCCTCACCACGAACGAGGTGCTCGCCCGCCTGGCGAAGAAGGGGCGCTGGGGCGGCTGAGGTGTCGACCCTCGGAGGGATGCGCCCTCTCTACGGCGGCAGCTCCCCCAGGGCCCATTCCGCCGCCTCGCGCACCACCGCATCCGCGCTGGCGGCGTGGCGCGCCACCGCTGGCCGCAGGCTCGCGTCGCCGGCATTGCCCGCCGCCACCAGCACGTTGCGCAAAAATCGCGAATGGCCGAGCCGCTTGACGGCGCTGCCGGCGAACAGCGCACGGAAGCCGGCCTCGTCGAGGCCGAGCCAATCCGCGAGACGCGGCGCCGCGAGATCGGGCCGCGCCGTCAGCTTGGCCTCGGAGGCCTCGCGCGCGTACTTGTTCCACGGGCAGACCGCGAGGCAGTCGTCGCAGCCGTAGACCCGGTTGCCGATCGCGCGGCGAAATTCGTGCGGGATCGGCCCGTCGTGCTCGATCGTCAGGTAGGAGATGCAGCGGCGCGGATCGAGCCGGTACGGCGCCGGGAAAGCCCGCGTCGGGCACACGTCGAGGCAGGCGCGGCAGCTGCCGCAATGGTCGGCCTCGGCCGCGTCCGGCACCAGCGGCAGGCTCGTGAAGATCGAGCCCAGGAACAGCCAGGAGCCGTACTCGCGCGACACCAGGTTGGTGTGCTTGCCCTGCCAGCCGAGCCCGGCCGCCTCCGCCAGCGGCTTCTCCATCACCGGCGCGGTGTCGACGAAGACCTTAGAGGTCGAGGCCAGCCCCTGCCGCCGCCCCAGCGATTCCATGCCCTGCGCCACCTCCTTGAGCCGGCCCTTGAGCACGTCGTGGTAATCGCGGCCGCGCGCGTAGATTGAGACGTTGGCCGCGCCCTTGTCGGCGAGATGCAGCATCGGGTCGGTCGCCGGCCCGTAGTTCATGGCGAGCATCACGATGGCGCGCACCTCCGGCCACAGCACGCGCGGGTCGGCGCGGCGCGGCTCGGTCTCGGCGAGCCACGCCATCGTGCCGGCCATGCCGGCCTCGAGGAACTGGTGCAGCCGCGCCGGCACCAGGGGAATCGCGTCCGGCGCCGCCACGCGGACGATGTCGAAGCCGAGCGCCTTGGCGCGGGCGACGACCGCCGGCTTGAGGGTGGCTGGGGTGCCTTCCCTTCTCCCGCCTGCGGGCGAAGGTGGCCCGACACCGTCGGGTCGGATGAGGGCGCCGGGCGCGGAGGGCATGTCACCCTCTTCCGGGCCGTCCCTCATCCGACCCCGCTTCGCGGCTCATCCTTCTCCCGCGAGCGGGAGAAGGATGAGCCCCCTAAAAATCCAGGTCCGCGTAGGCGTCGGCCGGCGTGATGCCGGGCACGCGGTCGGCGAGCAGCGCGCGGAAGCCCGGGCGCGATTTCACCCGCGCGTACCAGCCCTTCGCCGCCTCGTCCTCGTTCCATGGCACGTCGCCGAGAAAGTCCACGCAGGAGAGATGCGCCGCCGCCGCCAAGTCGGCATAGGTAAGGTCGCGACCGGCCAACCAGTTGCGCCGCGCCGCCAGCCAGCCGATGTAGCGCAGATGGTAGCGCAGGTTGCTGCGCCCCGCACGCACCAGCTCCATCTCCGGGCCGCCGCCGCCCTGCTCGGCCGGCATGAAGCGCTTGTAGACCTTCTCGCTCACCAGCCAGTGCGACACCTCGGCGAAGAACTTGCCGTTGAACCAGTCCAGCAGCCGGCGCACCTCGATGCGCTCCAGCGGCGCCTCCGGCAACAGCCGGCGCTCGCCCAGCGTGTGGCCGCGGGTCTCGTCGAGCCATTCCGCGATCGGCCCGGCACCCGGCACCACCGCCCCGCCCGAATCCACCAGCACTGGCAGCGTGCCGGCCGGATTGAGCGCGAGAAACTCGTGCCGCCGCTCGAACGTCCGCTCCTCGACGAGCTCCGCCTCGATCCCGTATTCGGCGAGGAGCAGGCGCACGTAACGCGAGGCCGGATCGAGCGGGTGGTGGTACAGCTGCATGAGTCGGGCGTGATTCCGCCGGGGGTGGAGATGAGGCGGGCAGGCCTATACGGATGGGGGCGCGATGGCTAGCGGAGCGGCGCCTGAGTCTTTATGACGAATGGGCGCTACCACATGCATTTGATACTTTCGAAAGGAGCTGTGGATCACAGCCTGCGGCTAATAGGTGGCGCGCGTGAGCATTCCTCGTAACCACCACTATATCCCAGCATTTTATCTTCGAGGGTGGGAGAACGAGGCTGGTAAGCTGACGGAATATAGCAAACCGCAGTCTGAAAGATTTCAATTTAAGGACGTAAGTGCCGAGGCTACGGGGTTTAAGAGAGACCTGTATCGCATTCCCGGCGAAGAAGCCTTAAGCGCGCAAGTAATAGAGACTGAAGTATTGAGACCTCTCGATAATAAGGCGGCAAGAATACTTCCTATACTTGTCGAGTGCCCCGACGAGCTTTCGCGGGACGATCGGTACGACTGGTCGCGTTTCTTAATGAGCTTAGTAGTCCGTACACCTGAAGATTTAGCTGAACGAAAAGATTTCGTAAAAAATGATTGGATTAAGGTGCTTGCGACTGTAAACGATTACGCGCGTAATGAAAAGGATCCGGCAGCAGTAGCAAAGTGGCTAGACGCAATGACTGAAGAGAAGAGCGAACGTGTTGCGCTTTATCTTTTTGTCGACTTTTTTAGCCGAAAGGGTTGTGTAGACTTCGTAAGTAAAATGCAGTGGTCAATACTGAAGGTGCCTCAAGGACAGTATAGCTTGCTCACATCCGACAGGCCGATGATTTGTACGAACGGCATTTCCAAGACCACTGATTACATAATCTTTCCGTTAAATAGAAATACAATATTTTGTGCAGCTAACAATCGCGATACAATAGAGGCCCTGGCAAAATCTCGAACGTTATCCCAAGACGTCAACAATACAATCGCGCAAAGAGCTTCACGTTATGTTTGGAGCACAAACAGGTCGCATTGCAAATTTGTAGAACGACGCATGTCGAAGACGCGACCGCCATCTCTTGTTTCGATGATGAGATCGAACCTTGGTCTAACATAGATTTTCTTAATCTTAAAAACGACCGAGATCCGCCTCGGGAAATACCGACGACCATGACCCGCTTCTTCACCTCCGACACCCACTTCGGTGACACCCGCATTCTGCGCTCGGCCAAGCGGCCGTTCCGCACGATCGCCGAGCATGACGCCGCTCTGATCGCCAATTGGCAGGCGATCGTGACGCCGGCGGACGAGGTGTGGCACCTCGGCGATGTCGCGCCGGGCTACACGGCGGAGGCGGTCGGCGCGCTGCTGGAGCGGCTGCCGGGCAACAAGCACCTCGTCACCGGCAACAACGACGATGCCGCGACCCGCACGCATCCCGGCTGGGCCAGCGTTCACGACTACCACGAGCTCGTCGAGGACGAGGTGCTGTGCATCCTGTGCCACTACGCGCTGCGCACCTGGAACAGGATCGGCAAGGGGTCACTCGACCTCCACGGCCATTCCCACGCCATGCTGAAGCCGCTGACCCGGCAGTTCGACGTCGGCGTCGACGCCTGGGGCTACGCGCCGCGCACCCTGGCCTTCATGCGCGAGGCGCGCCGCAAGCGCCGGACGGTCGTGTCGCCGGCGTAGGCGGAGTTGCACGAGGCGAAGGCGGAGGGATGAGCCGGGGGGGTCACCGTCCTTGCGAGCCGAAGGCGAAGCAACCCAGGAGCTGCGAGAGGCATGCCCGCAGCCCCTGGGTTGCTTCGCTGCGCTCGCAAGGACGGTCGTCGAAATGCCCTGCGCGTCAGCTCTCGTGTTGCTCGATCTGGAACAGCAGGGTGCGGCAGATGGTGCGCACCTCGTCGGGCGAGAGCTTGCCCGGCACGTTGGCGCCGAGCCGCGCCATGGCCACGACCTGCTGCCGCATCGAGGCGGTGAACGCCTGGTCCGGCACCATGCGGCACAGCGCGGCGAGCGGCGCCATGGCGTCGATCGATGTGTCGGCACTGATCGCGTCGGCCATGACATCCCTCGATCCACGCATGCTACCGACGCGTTGTAGCATAAGGTTTCGCAAACGTTAACCTGTTCGGCGAAACGTCAACGATCCCGCGCATTTGGGTCGGCATGCGTCGCGGCGAGATAGGCGGCGAGGTGCGCCACCTGCGCCGGCGACAGCCGCAGGCCGAGCTTGGAGCGGCGCCACAGGACGTCGTCGGCCTGCTCGGCCCACTCCGCGGCGACGAGGTAGTCGACCTCGGCGCGCGTCAGCCCCGCGCCGAAATTCTCGCCGAGGTCGGCAAGGCTGGCGGCGGCGCCCAGGATCGCAAGCGCCCGCGTGCCGTAGTCGCGTGCCAGCCGATCCGCGAGGTCGGGCGGCAGGAACGGCGCCTTGGCCTTGAACCAGGCGGCCCACACCGCGAAATCGGCGTTGGGCATGTCGCCGCCGGGCAGCGGCGTGTCGGCCGTCCAGGCCGGCGCCAGGCCCTGCGGCAGGTAGGGGGCGAGCTTCTCCAGCGCGTGCTCGGCGAGGCGGCGGTAGGTGGTGATCTTGCCGCCGAACACCGACAGCACCGGGGCGGCGCCGTCCTGGTCGTGCACGTCGAGCACGTAGTCCCGCGTCACCGCCGAGGCGTTCTTGGCGGCATCGTCGAACAGCGGACGCAAGCCGGAATAGCTCCAGACCACGTCGTCGGGCGTCACCCGCCGCTTCAGGAAACGGTCGACGCTTTCGCAGAGATAGGCGGTCTCCTCCGGCGAAATCGTCACCGGGCCGGGTGCGGCCTCGTGCGGCACGTCGGTGGTGCCGATCAGCGTGAAATCGCGCTCGTAGGGAATGGCGAAGACGATGCGCTTGTCCGGGTTCTGGAAGAAGTAGGCGTGCTCGCCCTCGTAGAGCCGCCGCGTCACGATGTGGCTGCCCTTGACCAGGCGCACCTTCTCCTTCGCGGCGATGCCGAGCGTGCCGCCCAGCGTCGCGGCGACCCACGGCCCGGCGGCATTGACGACGATCCGCGCGACGACCTCCGCTTCGATCCCGTCGGCGTCGCGGATCGTGGCATGCCAGCGCCCGGCCACGCGACGCGCCGCCACCACCTCGCAGCGGGTGCGCACCCCGGCGCCGCGGGCGGCGGCATCCATGGCGTTCAGCACCACCAGCCGGCTGTCCTCCACCCAGCAGTCCGAGTACAGGAAGCCCGCCTCGATGCCGGGGCGCAGCGGGGCGCCGTAGACCGAGCCCGGCAGCGCCACGGCCTCGGAGCCCGGAAGGCGCTTCAGCCGCGCCAGGTGATCGTAGAGGAACAAACCGGCGCGCAGCAGCCATCGCGGCCGCAGCCCTTCGGTATAGGGCAGCACGAAGCGCAGCGGCCAGACGATGTGCGGCGCGATCCTGAGCAGCCGCTCGCGTTCCTTCAGCGCCTCGCGCACCAGCCGGAACTCGTAATATTCGAGGTAGCGCAGGCCGCCGTGGATCAGCTTGGTGGAGGAGGACGAGGTCGCGCCGGCGAGGTCGCCTTTCTCGCACAGCAGCACGCGCAGGCCTCGTCCGGCCGCGTCGCGGGCGATGCCGGCGCCGTTGATGCCGCCGCCGATGACGAGTATATCGCAGGTCTGCATCGGGGCTACGCTCCTCGGCGGCATGTCGCAGCTGATATGGGGTCGGCGAACGCCGACACGGGTTCGGCGCCCGGCCACGCGGCGGATGCCGGAGCCGGCGTCCGCCGACACCGCGTTTTGGATGAAGTCGGCGTCCGGCCCCGTCGTTTTCGGCCGATGTCGCCGTACGACCTCCGCGTGTCGCGTGCCGTCGCAGCGACAATGCGCACCCTCGCCGATCGCGGCGGCATCTGCCAGCGTCCCGCCAACGCCGATGGAGCCCGCGATGCCGTTGCCCTCGCTGATCCGCCCCGTCACCAGCGCCATCGTCGCCGTCTCGGTGGCGAGCGGCCTCGCGGCGGGCCTGGCGGCCGGCGGCCTGCTGCTCGTCGCCGCCAGCATGGCGCACCGGGCATGATCCTGTTGTACTGGCCGTTTCTCGGCGCCATCCACTTCGTCTCCGCCGCGGCGATGGGGGTCATGGCCGTGCTCTCCGGCAAGGCGCTGCGCGACATGGTCCGTCGCGACGACCGCGACCGGCCATGACCACCCTCGCCGGGCGGGCCCTGGTCTCGGGCGCCACCGGCTGCCTCGCCTCGGTGGCGGCGCTGGCGCTGGTGGCGCTGGTCGAGGGCAAGGCGGTGGCGCAGCCCCTCAACGCCACCAGCCATTGGCGGCACGGCGACGGCTCGGCGCGCTTCCGCGGCATCGACGCGGCGCGCACCGGCACCGGCCTCGCCACCCATTTCGCGGCGACATGCTTCTGGGCCGCGTTCTTCGAGGCCTGGGAGGGCCGGCGCCGCCGCCTCGGCCGTGCCGCGGCGGTGTCGGCGCTGGCGGCCACCGTCGACTACACGATCACGCCGCACCGTTTCACGCCGGGCTGGGAGCTGGTGCTGAGTAGGGCCGGCATGGCGCTGGTCTATTCCGCGATGGCCGCCGGCCTCGCCGCCGCACCGACCTGAGGCCGGCTTGCCGCCGCCGCGGCTTGGAGAGCGACCGGGGACCGGCTACAAGGACGCGAACGGCTCAGCCCAAGGGAATGCCATGGCTCAGGATAACGACGCCGACCTCGAGGGGTCGCAAGGCCACGCGGCTGCGGCGACCGTCGACACGGCCGCATCCAAGCCGGTGCCCAAGATCGCCCCCAAGGACGCGATCATCGAGGCGCTGTTGGAGCTCGCCGGCGAGCGCACCTGGGAGGACATCTCGATCAGCGACGTCGCCACGCGCGCCAACCTGTCGCTGGCCGACTTCCGCGACCAGTTCCCGTCCAAGGGCGCGGTGCTCGCCGCCTTCTCGCGCAAAATCGACCGCGTGGTGCTCGACGCCACCACCGACGATCTCATGGGCGAGCCGGCCAAGGAGCGGCTGTTCGACGTGCTGATGCGCCGGCTCGATGCTTTGACGCCCTACAAGCTCGGCCTCGAGGGCATCGCCGAATGGATCGGGCGCGCGCCGATGGCGGCGGCCGCGATCAACCGGCTCGAACTCAATTCCATGCGCTTCATGCTGGAGGCCGCCGGCATCGAGTCCGAGGGGCCCGTCGGCGCCGTCAAGCTGCAGGGCCTCGTGCTGCTGTGGAGCCGCATCCTGCGCACCTGGTTCCGCGACGACGATCCCGGCCTCGCCCAGACGATGAGCCAGCTCGACACCGAGCTGACCCGCGGCGGCAAGATCGTCGGCCGCGCCGAGGATCTGAATCGTTTGGCCTCGCCGCTGCTGTCGCTGGCCCGCGCCATGTTCGAGCGCCGCCCCGACTATCCCCGCGAGACCGACGGCTGGAAGAAGACGGAGGAATCGGCGGGGCTGTGATCGATCGCGGGTGCCGCGCCGGTGAGCGCGCGGGACACACCGCCCCAAATCGATCTAAAAGAGCCGTCCCTGCAAGCGAAGCGAAGCAATCCAGCGGCCGCAGCAGCATGTCTCCCGCGCCCTGGATTGCTTCGACTCCGGCTCGCGATGACGGAAAGACTTCCAGAAATCGGGATCCGCTTCAGTCCGCGCTCGGCAGCCGCCGGATCGTGAACTCGATCTGCCCGTCGCTGAGTTCGCGCCAGAACTCGATCTCGGTCATGTAGGCGGCCTTGGGGAAGGCGTCGAACCATTCGTGGGCCTTGGCGCGGGCCTCCTGGCGCGGCAGCGTGTAGGTCTCGCGCCGCCACAGGCCGGCCGGCTGGACCTTGCCGCGGCTCTTCTCGCCGAGGCGCCGCGCCAGCCCGGCGGGCGTCTTGCGCTCTTCCATCATGCCCGTGAACTCCCGCGGCCGAAGGGCCGGTACGCCTGCCCGCGAAGACTCGGATCGCGAGCAGGCGTCGACGATAGACGGACATGGGCGAAACGCAAACGGCGCGCCGGGCGATCCTCGCCGGCAAGGTGAACGGCGCCGCGTCAGCGCATTCCCTTCATGTCCATCCCCTTCATGTCCATGCCCTTCATCTCCTCGTGGCCGGACTGGGTGGATTTGGTGCCGGGCGCGCTCTTCGCCGCCATGCCGCCGACGACGAAGGTCACCGGTACCGTGCCGGCGTGCTGGAAGGTCAGCGAGCCCTGGACGGTCTCGCCCTCCTTCAACTGCGTCTTCGGCTGGAAGAACATGAGGTGGTCGCCGCCCGGCCGCAGCGTCACGGTGGCGCCCGGCGCCAGGACGAGCCCATCGTCGAGCCGGCGCATCTCCATGACCCCGTTCTTCATGGTCATCGTGTGGATCTGCCCCTCCGGCGCCATCGGCAGGCTCGCCGACACCAGCGTGTCGGGCGCCTTGCCCCTGTTGGTGAGGGTGACGTAGCCGCCGGCCACCTGCGCGGTTCTGGGCGTGGCCCTCAGCCAGGGATGAGCGATGGCGATCGGCGCGTCCGCCGCGAAGGCGGGGAGCGCAGGCAGGAAGGTGGCCGCGAGCACGGCACCGACGACATGAAGTGTGTCGAAGACATGGAATGTGCCGAAGACATGGAGTTTCATGCGAACAAGGTCCTGTGAACGGACGAGCTGTTGTTCCGACGCAACAGCCGAAGCCGACGCCGTCATGTAGTGATGGGGTTCGACCTGCGACGGACTTCGACGATGCGTATTCTTCGTGGCTTGCTGGTGACCGCCGCAGGTCTCGTGCCTTTCGCAGCGCACGCCGATCCGATCACGAGCTACTATTTCTTCGGCGACAGCCTGACCGACGAAGGGCGCGCCGGGCGCACCGCGCCGGTGATCTGGGCGGAAGTCCTGCGCAACGATCTCTCGATCACCTCGGGCGAGAATTTCGCGATCGGCGGCGCCACCAGCGGCAACCAGGCCAGCGCGACCTTCGGCAATTCGGGCTTCCTCGGCCAGGTCAACAGCTTCGTCGCAGGCGCGCCCTACAGCAATGCCGCCGCCGGCGTGTGGATCGGCACCAACGACGTTCAGCTCGGCAGCATCGCGCATATCCCGGCGGCGACCATCGCCGCGACGGCGACGCAGAACGTGCGCACCGGCCTCGCCGCGATCGGCGGCGCCGGGGTCGGCACCGTCGCGCTGCTGGGCGTCTACGATCTGTCGCTCACCAACGCCTACGATTTCGCCGGCGCCGGCACGCCGGCCGTGCGCGGCAACGCCGCCCAGGCCTCGCAGCTCTACAATGCGCAGCTCGCCTCGCTCGCGGTACCGGGCGTCAAGATCCAGTATTACGACATCGCCAATTTCATCAACCAGCTGCAGGTCAACGCGCGCGCCTACGGCTTCACGCAGATCCTTCCGCTGCAGCCCGGTCAGACCTGCAACGCCATTTGCCAGCAGACCTCGATCTTCACCGACACGATCCATCTGACGTCGCGCACGCAGCAACTGATCGGCGATTACGTCGCGAGCGGCAATCCGATCTACAATGCGGCCGGCTTCACCTACGGCGCCATAGAGACCAACCTCGCCAGCGCCGCCGCGACGGCCGGCCTGGCGCAGCGCCTCGCCGGCGCCGAAGCCGACCGCTTCAACGGCTCGCTGCTCGACCGGCTCGACGCCACGCGCGGCCTCGGCCCCGTGGCGATCGGCGGCGACGGGCGGCCGACGCCCTGGACGATCTACGCCTACGGCGGTGGCGCCGCGGGCGACTTCGGCCATGTCGGGACACCCGCCAGCTTCCAGGGCGACGTCGACGCGACCCTGGCCGGCGTGACCGCGGGCGCCGAATATCGCGCGGGCCCGGCGATCCGCTTCGGCGCCGCCTTCGATTACGCCCACAGCGACGCCAACCTCGAGAGCACCATCGGCGCGCGTGCTGGCGTCGACAGCTTCCAGGGCGCGCTCTACGCCTCGGCGACGTACCTCCGCCTGTTCCTCGACGGTATCGTCGCCGGCGGCTCGGCGTCGCTCGATCAGACGCGCGACGGCGTCTTCGGCAGCCTGCATGCCGCGCCGCGCGCCGGGCTGCTCACGGCCACGGGCCGCGTCGGCTATCTCGTGCCGGTCGGCCCCGTGAAGCTCGGCCCGGTCGGCGGCCTGCTCTACACGCGCACGTCGACGGGCGGCACCACGGAAACCGGCCCGTCCTTCTTCGCGATCGGCACCGACGGACTGACGGCGAGCAGCCTGTATGGACAGGGCGGCGCAGAATTCCGCCTGCGCGACCCGTCCTTCCTGCTCGTCGATCCCTTCGTCACGGTCACCTACAACCATCAGTTCGACCGCACGCCCGGCGTCATCGGCTCCTATCTCGCCTTCCTGCCGACGCAGACGCTGACTGGCACCGCCTACGCGCCGAACCTCGATTTCGTGAAGGTCGCGGTGGGCTCGACCTTCGAGCTGGGGCCGCGCTGGTACGGCACGGTCACAGCCTTCGGTCTCAAGGGCGCGAACAACCTCGCCGCCGGCGGCGGCAATCTGGGTCTCGCCCACCGCTTCTGAACCAGGCTGTGCTCACGTGACTTCGTAGGCCCAGATCCGGAACGCGCGCAGCTGGTGGGGGCCAAACGAGTTGATGAGGGGTACGTCGGCGGCGTCGCGGCCGCGTGCGACGACGAGCCGGCCGATGCGAGGAATGTTGTTGCGCGGATCGAAGGTGCGCCACGCGCCACCGAGGAACACCTCGATCCATGCGGAATAATCCATCGGGTCGACGACCGGCACGCCGATGTCGCCGAGATAGCCGTTCACGTAACGCGCCGGCATGTTCATGCAGCGACACAGCGCGATCGCGAGATGGGCGAAGTCGCGGCATACGCCGGTGCGGCCCTCGTAGACATCGTGCGCCGAGCGGCGCGAGTCCGGCGCCTGATAGTTGAAGGTAATGTGCCCGTGCGCGAAGTCGCAGATCGCCTGCGCGCGGGCCCAGCCCGGCGGCACGTGGCCGAACATGTCCCAGGCGATCTGGCTCAGCCGGTCGGTCTCGCAATAGCGGCTGCCCATGAGGAAGACGAGGCACTCGTCCGGCAGCTCGGCGATCGGCGTCTCGGCGGCATCGGCGACCACGGGGTCGTGCAGGCCGCTGTCGGCGATCGTGCCGTCGCCCCAGAGCTGGATGTCGCCGACCGGCGCGGTGAAGCGGGTGCAGGTGTTGCCGAAGAGATCGTGGTAGCTCGTGGTGGGCACCGTCGGCACCGTATGCGTGCTCTCGGGAACGCGGGCGTCGGTCGCGACGCGCTCGTCGCGCACGCCCAGCATGGTCACCATCGGCGTCGGCTGCCAGCAGTGCAAGGTGATGTCGTAGCCGTACCTGATCAGCATGGGTCGCGTCGTCTCCGAGGGCGGGAGCCCGATGGCCGCCCGCCGCCACGCCTAGCAGAATGCCGGCCACCTTGCGCGCCGGGCGCGGGCGCCCCGGACCTCGTCACGAGATCGCGCGATGCGAGCGAAGGCGGGATACGTTTCTGTCCTTGCGAGCGGAGCGAGGCAACCCGGAGGCGGCGAGCGGAAACGCATGCCGCCCCCTGGATGGCTTCGCTCCGCTCGCCGGCACGGCACGTCGACAGCATTGAGCCGAACAGGCCCTACGCCGGCGCCTGGAAGCGCAGCAAGCGGTCCGTCGGGAAATCGTACAGACGCCCGGTCTCCTCGGAGGTCGGCAGGCACAGCGCGACGATCCGCGGCGCCAGGTCCGCGGGCGTGGGCAGCGTCGCCGGGTCCTCGCCCGGCATCGCCTGGGCGCGCATCGCGGTACGCATCGGGCCCGGGTTCACCGCCATGATCCGCACCTTGGAGACGTTCAGCGTCTCCGCGGCGTACGTCCGCACCAGCGTGTCGATCGCGCTCTTGGTGATGGCGTAGGGGCCCCAATAGGCCTTCATGTCGGCGCGATGCGCGGCGCCGGACGTGAGCATCACGACGCGACCGGCCTCGGCGGCGCGCAGCAGCGGGTCCAGCGCCCGGATCAGGCGCAGGTTGGCGGTGAGATTGGTGGCCAGCACCTGGTCCCATTGCCGGGGCTCGACCTGGGCCAGCGGCGTCAGCGGCCCGAGCACGCCGCCGTTGCCGACGAAGATGTCGAGCCGATGCCAGCGCGCGGCGATGGCCTGGCCGAGCCGGTCGAGGCCGGGGCCGTCCTTGAGGTCGCACGGCACCAGCGTAGCCTGCGAGCCGGCGGCGCGGATCGCGTCGTCGAGCTCGTCGAGCGCGCCCTGGGTGCGGGCCAGCGCCACGACATGCGCCCCGGCCTCGGCCAGCGCCAGCGCCGTGGCGCGGCCGATGCCGCGCGAGGCGCCGGTGACGAGGGCGACGCGGCCGGCGAGGGGTTTGGGTTCGGGCATCGGGCGTCCGGCGCAAGGGGAGCGCCCGTGTAGCCGCACGTCCCACCTTTGTCATTCCGGACGCCGCGAAGCGGAGATCCGGACCCTCCTGCGCTGTCCGGAAGACACGTCCCGGAGAGCGCAATCGGTTCCGGGTTCTCGGCTCGCGGCGAGCCGGAATGACGGGAGCGAACTCACCTCAGCCAGCAGCGATGGCTCCTAGGTGCTCGAGCGATGCGGGTCGCAACGCTCTTCGCTCGTCGCGCGGAAGACGCCCGCAACCGTCGTAGGATCAGGTCGGTCGTCGCGAATACGTCACCAGCGCCAAGGACAGCACGACAGCAAGCACAGCCCCCGAAACAGCGTTGCCAAGCCCGTCGGCGACCTGCGGAAATGTGACAATCGCGAGCAGCGCGACAAGCAGAGAGGCGACGAGTCCGGCGCCTGCGGCGATCCATAGGGAAGTCCCTCGATGCGCCAAGAAAGCGGCGGAGCATGCGGCTCCGAAGACCAACGCCCGCACGACCACACCGGGCATCGCGACCAATATTATGCCCAAAGCAAAGAGGATGCTGGATGTTAGGACAAACACGCAGCAAACGAATAAAACAGACTGCATATTCCAAGACAATTTCATAAAAATATCCTTTTTAAGGTACTGTGATAGAAACTTCTTAAGCAATTCAAATCGAAATTCTGAAATTTACGTGCGTCCACCAGCAGAACAGATGGCTATGGTGTACGCCGGTGACACGGGTCACGTCATTCCGGATGCAGCGGAGATCCGGAACCCATTGCACGAGCCGGCGATGCGCTCGCCGGAGAGCGCAATGAGTTTCGGGTTCTCGGCTGAGCCGAGCCCCGGAATGACAAGCGCTAGCCCGCCTCCGCCAGCAGCGAGAGTTGGCTGCGGTGCTCGCCGATGACGTCGGTGAGGTAGGTCGGGTACTCGCCCGTGAAGCAATGGTCGGTGAACTGCGGGCGGTGCGGGTCGCGGCGCTCCTCGCCCATCGCGCGATACACGCCCTCGACCGAGAGGAAGGCCAGCGAATCGCATCCGATGTACTCGCGCATCTCCTCGAGCGAATGCGTCGCGGCGAGCAGCTTCTCGCGCTCGGGCGTATCGATGCCGTAATAGTCGGGGTGGGTGATCGGCGGCGAGGAGATGCGGAAATGGATTTCGCGGGCGCCGGCCTCGCGCATCATCCGCACGATCTTGACCGAGGTGGTGCCGCGCACGATCGAATCGTCGAGCAGCACGATGCGCTTGCCGGCGACCACCGCCTTGTTGGCGCTGTGCTTCATGCGCACGCCGCTCTCGCGGTGCGACTGCGTCGGCTGGATGAAGGTGCGTCCGACGTAATGGTTGCGGATGATGCCGAGCTCGAACGGGATGCCGGAGGCCTGCGAATAGCCGATTGCCGCCGGCACGCCGCTGTCGGGCACCGGGATGACGACGTCGGCGTCGATGCCCGTCTCGCGCGCCAACTCGGCGCCCATCGCCTTGCGCACGCCGTAGACGGAACGCCCGTGTACGACCGAGTCGGGCCGGGCGAAATAGATGTATTCGAAGATGCACGGCCGCGGCGCGATGCGCGGGAACGGCCGCAGGCTTTCCACGCCGGACTCGGTGATGACGACGATCTCGCCGTTCTCGACGTCGCGCACGAAGCGCGCGCCGATGATGTCGAGCGCGCAGGTCTCGGACGCCAGCATGTAGTGGCCGTCGAGCTCGCCCAGGACGAGGGGACGGATGCCGAGCGGGTCGCGGGCTCCGATCAGCGCTTTGTTGGAGAGGGTGACGAGGGCGTAGGCGCCCTCCAGCTCGCGCAGCGCCTCGATGAAACGCTCGATGACGCGCGCCTTGCGACTGCGGGCGACGAGGTGGAGGATCACCTCGGTGTCGGAGGTCGACTGGTAGATGGCGCCGTCGCGGATCAACTCGCGGCGCAGCGTCAGGCCGTTGGTGAGGTTGCCGTTGTGGGCGACGGCGATGCCGCCGGTGTCGAGCTCGGCGAACAGCGGCTGCACGTTGCGCAGGATCGTCTCGCCGGTGGTCGAGTAGCGCACGTGGCCGACGGCGGCGGTGCCCGGCAGCCGGGCGATGGTCGAGGCCTTCGAGAAATGGTCGCTGACGAGGCCGAGGCGGCGCTCGGAATTGAAACGATGGCCGTCGAAGGCGACGATGCCGGCCGCTTCCTGGCCACGATGTTGCAAAGCATGCAGGCCGAGGGCGGTGATCGCGGCCGCCTCGGGGTGCCCGAAGATGCCGAAGACGCCGCATTCCTCGCGGAGACGATCGGCCTCCGGATCGAAGGCGGGATCGGCGGTCTCGAGCCGGTGCGGCTCGTGGCAGGCAGCGTCGTCGATCATCTCAACCTCGGCGGCTAGCGATCTCCCGCGCCGACCCAAGTCGCGGAGCCTCTGCCAAACGTCATACGTCGCGAAACCTACATAATCCGAACGGCCCCGAAAGCCAGCTTAACTTCGGGCAACAAACCCGAGCTATGGTTCTTTTCCACCGGCCGGGTGGCTGCGGTCACGCGGCGGCGGCAGTGGTGCCGGCGAATCCTGCTCGGCGTCGGCCTTGCTGTTGTCCGCGCCATCGGGCTTTCCGCCCGCCGCGGCGCCTTCCGCCGGCGGCTCCTCGCCCGGCGCGGCTTTTTCCTTGATGAACTTGTTCAGGAGATCGTGCGGCAGCATCGCCTGCATCTCGTCGCCGACGCTCTGCAGCGCCGGCCGCAGGCGCGCGTCGCGCACCCAGACCGGCCACTTGTCGACGGCCGTGTCGAGCTTGGCGAAGAACACGAAGGCGATGACGCAGAGGACGAAGCCGCGCGCCGCGCCGAACAGGAAGCCGAGCGTACGGTCGAGCGCGCCGACCTTCGAGTCGAGCACCGCGTCCGACAGGTTCACGGTGATGATCGAGACGAGGATCAGCGCCACGAAGAAGATGACCGTGCCGGCAGCGAGCGCCGCGACCCAGTCCTTGGCGAAGAAGGAATAGGGTTTCAGGTAGGGCACGAGATAGGGATAGAAGTAGATCGCCGCCGCCGCCGCCGCGATCCAGGACGCGATGGCGAGGATCTCGCGGGTGAAGCCACGCAGCATGGCGAGCAGGGCGGAGACGAAGATCACCGCGAGCAGGCCGAGATCGAGATAGGAGGGCATGCCCGGACCTTGAGGTGGCGTGTGCCGCGCCGTCTCGACGAGCGCGCGAACCTATTGTGCGGGCAAGTCTATAGCGAAGGTTGCGGCCCCCGTCACGCGCTGCGCCGGCTGTCCACATCGGGCTTCCGGGAGGGACGCAGCGGCACCGGCTCGGCGCCGTCCCGCGGCTTCGGCCCGACCTCGCCGCCCGGGCGCGCCTCGCCCGACGGCGCCGCGATGCGTGCCACAAGCGCGCCGACATGCTCGCAGGCGAGCAGCGCGAGGCCCTCGACGCCCGCGTCGATCCGCGGCGCGACGGCGCGCGTGAAGCCGAGCTTGGCCGCCTCCTTGAGCCGGGCGGCGGCATGCGCCACGGGGCGCACCGCGCCCGACAGCCCGACCTCGCCGAAGAACACGACGTCCGAAGGCAGCGCGCGGCCGCACAGCGAGGACACCAGCGCCGCCGCCGCCGCGAGGTCGGCGGCCGGCTCGTTGACTCGGAGGCCGCCGGCGACGGTGAGATAGATGTCGTGCTGGCCGAGCTTCAGCCCGGCATGCGCCTCCAGCACGGCGACGATCATGGCGAGGCGCGAAGGCTCCCAGCCGACGACGGCGCGGCGCGGCGTGCCGAGCGAGGTCGGCGCCACGAGGGCCTGGATCTCGACCAGCAGCGGTCGCGTGCCCTCCATGCCGGCGAAGACCGCGGCGCCGGGGGTCGCGCCATCGCCGTGGGCGGCGAGGAACAGGGCGCTGGGATTGGGGACTTCGGCAAGGCCGCCGCCGGTCATCTCGAAGACGCCGATCTCGTCGGTCGGGCCGAAGCGGTTCTTGATCGCGCGCAGGATCCGGAAATCGCGCCCGCCCTCGCCCTCGAAGCCGAGCACGGCGTCGACCATGTGCTCGACGACCCGGGGACCGGCGATCTGCCCGTCCTTGGTGACGTGGCCGACGAGGATCACCACGGCGCCGCTGGTCTTGGCCAGCCGGATCAGCGCCTGGGCTGCGCCGCGCACCTGGCTGACGGTGCCCGGCGAGGCCTCGATCGCGTCGGTCCACATCGTCTGGATCGAATCGATCACCACCAGCGCCGGGCGCCGGCCCTGCCCGAGCGTGGCGACGATATCCTCGACGCCGGTCTCGGCGGCGAGCTCGACCGCGGCGTCGACGAGGCCGAGACGCCCGGCGCGCAGCCGCACCTGGTCCATCGCCTCCTCGCCCGAGATGTAGCAGACCCGCTCGCCGCGTCGCGCCAGCGCCGCGCAGGCCTGGATCAGCAGCGTCGACTTGCCGATGCCCGGCTCGCCGCCGAGCAGCAGCACCGATCCCGCGACGAAGCCGCCACCGGTGACGCGGTCGAATTCGGCGATGCCGGTCTTGAGCCGGGGCTGCGGCGCCTCGGCCGAGGCGAGATCGCCCAGCGCGAAGATCCTGCCCTTGCGGGCACCGCGCGCGGCCTGCGCGCCGATGCCGGCGGCCGCGCCCTCCTCCGCCATCGAGTTCCAGGCGCCGCACGCCTCGCACCGTCCCTGCCAGCGCGGCGCGACGTTGCCGCAGCCCTGACAAACGAACGTGGTGCGCGGCTTGGCCATTTATAATGGCTAGAACAAAACGGGATCAGACGCAAGACGGGCTGGCGAGGAGGCTGCGGGGACCAGCGTCCTCACCGCTGCGGCCACGTCCACGGCGCCGGGGCGGCGTCGCGCACGATCGTCTCGCCGAACTCCTTCGTCAACGCGATCTCCGTGAGCTGCGGCGCGGCTTCGCGCAGCGCCGCCGTGAGGCCGGCGGCATGCGTCACCACGAGGACTTGCGACCGCTCGGCCGCCGTCGCGATCAGCCGGCCGAGCGGAGCCAGCAGATCGGGATGCAGGCTGGTCTCCGGCTCGTTCAGGATCATCAGCTCGGGCGGGCGCGGCGTCAGCAGCGCCGCGACGAGGAGCAGGTAGCGCAACGTGCCGTCGGACAGCTCGGCGGTGGCGAGCGGGCGCAGCAGGCCATGCTGGCGCATCGTCAGCTCGAACAGGCCGTCCGACGCCGTCACGACGATTCCCGCGCCCGGAAACGCGTCGGCGACGGCATCGGCGAGCGCGGCCTCGTCCCCGATCTCCAGGATCGTCTGCACCGCCGCAGCGAGGTCGGCGCCATCGTCGGCGAGGACGGGCGTACGGGTGCCGACCTGCCGCCGCCGCGCCGGCGCGTCGGCATCGGTGCGCAGGTGGTCGTAGAAGCGCCAGCCCCGCAGCCTTTCGCGCAGCTCGAGCAGCTCCGGCGCCTGTCGCGGGTCGGCGCAATGCGTCATCATGCTGTCGACCGCGGACAGGCCGGTGTGGACGTCGCGAAAGGTGCCGTCGGCGCCACGGACGTGGACGCCCGGGCCGCGACGCTTGGCGATCTCGTTGGCGCGGCCGAGCCGCTGCCCGAACCAGAGGCTCTCCGCCTTGATCTCGGGATCGCGCGAGAACATCGACGGCGGGATCGGCAGCGGCAGGCCGAGATCGATCGCGTAGCCGTAATCCTCGGCGGCGAAGCCGAGCCTGAGGCTCACGGGGTCCTTGCGGGCAAGGCCCTGGACCGGGTGGAGACCGGCCTTGACGTCGCGCGAGATGGTCTCCGGGCCGGCCCAGAGCGTCGAGGGCAGGCCGCCCTCCTGCGCCAGCGACGGGATCGCACGGCCCTGCGCGATCGCCGCCAGCAGGCGCAGCGCGCGGTAGAGGCTCGACTTGCCGCTGCCGTTGGCGCCGGTGACGACCGTGAGCGGCGCCAGCTCGACCCGCAGGTCGCGCAACGAGCGATAGCCGGCCACGGCGAGCCGGGTGATCATCGCCGCACCGGGCTCGTCGGAGCCGCGATCCGCAACGACGGCGACAAGCTCGCCCTCGGGAGACGTCGCTCCGCATCGGCCCACCCTCGCCTCACGGCGCATAGCCGGCGAGCGCGGGCCGTGCGATCGTCGTCGGAGCCCGGCGCATTTTCGCCGCGGGCCGATGCCATGGTGAGGCGGTGAGCCGGCGCCCGAACCCCATGTACCTCTATCCCACGCTCGCCGCCTGGCGCGCCGATGTCGTCGTGCATGTCGTCGGCATGGTGCTGGCTGTGGTCGGCGGCGCGGTGATCTTCTCGCTGGCCCTGGCGCTGGGCGCCGCGCATGCCACCGCCATCGGCATCTACGCCGCCGGCTTCGTGCTGATGCTGGCCTTCTCCGCCGCCTATAATTTTTCGCGCGGCAGGCTTCGGCCCCTGTACCGGAGGCTTGATCATTCCGGCATCTTCCTCATGATCGCCGGTTCCTACACGCCGTTCACCACGCTCGCGCTGAAGGGCGGCTGGGCCTGGGGCATGACGACGGCGGTGTGGACCATCGCCGGTCTCGGCATCCTCGGCAAGATCTTCGTGCCGCACTTGCGCGAGGGCCTCTGGATCGCGCTCTACCTGCTGCTGGGATGGATCGTCGTGCTCGCCTTCGAGCCGGTGAGCGCGGCGTTGTCGCGGCCGGCACTGGTGCTGCTCGTCGTCGGCGGGCTCGTCTACAGCGCCGGGATCATCTGGCACGTGAGGGACGACCTGACGTTCTCGCGCTCGATCTGGCACGGCCACGTCGTCGCCGGTGCCGGCGTGCATTGGGCGGCGGTGCTCATCGGCACGGTGCTGCCGGCGCTGGCGCGCTAGCGGCGGGGCCGCGCCTCACTCCACGTTCTGCACCTGCTCGCGCAGCTGCTCGATCTCGACGCGCAGCTCCATCCCGAGCGTGGTGAGCGCCGCGTCGTCGACCTTGGCGCAGAAGGTCGTGGCCTCGCGGGCCATCTCCTGGGCGAGGAAGTCGAGGCGGCGACCGACCGGCCCGCCCCCGGACAGCAGCCCCCTCGCGGCGGAGACATGGGCCTGCAAGCGATCGAGCTCCTCGCGCACGTCGGCCTTGGCGGCGAGGATCAGCGCCTCCTGATGCAGGCGCGCCGGATCGAGGCCGGGGCGTTCGGCGAGCGTCGCGATGGTCGCCGCCAGCTTGGCCCGGACCGCCTCGGGCGTGCGTTGCGGCGCGGTGTCGGCGGTCTCCGTGAGACGGGCGATCGCGGCGAGACGCGCGTCGAGGACGTCGCGCAGCGCCGCGCCTTCTACCGCGCGCATCGCGACCAGCACGTCGAGCGCGGCGTCGAGGCCGGCGGCACAGGCGGCCCTCAACGCCTCCGCGGCGGCGGGATCGAGCCCGCGCTCCGCGGTCTCGACCATGCCCGGCAGCGCGAGCAAGCCGTCCAGCGTCGCCGGCCCGATCCCGAGCGGCAGCTGCACGTCCGCCAACGCCCGCGTCAGCGCGGCGAGTTTCTCCGTGTCCACCCGCAGCTGCACCGGCAGCTTCTCGCGGACGACGGTGAGCACCGCATGGCAGGTGCCGCGTGCGAGGCGGGCGCCGATGCGCTTGCGGGCCTCGAGCTCGAGCAGGTCGAGGCTCGGCGGCAGGCGTAGCCGCAGGTCGAGCCCCTTGGCGTTGACGGTCTTGATCTCCCAGGTCCAGCGCGCGGCGCCGCTGTCGCCGGCGACCTGGGCGAGGCCGGTCATGCTGCGGACCACGTCCGGCGAAGCGCCGGCCTCAGTTGACGTGGACAAGATCGCCCGGGATCGTCTTCGCGGTGTTGAGGTCGTAGCTCTTGTTGCGCAGCGGATCGAAAGGCGTGTTCTCGGACGCGTCGTAGATCCTGGGGTGCGCCGGCGGAACCTTCGCCGGCGCGGCCTCGCCCTCGGGATCGGCGAACAGGTCGGGATGCGCGGCGCCGCCGCCGTCGAGCGAGGCGGCGCGCGTCTCGCGCGTGGCGACGGGGTGCGCGGCAAGCGTTTCCGCCGGCTCGGTCGCGCGCGACGGCGTCTGCGCCACGGCCGTGGTCGCCGCGGCCGGGCTCTCGGTGATCGGCCCGTCGAGCAGGTCGACGGCCGCGGTCGCCTTGGCCTGCCCGTCGGAGAAGGCGAAGCTCATGTCGTCGAGATTGGCGTAATGCGCGGGATCCTGACGCGGCGACGCCGGCGTGGCACCGGACCGAGCGGCCGGCGGCACGCCGCGCTCCTCCGCCGCGGCGATGCGGTCGATGTCGTGATTGGCGGTGGGGTCGGTGAAGAGCATCTGCGGCCCGAGGCTCGTGCTGGCGACCACCGTCGGCAGCAGGCCGAAGGCGGCGTCGTCGGCGTCGCTGCGCTGGTCGCCCGGCTTGCCCGGGGGAGGCGGCTGCGTCGCCGTCGGCGACAGCTTGTCGATATCCACCTTGTCCTTGGCGACGCGCTCGATCTGACGCCAGCGCAGGACGTTGCGATTGTGCTCCTCGATCGTGCCGGAGAAGGCGTGGCCGCCCGAACCGTCGGCGACGAAGTAGAGGTCCGGCGTGCGCGACGGGTTGGCCACGGCCTCTAGCGCCGCGCGCCCGGGATTGTCGATCGGGCCCGGCGGCAAACCATCGATCTGGTAGGTGTTGTAGGGCGTGCGGCGGTCGAGCTCGGAGCGCGTGATCGAATGGCCGAGCGTGCCCTGGCCGGCGACGAGACCGTAGACGATCGTCGGATCGGACTGCAGCCGCATGTGCTTGCGCAGCCGGTTGATGAACACGCCGGCGACCCGCGAGCGCTCGTCGGCCTTGCCGGTCTCCTTCTCGACGACGGAGGCGAGCGTGACCATGTCGTAGGGCGCGCGCAGCGGCAGGTCGGGCGCGCGGCGCGCCCAGATCTGCTCGACCAGCTTACGATCGGCCTCCTGCATGCGCACGATCACGGCGGCGCGGGTCTCGCCGCGATAGACCTTGTAGGTGTCGGGCATCAGCGAACCTTCGCGCGGCACGTCCTTGACGTCGCCGACGAGCAGGTCGCTCTCCTTCAGGCGCTGCACGATCTGCTGGCTGGTGAGACCCTCCGGCACCGAGAACGGATGCAGGTACTGCTTGCCGGACACCAGCGTGTCGATCACCTCCTGCAGGCTGGCGTGCGCCTTGAAGAGATATTCCGCGGCCTTGACCTGGCTGCGCTTGCCGGTGCCGGTCAACACCACGTTGAGGACCAGCGGGCTGTCGATCACGCCCTCGCTCGCCAGTTTGTCGATGATGTCGGGCAGGTCGGTGTGGGGCGCGATGGTGACGATCTTGTTGGCCGTCAGCGGTCCGGGCTCCTGCAGCCGGGACCGGCCGAGGGTGAACAGGGCGAGCGCGCCGATTGCGACGATCGCCAGGAACGAGACGAAGCCCGACAGCATCGACAGCGTCGGGCGGCGCTTCTTCGGCAACCGCGGCGGCGGCGGCGGGGGCGCCTCGGGCTGAAGCGCTTCGTTGGGGCTTTGCGGGGTCATCGCGCGAACCGAGTCCTCAAAGCGTCACAATCCGCGGCGCCGGAGGCGCACGAGCGAACGTCGTCCAGGGCTAAGCAGGCAATATGGCGAAAACGGGAGTACGACGTCGCCGGGGGGCCGCGCCGCGCCGGTCAATGGGCGTGGGTGAGGATGAGGCAGGCGTTGGTCCCGCCGAACCCGAACGAGTTCGAGAGGACGAACTCGACGTCGCGTTTGCGTGCCTCGTGCGGCACCAGGTCGATGCGCGCGAAATCGGGCGGGTTGTCGAGGTTGATCGTCGGCGGCACGATCTGGTCGCGCAGCGCCAGCACCGAGAACACCGCCTCGACCGCGCCGGCGGCGCCGAGCAGGTGGCCGACCGCCGATTTGGTCGAGGACATCGACAGCGAGTTGGTACCCTCGCCGAGCAGCCGCTGCACGGTGCGCAGCTCGATCTCGTCGCCGAGCGGCGTCGAGGTGCCATGCGCGTTGATGTAGTCGATGTCGCGCGGCTCGATCCCGGCGCGCTTGATCGCCGCCTGCATCGCGCGGAAGGCACCGTCGCCGCTCTCGGCCGGCGCGGTGATGTGGTAGGCGTCGCCCGACATGCCGTAGCCGATCACCTCGGCGTAGATCTTGGCGCCGCGCGCCTTGGCGTGCTCGTAGGATTCGAGCACGACGGCTCCGGCGCCCTCGCCCATGACGAAGCCGTCGCGGTCGCGATCGAACGGGCGCGAGGCCTTCTCCGGCGAATCGTTGAAGTTGGTCGAGAGCGCCTTGCAGGCGGAAAAACCGGCGATGCCGATCCGGCTGATCGTCGCCTCGCAACCGCCGGCCACCATGACGTCGGCGTCGCCCAGCGCGATCAGGCGCGACGCGTCGCCGATCGCGTGGGTGCCCGACGAGCACGCCGTCACGCAGGCGTGGTTGGGCCCGCGCAGCTTGTGCTTGATCGAGATGTAGCCGCCGGCGAGGTTGATCAGCCGCCCGGTGACGAAGAACGGCGAGACGCGCCGCGGGCCCTTCTCGTGGAGGATGATGGCCTGGTCGGCGATGCCGTTGAGGCCGCCGATGCCGGCCCCGAAATACACGCCGGTGGCGATCTGGTCCTCGTTGGTCTGAGGGTGCCAGTCCGCATCGTCGAGCGCCTGGGTCGCCGCACCCACCGCGAAGAGGATGAAATCGTCGACCTTGCGCTGATCCTTGGGGTCCATCCAATGGTCGGGATTGAAGGTACCGTTGCTGCCGTCGCCGCGCGGCACGTTCATGGCGATGCGGCACGCGAGATCGTCCGCCTTGAACGTCGTGATCGCCTTGGCCGCGCACTCGCCCGCGAGCAGGCGCTTCCAAGACGCTTCGACGCCGCAGGCGAGCGGCGACACCATTCCAAGACCCGTGACGACGACCCTACGCATCCCTAGCCCATGTTCGAAGCCGGCCTAACGCCGACGGCGCCGGTGCGTGAGCAAGCCGGCGCCGTGATGGAAAAATCGAGCCGCGGCTCAGGTCTGCGCGGCGGTGGCCTTGTCGAGGAACTTCACGGCATCGCCGACCGTGACGATGGTCTCGGCGGCATCGTCCGGGATTTCCACGCCGAACTCTTCCTCGAACGCCATCACCAGCTCCACCGTGTCCAGCGAATCGGCGCCGAGGTCCTCGATGAAATTCGCGTTGTCGGTGACTTTGTCGGCGTCCACTCCGAGGTGCTCGATCACGATCTTCTTCACGCGGTCGGCCACATCACTCATCGTCTTCGATCCCTTATCTGTCGCGGCTGTCAGACCGTCTTCGCGGAGCGCTTCCACGCGTCCGCAAGCTTCACTAGAGTTCGAGTCGGCCCAAGTCGAGCGCCGCGCTCTCGTTTTGCCTTGGACGTCCCGCACGAGCGGCGCTGCCTAGCACGATTGTCGCGGCGAGGCGAGTTGGTCGGGCGGCGCCCGATCCGCCCTTCAAATCATCGCCATGCCGCCGTTCACGTGGAGCGTCTGACCCGTCACGTACGCGGCCTCGGCGCTGGCGAGGAACACGGCGCAGGCCGCCACATCGGCCGGCTGGCCGAGCCGTCCCATCGGCACGGCGCCGAGGATCGCGCTCTTCTGCTTGTCGTTGAGCACGTCCGTCATCGGCGTTTCGATGAAGCCGGGCGCGATGCAGTTCGCCGTCACGTTGCGCGTCGCCGCCTCGAACGCCACGCTCTTGGTGAGGCCGACCATGCCGGCCTTCGACGCGGCGTAATTGGCCTGGCCCGGGTTGCCCGTGGTGCCGACGATCGAGGTCACGGCGATGATGCGGCCGTAACGCCGGCGCATCATGCCCTTGAGGCAGGCGCGCGCCAGCTTGAAGCCCGTGGTGAGGTTCACCGCGACGACCTCATCCCATTGCGCGTCGCTCATGCGCATGAAGAGGTTGTCGCGCGTGATGCCGGCGTTGTTGACGAGGATGTCGACCGGCGCGCCGGCCGCGGCTTCCGCCGCCGGCACCAGGCCCTCGACCGCCGTCGCGTCGGCGAGATCGCACGGCACGACGCACACGCGCTCCCCCAACGCGCCGGCGAGAGCATCGAGCGCGTCGCGGCGCGTGCCGGAGATCGCCAGCGTCGCGCCCTGCGCGTGCAGGGCGGTGACGATGGCGCGGCCGATGCCGCCGCTGGCGCCGGTCACCAGCGCGGTCTTGCCGGTCAGATCGAACATAGAGTCTCCCGGCGCCTCAAGCGGCGCCCTTGTAGGCCTCGATCTCGGCCGGCACGCCCACGGAGGCGCCCGTGGCGCCGGGTGCCACGCGCTTGACCAGGCCGGACAGCACGCGCCCGGCACCGCATTCCACGAAATGCGTGACACCCTGCCCGGCCATGAAGCCCATGCACTCGCGCCAGCGCACGGTGCCGGTGACCTGGGCGACGAGCAGGTCGCGGATCGCCGAGGGGTCGGTGACGGGCGCCGCGGTGACATTGGCGACGAGCGGCACGACCGGCGCCCGCAGCGGCGCTTCGGCGAGCGCCGCCGCCATGGCCTCGGCGGCCGGCTGCATCATCGCGCAGTGGAAGGGGGCAGAGACCGGAAGCAGGATCGCACGCTTGATGCCGCGGCCCTTGGCGATCTCGATGGCGCGCTCCACCGCCGCCTTCGCACCGGAGACCACGACCTGACCGCCGCCATTGTCGTTGGCGACCTGGCAGACCTCGCCTAGCGCGACGGCCTCGGCGGCGATGGCGGCGGCGACGGCGGGCTCGGCGCCCAGCAGCGCCGCCATGGCGCCAGCGCCGACCGGCACCGCCTTCTGCATGGCCTCGCCGCGCAGCCGCAGCAGCCGCGCGGTCGCGGCGAGCGGCAACGCGCCGGCGGCGGCAAGCGCCGAATACTCACCCAAGGAGTGTCCCGCGACGAACGCGGCGTCGCGGGCCAAGTCTAGTCCGACTTCCGAGCGCAGGACGCCGATCACGGCGAGACTGACGGCCATCAAGGCCGGCTGCGCGTTGGCGGTCAGCGTGAGTTCCGCCTCGGGCCCCTCGAACATCAGGGTCGACAGCCTCTGCCCCAGCGCTTCGTCGACCTCGGCGAAGACCGCGCGAGCCTCGGGAAAGGCATCGGCCAAGACCTTGCCCATGCCGACGGCCTGAGAGCCTTGGCCGGGAAATACGAAAGCCTTCATCGAGGCGGGCGGGATACGAGCGGCGACATGGGCGCGCGTGGTCGCACCAGGTCCCGGCGGAGTCAACCGAACGGTCGGCCCGCGAACGCGGTGTCGCCGCGCCTCGACCTCAATGGAGCGCGTTCAACCTGCTGATCAGGTCGTTGGTCTTGTCGAGCTGCAGCGTGGAGAGCGAGCGCAGCGCGGGATCGTCGCCCTGTGTGGCGTAGTCGCGGTAGAGCGCCACGAGTTGGCGGAGCGCGTTGCGCTGGGTCAACTTGTAGAAGGCGTCGAAGCGACGGCCGCTCAGCGTCTTCAACGTCTCGAAGTCGGCCTGTTGCGCTGGCAGGAGCGCGTCCTTCGCCGCCGGTATCACGACAGGGGCAAGGTGTTCGACGGCCACGGAGCGGCCGGTCAGAAGGCTGCCGTCGACCAGGCGGGACACGTCGCCGGCCATCTTGTCGAGCGCGTTGCGATCGAGCGGATCGTTCTCCGCCCGCGGCGGGGTCCCCAGCGCGGCGCTGGCGCCGGCCGCCGTGTTGGACTGCCACCAGGCGACGAAGGTGTTGGAGACGATCGTCTCGCGAGCCGCAACATCCTGCGCGTAGGCCTTGACGCCGCGTTTCGGGGAGCGCTCCAGCGCCAGCCGGCTCGATTTGTCGAGAAATTCGACGTTGGGCCGGGCGTTGGCCACGAAGGCATCGGTCAGTTGCGTGGCGAAGCACGTGGACGACGTCGCGGCCAAGCCGCAAGTGAAGACGCCGAGAGCGGCGAGGCGAAAAATGTTCATGATTGCCTTCCTGCCCGATACGCCGGGCTCGAGGACACGATTGGGTTGCAAACCCGTTCTGCCGCACCGGAGTTCCAAAGCCGAGCTTCCGGTACTCAGGCGAGTTCGCGCCGTTCCCGCCTCGCCAAGCTCGCGGCGAAGGTGAGCGCGAGCGCGATGAGCAGCGCCACCAGCGCGAGAATGCCGGGCCAGCCGAACCGCGACCAGAACAGCCCGCCGAGCGAGCCGAACACACTCGAGCCGGCGTAATAGGCAAAGAGATAGAGCGACGCCGCCGCCGCCCGCGCATTGTGCGCACGTCGGCTGACCCAGCCGCTGGCGATGGCGTGGGCGCCAAAGAAGCCGCAGGTGAAGATCGCGATCGCGGCGATCGAGATCACGAGGCTCGACGTCGCGGTCAGCGCGAGACCGAGCGCCATCAGCGCCATCGCGGAGGCCATCATGCGACCGCGGCCGTGGCGGTCACCGAGGCGGCCAAACCAGGCTGAGGCCGGCCCGCTGAGCAGGTAGACGAGGAAGATGGCGCCGGCGAAGGCCTGTCCCAGATCGAAAGGCGGCTCGATCAGCCGATAGGACAGATAGTTGTAGGCGGTGACGAAGCCGCCCATCAGCAGGAAGCCGACCGCGAAGAGCTGCGCCAGGCCGGGATCGCGCAAGTGCGCGGCGAAGGCGTCGCCGAGGTGGCGCAGCGAGACGTCGCGCTCCGGCTCGAAGCGGCGCGAGGCCGGCAGCAGCGCGGTGAACAGCGCCGCGGCGGCGATGCCGAACACGCCCATCACGCCGATGGCGATGCGCCAGCTCTGCGTCCAGTCGATCAGCACGCCGGTCAGCACGCGGCCCAGCATGCCGCCGTAGGCGTTGCCGGCGATGTAGAGTCCCATCGCGCCGCCGAGGTCGCGCGGGTGCACCTCCTCGGCGAGATAGGCCATCGCCACCGCGGGCACGCCGGCGAGCGCCACGCCGGTGAGCGCACGCCCGACGAGCAGCAGACCCCAATTCGGCGCGAAGGCACAGGCCAGCGTGAGCACGCCTACGGCGAACAGCGAGGCGGCCATGATCGGCTTGCGCCCGCGCGCGTCGGAGATGCGGCCCGCGACCAGCATGGCCAAGGCCAGGGCCGCGGTGGTGACCGACAGCGAGAGGCTCGAGACGGAGGGCGACACGCCCAGATCGTGGGAGAACACCGGCAGCAGCGGCTGCACGCAATAGAGCAGCGCGTAGGTCGAGAAGCCGGCGGCCACCAGTGCCAGCGTCACGCGGCGGAAGGCCGGCGTCCTCGCCCGCAGGAACAGGTCGGTCGACCCGGCGAGCGCGAGGGTCTCGACCTCTTCCGGCAAGGTCTCGTGCGGCGGTCCGCCCAGCTCGTCCATCCCTCAACCCTTGAAGCGGGTCGTCTCGAAGCTCGGCACCTCGGCGGCGAACGCATCGAGCCATGCGACAAGCTTGGGGTGGCCGTCGCGCCAACGGCCCTCCATGCGCAGGTCGAGGAAGCCGAGCGCGCAGGCAAGGGCGACGTCGGCGACGCTGCGCGGCCCTGCCGGTGGGCACCGTTCGAAGGTGTCGAGCGCCCGCTCCATCTTGCCGACCTGTCGCTCGACCCAGAGCGACTCGCGCTTGGCCTCGGGGCGGAAGCGCACCTCGTAGACCTGCAGCACGATGGCATCGAGCATCCCGTCGGCCAGCGCCTGGTCCGCCAGCACGCGCCAGCGCGCCTCGCCCGGAGGCGGGATCAGGCGGCCGCCGCCGGCGCGATGGTCGAGATATTCGAGGATGACCGCGCTGTCCTGCAGCGCCAGGCCGTCGTCGAGCACCAGGGCGGGGATCTTGCCCAGCGGATTGTGCCCGTAGAGCGCATCCTGCAAATCCATGAAATCGGCCGGCACGAGTGCGATGTCGCCATCGAGCCCCAGCATCGCGGCACCGATCCGCACCTTGCGGACGGCGGGAGAGGTCGGCGAGACGTAGAGCTTCATCAAGGCTTGGCCTCCGGTCAGGGGGCGCCGATCCGCTCGACCAGCGAGCTGCCGCGCCCGGCGCCGAGCTGTCTGGCAAGCGCCGGGAGAAGGCAAGCCGCCTCGTCCGCGAGCACGTAGGGCGGATTGACGACGAGGAGCCCGCTGGCGGCCAGCGGCCCGTCGCCGCCGCGCGGGCCGACGACCAGCTCGAGACGCAAGGCGTCGGCGATGCCGGCGACGACGAGCGAGGCGGCGAGGCGTTCCGGCCCGCGCCGATCCTTGATCGGGTACCAGGCGGCATAGGTGCCGCCGGCCCATTTGCGGTGCGCGCCCACCATCGCCTCGGCGAGCCGATCGAACTCGTCGGCCGCCTCGAACGGCGGATCGATCAGCACGAGGCCACGCCGCTCGACCGGCGGCACGAAGGCGTTGAGCGCGACGTAGCCGTCGAGCGCGACGACCTTGGAGCGATGGTCCTTGCCCAGCGCGCGCTCCAGCGCGAGGCGGGCCTCGGGCCGGATCTCGCAGGCGATCATGCGATCGAACGGGCGCATCAGCGCCTGCGCGATCAGCGGCGAGCCCGGATAGGGCGCCCTGCCCTCCCGCGACGTGCCGACGATCTCGAGATAGGGCGCGAGCAGCTCGCGGCTCCTACGCTCCATCGCGGCGGGATCGACGCGCCCGATGCCGGCACGCCACTCGCCCGTGCGTGCCGCCGCCGCTCCACCGAGATTGTAGGTCCCGCTGCCGGCATGCGTGTCGATGATGCGGAACGGCGCCGGCTTGCGCGCGAGATAGAGCAGGATGCGCGCGAGCATCGCGTGCTTGAAGACGTCGGCGTGGTTGCCGGCATGGAAGTCGTGGCGGTAGTTCATCGCACGCCCAGCGTGATCGAGGGCGCCGGCGCCGGCTTCAGCCGGCGGGGCAGCCCGGCCGTCACCAGCACCACGGCCTCGCAGGCGGCGGCCATGGCCTGGTTGAGCCGGCCCTGGGCATCGCGGAAGCTCCGGCCGAGCGAGGTCTCCGGCACGATGCCGGCCCCGACCTCGTTGGACACGAAGATCGCCGGACCGGCGAGTCGGCCGACCTGCCCGACGAGCTCGGCTTCCGCGCGCGCGGGATCGTCGCCGCGCAGCATGAGGTTGCTGAGCCACAGCGTCAGGCAATCGACCACGACGACGCGACCCGGCCACGCCAGCTCCGCGAGCGCGCGCGGCATGTCATGGGGCTCCTCGCGCGTGGTCCAGCCGGCTCCGGCGCGGGCGGCTACATGGAGGCCGATGCGCTCGGTCATCTCGTCGTCCCAGGCCTGGGCCGTGGCGAGAAACACGGGCTCGAGCCCCGAACGCTCGGCGAGGCGCTGGGCGTAGCCGCTCTTGCCCGACCGCGCGCCGCCGAGCACGAGCAGGCTCGTGGTCGTCCCATCCACGGGCGTCCCATCCACGGCCGGTTCATCCACGGCCGGTTCATTCATCGCCGTCTATCTCTCCGCCCATTGCCCGCTCGGCGCCGCCCCGGTAACCGCCGGGGATCGCCTTGACACGAAATGATTCCGTCATGCTCTCGCGACGCAATATCCTGAAGCTGGCCGCCGCGCTGCAGCTTTGGCCGTTGGCCCGCGCGCAAGCCGACACCGCCGCGCCCGGGCTGGACCTGCCGGGCCCCAAACTCGGCCCGCCGCAGCCGTTCGGCTTCGATCTGCTGAAGGCGCGCGCCAAGGCGCTGGCGGCGGCGCCGTACCAGCCGCCGCCGACGCCCGACCCGGCGATCGTCAAGACGATGGACTACGACGTCGCCAAGAACACCAAATACGATCTCGACCGCGCCCTCGACGCGAAGGGTCCCTACCCCGTCACGTTCCTCGCCGTCGGCCTGCTGTCGCCGAAATCCGTCGCGATCTACGCTCTGGCGGACGGCGAGGCGCGCGAGGTGATCTTCCAGCCGGAGGATTTCATCACGCCGGCCGACAGTCCCTTGCGCAAGCTCGCGGCCGAGCCGCCGCCCTTCGCCGGTTTCGAGCTGCGGCAGGCCTCCGACAAGCCGGAGCAGCGCGACCACGAAGGCTGGGCGCGCTTCATCGGTGGCTCCTATTTCCGTGCTGTGGGCGAATCGAACCAGTTCGGCCTCTCGGCCCGGGGCCTCGCGCAGAACTCGGGCGTGGCCATCCCGGAGGAGTTTCCCGACTTCACGCATTTCTGGATCGGCGAGGGGCGCACCGACCAGGGCCCGGTCGAGGTCTACGCCCTGCTCGACGGCCCCAGCGTCGCCGGCGCCTATCGCTTCACGATGCATCGCGGCTTCGCCACGACGATGGACATCTCCTGCGAGCTCCATCTGCGCAAGCCGATCGAGCGGCTCGGCATCGCGCCGATGACCTCGATGTACTGGTATTCCGAGAGCGTGAAGGCGAAGGCCGCGGACTGGCGGCCGGAGATCCACGATTCCGACGGACTGGCGATCTGGGCCGGCACCGGAGAGCACCTCTGGCGGCCGCTGATCAACCCGCCGACGCTGCAGATTTCGACCTTCCTCGACCAGACGCCGAAGGGCTTCGGCCTGATGCAGCGCGACCACGACTACGACCATTATCTCGACGCGGTCTTCTACGAGCGGCGCCCTTGCGCCTGGGTCGAGCCGATCGGCGATTGGGGCAAGGGCTCGGTGCAGCTCGTCGAAATCCCGACCAACAACGAGATCTACGACAACGTCGTGGCGATGTGGGTGCCGGACGCCGCCAACCACGCCGGCGACGAGCTCGCCTTCCGCTACAAGCTGTACTGGCGCGACAAGGACCCGTTTCCGGGCGACCTCGCGCTTTGCGTCGCGACACGCCTGGGCATGGGCGCCGTGCAGGGCGCGCCGCGCTCCAAGGTGCTGCGCAAGTTCCTGATCGAGTTCCGGGGGCCGATCCTGGCGACGCTCGACGAGGGCGAGACGCCCGAGCCGGTGGTCACCGCCTCGCGCGGCACCTTCTCGAACTTCATCACCGAGCGCTCGCCGGAGGGCGCCAAGGACCTATGGCGCACCATGTTCGATCTCGACCCACAGGGACCGGAGCCGGTCGAGATGCGCGGCTTCCTGCGCTTCGCCGGCAAGCCGCTCACCGAAACGTGGACCTACCGCTACATCCCGTTCGAGAGCCAGGAACGCTGAACGATCGCGCCGATCACAGCTCCTCGACGGCCCGCGCGGCGCCGTCCAGGATCGCGGTGATACGGCGTACGTCGGCCGTCTCGCCGCGCTCGAGGCGCAAACGCAACGCCGTCTTGAGGTTCTCCATGGCGCGCTGGATCTCGGGCGCCGCGCCTCCGCCAAAGCGCTGGCGCATCTCGCTCATGCGGGCGAACACGCGATCAACGTCGGCGCCGCTGCGCTCGAGCTCCGCCCGCCCCTCGTCCGTGAGACCGTAGAGCTTGCGCGGCCCGTCGGTCTCGACGACGGCGATGAAGCCCTGCTCCTCAAGGAGCGTCAGCGTCGGATAGACGATGCCGGGCGACGGCGCGTAGGCGCCGCCGAAGCGCTCCTCGACGGCGCGGATGATCTCGTAGCCGTGGGCCGGCTTCTCCGCGAGCAGCTTGAGCACGACGTAGCGCAGGTCGCCCTGCTCGAACATGCGGGGACGGCTGCCAGCAGGACCGAACCCGCGACGACCGCCGAAACGGCCCTCTCCGCCACCGCGCCCCATGCCCATCGGGCCATGACAGTGCCGGTGATGATGGTGTGACTTGAACCACATATTTGCGCCTCCCTATCTCAGATATATCTCACCAAGATATATCTTTGACAAGTCTGGCGACGCAAAAAAGGCGCCTACTGCGAAGCAGGCGCCTTTGGAGTCGTCAGCAGGAGCTGTCAGGAATGCAGGGCGGGCATCGCGACATGGTGCCCGACGCCCATGCTCTGGAGAAAGGCGGCGATGGCCTGCGTGCGGCGGTCGCAGCCGAGCTTCTCGAGAATGGCCGAGACATGGCTCTTCACGGTGCCTTCCGTAACTCCGAGCTCCCAGGCGATCTGCTTGTTGAGCAGGCCGCGCGTCATCAGCTCGAGGATCTCGACTTGGCGGCAGGACAGTTTCGACATGCCGCTCGGCGGCACCGCACGGCCTTCCGCCTTGAACCAGGTGCGGCCATCGACGATCTCGGCTACCGCCTGTTCCAGCTCGGCGATCTCGCAGTCCGGCGCGACGACCCCCGAGACGCCGCGCAACTGCAGCAGTCGGTGGGCCCCGGCATCGGTGTTGGCGATCAGCAGCAAGGCGATGTTTTGCGCCCGCACACGATCGCGCAGGCCAGCCGCGTCCTTCTCCATGGCCGTCCAGCTATTGGTGTCGCACAGCAGAACGCCGCCGTGGCGAGCCTGGAGGATCGCGTCTTCGACATCGGCGAAACGCGCACCATGATGGATCGCCTGCCCGTGAAGGCTGGCCTGAATCCGAAGCGCACTGACGATTCCGAGACGAACGAGCGCGGTGTGGACGACGATGATCGACGAAGCATTGCCGGCGACTTCTATGGTCGCGGTGTCAAAGCTCTTGAAAGGCATTGAGCATTTCTCCCGTATGCCTTTCGATAGGTAGCGCCAATCGGGAGAGGCGATAGAGACAATCGGGCGAGCCTGCGAAGATGTTGCAATCTCGATTTGCAATGTTACAGATGCAAATGCGCCAGAAGATCTTCGTCGGTCCCAAGATCCGGCTGCTGCGGGAAGCCGGCGGCCTGAACCAGGGCGCGTTCGCCGAACGCCTCGGCATCTCGCCGAGCTATCTGAACCAGATCGAGAACAACCAGCGCCCTCTGACCGCGCAGGTCATGGTGGCCTTGGCCCAGACGTTCTCGATCGACGTCGGCGCCTTCGCGCAGCAGGACGACGACAAGATCGTCAGCAGTCTGCGCGAGGCTCTTGCCGACCCCGTCTTCAGCGGCCTCGCGCCCAACGGACAGGATCTGAAGACGATCGTCTCGAACGTGCCCTGGTTCGCCCACGCCTTCCTCAACCTGCACCTCGCCTTCCGCCGCACCGGCGAGAAGCTGCACGCGCTCGACGAGCGCTACGCCGAAGGCGACGAGGATCGGCCGCCCGCGGTGTTGATGCCCTACGAGCAGGTCCGCGACTTCCTCCACTATCGCAGCAACTACTTCGAGGAACTCGACGCCGCCGCCGAAGAGCTCGCGGAACAGACGTTCGGGCTGGTCGCCGCGCGTCCCGACACGGTCGCGAACTATCTCTTCGCCAAGCACCAGATCCGGATCGAGTTCAGGCCCGTCGAGCCCAACTCGCGCTTCGTGCGCCAGCTCGATCGCAAGGCGCGCGTGCTGTGGCTGCGCGAGGGCATCGACCCGTCCTCGGCGACCTTCCTGATGGCGCAGCAGATCGGTCTCCTCGAGCAGACCGAGGCCATCGAGAAGATCGTCGCGTCGGCCGACTTCCGGTCTGAGGATGCCGCGGCGATCACGCGGCTGGCGCTCGCCAACTACTACGCCGGCGCCGTGCTGATGCCCTACGATCGTTTCCTCGAGCAGGCGACCCGCGCCCGTTACGACGCCGAGCGGCTCTGCTTCACCTTCGGCACCTCGTTCGAGCAGGTCGGGCATCGCTTCTCGACACTGCAGAAGCCCAACGCCAAGGGTGTGCCGTTCTACTTCGTGCGGTTCGACCGCGCCGGCAACATCATCAAGCGCCACTCCTCGACGCGTTTCCAGTTCGCGCGTTTCGGCGGCACCTGCCCGCTCTGGAACGTCCACGAAGCCTTCGAGGCCGCCGGCCGCACGCTCGTGCAGATCGCCGAGATGCCCGACGGCGTGCGCTACCTCTGCGTGGCGCGCGCGGTGACCAAGTCGGGGGGCAGCCATCTCTCGCCGTCGCGACATTACGCGCTGGGCATCGGCTGCGAGGCGGCGCATGCCAGCGAGGTCGTCTACGGCGACATGATCGACCTCAAGGCGCCCCCGGTGCCGATCGGCGTCAGCTGCCGCATGTGCGAACGCCACGAATGTCCGCAGCGCGCCGCGCCTCCGATCGACCGCGCGCTCTTCGTCGATCCCGACCGCCGCGACTTCGTGCCGTTCCGCTTCGCCTAAACCCTCAGGCGCCTTCCCGCGCCATCTCGCGCTCGGCCGCTTCGAGCAGCCGTTCCTCGTGTCGCTTATAGAAGCGCCAGAGCACGATGCCCCCGACGATCGCCAGCGCCAGCGCGATCCAGCCGACCGGGCCGGCGATACGCTCAAGCCCTTTTCCGAGCCAGTAGCCGCCGAAACCGAACACGCAGGCCCAGGTGATCCCGCCCGCGGCGTTCCAGAGGAAGAAGACCACCGGCCGCAGGCCGTTGGCGCCGGCGAGCAGAGCGGCGTAGGTGCGCAGAAGCGCCACGAAGCGGCCGAAGAAGACGATGGCGCCGCCATAGCGCCTGAAGAGGTAGCGCCCGAGCTGCTGCTTGCGCGCGTCGAGGCCGACGCGCGGGCCGTGGCGGCTGACCAGGTCCTGGCCATAGCGACGGCCGATCCAGAAACCCAAATTGTCGCCGAGGATCGCCGCGATCGCGGCCGCCGCCACCACGACGCGGATGTCGAGATCATGCTTGGTGCCGGCATAGATCGCGGCGCTGACCAGCACCGTCTCGCCCGGCATCGGCACGCCGGCGCTTTCGAGCATGACGACGGCGAAGACCGCGTAAGTGCCGTATGCGGCGATGATCCCGGTGACGGTTTCGGAGGCGAAGATGTGCACGAGCAGGCCTTTTGAGGTTCGCGCCGGCAACGCGTGAACCGGCGCGATGGTCGCCGCCGCGACCGACGCCCTTGAACGGGCGGCCGTTTGCCGTGATGAAGCGCTTGCGGCGCGGCGCCGATCGGGGACTCTTCACGCGTGCAGACGATCGCCGATCTCTACGGCCCGCTTCGCTTTACGGTGGTGCCCCCCCTGCTGATCGCGCTGGCGCTCTGGGCGAGCGGACATGCGCTCCTGCGCAAGCGCGACGTCGGCGCGGCGCTGGGTTGGATCGGCCTGATATGGCTGGTGCCGGTCGGCGGCGTCCTGCTCTACGTGCTGCTCGGCATCAATCGCGTGCAACGCCGCGCCGAACAGCTGCGACGGCCGCAGAAGAACCGGTCGCGGTCGCAGGTCGCCGACGACCGCGACATGACCGACGACCTCGAGGCCCTGCAGCGCGGCATCAGCCGGGTTTCGCGCCGGCCGCTCGAGACCGGTTGCCGCTTCGCGATCTACCAGAATGGCGACGAGGCCTATCCGGCCATGCTCGACGCCATCGCGAGGGCCCGGTCGAGCATCGGCGTCACCAGCTTCATCTGGCGCACCGACGAGAGCGGCATGCGTTTCATCGAGGCGCTGGCGGCGGCCAAGGCCCGCGGCGTCGACGTGCGCGCGATCATCGACGGTATCGGCGGCAACTGGGTGCTGTCCCCGGCCTACCACGCGCTGCGCCGCAGGGGCGTGCCGGTCGGCCGTTTCCTGCATTCGCCGCTGCCCTGGCGCATGCCCCTGGTGAACCTGCGCTCGCACAAGAAGATCCTCGTGATCGACGGCACGGTCGCCTTCACCGGCGGCATGAACATCGCCGACGAGAACGTCATGCGCACCCACCCCAAGATGCCGGTGCAGGACACGCATTTCAAGGTCGAAGGACCGGTCGTGGCGCAGCTCGTCGACGCGTTCGCCGACGATTGGGCCTTCGTGATGAAGCAGGACATCGAGGATCCGGCCTGGTTCCGTCAGCCCGAGCCGGCCGGACATGCCAAGGCGCGGGTGATCACCTCCGGCCCCGACCAGGATCTCGAGAAGATCGAGTTTTGCGTGATGCAGGCGATCGCCTGCGCGCGGTCCAGTCTCTACGTGATGACCCCCTACTTTCTTCCTGACGAGCGGCTGCTCACCGCCCTGTCGCTCGCCGCGATGCGCGGCGTCGTCGTCCACGTCGTCATGCCGCGCCGGAGCAACCATCGTTTCGTCGACTGGGCGGCGCGACAGAACATCGGCTCGATGCTCAAGGACGGCGTCAACGTCTGGCTCGGGCCGCCGCCGTTCCGGCACACCAAGATCATGGTGGTCGACGGCGAGTGGGCGTTGATCGGCAGCGCCAACTGGGACATGCGCTCGTTCCGGCTCAACTTCGAGCTGTGCATGGAGGTCTACGACGCCGCCATCGCGCAGACGCTGCAGCATTTCGTGTCGAGCCACCGCGGCGAACCGCTGACCAACAAGGAGCTGAAAGCCCGCTCGCTCCCGGCCCGGTTGCGCGATGCCGCGGTGCGGCTGGCAATGCCGTATCTCTGACGCGCCGCGCCTCCTTCGCACGAGGGAGGGACGGTTGGAGCGGCGGCGCGTAGAGATGCGAGCCATCGAGGGAGTGCCACAGTGAGCGATCTCTACGGGCCCTGCCACAGGCAGCTGCAGGACGAGGACGGCAGTACCCTGCTCGCCGACCGGCTCGAGGCCATCTCGCACGAGGAATTCGCACCCGAAGACCGCGAATTCATCGCGTCCGCGTCGATGTTCTTCCTCAGCACCGTCGATCACAAGGGCCGGCCGACCGTGTCCTACAAGGGCGGCGCGCCGGGCTTCGTGCGGATCATGGACGATGGCGGCCTCGCCTTTCCCGACTACGACGGCAACGGCATGATGCTCTCGCTCGGCAATATCGCCGGCAACCCGCAAGTCGGTCTGCTCTTCATCGACTTCGCAAGCCGCCGAAGGCTGCGCGTGCAGGGTGTCGCGCGCATCGAACCCGACCCCGAGCTGCGGGCGAACTGGCCCGGGGCGCATCGCGTGATCGGGATCCGGCCGCGCCAGATCTTCGTCAATTGCGGGCGCTACATCCACGAGTCCGTCGGTGGCATGCGCCTGTCGCGCCACCTGCCCGACGCGCAGGGCCGGCAGCCGTTTCCGAAGTGGAAGCGCATCGACGCCTTCGCCGACGTCATCTCGTCCGACGACGACCGTCGCGTCGCGCACGAAGGCGGCCGCCTCGCCCTCGAGGATTACGCCGGCGAGACGTGAGGATCCGGCGCGAGGTCTCAGCGGCTCGTGTTGCGCCCCACCTTCGGCATAGCGGCGAGCTGCGCCTTCCCGAAGAGATGGCCTTGCAGATAGGTGATGCCCCACTCGGTCAGGATACGGGCCGTCTCCTCGTCCTCGACCCATTCGGCCACGGTCGGGATCTGCAGGTTGCGGGCGAGATCGATCAGCGTCCGGATGAAGAAGCGGTCGTCCTGCGACGAGGCGAGGTTCTGGCAGAAGGCGCCGTCGATCTTCAGGAAGTCGACCGGCAGCTGGCGCAGGGTCTTGAACGACGAGTGCCCGGAGCCGAAATCGTCGATGGCGAGCTTCACGCCCAGCGGCTTGATGGCCGCCAGCGTCACCCGCGTCGCGTCGATGTCGCCGATGGCGCAGGTCTCCGTGACCTCAATCGTCAGGCGCTTCGCCGCGTCGGGCCGAAGCCGGGAGGCTGTGCGCAGGTGCTCAAACCAGCACGGGTCGGCAAGGCTCGCCGGTGACGCGTTGATCGACAGGTGCAGCTTGCGGTCGGCCGTCATCAGCGAGAAGGCGAGCTCGATGACGCGGCGGTCGATCAGCGAGACCAGACCGTCCTTCTCGGCATTGGCGACGAGCGCGTCGGGCATCATCGGCGGCCCGTCCGGCCGCACGACGCGCACGAGGCCCTCGTAGAAGGCGATCTTGCGCGTGCGCGCGTCGACCACCGGCTGCAACGCCAAAGCCACGCGACCTTCGTTGAGAGCGAGCAGGATCTCGTCGGAGGAGCGGGCGGCGGGACGCGAGGCATTGCGGCTCAGGCCCGGCTCGTAGCGGACGTAGGTCGACCCCGTCGGCTGGCGCGCCGCCTCGAGCGCCTCCTCGGCGAACTGCAGCAGCGCCTGAGGCGTGCGCCCGTGCGCCGGCGCGATCACCGAGCCGACGCGCGGCGACAGCTTCAGGACGCCCTGACCGTCGTCAGCGATCGCCATCATGAGCCTCTCCGCCGCTGCCGCCGCCTGCGCCTCGTTGCAGGCCTCGAGCAGGACGGCGAACTTGGCCCCGGCGTAACGGGCGACCACCTCGTGCGAGCGCATCTGGAGCCGCACGCGAGCCACCGCCTCGACGACCTCGGCCTCCGCGACCGGCTCCGACGAGCCCGCGAGGTCGAAGCCGATCAGCAGCACGGCGAAGGTCGAGTTCTTCCGCGCCGCGAGCGACAGCTGACGGGAGAGATGCTCGACGAAGAAGGAGCGATTGAAGACCCCTGTGGCGACGTCGCGCTGCGCGGAGACGCTCTGCTGGCGCTCGGCCTCGAAGCGCTCGGTGATGACGCGGATGATCCCGTGGACGCGCGCGGGACGATCGCCGGCATCGGCGAACCAGCGCCCGGTGTCCTCGACCCAGACGGGCGAGGATTGCGCGCGCTTGTGCTCGACGAGGCCGTAGACCGCCTTGAACACCACGCCGCCGCCGGCATCGCAGCCGCCCGGCGCCATGATGGCCTCGTAGCGCGAGGATGGGCTTTCCGCGGCGAGATGCTCGGCGAAGCCGAGCCCGGTCGCGACGAGCTCGAGCGACGGCAGTCCCGGGACGAGGCCGTAGCTCGGCGACCAGGTGATCTCGTCGCTGGCGAGATCCCAGTCGTACACCACCTCGGTCGTAGCCGCGACGGACGGATCCTCGGGAAACAGCGGATCCGGCCTGAGACCGAGACCGAAGGTGTTGCTCGATACCTGCACCCTGGTCTCCGTGGCGCGATGCGACCGACGCAGCGTAAGATCTTATCCCTAACAATCCTTTAGAGCCTGTTTGAGAAGGCTGTTTCCCTTCACGGCCATCGCCTGACGAGCGTTGC
>CAXTVT010000025.1:0-44039 GCA_964247745.1 uncultured Beijerinckiaceae bacterium
AGGGGCGGCTCGCCTCGCTGAAGGCCGAGATCGAGGCGATGGGCGGCACCTGCCACACCGCGATCGCCGACGTGGCGGACGCCAAGGCGCTCGACGACGCCGCGTCCTCGATCGAGGACGCGCTCGGCCCGATCGACAAATGGATCAACGTCGCGATGTCGACGGTTTTCGCCCCGGTCTCGAAGATCACGCCCGAGGAATACAAGCGCGGCACCGAGGTGACCTACCTCGGACAGGTGTACGGCACGATGGCGGCGCTTAAGCGCATGCGCCCGCGCAACCGCGGCACCATCGTCAACGTCGGCTCCGCGCTCAGCTACCGCGCGGTGCCGCTGCAATCGATCTATTGCGGCGGCAAGTACGCGGTGCGCGGCTTCACTGATTCCTTGCGCTCCGAGCTGATCCACGACGGCAGCAAGATCGACCTCACGATGGTGCACCTGCCGGCGGTGAACACGCCGCAGTTCGACTGGGCCTTGAACAAGATGGGCCACCGCGCCCAGCCGGTGCCGCCGATCTTCGAGCCCGAGGTGCCGGCCAAGGCGATCGTCTTCGCGGCGTTCAACACGCGGCGCGAAATCTGGGTCGGCTGGCCGACCGTGAAGGCGATCCTCGCCAACAAGATCGCGCCGGGCTACATCGACCAATATCTCGCCCGCTACGGCTACACCAGCCAGATGGCGAAGGCGAAGATCCCCGAAGGGCAGGGTGCCAACCTCTTCCACACGGTGGATGGTCCCTATGGCGCGCACGGCCGCTTCGACGACCGCTCGCGCTCCGGATCGTGGGAGATGTTCACCGACTACCATCGCCAGGTGGCGGTGGCGGGCCTCGCCGGCCTCGCGGCGGTCGCCATCGCCGCGCTGGTGCGCTACGAACCCGGTCGCGCCAAGAAGAAGATGGTCCGCATCGGGAGACGCTGAGCATGGCCAAGCACATCTGGCACGGGGTCGGAATGATCTCGTCGGGCGGCGTCCACGTCTACATGCTCGACGGTGGCGCCGACGGGCTCGTGCTGATCGATGCCGGCTTTCCCGACAAGCAGAACGCGATCTACGACGGCATCCGCAATCTCGGTCGACAGGTCGACGAGGTCCGGCACATCGTGCTGACGCATGCCCATCCCGACCACATCGGCGGCCTCGCCGCCCTGGTGGCGGCGACGGGTGCGCAGACCTGGATGCACGAGGCGGATGCGCCGATCGCGGAGAAGGGCTCCGGCTTCCGCTACCTCAACCGCGCGCCGGAACTGGTGCCGTCGCTGCTGTACCGGATGGTCTACAAGCCCGGCGGCTCGGTGCCCGCGGCGAAGATCGATCACAAGGTCAAGGGCGGCGACATCCTGCCGATCGCCGGCGGCCTGCGCGCGATCCACGCGCCCGGCCATTGCGCCGGGCAGATCGCGCTGCTCTGGGAGACGCGGCGCGCGCTCTTCGCCGCCGACGTCTGCACCAACCTCATGGGGCTGAACTCACCCGTCGGTTACGAGGACGAGGCGGTCGGCCGGCGCAGCCAGAAGATGCTGTGCGACTACGATTACGATCTCGCCTGCTTCGGGCACGGCGGGCCTCTGGTCGGCGACGCCGCCAACAAGATGCGGCGGCATTGGCTGAAGGAGGCGCCCGGCGGGGAGAGCGCCGGCCACGGCGCCGCGCACTGACGGATCACGCGGTGGCCGGGCGGCCCTACTTGCAATCCTTCGTGACCCGATCGAGCGCCTGCTTGATGCCGGCAAGCGAATAGGTATCCGTCGTCGCCTTGCCCTTCACCGAGGGCGCGGTCACGGTGAGCTTGCCGGTATGTTTCAGCGCATCGACGAATTTGGCTTCGTCCGCGGGGTTCTTGATCCAGGCGTTGGAGCCTTTGGCGACGAGGTCGAAGCTGGCGGTGCCGACCTTGGCCTGCGCCGCGCCGCTCTCCTTGATGGGGAACCCCATCATGATCGAGACCTCGTTGCGCACCTTCTCCGCCGGTCGGTCGGCAATGAAGACGTAGGCGGCATCCTTCTTGCCCTCGGGCTTGCGCTCCTTGGGCATGGCCAGGGCGTAGCAGGTCTTGCTCTTGCCTTCGGCCAGATAGGCACCCCAGTCGCCGAAGGTCCCGACCTGCTTCGGCTTGCCGGGCACGGCGGTGTCGGGGGCCTTGTCGGCGCTCGGTTCGTCCGCCGGAGCGTGGCGGCGCGCCAACGCGGGCGGCGCCAGCAGCGTGGCGAAGGCGAGTGTGGCGGCGAGGAGGGTCAGGGCGGAGCGGGTCATGGCCGCAGCAGTCTCCGGGAAAGCCGTTCGCGTGTCGTTAACGAACCTAAGCCGGGCGAAGCGGGCGAAATTCCGGTTGGCGTGCGTCGAGGCGCGAAGCCGACGGCCCGATGAGGGCGAGCGCTTGGCATTACCGGCGCGCGGTGACGGTCGAGGGGGTCGTGGAATGGGGCGACGTGCGCGGCTGCGACGTCGCGTTGCCGACCCACTTCCACGACGAGGATCAGGTGACCGTCGTGCTGGCCGGGCGGCGCCGCTTCCGCCTCGCCGATGCCTGGGTCGACCTCGGACCCGGAGATGCGATCGCCCTGCGCGCCGCCGCACGGCTCGCTGCATGAGCCCGCCGGCGTGGTCTGCCGCAACGCCTATCTCCCTGCCGGTACGATCGCCTTGCCCGAAGCCGTCGCCACCCTGACGCGGTGGTTTCGCCAGCACGGCGTGGCGACGAGGCGTTCGGGCACATTCTCCATGGCCACCGCCTCGCCAGACCGCTGCCCGGTCCGACCCTGCCGGATCCGGGCGCCGACGTGACCGCGGCGGCCGTACGCAGCGGCATGACCCGCGAGGCCTTTTCGCGCGCCTTTCGCGCTCGCCATGGGCTGTCGCCCCAGCCGTTCCGCGCGCTGCTGCGTCTGAACGCGGCGCGCCGCTTGTTGCGCGCCGGCGTCGCGCCCGCGGCGGTCGCGGCCGACACCGGCTTCGCCGATCAAAGTCATCTCGGTCGCGACTTCCGCCGCGCCTTCGGCGTCACGCCGGCGCGCTATCGGGCCGGTTCGATCACATCCGTTCCAGACCGTGGCGCCGGGGGGCCTTAAAGGGACACGCACTCGGAGCCGCGCATGCCGTCGATCCTCAACCTGGCCCTGTCCCCCGCCGTGGTCGGCGCCGGCGCCGGCCTCGCCCTGCAGCAGGTCGTCAACGCGCACCTGCGCGCGACGCTGGGCTCGCCTTGGTGGGCGGCTTTCGCCAGCTACGCCGTCGGCGCGATGGCGACGCTTGTCGTGGCTTTGGCGGTCCCGGGACCCCGCCTGACGGGCGCGATGCTGGCGCGCCCGCCGGGCGTGGCGTGGAGCGGCGGTCTTCTCGGCGCGATCTTCGTCCTGGCCGCGATCCTCACCGTCCCGCGACTGAGCGCGGCGAGCGTGCTGGCCCTCATCGTCGTCGGGCAGATGATCGGCGCGCTCGCCTTCGACCAGGTCGGCCTGCTCGGCCTGCCGCAACACTCGATGGGCCCGATCAGGCTCGCCGGGGTGGCGTGCCTGATCCTGGGTGTGGTGCTCGTGCGCCGGTGACGCGCGCGACTAGAACCGGCAGCCGCCGTAGGGGCCGCGATGCCGGCCCGGAGGGCAGCCACCGGGAAGGCCGGTGGTCGCGGCGCGGATCCGTCCGCGAGGCCCGTTGTTGATGCGGCAGCCGGCGTAAGGGCCGCGATGCTCGCCGAAACCGCATCCGCCGCGAACCTCGATGATTTGCGCTCCGTCGGCCCCGTCGTCGACGGCCTGCTGGATCAGTGGCATCGCGCTCGCGGCGCCGATGGTGCCGAGCGCGAAGACGGCGGCGAGGCCGAGACGGCCGTAGGACCGATATTGGGTCGTCATGGAATTCCTTTCGTTGCGATCCCGCATCGCGCGATCCCGCCTTGAACGGCGGAACGGCGACGGCCCTACGCCGAGGAGGCCGAAGGCTCGCGAACGAGCCTACTTCCCGCAGGTCATCATGACCCTCACCGCATGCTCGTGGGCACGATCCAGCCGGAAGCCCTGGGCACGGGTGAACACCTCGTCCGGGATCGCCTTGCCCTCGGCGGTGAGCAGGATCACGGGGACGGTCTGATGCTCGATGATCGCCTGAACGAAGTAGAGCTGGCGGCCGGCCGGGCAGTCGTAGGCCACGTCGACATGCGGCGCGACGGTGAAGATCTTGAGCGCGGGCTCGGCGGCGTCCTCGGCCGAAACGGGACGCGCAGCTTGTGAGAGCCAGGCGGCGAGCAGCGCCGGCACGATCCGCCTGGATTTCGCTCTCTTCGCAGACCGGAGCGAAGCCACCGCCGAAGCAGACCGCAAGCCTACTTCTTCTTGTCCGCGGCGGTGCCGATCTTCACCGATGGCGCGGCGGCGATCGTCTTGACCTTCTCCTTCTTGGGCTTCTTGGCTTCCTTGTTGCCGCGCACCTGACCCTTGGCCATGGCTCCAACTCCTGGGACCGGACGCGCCCGATGCGCGCCGGATGGACGCAGTGTAGCCCAACCCGTGGAGGGCCGAAGCGATATCTTCCGACCGATCCGCGTTTCTCGTCCGGCGTTCGAACGACGTGGGCGACGCCTGCCGCTACTGCGTGGCCTGGGTCGGATCGACCGACTGGAACATGAAGTTCAAGGGCTTGGTGTAGACGTAGGGATTGATCAGGACGACGGGCGCCTCGGCTGCCGGCGGCGCGGTCACCGGAACCGGCGCCGGCGCGATGGAGGCCGGCACGAACGGTGCGGGCGCAAGGGCCATCGGCTGCGTGGCCGCGGGCGCCGGAGCGATGGAGGCCGGCACGAGCGATGAGGGCGCCATGGCCGACGCCACCGGTTCCGGGACCGCCGCCGATACCGGCGGGGCGATCCTGGCCGGCTTGTTCGCCTTGGCGAAGTGCGTCTTCTTGCGAGCCGAACGCTTCGGCTCCGGTTCCGACGTCGCAGCCGCGCGTTGCGGAACCGGGATCGGCGCGACGACGGCCGGGCCGGGCGCGGCGACCGCGGGCTTCGGGCCGGTCTTGTGCCCGAACAGGCCGAGGTCGCAGACCAGGCCGCCGCAACTCTGGCCCTCGGGAACGTCCTGAGCCGCGACGGGCGCGACGAGGCCGAAAGTGGCCGCCGCGATCAGCACGATCCCGGCCAGCAAGCGTCTCGCGTCGGCATCATTCACGGGAAGCCTCATTTTCAAGACGACCTTCCAACACGACCGCGACCAAACCACCCGGCTGTCGGCCGCGCAAGCCCCCGGCCAGCTCGCGGCCCTGCGGCGCGCCGGCGCTATGGCCCCGGCCCGGCAAAGCACGTATAGCGGCGTCCCTTCCGCGCGAACACGAGAGCCCCATCCGACACGCCCCGGTCACCGGCGTCGGCATCGACTTCGGCACGACGAACAGCGTGGTGGCGCTGGCGCGTGCCGACGGCAGCGTCGCGACGCGCAGCTGGCCGAGCGCCGCCGGCCCGACCTCGACCTTCCGGACCGCGCTGGCCTTCTGGCGCGAGGGGCGCGGCGTGGCGCATGCCGCCGGTCCGCTGGCGCTGGCCCACGCGGAGGGGCCGAACGGCGAGGGGCGCTTCATCCAGTCGCTGAAGACCCATCTCGCCAGCCGCGCCTTCTCCGACACGCGGCTGTTCGGCAAGCGCTTCACCGTGGAAGAGCTGGTCGCGCTGTTCCTGCGCGATCTTCTCGGCGGCGAGCCGATCGCGGCGCCGGTCGCCGCCGGGCGCCCCGTGGTGTTCGCCGGCCACGTGCCGGACGAAGCCTTGGCGATCGAGCGGTTGCACGCCGCCTATGCCGGCGCCGGGCTGCCCGGCGCCACCCTCGCCTACGAGCCGCTCGGCGCCGCCTATTGGTACGCCCGCGACCTCGCGCGCGACGAGACCGTGCTGGTCGCCGACTTCGGCGGCGGCACCAGCGACTTCTCCGTGCTGCGCTTCACCCGCGCCGGCGGGCGTTTGCGTGCCGCACCGCTCGCCCACAGCGGCGTCGGCATCGCCGGCGACACGTTCGACACCCGCATCGTCGAGCATGTCGTGGCGCCGCGGCTCGGCAAGGGCGCGACCTTCCGCTCCTTCGAGAAAGAGCTGCCGGTCCCGGCCTACATCCACGCCGCCTTCGCGCAATGGCACCAGCTGTCGTGGCTGAAGTCCGGCACCATCCTGGCCGATCTGCGCAAGCTGGCGGCGACGAGCGCGCGCGGCGACGAGCTCGAGGCGCTGGCGACCGTGGTCGAGATGGACATGGGGCTCGCCCTGTACCGCGCCGTCGGCGAGGCCAAGGCCGAGCTGTCGGCCGGCGACCGTACCGTGCTGCGCTTCGGCGGCTGGGGCGTCGCCATCGAGGCGGAGATCGAGCGGAGCGACTTCGAGCGCTGGATCGCACGCGACCTCGCCGCCATCGACGGCGCAGTCGACGAGGCGCTGGCCCGCGCCGGGCTTCGCGAAGGCGACATCGACGCCGTGTTCCTCACCGGAGGCACCTCCTTCGTGCCGGCGGTGCGTCGGCTCTTCAGCCGCCGTTTTCCGGCCGAGCGCCTTCACCAGGGCGACGCCTTCCAGTCGGTGGCCTCGGGGCTGGCGCTGCTGGCGGCGGACGAGGCCGTCGGCGCGAACTGATCCCGGCACGCGAGGGCTCGAAGCGCGGTCTCCCGTGCCCTGGCCGAGCAAGCCGAGACCGTGTGCGCCCTATCCTCGCCATCTCCTTGGCCGATTGAACCGCGAAGCCAGCTTCTACGTTGAAGGCTGAAAAGGATTTCCGTCCATGCGTCTTCTCGCCAGCCTTGCCGCCGCGACGGTCTTCGCGGCCTGCCTCCCGTCGCTCGCGCAGGCCAAGGTGCACATCCTCGTCGACCTCGACGCCCAGACGATGCACGTCGAGGCCAAGGACAAGACGTTCGACTGGAAGGTGTCCTCCGGTGCGAGCGGCTACGACACGCCGGCCGGCACCTACGGCGTGCTGTGGACCGACAAGGACCACAAGTCCGACGAGTACGACGGCGCGCCGATGCCCAACGCCATCTTCTTCAAGCCGGGCTTCGCGATCCACGGCGCCTACAAGTCGAACTGGGGCCACCCGGCCTCGCACGGCTGTGTGCGCCTGCCGGTCGCCAAGTCGGCGATCCTGTGGGACCTCGTGAAAGCGGAAGGTGCCGAGATCACCATCACCGGCGGTCCCGCGCCCGGCGAGGCCACGACGGTCGCGGAGCGGCCGCGCGGCCGCGCCATGCCGGCCGACGGTGCCGAGGACTTCTACGGCTACGACCAGCCGCAGACCCGCAGTGCGCCACCGCCGGCCTACGATGGCTACGCCCGCGCGCCCGGCGACAACCTCTACGGCGGCTACTACTAGGACTGCGGTTAGCCAAGGATTCTATCGGGTCGCGAGGTCCGCGAGGTAGAGCGCCAGCGCGCGATTCAATTCCGCGAGACGCAACTCGACGGCGACATCCGCCGCCTCCGCGAGGCGCGAGACGCCTCTCATGAAATGCATCACCATCGCCGTGGCGGCGTCGCGTCGTTCGTCCGTTAGACCCGGCGCTGCAACTCGCAGGGTGGCGGCGATGCCGGTGGCGACGCGTTCGCGCACCGCGGCGCGGCGCGAGTCGGCCTCGCCGAGCACCTCCATCAGCGCCAGCACCGCGGCCTTGCCCCGACGGAGATCGAGCATGACGTCGAGCAGCGCATCGGCCAGCGCCGCGGGCGTCGAACTGCCGGCGCGCGCCTCGATGGCCTGGAAGCGGAGCCCGATGTCGTCGAGGAAGCGTCGCGACAGCGCGTCGGCCAGCACGTCCTTGGTCGGAAAGAAGCGATAGAGCGAGCCGATCGCGGTGTTCGAGCGCGCCGCGACCTCCGTCATCGTCGTGGCCGCAAACCCCTTGGCGGCGACGACCTCTGCCGCAGCGTCGAGGATCGCCTCGACCCGCAGTCGCCCACGTTCGCGCTTGGGCTCGACGGCGCCGGCCACGGGAGGCGCGCTTGACATAAGCGAGGGTATCCTCAAATAGAGATTGCGAGGGTATCCTCGCATAGCATCGCACGCATCGCGCGTCACCTCGCCGTTCACCTGGAGGCTTCCATGCTCGAATTGGATCCGCGCACCACCGTGCTGGTGCTCATCGACCTGCAGAAGGGCATCCTCGGCAGGCCGCTGTCGCCTCGATCCGCCGACGACGTGATGACGGTGGCGACAGCCCTGGCGGAGCGCTTCCGAGAGGCCGGCGCGCCGGTGGTGCTCGTCAACGTCGCCTTTGCCGCGGACTTCGCCGATGCGCCCGCAGCCGTCGTCGACCAACCGATGCAGCTGCCGCCGGGCGGCCTGCCCGAGGATTTCAGCGACTTCGCCGATGGCCTGGCTCGTCCGTCCGATCTCAGGATCACCAAGCGCCATTGGGGCGCCTTTCACGGCACCGAGCTCGATCTTCAATTGCGGCGTCGCGGCATCCGCACGATCGTGCTCGGCGGGGTCGCCACCAATTTCGGCGTCGAGAGCACCGCGCGCGAGGCGTGGCAGCACGGCTACGACGTGGTGGTGGCCGAGGACGCGACGGCCACGATGAGCGCCGCGCTACACGGTTTCGCGATCGAGCACATCCTGCCGCGCCTTGCGCGGATCCGGCCTTCCGCCGACATCCAGCTCGCGGCCCGCTGAGATGGCGGCGCGCTGGCTCTTGCTCGCCGGTCTCTCCGCGGCGGCGGTCGCGATCCTGGCGGCCCTGCACGTCGCGGCGGCGCTGCTGATCGGGCCGATGGCGGCGGCGATCGCGCTGGCCGCCTCGGGGCGGCCCGTCCGCGTCGCGGCGCCGCTGTTCACCGCGGCGCAGGCCATCGTCGGGGTGATGGTCGCGCGCACCCTGTCGGGCTCTCTGCTCGCCGAGGTCGGGCGCAACTGGCCGGTGTTCGGTCTCGCCGTGCTGTCCGTGCTGGCCGCGGCATGCGCGCTGGGCTGGACGCTGACGCGCTGGCGCGTGCTCCCGGGCACGGCCGCGCTTTGGGGCTCGTTTCCCGGCGCCGCCACCACGATGACGCTGATGGCCGCCGACTTCGGCGCCGACATCCGGCTCGTCGCCTTCATGCAATATTTCCGGGTGGTGCTCGTCGCGCTCGTCGCGTCGGCGGTGGCACGGATCGTGGTCCCCGGCGGCGGCGGCGCGGGCGGCCTCGCCGCGCTGGTGGTCGGCACGGCGCCGATCCATGCCGGCGCGCTGGCGGCGACGCTGGCCGTCGCGGGCCTGGGCGCTATCGTCGGCACCGCGACGCGAGTCCCCGCCGGCGCGCTGCTCGTTCCGATGGCATTCGGCGCCGCGTTGCAAGGCGTCGGGCTGCTCGCGATCGAGCTGCCGCCGCCGCTGCTCGCCGCCGCCTACACGCTCGTCGGCTGGGTGATCGGCCTGCGCTTCGACCGTGCCGTCATCGTCCACGTGGTCCGCGCGCTGCCGCGCGTCGCCGCCGCCTTGGCGGCGCTGATCGGAGGCTGCGCGCTGCTTTCGGTGGCGCTGTCGCGCCTCGCCGGCGTCGACGCGCTCACCGCCTACCTCGCCATGAGCCCCGGCGGCGCCGACAGTGTCGCGATCATCGCGGCGTCCTCGCCGAAGGTCGACGTGTCCTTCATCATGGCGCTCCAGGTGTCGCGCTTTCTGGTGATCCTGGCGATCGGACCGTGGCTGGCCCGGCACGTCGCCCGTTGGGCGGCGCCGGATGCGCCGGACGCGCCGGCCTGAGCGTCAGTGCCGGCTGATGTGCGTCGTCGGCAATTGGCCGTCGAACACCGAGGACCACGCCAGCCCGTGCTCGACGCCCGGCGGCGGCGGCGGGAACGGTTGCGCGGCCATGAGCGCGCGCATCGCGATCTGGTCGACGTCCTCGTAGCCGCTCTTGTGGCAGAAGTCCTTGATCGTCACGCGGCCGTTCTCGTCGACGTGGAAGCAGACCACCACTTGGCCGCCGGCCTGCCAATGCGGGGTGCGCGGCAGCTTGCCGACCTTCTCCTCCAGCATGCCCTCGACCGTCGACATCCAGCGCACGTCCTCGGTGCCGCCGTAGATCTTGGTCTTGGCCGCCGGCTTGGAGAAGCTCATCTGCGGCAGCGCATCCGAGCCGGCCAGGCTGGCGAACAGATCCTTGGTCTTCTGGTTGGTCTTGGGCTGCGCCTTGGCGGCCTTGGCCTTCGGCGGCTTCGGCGTGGGCGCCTTGGCGCTCTTCGGGCTCGCCTTGTCCAGGGCCTCGGCGTCGGGCTTCGACTTGTCCTCCTCCTTGCCGGCGGTCTCTTCCTTGGCGTCGGTCGGCGGCGCGGCCTCCTTCGGCGGCGCGGCGGCGGGCTTGGGGTTCGGCGTCCCCTCCTGCGGCGGCTGCGGCGCCTTGGGCACGCTGGTCTTGTCCTGGAGCTTGTCGGTCTTCAGAGTCTCCTGGTTCTCCTTGCGCGGCGCGGAATAGGCCGGGCTCAGGTCCTCCTTCGGCGGCGGTGGGGGCGGCGGCTTCTTTTCCGGCGGCGGGGGCGGTGGCGGCGGGGGTGGCGGCGGCACCGGCTTGAGCGGCTCCGGCGGCTTCTCGACGATCACCTCGACCGGGGTCTCCTCGGTCGCGGCCATCTGCACCGGCGTGTCGCGGTCCCGCAGCAGGAAGGCGGTGATGAGGGCCGCGTGCGCCAGCAGGACGACGGCGAGGACCGCGGCGAAACGGGCGCGTGCCGACAGCCCGACGCGCGGGCGCGCGTCGGCGAGGCGCTCGTCGGGCGCGGCCGTGAAGTCGGAGCCGAACTCCGGCGGAAGGGGGGGCTGCGGGTCGTCGCTCGCCATACTCGGATCGTCACAACAGCCGGCCTGCCGATGCCAGCGGAAAAGCGAGGCGCGGCTTGCCGCGAGGCATGATTCCGCCTAGCTGCGGGGCCGATGCCACACGCCCGAGCCATCGTGCCCCAGTCCGACTATTCTGAGGCGACCGTCGGCCTTGCCATCCGCGCGATGCGGGCCGACGAGCTCGCGCCGCTCGCCGACCTCTGGGTGTCCTCCTGGAAAGAGGCGATGCCGGCCATCGATTTCGACAGCCGCTGGGCCTGGATCTCCGCGGTGCTCGCCAATCCCGCCAACACGATCCTGGTCGTCGACCGTGCCGGCGCGGCCCTCGGCTTCGCGATCCTCGAGGGCGAGCTGCTGCACCAGCTCGTCGTCGCACCCGACGTCAAGGGCAGCGGCGCCGCGACGGCGCTCGTCGCCGCCGCCAAGGCGCGGGCGCCGCAAGGTCTGGTGCTGGAGGTCAACCAGGGCAATCCGCGCGCGGTCCGCTTCTATCTGCGAGAGGGCTTCCGCCGCACCGGCGAAGGCCGCAACGCCGGCTCCGGGCTCGCCACCTGGCACATGCGATGGCCGTGATCGCCGCCGCGCGTCATCACGTCGCCATCGTGGCGGCGCATCTCGCCGCCGCCCGATGCCGGAGCAGGCCGTGCCGCCTTCGCTGATCGCCTATCCCGCCTTCGACCCAGTGCTCGTGCGCGTGCTCGGCCTGCCGATCCGCTGGTACGCGCTGGCCTATATCGGCGGATTGATCGGCGGCTGGGCCGGCGCCCGCTTTCTCGTCGCCCGTCCGCGGCTGTGGGGCACGCGCGAGCACACCAGCGTGCTGTCGATCGACGATCTCGTCGTCTACATCGCCGTCGGCATCATCGGCGGCGGACGGCTCGGCTACGTGCTCTTCTACAACCTGCCGTTCTTCCTCGCGCATCCGCTCGAGATCCCGGCGGTGTGGACCGGCGGCATGTCGTTCCACGGCGGCCTGCTCGGCGCGGCGCTGGCGATGGTCGTCTTCGCCCGGCGCAACGATGTGGCGCTCGACGGCGTCACCGACACGGTCGCCGCGGTGGTGCCGATCGGGCTGTTCCTCGGCCGTGTCGCGAATTTCATCAAGCCGGAGCTTTGGGGCCGCCCGACCGACGTGCCATGGGCGATGGTCTTCCCCGGTTCCGACGGGCAGCCGCGGCACCCCTCGCAGCTGTACGAGGCCGGGCTGGAGGGCCTCGCGCTGCTCGCGCTGCTGTGGATCGTGATCTTGCGAGGCGGGCTGCGCCGCGACGGGCTCGTCACCGCGCTGTTCTGCATCGGCTACGCGCTGGCTCGCATCGTGTCCGAAAACTTCCGCGAGCCGGACGTGCAGCTCGGCTTCTTCGTCGCGCGAACGACCATGGGCATGCTGCTCTCGCTGCCGCTGCTCGTCGTAGGCCTGTTGCTGCTGGTGCGAGCCTACCGCCGGCCGAGAGCCGGCGACCTCGAAGGCGACGCGCCATTGCCGGGCGCGGCGTTCGAGTCGCCCACGGCCTGATGTCGGACCTCGGCGGAGCGCGCGCGTCCATCAACCCGTTGGGCGAAGAGATCCGCGCGATCATCGAGAGCGAGGGTCCGATCGGCATCGATCGCTACATGGTTCTCTGCCTCCAGCACCCGCGTTACGGCTATTACACGACACGCGAGGCCATCGGGCGCGACTTCATCACGGCGCCGGAGGTGCACCAGATGTTCGGCGAACTCGTCGGACTCTGGGCCGCGCAGGTCTGGCTCGACATCGGGTCGCCGGCGCCACTGCGCCTCGTCGAGCTCGGGCCGGGCCGCGGCACGCTGATGGCCGACGCCCTGCGCGCGACCCGCACCGTGCCGGGGTTCCACGCCGCGGCGCGCGTCCATCTCGTCGAGACCAGCCCGCGCCTGCGCGAAACCCAGGCCCGCACGCTCGAGAGCGTCGCAGTGCCGATCGCGTGGCACGTCGCGCTCGACGACGTGCCGGCCGGCCCGGCGATCGTTCTCGCCAACGAGTTCTTCGACGCGCTGCCGGTGCGCCACTATCGGCGCGGCGCGGACGGCTGGCACGAGCGCGTGGTCGGCCTCGACGACGACGGCGCGCTCGCCTTCGGCGCCTCGGCCGAACGCGTCGTCTTGGCCGGCGCGGCAGGGCGCCCGGGCGACATCCTGGAGGTCGGGCACGCGGCTCTGGCCGCCATGGCGACGCTCGCCGCGCGGATCGCGACCGAGGGCGGTGCGCTGCTCGCGCTCGACTACGGCCATTCCGAGAGCGGTCTCGGCGAGACGCTCCAGGCGGTGCGCGGCCATCGCTATGCCGACATCCTCGCCGCGCCGGGCGAGGCCGACCTGACCGCGCACGTCGATTTCGCCGCGCTCGCGCGAGCCGCGACGGCCGTCGGCGCGCGCAGCTTCGGTCCCATCGAGCAGGGCACGTTCCTCCGCCGGCTCGGCATCGCCGCGCGCGCCGACGCGTTGAAGCGCCGCGCCACGCCCGAGCAGGCGGCGGCGGTGGACGCGGCGCTCGCCCGCCTCGCCGCGCCGGGTTCGAGCATGGCCACCGTGTTCAAGGCGATGGCTGTGGTCGCCCCGGGCGTCACGCCACCCCCCGGCTTCGAGGAGCCCGCATGACCCGCGATCCATCCGTGCCGGCCATCACCGCGGAGGCGTTGGCGCCGTTCCGCCACGCCTTCTTCACGCGAGAGGGCGGCGTCTCGACCGGCGTCTACGCCAGCTTCAACGGCGGCGTCGGCTCGCGCGACGTGCCGGAGGCGGTGGCGGAGAACCGCCGCCGCATGGCCGCGCATCTCGGCGCGGCGGTGCTGCTGGTGCCCTACCAGATCCACTCGCCGACCTGCCTGGCGGTGCACGAGCCTCGGGCGGAACGCCCGCGTGCCGACGCGCTCGCCACCGCCACGCCGGGGTTGGCGCTCGGCGTCACCGGCGCCGATTGCGGCATGATCCTCTATGCCGACGCGACCGCCGGCGTGGTGGGCGCCGCGCACGCCGGCTGGCAGGGCGCCTTCGGCGGCGTGCTCGAGGCGACGCTCGACACGATGGAGGGGCTGGGCGCACGGCGCGCCGACGTGGTCGCGGTGCTCGGCCCCACCATCGGGCCGGCGAGCTACGAGGTCGGCCCGGAGTTCTCCGCCCGCTTCGTGGCGCGCGATCCCGACTACGCTGCCTTCTTCGCGTCCTCACCCCGCGAGGGGCATGCGATGTTCGACCTGCCGGGCTTCATCGGCCATCGCCTGCACGCCGCCGGTGTCGGCCGTTTCGAGAACCTCGCGCTCGACACCTACACCGACGAGCGCCGCTTCTTCTCCTACCGACGCACCACGCATCGCGCCGAGCCGGACTACGGCCGGCTGATCTCGGCGATCGTGGCGGGGTAGCGGACACGCGCCGTCTGCGCTAATGTTATACATAACGTACAACAACCGAAGCGGAGATTTCCGTGACCAAGTCGGAAGTGGACGATGTCGGCGTTTTGCAAATCCGCAAGATCGGCAATTCGGTGGGCTTCATCCTGCCGAAGGAAATGCTCGCGCGCTTTAAGTTGGTCGAAGGCGACAAGCTGTATCTGACGGAACAGACCGAGCGGAGCTTCAAGCTGAGCCCCTATGATCCGACCCATGCTCGGGGCATGGAGATCGCGCGGCAGGCTTTCCGCGAATATGCCGACACTTTCAAGGCATTGGCAAAGTGATGGCGACGCGATGAGCGAGCCGATCTGGCTCGGCATCGATCTCGTTCTCGACATCCATAGCGAGCAGCTCGCGCTCTTCGGCGGCGCCGATGGGCTGCGCGACCGCGGCTTGTTGGAGTCGGCGTTGTCGCGGCCGGTCAACAAACACGCCTATGGCGAGACTGACCTCGCGGCGCTGGCCGCGAGCTATGCCTTCGGCATCGCTCGCAACCATCCATTCGTCGACGGCAACAAGCGTGTCGCTTTCGCGAGCTTCCTCGTGTTTCTCGGGTTGAACGGCATCCGTTTCCGGGTCGAACCCGCGCATGCGACGGCAAGCGTTCTTGCGCTTGCCGGCGGGGAACTCGATGAAGAGACCTTCACCCATTGGGCCAAGGCGAACCTGTAGCATCCATGCGCGACACCGAAGCCAATCGTTTCACCGCCCGCGCGGCGCGCTATGCCCGCGTCGGCGCCAACATGAGCGGGGTCGCGGCGCGCATGGCGTCGGGAAGGCTGTTCGGCGCCGGCGGCCAGATCACCAACGCCGCGGCGCTGACCCAGGCACTCGGCGGGCTCAAGGGGCCGATGATGAAGGTCGCGCAGATGATGGCGACCATCCCCGACCTGCTGCCGCCGGAATATGCCGACGAGCTGCAGAAGCTGCAGAGCGATGCGCCGCCGATGGGCGCCGCCTTCGTCAAGCGCCGGATGCAGGCCGAGCTGGGCGCCGACTGGCAGCAGAAGTTCGGCGCCTTCGATCTGCGGCCCGCCGCCGCCGCGTCGCTCGGGCAGGTGCAGAAGGCGACCGCGATGGACGGGACGCCGCTCGCCTGCAAGCTGCAGTACCCCGACATGCAATCCGCCGTGGAGGCCGACCTCAACCAGCTCGACTGGCTGTTCGGCCTGCACCGGCAGTTCTCGCAGGCGATCGACACCCGCGAGATCGCACAGGAGATCGGCGAACGCCTGCGCGAGGAGCTGAACTACGAGCACGAGGCCCGCAACGCCGCGCTCTACGCCGAGATCCTGGAAGGCTCGGTCGTCCGCGTGCCCAAGGTCCATCGCGACCTCTCGACCAAGCGGCTGCTGACGCTGGGCTGGCTCGAGGGCAGCAAGCTGCTCGACTACAAGGGCGCCGACCAGGACACCCGCAACAGGCTGTCGGAGGCGATGTTCACCGCCTGGTGGCGGCCGATGGCGCGGTTCGGCGTGATCCACGGCGACCCTCATCCCGGCAACTACACCGTCTACAAGGACGAGGCGGGCGAGCCGGCCGGCATCAACCTGCTGGACTACGGCTGCATCCGCATCTTTCCGCCGCGCTTCGCGGCCGGCGTCGTCGAGCTCTATCGCGGCTTTCTCCACGGGAACGACGCGCAGGTGGTCCACGCCTACGAGCTGTGGGGCTTCCAGAACCTGTCGAAGGACCTCATCGAGACGATGAACATCTGGGCGCGCTTCATCTATGCGCCGCTCCTGACCGATCGCGTGCGCACCGTGGCCGACGGCGTCGCGCCGGGGCAATACGGCCGGCGCGAGGCCTTCGCGCTGCATCAAGCGCTGAAGGCGAAGGGCCCGGTCACGGTTCCGCGCGAGTTCGTGTTCATGGATCGCGCGGCCATCGGTCTCGGCAGCGTGTTCCTGCACCTCGACGCCAAGCTCAACTTCCATCGCATGTACGAAGCCCTGATCGAGGATTTCGACATCCACGCGCTCGCGGAACGCCAGCGCGGCGCGCTGGGACGAGCCGGGCTGCTGGGCTGATGCGTTATTGACCAAGCCCGCAAGAAAATTGCGGCGCGATCCCGCCTCGCGCCCCTTGCGCTGCGGCGTGAAGGTTGCAATGGCTGCGCTCGCTTGCGTCCTTCGGGGGAAGCTCGACGGCTGAACGCCTCCACCGACGCGCACGTTAGGGCACCGACCGGGCTTCAAGACCCGTGCGCGAGGACATCGAGGGCGACATGGCCGAGACGACGAACGATGCCGGGCATCCGGACATGGACTACGCCGAGCACGAGGCCACCTACGCGCTCTTCCTCACGCTGCTCAAGTATGTCGCGATCTTCGTCGTCGTGATCATCGTCTTCCTCGCCTGGATGTGGGGCTGAGCGCCACCGCCGCCCTCCTTCCAGCCGCGCACCGGTCCCGCTCCGCAGCGGGCTTCGCCATTTTCGGAGATTGACATGCGTATCGCCGTTCCCGCGGAAAACGACCCGTCCGAAGACCGCGTCGCCGCCGTGCCCGACACGGTGAAGCGCTTCAAGGCGCTGCAGGCCGAGGTCGTGGTGCAATCCGACGCCGGACGCGCGTCGGGCTACCTCAATGCCGCCTACGAGGCGGCGGGCGCGATCATCGTGCACAGCGCCGAGGAGGCGATCCGCGACGCCGACGTCGTGTTGCGCGTGCGCCGCCCGAGCGCCGACGACCTGAACGGCCTCAAGCCCAACGCCGCCGTCTTCGCGGTGATGGACCCCTACGGCCACGAGGACGCGATCCGCTCGCTCGCCGAGAAGGGGGCCGCCGCATTCGCGATGGAGCTCATGCCGCGCATCACCCGCGCCCAGGTCATGGACGTGCTCTCCTCGCAGGCCAACATCGCCGGCTATCGCGCGGTGGTCGACGCGGCCTCCGAGTACGGTCGCGCCATGCCGATGATGATGACCGCGGCCGGCACCGTGCCGGCGGCCAAGATGTTCATCATGGGCGTCGGCGTTGCCGGGCTGCAGGCGATCGCCACGGCGCGCCGCCTCGGCGGCATCGTGACGGCCACCGACGTGCGTCCCGCCACCAAGGAGCAGGTCGAGTCGCTCGGCGCCAAGTTCGTCGCCGTCGAGAACAAGGAATTCAAGGAGGCCGAGACCTCGGGCGGCTACGCCAAGGAGATGTCGGAGGACTACCAGCGTCAGCAGGGCGAACTCGTCGCCGGCCACATCGCCAAGCAGGACATCGTGATCACCACGGCGCTGATCCCCGGCCGTCCGGCGCCGCGGCTGGTCTCGGCCAAAATGGTCGAGTCGATGAAGGCCGGCTCGGTGATCGTCGACCTCGCCGCCGAGCGCGGCGGCAATTGCGAGATGACCAAGCCGGGCGAAATCTACGTCACCGACAACGGCGTGAAGATCGTGGGCACGCTGAACCTCGCGGGCAAGGTGCCCTCGACCTCCTCGTTCCTCTACGCGAAGAACCTCTACGCCTTCGTCGAGACCTTCTTCGACAAGGAGAGCAAGGCCTACGCGATCCCGTGGGACGACGAGCTCGTCAAGGCGACGCTGCTGACGAAGGACGGACATATCGTCCATCCCAACCTCACCAAGTCGCAAGCCGCCGCCTGATCCCACGCCTCATCGCCGGAACATCCATCCATGGCCATCGTGACCGACAACACAACGCAACAGCAGCTCCTCGAAAAGGCGCAGGCCGCAGCCGATGCCGCCCACCACGCGGCCGAGGCGGCGCAGAGCTACGCCGACCAGATCGCACATACCGGCGGCGCCGTCGCGCATGCCGCCACCGGCGGCGCGATCGACCCCTTCATCTTCCGCATCGCCATTCTCGCGCTGGGCTGCTTCGTCGGCTATTACGTGGTCTGGTCGGTGACGCCGGCGCTGCACACGCCGCTGATGTCGGTCACCAACGCCATCTCGTCGGTGATCGTCGTCGGCGCGCTTCTCGCCATCGGCGTGGACGCCTCGGCCTACGGCAGCGACGGCGCGATCATCGCCAAGTTCGCCGGCTTCATCGCCCTCGTGCTCGCCTCCGTGAACATCTTCGGCGGCTTCCTCGTCACCGAGCGCATGCTCGGCATGTACAAGAAGAAGGGCTGAGGCTCGAATGAACGTCAACGTCGCCGCCTTCTTCTATCTCGTTTCCGGCATCCTCTTCATTCTGTCGCTGCGCGGGCTGTCGTCGCCCGCGACCTCGCGTCAGGGCAACCGCTTCGGCATGGCCGGCATGCTGCTGGCGATCCTCACCACGCTGGCGCTGAAGCCGCCGACCGACGTGCTCTCCTGGGTTCTGGTGATCCTGGGCTTCGGCATCGGCGGCGGCATCGGCGCCTGGCGCGCCCGCACCATCAAGATGACGGACATGCCGCAGCTCGTGGCGCTGTTCCACGCGCTGGTCGGCATGGCCGCCGTGTTCGTGGCCGCAGGCGCGGCCTACGCGCCGCAGGCCTTCGGCATCGGCGAGCCCGGCGCCATCCACGGCGCCTCGACCATCGAGATGTCGATCGGCCTCGCCATCGGCGCGATCACGTTCTCGGGCTCGTGCATCGCCTTCGCCAAGCTCGACGGGCGCATGTCCGGCAAGCCGATCATCCTGCCGTTCCGCCACTTCATCAACGGCGGGCTGGCAGCGGCGATCGTCGCGCTGGTGGTGATCTTCATCTTCAGCCAGAGCCTGTTCGTGTTCTGGCTGATCGCGCTCGCCGCCTTCGCGCTCGGCTTCCTCATCATCGTGCCGATCGGCGGCGCCGACATGCCGGTCGTCGTGTCGATGCTGAACTCCTACTCCGGCTGGGCGGCCGCGGGCATCGGCTTCACGCTCGGCAACCTCGCCCTGATCATCACCGGCGCGCTGGTCGGCTCTTCCGGCGCGATCTTGTCCTACATCATGTGCAAGGGCATGAACCGCTCGTTCGTCTCCGTGATCCTCGGCGGCTTCGGCGGCGAGACCGCAGGCGGCGGCGACGGGGTCAAGGAGACGCGCCCGGTCAAGCAGGGCTCGGCGGAGGACGCCGCCTACGTCATGCAGAACGCGGGCTCGGTCATCATCGTGCCGGGCTACGGCATGGCCGTGGCGCAGGCGCAGCACGCGCTTCGCGAGATGGGCGACGTGCTGAAGAAGGAAGGCGTCGACGTCAAATACGCCATCCACCCCGTCGCCGGCCGCATGCCCGGCCACATGAACGTGCTGCTCGCCGAGGCCAACGTGCCCTACGACGAGGTGTTCGAGCTGGAGGACATCAACAACGAGTTCGGCCAGGCCGACGTCGCCTTCGTCATCGGTGCCAACGACGTCACCAATCCGGCCGCCAAGACCGACAAGTCCTCGGCGATCTACGGCATGCCGATCCTCGACGTCGAGAAGGCCAAGACCGTGTTGTTCCTCAAGCGCGGCATGGGCTCGGGCTACGCCGGCGTCGAGAACGAGCTGTTCTTCCGCGACAACACGATGATGTTGTTCGGCGATGCCAAGAAGACCGTCGAGGGCATCCTGAAGAACATGGCGTAGGCGCCGCGCCGTCGCGGTCGTCCGAGGCTTCGCCTGAAAAGGCGAAGCGTTTCTTCGGCAGGTGATCGTGGACGCTCTGACGCTCTTCGGGCTGTGCGCCGTCACGCTGATGCTCGTCGCCTATTCGCTGGAACCACGCAGTCCGTGGTTCACGTTGGCCTTCGCCGCGTCCTGCGCGCTCGGATCGGCCTACGGCTTCCTCCAAGGCGCTTGGCCGTTTGGGCTCGTGGAGGGTGTCTGGTCGATGGTCGCACTCGTGAAGTGGCGGCGGCTCCGCTGATCCTTCGGAGAGCGGCGACTCGAGTTATCTCGGCGTCTTTGCGCCCTCGAACCCGGCCGAAGCGATCGTGGCGACGGCTGCATCGATGTCGAAGGGGTTGGCGAGCATCTCGTCGAGCGAAAAGGGACAAGCCGCGCTCGCGGGATTGCGATCGTGACCGATCTTCAGGAAACGCCCCACGGCCCTGCGGGCATCGGCCCACACCTCGTCGAGATCGATGAGCTGCCGCATACCGGGAGAGAACGACCGACGCGCGGATATCTGGAGATTGCTTGTTTCCTGATACCAGTGCGCGGCATCGCGCGAGGTTGGTGCGGCGTGGAGCTCGACGAGGTGCTGAAGCACCAATCCGAGCAACGATAGAACCCGGTTCAGCTCGCTCTTTCCCAAGTCTCCGATCTCCTCCGCGAGATGCTCGACATCGACCCCGCCGCCGTGCGGCATCGTCCGGAGCGCCGCGGCCTTTCGCTGCGTCCAGGTGAAGAAGGCGGTCTCGTAGAGGGTCGGATCGAAGCCCGACGGCTCGTTGCGAGTCATCGACGGCGGGTCACGGAGGGCGCCTCGCACCTTTCACGCGCTCGCACATTAGCACGACCATGCAAGACCAGAAGACCAACGAGCTGACGCACGCCACCTCGCCGTACCTGCAACAGCATGCCGGCAATCCCGTGCACTGGCGGCAGTGGACGTCCGCGGCGCTGGCGGAAGCCCGGCGCGACGACAAGCCGATCCTGCTCTCGGTCGGCTACGCCGCCTGCCACTGGTGCCACGTGATGGCGCACGAGAGCTTCGAGGATCAGGCGACGGCCGACGTGATGAACGCGCTCTTCGTGAACATCAAGGTCGACCGCGAGGAGCGGCCCGACGTCGACGGGCTGTACATGGCGGCGTTGCACGCGCTGGGGCAGCGCGGCGGCTGGCCGCTCACCATGTTCCTGACGCCCGACGCCGCGCCCTTCTGGGGCGGCACCTATTTCCCCAAGACGGCGCGCTACGGTCAACCGGCCTTCGTCACGGTGCTGAAAAGCGTCGAGCACGCGTTCCGGACCAAGCCCGACCAAGTCGCGGAGAACACGCGCGCGCTCCTCTCCCACGTCGGGACCGATGACGGCGCGGGCGCCGGCGGCGCGGACCTCTCGTCGGCCGCGATGGACGGCCTTGCCGGCCAGCTCGTGCGGCACATGGATCCGGTCAACGGCGGCATGCAGGGCGCGCCGAAATTCCCCAACCCGCAGATCCTGGAGTTTCTGTGGCGCGCCGCCGACCGCGGCGTGCCCGGCTGCCGCGGTCAGGTGCTGCGCACCTTGGAGCGGATGAGCCAGGGCGGCATCTGCGACCACCTCGGCGGCGGCTTCGCCCGCTACTCGGTCGACGAGCGCTGGCTGGTCCCGCATTTCGAGAAGATGCTCTACGACAACGCCCAGCTGCTCGAGCTGCTGGCGCTTGCGGCACACGAGACCGGCGAGCCGCTGTTCGCCGCGCGGGCCCGCGAGATGGTCGGCTGGCTGCGACGCGAGATGACGACCGCCGACGGCGCCTTCTGCGCCAGCCTCGACGCCGACAGCGAGGGGCAGGAGGGCAAGTTCTACGTCTGGCAGGCCGCCGAGATCGAGGCCGAACTCGGGGCCGAGGATGCCGCGCTCTTCGCCGCCGCCTACGACGTGACGCGCGAGGGCAATTTCGAGGATCCGCACGGCGGTGGCACGGCCAACGTGCTGAACCGCCTGTGCCGCGCCCCCGGCGATGCGGCGAGCGAGGCGCGGCTGGCCGCCCTGCGCGAACGCCTGCTGGCGCGCCGTGCCGGGCGGGTGCGCCCCGGCCTCGACGACAAGATCCTCGCCGACTGGAACGGGCTGATGATCGCCGCCCTGGCGCGGGCCGGCGTGACGTTGCGCGAGCCTGCTTGGATCGATGCCGCCGCCCGCGCCTACGCCGCCGTCATGGACACGATGGCCGGACGGGACGGTGGCCTCCTTCGCCTCGCCCACAGCCGGCGCGGCGCGGCCAGCGTACGTCCGGCTTTCGCGCTCGATCACGCCGCGATGGCCAGAGCCGCCCTGGCGCTCGCCGAGGCCCGCGGCGCCGTGGCCGACCGCGACTACGCCGCCGACGCCGCGGCGCTGCTCGACGGCCTGCTGGCGCTGCACCGCGATGCCGCGACCGGCCTGCTCGCCATGGCGGCGACCGATGCCGGCGACGTCATCCTGCGCCTCAGGCCGACGGCCGACGACGCTATCCCCAACGCCCACCCGGTCGCGCTCGACGCCATGCTGCGCCTCGCTGCGGTCACCGGCGAGGATCGCTGGCGCGAGGCAGCCGACGCTCTCTTCGGCGCCTTGGCCGGAGCGGTGCGGGCCAACGCCATCGGCCATGTCGGCACCTTGAACGCGCTCGATTTCAGGCTGCACGGCGTCGAGATCGTCGTGGCCGGCCCCGACCGCGCCAGCCTGCGCGACGCGGCGCTGGCGACGCCTTGGCCGAACCGCACGGTGCTCGACCTCGCCGATGCCGCCAGCTTGCCGCCGCACCACCCGGCGCAGGCCCAGCTGGCGATGGCCGGCGTGGGCGCCGCCTTCGTCTGCCGCGCCGGCACGTGCTCGCTGCCGGTGCACGATCCCGCCGCGCTGCGCGAGACCCTGGCCGCGGATCGCGGCCTGCCGCCATGGGGCGGGGCAAGCGTCGGGAGCGGATCTCAAGGCGGCGGGTCTTCCCCCGCGTAGCGCAGCGGAGCGATGTCCAGCCCGCCGCCCGTCGTCGCCTGGACGAGATGGGCGAGCGGCACCACGGCCAGGCCATCCGTGCGGTGCGCGAACCAGCGCGTGTTCTGCGCCGCGGCATCGAGGTCCAGCCGCGTCCCGAAGCCGTGGGCGCGCAACGCCTCGTCGATCTCGCTCGGCGCGAAGAACCCGATCCAGGGTTCGCCGGCCGCCGCTACCCGCTCCGCCGCCTTGCGATATCGCGCGCGAGCCTCCTCGGGCGCGCGGTCCAGCGGCTCGCTGTAATCGAATAAAATTACGGTGCCGCCGGCGCATTTCGTGCCGATGCGACGGAGCAGGTCGAGAAGCGTCGCGCGGGCGAGATAGAACGACACGCCCAGCATGACGAAGACGGCCGGCCGCGACGCATCGAAACCGGCGGCCGCCAGCGACGCGAGGACGTCGTCTCGCTCCAGGTTCGCGCCGACATAGGCCATGGTCGCGGGCGGGGCGATCCGCGCGCGATGCAGTAGGTTGCGTTTCCATGCCTGCGCCGCGGGGCGATCGACCTCGAAGACGCGAACGTCTGCGATGGTTTGACGATAGGCGAAGGTGTCGAGGCCCGCGCCCAGGACGATGGTTTGCCGCACCCCGCGTGCGATGGCGCGCGCGATGGCCTCGGAGACGAAGACGCCGCGTGCGGCGAGCGTCGCGCGCAGCGGCGCGGTGTCGTCGGCCGTCGCACGATAGGGCTCCAGAAGCTCGTCGGCGTCCGGACCGAGGATGCGTTCGGCCAGGGGATCGACGAAGACCGGCGGCACGTCGATGGTCTGGTGCAGCGCTCGCAGCGCGGCGACCCGCAGGGCCGTGTGGCTCGCTGCACCAACGCCGAACGGGCTATCGCCGACGACGGGCATGATCGACCCTCCTGTCCCAGACGGCCGGCGTCATAGCACACGGTCGGCGACAGGGGCGGGGCGCCGAGCGTATCGCGTCGCCGAGAGGCTCAGGCGTAGGGCGTGCCGGCCATCGCGGCTCGTAGGCCGAGCGTGCCCCTGTCGACGATCGCCAGAAACGCGGCTTTGGCCGCCTCGGCGTCGCCGTCCCGGCGAAAGCTCCGATGCGCGAGCACGAAGGCGGCCGTCCACGTCGCCAGGATGAGGCCGGCCGCTTCGTGGGCGATCGGGTCGTCGGCATCACGGCCGACGGATCGGGCGAGAGATACCGCCACCACCTGCGCGAGTTCGTCCCGTATCGCCCGCGCCCGGGCCTTGAGGGCGTCGCTGGCCTCGATCGTCTCGACGAAGCGGCGGCTGCCGGCGGAGAATTGGATGGTGGGATAGGCCTCCACAACCAGCCGATGCGCGAGGCGGCGCAACGCCTCGGCCGGCTCGACGTCCGGATCGCGCCGCAGCAGGGTCTCCCGCAGAAGCTCGCGGCCCTCCTCGTCGCGGTCGAAGAACAAATCCTCCTTGCGGGGGAAATGGTTGAAGACCGTCATCCGGCCGACGTCGGCCGCCGCCGCGATCTCGTCCACCGTCACGTGATCGAAGCCGCGCTCGAGGAAGAGCGTCGTCGCGGCGTCGGAGATGCCCTGGCGCGTCGCGAGGCGTTTGCGGGACCGACGGTCGGGTGGCGTTGACATGGAGTTCTGGATAGCACACCTTTATATGTACTTGGTACATCATAGGACCAAATCCATGAATATAACCGATGTGGTGGTCGTCGGAGCTGGACCGGTCGGCCTCCTGGCCGCCATCGAATTGAGCCTCGGCGGCGTGCGGGTCGTCGTTCTGGAGCGCCTGCCGGCCCCGAGCACGGTCGTCAAAGCCTTGGGGATCGGAGCGCTGGGAAGCGAAACGTTGCAGCGCCGCGGCATGGGCGCCGCCGTCGCGGCCGCGGAAGCGAGCAGCTTCGCCGCGATCCGGGCCTTCGCGGAGCGAAACGGGGCGGATCTGCGCGAGCGCGCCAAGATCGGCGGCCATTTCGCCGGCCTCTTCCTCCTTCGCAAGGACGTGCAGGCCGAGCCGGCGCGCGCCTTCCACCCCGTCGATCAGCAGGCGCTCGAGGCGATGCTGGCGGAGCGCGCGCTCGCGCTGGGGATCGAGGTGCGTCGCGGCTGCGACGTCACCGGCTTCGTCGAGCGGGACGATGGGATCGACGTGGCCTGGGCCTCGGCGACGGGCGACGGCCGCATCGGTTGCCGCTTCCTCGTCGGTTGCGACGGCGGGCGCAGCCCCGTCCGCAAGATGGCCGGCTTCGCCTTCCCCGGCACGCCGCCGACGATGACGATGCTCCAGGCTGTCGCCGAGATCGACCATCCCGAGCGCCTCGGGCCGATCGGCTGGCGCCACACGCCGGAGGGCGTATTCTCCCACGGGCCGTTCCCCGGCCGTTTCTTTCTGCTGGACTTCATTGGACCGCCGGCCGACCGGCAGGCCCCGGTCACGCGAGACGAGATCGAGTCCGCCCTGCGTCGCATCAGCGGCGCGGACGTCCGCGTGACGATGCTCGAGAGCGCGGGGCGCTGGACGGACAACACGCGGCTGGTCGACAGCTATCGCCGCGGCCGGATTTTCCTCGCGGGCGATGCGGCGCACGTCCACTCGCCGTTCGGCGGCCAGGGCCTGAGCCTCGGGCTCTGCGACGCCGCCAATCTCGGCTGGAAGCTCGCGGCCGTGGTTCGCGGTGCGATGCCCGACGCCCTGCTCGACACCTACACCGCCGAGCGGCGCCCCGTCGCGGAGGCGGTGCTGGCGAACACTCTCGCCCAGGCCGCCATCATGCGGCCCGATCCGCAATCGCGCGCGATGCGCGACGTCGTCGCCAAGCTGATGCGGTTCGACGATGCCAATCGCTTCCTCGGCGACATGATGAACGGCCTCGGCACCCGCTACGACCTCGGATCCAACCGCGACGATGTCGGCCGGCTCATCGGCGACCGGCCGATCGGCGGTGCAGACGCACCGGACGTCGGACCCTCGCTCTACGATCTGATGCATGACGGGGCTGGCGTCCTGCTCGATGCCTCCACCGGGCAGATGGCCTCGACGATCGTCGAGGCGTCGACCCAAGCCATTCGCTGCGTCGCGGTCGGCGCAGGCCCCTCCCTGCTGGTGCGGCCCGACGCCTGCGTCGCCTGGGCCTGCGAGGACGGCGGCACGGACGGCCTGCCGGAGGCGCTCGCCCGCTGGTTCGCCCCCGCCTCCGACATGGACGCCGGCTCCCACTCCCGACGTTGCCGTGCAGCCCGGGCCTGACGAACGACCCCGGCCGGCAAGGCGACGCGGGCGCGTTCCGTACGGCGGTTCACGCAACTGTGTCGCCCATCACGCGGCACAGCAACTCGTTATGGTGTAACGCTTGGCCCGCGCCGCGTCGAAGCCCCAAGCTCAGCTCGGCGCAAGGCCGCCCGGTGTGGTGCCCAATCCGCCGGGCGGCTGCAAATCATCGCCCGGCGACATCGACGTCGCGTTCAGCCGCCGTCCCAGCGCTCCGCCGCGGCGTCGTCCGTCGTCTTGGCTTCGACCCAGTCGCCGGCGGTGCCGTCGCTGCGGTGCTCCTTCTTCCAGAAGGGGGCGCGGGTCTTCAGATAGTCCATCAGGAACGACGCGGCCGCGAAGGCGGCGTCGCGGTGGCGGCTGGCGGTGACCACCAGCACGATCGGCTCGCCGGGCGCGATGCGGCCGTGGCGATGGATCAGCGTGGCGCCGGCCAGCGGCCAGCGCGCCTCCGCCGCGTGGGCGACGCGGGCGATCTCGGCCTCGGCCATGCCGGGATAATGCTCGATCTCAAGCGCCGCCAGCGTGCCGTCCTCGTCGCGGCAGAGGCCGGTGAAGGCGACGACGGCGCCGATGTCCGCGCGCCCCGCCGTGAGGGCGGCGCTCTCGACCCCGGCGTCGAAGGGCTCGGCCTGAACCCGGACGACGGCCATCAGCCGCCGGTCATCGGCGGGAAGAAGGCGATCTCGCGCGCGCCGGCGATCGGCGCCTCCGGGCGCACGTGGACGTGGTCGATGGCCGCGCGGATGGTGGCCTCCTGCGCGAAGGCCGCCTCGTAGCCCTCGCCGCGCGTCTTCAGCCAGGCGACCAACTCGGCCACCGTGCCGATCCCGGCCGGCGGCTCCAGCCGCTCCTCGCTCCTGCCGATGCGCTCGCGCACCCAGGCGAAATAGACCGCCTTCAAGGCCGGCCCGCTCACGCCTGCCCGTCCTCGATCGCGATGATGTGGCGGATGCCGCTGAACAGGTAGTCCCACCCGGTGTAGAGGGTGAGCACCGCGGCGATCCAGAGCAGGGACAGGCCGATCTCGGTGCAATGCGGCATCCATCGGTCGCCCGCCGGCCCGCAGATCAGGAAGCCCAGCGCGATGAGCTGCGCCGTGGTCTTCCACTTTGCGACCCGAGAGACGGGCAGCGACACCTTGAGTTCGGCCAGGAACTCCCGCAGGCCCGAGACCAGGATCTCGCGGCACAGGATCACGATGGCGGCGACCACGTGGAGGCCGGCGATGGTGCGGTCGTTGACCAGCATGAACAGCACGGCGGCGACCAGCAGCTTGTCGGCGATCGGGTCGAGCATGCGGCCGAGCGAGCTCTGCTGCGACCAGGCCCGGGCGAGATAGCCGTCGAAGAAATCGGTGATCGCGGCGGCGGCGTAGAGCGCGAAGGCCGTCCACCGCATGGCGTCGCTGCCGGGCTTGTAAAGGCATGCGACGACGAGCGGAACGGCGACGATCCGACCGTAGGTGAGGAGGTTGGGCAGGCTCCAGCGATGGCTCCTGCCGGAGGAGATCGACGTCATCGCCATGGGCTCCACAGACAGGAGGCTTTTGGCGGCGTCAAGGCGAAGGCGCCGATGCGGGGTTCGGCTCAGTCGGGATGATCGGGCAGCAGGCGGACGATGTCCTCGGCCAGGACCGCCGGCGGCATGCTCTGCAGGGTGATGCGGCCCGGCCCGGTCAGCGTCGCCAGGTGCAAGCCGTTGACCTCCTGCAGCGCGTTGCGGAAGCCGGGCACGAGTTCGACGGTGATGACGATGGTCGGATCGAGCACGGCGACATGGTCGGCCGGGACGCGCAGGCTCTCGCCGGGCGCGAGGTCGCGCTCCACCGTCTCGCCGGCGAAGGCGAGGAACAGCGTGCCGGGCCCGGTGAGGCGCAGCATGATCAACGCGTGGCGCCCCGAGAGCCGGCTCTCCCAGATCGTCTTCGTCGCCATCGGTCGCGCGGCGCAGAGCAGCGTGTCCCGGCGGCAGATCAGATGCTCCCCGGCCCCGAGCGTGACGGGCACGATCGTACCGGCTCGATGCGGCGCGAAGGCGAGGCTCGCCGCGGCCGTCGCTTCGTACTCGACGGTGAAAGGCTCCTCGTCGTCGGGGTCCTTGAAGCCGCCGAACAGGCCGCGGCGACCGTTGGTCGTCATCGCGATCGCGGCCTCCATCCAGAGCATCGCGACGATCTGGCTGAAGAGCGCCTCGCCGGCGTCGAGCGCGACCGTCAGGATCGGCAGCGACGTGCCGGAAAGATGGTACCGCATGGCGCTGCGTCTCGGCGGGTGACGCGCGACCGCGCCGGGGCGGCAGATAGCTGGATCGTGGACCGCGGCAAGGCTGACGTCGGCCGGCGGGCACCCCGCTTTCGCCGGAATGTCGCGGCAAGCTCGTGCCGATGTCCGAGCCGCCCCGCCTCTACCTGATCACGCCGCCGCTCGCCGAGGCCGGCGCTTTCCTGCCCCGGCTCGAGGCGGCGCTCGCCGCCGCCGACGTCGCCTGCCTCCTGCTGCGCATCGCGGCGGCCGACGAGGGCGGCGCCAAGGCGATCGTGCGCGCGCTGGCGCCGGCCGTGCAGGGGCGCGGCGCGGCGCTGGTGGTGGAGGGCGGGGCGCGCTTCGACTCGCGTTTCGTCGGCCGCACCGACGCCGATGGGCTTCATGTCGTCGGCGTCGGGCCGGCTCTGGACGATGCGATCGAGGCGCTGCGGCCGAAGAAGATCGTCGGCGTCGGTGGCCTGCTCGACCGCGATGCCGCGATGCACGCCGGCGAGAGCGGGGCCGACTACCTGATGTTCGGCGGCCCGGCCGAGGCGAGCGACGCCGAGGCCGTCGCGGAGCGGGTGGCCTGGTGGGCCGAGATCTTCAACGTGCCTTGCGTCGGCTATTGCGAGGACCCGGCACAGGCCATCGCGATGGCGCGGGCCGGCGCTGAGTTCGTCGCGCTCTGCGACGGCATCTGGGACGATCCCGCGGCGGCCCTGGCGGCGGTGGCGCGCGATCTGGCCCGCGTCGAGGAGTCTGTCCGATGACGGCGCGCGCCGTCACCGCGGCGACCGTCGGACTGGCGCTGGCGACGCTCGCGCCGGCCGGTGCCCAGATGCTGCGGTTGCCGTCGCAGACGCCGTTCGGTCCGCCGAGCCTGCAACTGCCCCAGGGCGCGCCGGACATGTCGGCGCAGCCGACCCTCAAATCGCCGGCCGACCTGCCCGACGCCCGGCGCGACCCCGCCGTCAAGGACGCCGATCTCGCTTTCGGCGCCTATCAGCGCGGCTTCTACGCCACCGCCATGAAGGAGGCGATGAAGCGCCTCGGGCAGAACGCCCACGACGGCGCCGCGATGACGCTGGCCGGCGAGCTCTACGCCCAGGGCCTCGGCGTGCCGGTCGACAAGGCCGAGGCGGTGCGCTGGTACACGCTCGGCGCCGACAACGGCGACGCGCAGGCCATGTTCGCGCTGGCGGTCGCCCGGTTGAAGGGCGAAGGCGTGGCCGAGGACCGCGTCGGCGCCAAGGCAATGTTCGAGAAGTCGGCGGCCCAGAACAATTCCGGCGCGCTGTTCTACCTCGGCGTGCTGGCCCTGCAGGGCAACGGCGTCCTGACCGACAAGAAGGCGGCCGCGTCCTTCTTCGACCGCTCGGCCGCGCTCGGCTATTCCGAGGCGCAATACGCGCTCGGTCTGATGTACCGGGAGGGCAACGGCGTCGCCGTGGACGACGCCCGCGCCGCCGCGCTGATCAAGCAGGCGGCGGACGACGACAACATCGCGGCGATGGTCGAATTCGGCATCATGCTCTTCAACGGCGTCGGCGTGCCGAAGAACGAGAGCGCCGCGGCGCGCTACTTCATCAAGGCGGCGGGCCGCAACAATCCGGTGGCCCAGGATCGCGCCGCCCGCCTCTACGTGGCCGGCCGCGGCGTCAAGCAGGACGTCGTCGAGGGCATGAAATGGCACGTGCTGTCCGCCTCCTCCGGTCTCAGGGACGATTGGCTCGACGGCGAGATGCGCAAGCTGACGCGCGAGCAGCGCGACGCCGTCGACCGCGCCGTGACGCATTACATCGGCAACAGCTGAGCGACGACGGCCTCCGCCGCCGCTTTCGTCCTCTTGGCCCCTCGCGGGAGAACGGGCCCGGAGGGCGGATGAGGGGTCGGGACACGTCGCCGGTCTTGCGGCGCGCGCGCACCGTCCGGGATGGCCTTCTCCCGCAAGGGGAGACGGGATACAGCTGGCGGTCGTCGCCGCGGGTCTCCGAAAGAAAACGAATGAGTGTCGAGACCCTGCAGGTCACCGAGGACGAGGAGGGCATGCGCCTCGACCGCTGGTTCAAGCGGCGCGTGCCGACCCTGTCGCTGTCGCACCTCAACAAGATCGTCCGCACCGGCCAGGTCCGCGTCGACGGCGCGCGTGTGAAGACCGCCCACAGGCTCGCGACGGGGCAGAGCGTGCGGGTGCCGCCGCTGAATCTCGAGACGATGCCGCGCGACCCCGCCGCGCCCGTGGTCGACGAGACGGACGCGCGCGACCTGCGCCGCATGATCCTCTTCGAGGACAAGGACGTCATGGTGCTGGACAAGCCGTTCGGCCTCGCCGTGCAGGGCGGCTCCGGCACCAGGCACCACATCGACGGGATGCTGGCTTCGCTCCCCAACGAGCGCGGCGACCGTCCCGTGCTGGTGCATCGGCTCGATCGCGACACGTCCGGGGTGTTGCTGGTGGCGCGCACGCGCAAGATGGCGGCGGATCTCGGCGAGGTGTTCCGCTCGCGGCAGGCGCGCAAGACCTATTGGGCGCTGGTCGAGGGCGTCCCCAAGCCGCCGCAGGGCCGCATCTCGCTCTATCTCGCCAAGGGCGAGGGCATGGGCGACGTCAGAGGGCCGCGCCGACCCGATCACGACCATGCGGTGCGCGAGAAGATGCGCGTGGCCAAGCACGGCGACGACGACGCGCAGCACTCGGTCACCTATTACGCCACGGTCGACAAGGTCACGTCGCGCCTCGCCTGGCTGTCGATGAAGCCGATCACCGGCCGCACGCACCAGCTGCGCGCCCACGCCGAGGCGATCGGCCACCCGATCATCGGCGATCCGAAATACGGGCGGAAGGCCGACAGCGACCCCGGCCGCAACGACCCGCTGCGCGCCGTGCCGGACGGGATCGAGCGCAAGCTCCACCTGCTCGCCCGTCGGCTGGTGCTGCCGCATCCGCGCGGCGGCACGCTCGACGTCACCGCGCCGCTGCCCGCGCACATGAAGGCGGCGTTCGACCTCGTCGGCTTCGACGTCTCGGCCTACGATCCCATCGTCGACGCGCCGGAGTGATCCGGGAATCGATCGCGCTTGAGAGTTGGCGGTCTCGCGTTACCTACCGGGCTCGGGCGCAGACCCGATCAGGGAGACAGACATGAAACGCCTCGCCACCAGCGCCCTCGTCGGGGCCGTCCTTCTCGCCGGCGCCGTGCCGGTGGGAGCCCAGGAGGGTGCACCGATGACGATGCCGGGCGGCCTCAAGGTCATGCCCGACGGCAACGACATGGATTGGCAGCCGGCACCGGCGAGCCTGCCCAAGGGCATGATGATCACGTTGCTGGCGGGCGATCCCGCCAAGCCGGGCCCTTCACGCTGCGCCTGACCATGCCGGCCAACACCGTGATCGCGCCGCACACCCACTCGAAGGACGAGAGCGTCACGGTGATCTCGGGCGATTTCTACCACGGCCACGACAAGACGATCGACAAGTCGAAGGGCACCGAGGTGCATTCCGGCGGCTTCGTGTTCCTGCCGGCGGACCACGTGCACTCGCTCTGGACCGGCAGCGAGCCGGCCGTGATCCAGGTCACCGGGACCGGGCCGTTCGGTGTGCAGTACCTCAACCCGGCCGACGACCCGAGCAAGGGTCACAGCTGAGCCGGACCGGCGCCTCGCGACGAGGCGCCGTCTCGTGTCACGGGTGGACGGCGGTCGCCGGAGCGTTGGTCGCGGGCGAACGCTTCGCTCGCTCCTCCTCGTATTTCGCCTTGAGCTTCTTGAAGCAGTCGAACTCGTAGCAGCCGAAGATGGCGGCGGCGCCGACGCCGATGGCGACCTTGTCGCCCGTCGAGAGGCCGCCGGCGCTCTTGGGCGCGTCCGCCTTCGGCTGGGCGGCATGGCCGCCCTTTCCGACGGTCACGCCGACGCGCTTCGCATCCTTCGGTCCGCCACCGTCCGGCATGTAGTCGACGTCGATCTGCCGGCCCGGCTCGATCGAACCGACGTATTCGGCGAACGTCTTGGTGTTCGGGAAGACGTGGCCGCTCACGGCGATGATCTGGTCGCCGACCTTCAGGCCGGCCTGGCTCGCCGGCGATTCGGCGACGACGCCCTCCACCTTGAGCACCTGAAAGGTCAGCCCTTCGCTGGTGATGTCGTCCTTCGGACCGACCTTCATGCCGAGCGAGCCGCCGGCCTTGGCCAGGGTGGCGGCCTGCTCCGGCGTCTCGAGCGTGTAGCCCATCTTGTTGTCGGCCGCCGCCGCCGCGGCGACCAGCGATTGGCTGCCGAGGAGAACGGCCGCCACCATTGCGATCTCGCGCTTCATCGCTGTCTTTCCTCGATCGTGGAGCGGCGCGTCAGACGTTGACCGAGCCGTTGTCGCCGGCCTGGCCGTTCGACGTGGCGTTGTCGACCGCGCCGGGCAGATGCTGGCTGAGCTGCGAGAGAAAATCGCCCTGACTCATGCCGGCCTGCTGCGCCATGCCGGGCACCTTGTCGCCGAACACGTTCTGCAGCTGGTCAGGCGTCACCGACTGGTTGGCGCCGTCGCCGATCCAGGATTGCGCGATATGGCCGAGGCCGGCCTGCTCGAATTGCGAGACCAGCCCGCCGACTCCGGCGCCGCCCAGCATGCCGCCGAGGCCGCCGCCCTGAGTGCCCTGGCCGGCCTGGCCGCCGCCGAGGATGCTCGAGAGCACGCCGCCGATGCCGCCTTGGCCCTGCGCGCCCTGGTTCTGGTTATTGCCGCCCAGCAGGCTGCCGATGACGTTGTCGAGAATGCCCATGATCTCGCTCTCCGTTCGATCCCGGCGCAGGTGTGCACGATGCACCACCGCCGCGACACTCGAGCCTGACGTAGGCCCGCCGATCAACCTTGGCGGTTTGACGCGGTTGCCCGACGCCGGCACATATTTAGTCTAAGCCGCCGCCTCCGATCGAAGCCCGGATCGGGCCTCAGCGCGCCGACACCGCCAACACCTCGACCTCCTGGCCGCCGAAGCTTGCGACGTCGCCGACCTGCTTGCCGGCGAGGGCACGCGCCAGCGGCGAGACGTGGGACACCGATCCCTTGGCCGCATCCGCCTCGTCCTCGCCGACGATGCGGAAGGTCTGGCGGCGCCCATCCGCGCGCTCGAAGGTGACGCTGCCGCCGAACTGCACGGCGTCGGCGTCGTGCCGCACCTCGACGAGCTGGGCGCTGGCCCGGCGCGCCGACCAGTAGCGCAGGTCGCGCGTGGCGATGGCCATGGCGCCGCGGTCGGTGCGCACGTCGCCGGCCGCCTGCGCGGCCTGGTAGGCCGCGCGCGCCGCAGCCAGCGCGGTCTCAATCGCCGCGAGGCCCGAGACCGTCACGAGGTTGTGGTGCGTCGAGACCGGCCGGTCCGGCAGGTGGGCGGCGGCCGCCTCGACATCCTCTTCCCGGGTGAAAGCGACGCTCATCGGGATCCTCTCGCGGCCATCGGGGCATTTCCCCTTTTGAAAGATACGACGTTTCGCTAGACCTGCGGCAACGTCACGTTTCGCGCCGGAGAGCCCCGATGAACAAGGATCAGCTGCACAAGGTCGCCGTCGCGATGGTCGCGCCGGGCAAGGGCATCCTCGCCGCCGACGAGAGCACCGGCACGATCCAGAAGCGCTTCGATGCCATCAAGGTCGAGAACAACGAGGACAACCGGCGCGACTATCGCGAGTTCATGTTCCGCTCGCAGAAGGCGATGGCCGAGCACATCTCCGGCGTCATCCTCTATGACGAGACGATCCGCCAGAAGGCCAAGGACGGTACGCCGCTGGTGAAGCTCATCGAGCAGGCCGGCTCGATCCCGGGCATCAAGGTCGACAAGTCGGCCCATCCGATGCCGATGTTCCCCGGCGAGACCATCACCGAGGGCCTCGACGGCCTGCCCAAGCGCATGAAGGAGTACTACGAGCTCGGCGCCCGCTTCGCGAAATGGCGCGCGGTGATCGTGATCGACGCGGACGGCCGGCCCACCGAGGGATCGGTGCGGGCCAACATGCAGGCGCTGGCGCGCTACGCCGCGATCTGCCAGGCGGCCGATATCGTGCCGATCGTCGAGCCCGAAGTGCTGATGGACGGCGCGCACACCATCGAGCGGAACTACGACGTGACGCGCTTCGTGCTCAACACCCTCTACGACGAGCTCTATCGGCACCGCGTCTGGCTGGAGGGGACCATCCTCAAGCCGAACATGGTCATGCCGGGCGAGGACGCCGCCAAGGCCTCGCCCGAGCAGGTGGCCGAATGGACGGTGAAGCTCTTCAAGAACTGCGTGCCGGTCGCCGTGCCGGGCATCGCCTTTCTCTCGGGCGGCCAGTCCGACGTCGAGGCGACCGCCAATCTCGACGCCATCGCCAAGCTCGGGCCGCAGCCCTGGGGGATCACCTTCTCGTACGGACGCGCCCTGCAGGCCGCGGCGCAGCACGCCTGGTCCGGCAAGAAGGAACACGAGGCCGCCGGCTCTGCCGCCTTCCTGCATCGCGCCTACATGAACGGCCTGGCGCAGCGCGGCCTGTGGACCGAGACGGACGAGAAGCTCGCGGCCTAGCGCCGGCGCCGAATTAAGACCATGGCGTGACGACGGCCATGCAACCTTGCTCTAAGATCGCGATTTTCCAAGGGTAACGGCCAAGCTGGAGTGTCGCCACCGTGTCTTTGATCATCATCATCCTCGTCCTGCTGCTGCTGTTCGGCGGCGGCGGCTATTACGGTCATCGCTCCGGCTATTACGGCAACGGCGGCATCGGGATCATCGGCATCATCGTGATCATCCTGATCGTGTTCCTCCTGTTCGGCCACGGCAGCCTGGGCATCTGAGGCCAGGCTTCTCCCGAAAGCCGCGTGCGGGGACGATCGCATCCGCATGCGGCCGCTTTCGAGAATGGTTCCGGCGTAGGACGATGTCGCAATGCACGCGCGTTGCGTGCAGCGCGAAATATCCCTAGCTAGGGCCATGTCTTCGCACCGCCGCCGGGTCCAGAGTCACGATCGATGAGCAAGTTTCTCGAGGAGCGCGTCCTCAGCGTCCACCATTGGACCGACCGCCTCTTCTCTTTCAAGACGACCCGTGATCCGTCCTTCCGCTTCCGTAGCGGCGAGTTCACGATGATCGGCATCCCCGTCGACGGCAAGCCGCTGCTGCGCGCGTATTCCGTCGCCAGTGCGCATTACGCCGACGAGCTCGAATTCTTCTCGATCAAGGTCCAGAACGGCCCGCTCACCTCGCGTCTTCAGCACTTGAAGGAGGGCGATGCGGTGATGGTGTCGGCCAAGTCGACCGGCACGCTGGTGATCGACAATCTCGCACCGGGCAAGAACCTCTGGCTGCTCGGCACGGGCACCGGCCTCGCGCCGTTCCTGTCGATCATCAAGGACCCCGACGCCTACGAGCGTTTCGAGAAGGTCATCGTCGTCCACGGCGTGCGGTTCGCCAAGGATCTCGCCTATTCCGACTTCATCACCAAGGTGCTTCCCGAGGACGAGCTCATCGGCGAACTCGCCCGCGAGCAGCTGCTGTACTACCCCACCGTGACGCGCGAGGCCTTCATGCACGAGGGGCGCATCACCGACCTCATGGCGTCGGGCAAGCTCTTCTCCGATCTCGGCCTGCCTGCCATGAGCATCGAGAACGATCGGTTCATGCTGTGCGGCAGCCCCGACATGCTCGCCGACGTCAAGGGGCTTCTCGACGGCCTGCACTATGCCGAGGGCAATCACGGCGAGCAGGGCCATTACGTCATCGAGAAGGCGTTCGTCGACAAGTAGCCTGGATCATGCGCGCCGCGACAGGATGCCTGTCGCCAGCAACGCACCACCCACGATCAACACCGTGGCGGACACGAGGCCTACGGTCGCGTCGGCGCGCCCGGCGAGCACGAGCAGCATGACCGACACGACGGGTGCGAGGTAGGACAGCGCGCCGAGCAGGGCGAGGCGCCCGTGTTTGGTCGCGTGGTCCCAAGCCAGGAATGCGAGACCGGTGGGCCCAAGGCCGATGACGGCGATCGCGCTCCATTGCCGTGCGTCGGGCACTACGCTCGTCGGCTCGAACCCCAGGTGACACAATCCTCCTGCGACGGCCACGGCGCCGCATACGCCGACGAGCATGCCGCTCGGAACGTCGCGATAGCGGCGGTTCGCCACCGAATATCCCGACCAGACGAAGGCGCAACCGAGCGCGGCGACGTAGCCGAGGGCCGGTGTCGCGGACGATGATGCGGCATCGCGATGCGTGAGCAGGAGTGCGGTCCCCCCGAGGCCGAGCAAGGCGCCCACCACATGGCGCGCCCGAAGCGTTTCGGCACCCGGTCCCAGGGCCGAGAACAACACGATCAGCAGGGGCCAGAGGTAGGCGATGAGGCTCGCCTGCGCGGGCGGCGCGGCCGTCAGTGCGAAAAAGTAGAGCGCATGATAGAAGAAGATGCCGCAGAACGCGCAAAGCCACGGCGCCACGCGCTGCCGCAGCTCCGCGACGGCCGCTCGGCCGCAAACGAGCTGGACGGACAAGGCCGCCCAAAAAGGGCGACGGCGAAGGTCAGGGCGAGCAGCTCGAAAGGCGGGATGCCCTGAGCCTCGATCGTCAGGACCGCCAGTGCCGCCCAAAGCAGGATCGCACCAAGTCCGATCGCCGTCGCGCGCATTGCCGTCCCCCGTCTCATCGACGATCGTGCACCCACCGAAACGCACCGGCGTATCGCGCGACGCCGCGGGGAACTCAAGATCGTGGCGCCCGGTCGACCGAACCGCGGAGCGCGACACGCATTCTTTCTCCGGGAGGCTGATACATGCTCGAGAACGTTCCGGCCGCGATCGGTCACGCGCTGAGTTCCATCCGGCCGGGGCTCGGCAAGATCGTCTACGCGCGCGACGAACTCGCCGCGCCCGAGACGATGCGCATCACCAGCGAGGTGTTCGCCCACGAGGGCGCGATCCCGAGCCGGCACACCGCCGACGGGGCCAAGGTGTCGCCGCCACTGCGCTTCGCCGCCATTCCGCCGGGTGCGCGGACGCTGGCACTCGTGGTGGAGGACGCCGACTCTCCGACGCCGGCACCGCTCGTCCACGCCCTGGTCTGGGACATTCCGGCGGAAGAGAACCACGGCTTCCACGAGGCGGCGATCGACGGCGATGCCATGCCGACCACCCGAGCCGGCGCCGCGCTCGGCAAGAACTCGTTCATGGCGACGGGCTGGCTGCCGCCCGACCCGCCGACCGGCCACGGTGCCCACCGCTATTGCTTTCAGATCTTCGCCCTCGACGTCGTGCCGGAGTTGGAGCAGGGCGCCGGGCGCGGCGCCGTGATCGAGGCGCTGAAGGGCCACGTGCTGGCGAAGGGGCTGCTGGTGGGGACGTACGAGCGGGCGGGGTGAGCACCCCTCAATGCCGGTAGACGTCGCTTCTATGCCCAACCGTCACAACCAGAATGCGCAAACGCTCGTCCTGGAGGTCTGCGATGATGCGATAGTCGCCAACCCGATATCGCCAAAGATGTCCAAGCCGATCTCCACTCAACGCGCGACCGATCGATCTGGGATCGTCCACGATCGCGAGCCGTTGACTCAGGAAGCGAGAGATCCGGCGCACCGGCTCGCTCCCGAGCTTGCTCAACTCGCGTTGCGCGCCCTCTTCGAGATCAATCGTCCAAGCCATGCTTCTTCATGAAGTCTTCGAGCGACATCGTGCTCGAGCGTCCTTCGCGGAGCTCCAGGAGGCGATGCTCGGCGACGGCGACGTCGATCCTGTCCGTCAGGTACTCGATGATCGCCTCTTCCGCGAACGAGACCTTCGTGCGCCCGAGAGTGGCGGCGAAATCTTCGAGCTGCTGTTCGATCTCTTCGGTAAGATGAATGGTGAGCATTGTCGTCTCCATGCCTTCCGGTCGCGCCTTCACGCCTCCCGCGCCATCCTGACCACATTGTGCAGGCTCCCATCCGCCGCCTCCAGCAGCTTGCGGTACCCGCGGGCCGCCTGGCGGATGCGCTGCTCGTTCTCGACGAGCGCGAGGCGCACGAAGCCCTCGCCCTGCTCGCCGAAGCCGAGCCCCGGCGCCACCGCCACCTCCGCCTTCTCGATCATCAGCTTGGCGAAACCGAGCGAGCCCAGGTCGGCGAAGCGCTCCGGCACCGGCGCCCAGGCGAACATCGACGCGCGCGGCGAGGGGATGTTCCAGCCGGCCTTGGCGAAGCTCTCGACCATGACGTCGCGGCGCTTCTTGTAGATCGCCCGCATCTCGTGGATGCAATCGTCCGGCCCGTTGAGCGCCGCCGAGGCCGCCACCTGGATCGGCGTGTAGGCGCCGTAGTCGAGATAGGACTTCACCCGGGTCAGCGCCGAGATCAGCCGCTCGTTGCCGACCGCGAATCCCATGCGCCAGCCGGCCATGGAATAGGTCTTCGACATCGAGGTGAACTCGATCGTGCAGTCGATCGCACCGTCGACCTGCAGCACCGAAGGTGGCGGATTGTCATCCTCGAAGTACAGTTCGGCGTAGGCGAGGTCGGACAGGATGTAGATCTCGTGCTTCTTGGCGAAACGCACGAGATCTTTGTAGAAATCGAGGCTGGCGACCAGCGCCGTCGGGTTGGAGGGGTAGCACACCACCACCGCGATCGGCTTGGGAACGGAGTGCCGGATCGCCCGCTCCATCAGGGTGAAGAAGTTCGGCGTCGGGTCGGCCGAGATCGAGCGCGTGGCGCCGCCGGCCATCAGGAAGCCGAAGGCGTGGATCGGGTAGGACGGATCGGGCACGATGATGACGTCGCCGGGCGCGGTGATCGCCTGGGCGACGTTGGCGAAGCCTTCCTTGGAGCCGAGCGTCGCGACGACCTGGGTGTCGGGGTTCAGCGTCACGCCGAACCGCCTGGCGTAATAGGCGGCCTGCGCCCTGCGCAGGCCCGGGATGCCCTTGGAGGCGGAATAACGATCGATCCGCGTCTTGCTCAGCGTCTCGACGAGCTTGTCCTTGACGTGCTTGGGCGCGTCGAGGTCGGGATTGCCCATGCCGAGATCGATGATGTCGGCGCCGGCCTTGCGGGCCGTCGCCTTGAGGCGATTCACCTCTTCGAACACGTAGGGCGGCAGGCGCTGGATGCGATAGAATTGCGGGTTCATGCGAGGCGGCTTGCAGGTGAGCGACGGAAGGCGAATGCGCTCTTCGATACCGCACCGGCGCAGACCGCCCTAGTCAAATCGTTTTCGGCTCGGGCCGGATCGCCAGCCGAAAAGGCTGCTTCCATCTTCTGGCAGAGGAAGCCGCCGCCGGAAGGCCGGTTGCCCCGAGATGCGACCTTACTGTTCCTCCTGCGACAGCAGATGGTAGACGAGCGACGCGGCCATTTCCCGTATCTCTTCGGGCGACATGGTCTCGGGCTTCATCAAAGCCGCGCTCAGAAGCTCTTTGATCCGGGGGTCGTTCGGTGGGCGTTGGGGCGTGATCGTGCTGAACGAACTCTCGCCAACCATCGAGGCAGTTCCGTTGAAGTGGATACCGAGCCCGTCTTTTCGGCATCCGATCGGTCTTTGCAATCTAGAATTCGCGAGCGAAGTCACGAAGTCGTGAAGAGCGGCGATCCGACAAACATTCTTTACTTGTATTCGATCGGCACGAGACGACCCGGCCTTCGACGCTCCAGAAGACGCCGGTCAGCGCCCGAAAGGCGGCGATTTGGGGCGCAGCAGGTCGACGATTTTCGGGAGCCTTCACGTCGAATTAACCGTTCCAAGAGACTTCGCGCCACGATGCTCCGGATGCCTCGACAGGGGCAATGCACGATTTCGAGTTGTGTGAAGTCGAATCGCTGGGCTGCGAACCTTCGAATCAAGGGTTCGATAGTCGTTTCAGCTAAATGCGATTCCTTACTTCTCTCGAAATGCCGACTTCTTCTTCCGGGATGTCAAGCAACGCTGCGAAAGATGGGACCTTCCACTTCGCGAGTCCGAGTTCTCATGGATCAAATCTCGCTCGGTCAAGCGGGTGTTCGGCGTCGCGGTCGACGACAGTCTCGGCTGAAACACGCGTGAGGCGAGCGCTGCCGCAGCGGAAGTGTCTTTTCCTGCACGGCTTTTCTCTTTGCTCACACTTGAGCGCCAGCATCGGTTGCATGCAGCCCGTAGCACCTTCTCCACCGATCGCCCCCCTCGACGAGATCGAGCGCCGGCGCCGCCTCGCGGACCTGGCGCTCATGGAAGAGCCGGCGCATCCGCAGTTCGGCAAGATCTGCGAACTCGCCGCGACGATGTTCTGCGTGCCCTACGCCTTCGTCAGCCTGATCGACGCGACGCAGGCGCATGTCTTCGCGCATGTCGGGCTGGGCCCCGGAGCCATGCCGCGCGAGCAGGCGATGTGCGACACCACCATCGCGCAGGGCCGGGCGCTGGTGATCCCGCAATTGACCGAGGATGCACGCTTCCGCGACACGCCGCTGGTGACGGGTGACGCGGCGATGCGGTTCTATGCCGGCGTGCCCATCGAGCCCTCGCCCGGTGTGCGGCTCGGCGCCTTCTGCATCGCCGACAGGGTGGGACGCGACCTCGATGCCGGCGAGATGGCCGCGCTCGAAAGCCTCTGCGCGCTCGTCGTCGAGCAGATCGACCACCACGCGAGGCGTCAGCGTCTCGAGCAGGTGGCGATCAAGCTCGCCGGACGTCAGGCGATCCTCGACCAGACCGAGCAGCTCGCCAGGATCGGCGGCTTCGAGCTCGCGCCGGCGAGCGGCGCGATGGTGTGGAGCAACGGCCTGCGCCGGCTGCTCGGCGCGCCGCTGGAGACGGAGGCGAGCCTGCGCGCCTTCCTCGCCTGCTTCCACGATTGCAGGCCCGTGGCCACGGCACTCGTCGCCATCGCGCGCGACGGCGACGCCACGGTCCTCGACGTCGAGGCGCAGCTCGCGACCGATCCGGCACCGCGGCACGTCCACGTCCACGTCGAGCGGAACGCCGACGGCGCGGGACCGGCCAAGCTCATCGGCATCGTGCAGGACGTCACCGAGCGCAAGCAGGCGAATGCCGAGCTCGAATGGACCGCCGCCCACGATGCGCTCACCGGCCTCCTCAACCGCGCCGCCTTCGCCCGGGCGATGGAGGAGGCGACGCGGCGTGCCGAGATCTTCGGCGATCGCGTCGCGCTGATCATGGTCGACATCGACCGCTTCAAGCTCGTCAACGACACGCTGGGCCACGATGTCGGCGACGAGGTGCTGCTCGCCGTGACCGCGCGCCTCAAGACCGTCGCCGGCGTTCGCGGCGTCGTCGGGCGGATCGGCGGCGACGAGTTCGCGATCCTCGTCGCCGGCTACGCGGCGGAGGGCTCCATCGCCGCCTTGGCGACGCAGCTGCTGCTGGAGCTGCGTCGGCCCCTGCATCATCGCACCGGCGTCCTCGGCACGCGCGCGACGCTGGGCATCGCCTTGCGCGCGCCCGGTCTCGAAGATTCCGGCGAGCTGTTCAAGGCGGCCGACCTCGCCCTCTACCATGCCAAGGACGCCGGGCGCGACGGCTTCGCCTTCTTCCTCGCGTCGATGCGCGAAGAGATGGGGCAGAAGCTCGGCCGCCTGACCGCGGCGCGCGCAGCGGTTGCCGAGGACCGGATCGAACCCTACTACCAGCCCAAGATCTGCCTCGAGAGCGGCCACATCGCCGGCTTCGAGGCGCTGCTGCGCTGGCACCATCCCGAGCTGGGGCTGCGGGCGCCGGGCGAGATCGCCGAGGCCTTCGCCGACGCGCGGCTGGCGACCGACATCGGGCGCGTCATGCTGCATCGCGCCGCCGCCGACATGGTGGCCTGGCGCCAGGCCGGCGTCGCGTTCCGCCACGTCGCGCTCAACGTCGCCGAGGCCGAGCTCACCAGCGGCGACTACGCCGACCGGCTGCTGTCGTGCCTCGCCGCGCACGGCCTGGGCACCGACGAGCTCGAGCTCGAGGTCACGGAATCCGTGTTCCTCGGGCAGGCCTCGGGCGGCGCGGCGCGCAAGCTCGGCGACCTCGCCGCGGCGGGTATCCGCATCGCGCTCGACGATTTCGGCACGGGCTACGCCTCGCTGACCCATCTCAAGCACTACCCCGTCAGCGCCATCAAGATCGACCGCTCCTTCGTCACCAACCTCGAGAGCGACCGCCACGACGCGATGATCGTCGAGGCGCTGACCACCCTCGCCAACGGCCTCGGCATCCAGGTCGTGGCGGAGGGCATCGAGCTGGCGTCGCAGGCCCAGTACCTGCGCCGGCGCCGCTGCACGATGGGGCAGGGCTACCTCTTCGCCCGGCCGATGGCGGCCTCCCGCGTGCCGCATTTCGTGCGGACCTGGAACGAGCGCATCCTGGGCCAGCGGCTGCGCCAAGCCGGCTGACGCACGAGTGGCGGTGCGCTACGTCGGCTTCGATTCCGCCTGGGCCGACCACCCGCGCCGGCCCGGCTCGATCTGCGCGATCGGCGCACGCTTCGAGCCGCCGCGGCCGGCCGGATTCGATGCGGCGCTGGCCTTCGTGCGCGCCGGCGACGCCGCCGGCGGCCTCACCATCCTGGGCATCGACCAGCCGACGATCGTGCCCAACCTCGGCGGCGCCCGGCCGGCCGACCGCGTCGCCGCCGCGCTGATGAGCTGGAGCGGCGGCGGCGTGCAGCCGGCGTTTCGCGGCAAGGCCGCCCTGTTCGGCGACGGCGCGCCGATCTGGCGCTTCCTCGCCGCGCTCGGCTTTCGCGACGATCCCGAGGCGGCGGCCGGCGCCGTCGCCGGCAGCTTCGTGCTGGAGGTGTTCCCGGCGATGGCGCTGCTGGCGCTCGATCCGGCCTTCCTCGCCGCCCGCGGCTGCGGCCCGCGCTACAACCCCGCGCGACCCACCTTCCGGCAGGAGGCCTGGCGCGCCGTCCGCCAGGCGACCACGCTGGAGGCGCGCCGGCTCGGCTTCGCGGAGGCCGCGGCCTGGTGCGAGGCGCTCGATCCCGACGCCAAGCCGCGCAAGGCGGTGCAGGACGACCTCGACGCGCTGCTCTGCGCGCTGATCGCCGCGCGCTGGCACCGCGAGCGCGCCAGCTGCGTCAGGATCGGCGATCGCACCGATGGCTTCATCGTGGCGCCGGCCGACGCCGTGGGCCGCGCGCGTCTCGCCGCGGCGGCGGCGCTGCGCGGCGTGCCGCTGGTCTGAGCCCAAGTCCCGGGCCCCATCGGGCGTCATGCGCCGGGTTGACGAATCGGCGGACCGCTGGAACGCTGCCGTCTTGTCGTGGGAACGCCATGAGCGCACTCGTTCCGCCGTCTCGCGCCCAACTCGGCGCGGCCGCCTTCCGGCCCGAGGTCACGGCGGCGCTGGTCGCCGCGCTGGGCGAGGAATGGGCGCGTGTCGGCTACGCCGCCCTCAGCCTGGAGGCGGTGGCGCGGCGCGCCGGCGTCGGCAAGGCGGCGCTGTACCGGCGCTGGCCCTCCAAGCTCGCGATGGTGTCGGAGACCTTCGCCGCGCCGGCACTCTTCGCCGGCTCGCTGCCCGATCGGGGCTCGCTCGAGGCCGACCTCGGCGTCGCCCTGCGCCAGCTGCGTCGCCTGCTGCGCCACCCGACGATCCGCCGTATCCTGCCCGACCTCCACGCCGAGATGCCGCGGTCGCCCGAGCTGGCGCGGCTGGTGCGCGAGCGCGTCCAGGCGCCGTGCCGCGCCTGGCTGGGCGAGCTGATGCGCCGCGCCATCATCCGCCGCGAGCTCCGCCCCGGCCGCGACCCCGATGCCGCCGCCGACCTCGCCGCCGACCTGATGGTCGCCCCGCTGTACTGGCGCCTGGTGGTGACCCGCGCCCCCGCCGACGACGCCACCCTCGACGCGCTCGCCGCGACGGTGATGGCGGGGTTGG
>CAXTVT010000026.1:0-39318 GCA_964247745.1 uncultured Beijerinckiaceae bacterium
CGCCGCGGCAGCTTCAGCGCCAGCGGGTCGCTCTCCAGCAGGGCGAACAGCAGGTGGTCCTGCCACAGCCCGTCGATCCGGAGGTAGGCGCGCGCCAGACCCTCGCGCTGGAAGTTGGTGCGCTCCAACAGGCGGATGGAGGCGTCGTTGGCCGGCAGGCAGGCGGCCTCGATACGGTGCAAGCGCAGCGAGGAGAAGGCGAAGGTCGAGGCGGCGCGCACCGCCTTGGCCATCCAGCCCTGGCCGGCGAAGGGCTGGCCCATCCAATAGCCGAGCGTGGTGGACTGGGCGACGCCGCGCTTGACCTGGCCAAAGGTCAGGCCGCCGAGCAGGGCGTCGTCGCATTCGCGGAACACCAGGAAAGGGTAGGCGTCGTCGTTCTCGATCTCGGTGGCGTGGCGGCGCAACCGGCGGCGGAAGGCGGCGCGGGTCAGGTCGTCGGCCGGCCAGGTCGGCTCCCAGGGCGAGAGGAACCCGCGCGAGAGGTGGCGCAGCGCCGCCCAATCGTCGAAGTCGCTCATCTCGGCCGGGCGCAGATAGATGCCGTCGCCGCGCACGAAGGTGGCGCTGTCGCGGATCAGGGTGCGGAACAGCGCCATCAGGCGTGCCCCGCGACACGTGCCCCGACCTGGTCCGCGCGCGGCACCTTGGCCACGGGCCCGACGGCGGCGACCGTTGGCGCGCTCGTGAGGGCCCGGGCGCCGGCGGCGCGCACGGCGGCGACATCGAGGTCCTCGATGGCGGCGACCACCTCGTCGCGCGGCAGCACCCGGTCGAAGGCGAGCAGCTGGCGCGCGACCTGCTCGGCGCGAGCGCCGGGCGATTCCAGCGCGGCCAGCAGCGACACCTTCATCTGCGCCTTGGCGCGGCCGATCTCGGCCTCGGTGAGGTCGTGCGCCGCCTGGGCCATGGCGTCGAGCGCGACGGCCATCAGCTCCGGCACGTCGGCGGCGCCGGTGGCGGCGTAGAAGCCGAGCAGGCCGGTGTCGGCGTAGGACCAGTGGAACGCGTTGATCGCGTAGCACAAACCGCGTTCCTCGCGCACGTCGGCGTAGAGCCGCGAGGAGGCGCCGCCGCCGACGGCGTTGGCGAACACCTGCAGCGCGTAATGCCCGGGGTCGGTGTAGGCCAGGCCGCGCCAGCCGACCATGATCTGGGCCTGTTCGAGCCGCCGCTTGAGGCGATGCTCGCCGCCGGTGTAGCGCGCGGCGGCGGGGGCCGGAGGCTCTGCGCCTTCCCCGAGGGCGGCGAACCGGGCGGCGGCCTCCTCGACGACGCGGGCGTGCTCGACCCTGCCGGCGGCGCCGACGATCGTGGCGCCGGCGCGATAATGGCGGCCGAGATAGGCGCCGACCGTGTCGCGCGAGAAGCCGGCGACGCTGGCAGGCGTGCCGAGGATGGCGCGGCCGATCGGCTGGTCGGCGTAGGCGGCGGCGCCGAAGAGGTCGTGCACGAGGTCGTCCGGCGTGTCCTCGACCGAACCGATCTCCTGCAGGATGACGCCTTTCTCGCGCTCGAGGTCGGCCTCGGCGAAGGTCGAGTCCGTGAGGATGTCGGCGAGGAGGTCGAGCGCCAGCGGCGTGTCGGCGGCGAGCACGTGGGCGTAATAGGCGGTCTGCTCGACGCCGGTCGCGGCGTTGAGGTCGCCGCCGACCGCCTCGATCTCCTCGTTGATGGCGCGGGCGGAGCGGCGCCGCGTGCCCTTGAAGGCCATGTGCTCGAGCAGGTGGGAGAGGCCCTGCTCGGCGTCGCTCTCGTGGCGCGAGCCGGCCCCGATCCAGACGCCCAGCGACGCCGTCTCGAGGTGCGGCATGGAATCGGTGACGACGCGCAGGCCCGACGGCAGGGTGGTGATCTGCACCGTCTCGGTTCTTTGGGTCACGATGCCGTCTTCAGCGCGCGCCCGGCATCGACCTTGCCGCGGATGAAACGCTCGATCGCGCCCTGGTCGTTGGCCACCACGGTGAAGCGCTCCTGGCGCCCGAGCAGCTCGGCGAGATGGGCCGGCAGCGGCGGCCGGATGCCGATGGCGCGCTCGATCGCGTCGGGAAACTTGGCGGCGTGGGCGGTGCCGAGCACGACCATCGGGGTCGACGGGTCCTTGGCCTTGGCCCGTCGCGCGACGTGGAGGCCGACGGCGGTGTGCGGGTCGACCAGCTCGCCGGCCTGGTGCCAGCAGCGCGCGATCTCGGCGACGGTCTCGGCCTCGCCGGTGGCGCCGGCGTCGAATTCCGCGCGCAAGGCGTCGAGCGTGGCCGGGGCCAGCGCGAAGCCGCGAGACTGCTTGAGGTTGTCCATGTCGGCGCGGATGCGAGCGCCGTCGCGGCCGGAAAACTCGAACAGCAGCCGCTCGAAGTTGGACGAGACCTGGATGTCCATCGAGGGCGACATCGTGTGGGTGACGCCGCGCTGCTCGTAGCGACCGTCGGCGAGGGCGCGAGTGAGGATGTCGTTCTCGTTGGTGGCGATGACGAGCCGGTCGATCGGCAGGCCCATGCGTTTGGCGATCCAGCCGGCGAGGATGTCGCCGAAATTGCCGGTCGGCACGGCGTAGCTGACCTTGCGGTGCGGTGCGCCCAACGCCACCGCGCTGGTGAAGTAATAGACCGTCTGCGCCAGCACGCGGGCCCAGTTGATCGAGTTGACGCCGGAGAGGCCGTATTCGTCGCGGAAGGTGGCGTGGTTGAACAGCGCCTTCACCGCCGCCTGGCAATCGTCGAACGTGCCTTCCAGCGCGACCACGTGGATGTTGTCGCCCTCCACCGTCGTCATCTGCCGGCGCTGCACCGGGCTGACGCGCTCGTGGGGATAGAAGATCACGACGTCGAGGTTCTTGAGGCCGCGGAACGCCTCGATCGCGGCGGCGCCGGTGTCGCCCGAGGTGGCGCCGACGATGGTGGCGTGCTGCCCGCGGCGCGTCAGGAAATGCTCCATCAGCCGGGCGAGCAGCTGCATCGCCAGGTCCTTGAAGGCGAGCGTCGGGCCGTGGAAGAGCTCGAGCACGAAGAGGTTGTCGCCGAGCTGCGCCAGCGGCGTGATCGCCGGATGGCGGAAATCCTCGAGGCCCGCCGCGATCATGCCGGCGAGCGTCGCCTCGTCGAGGTCGCCGCCGACGAAGGGCATCAGCACCGCCTTCGCGACGTCGGCGTAGGGCCGGCCGGCGAACGCGGCGATCTCGTCGGAGGACAGCGTGGGGTAGCTCTGGGGCAGGTAGAGGCCGCCGTCGCGGGCGAGCCCCGCGAGCATGGCCTCGGCGAAGCCCAGCGCCGGCGCCTCGCCGCGTGTGGAAATGTACCTCAAAACCCAACCCGCTTCATCGACCCGGCGTCCACGTGCGCGACGTCACCGCTTCAGCCTCAGCTGGAGTGCGACGGCGCCGTGTCCAGTCCCTCGTCCGACGGCTCGGACAGTCGCTTCCATGCGAAGCTCACAAAGACGGTGACGAGGCCGAGCGCAAGCCCGAACCATGTCAGCGCGTAGGAGAAATGGTTGTTGGGTACGTCGACGATCGTGTCGCCGCCCTTGGGCCAGCCGCCTGGGTTCGGCGTCGCGTCGGCATCGATCACGAAAGGCGCGGCGTCGTTCAGCTCGAAATGCGTGGCGATCTCGGCGGGGTCGCGCGTGTAGAAGCGGTCCCGGGCCGGCTCGTCGGGCGGCGTGAAGGCATTGCGGGTCTCCGGCGTTCGCATCAGCCCGGTCACGGTCACCTCGCCCTGCGGCTGGCCGGCCTGACGCGTCGCCGGGTCGCGGCGCTCCGCCGGCACTGAGCCGCGGTCGACGAGGACCGTGCCGCCACTGGCGAGCGCCAGCGGCGTCAGCACGTGGTAGACCGGGCCATCGGCCGAGGCGCGCAGGATGTAGGCCTCCTTGGCATGGTCGAAGCGTCCGGTGACGGTGACGCGGCGGTATTCGTAATCGTCGGGCTTCAGCGCATCCCAGCCGGCGGCCGGCGGCAGCGGCTGGGGCACGGCCTTGGTGCGCGCCTCGATGCGGGCGACGATGGCGTCCTTCCAGGCGAGGCGTTCGAGCTGCCAGATGCCCAGGCCGACGAGGAACGCGCCGGCGACCAGCGTGAAGATCGCCGGGACCAGCAGGGAGCGCAGGCGTGTTCCGGACGCGGCCATGGTCATTCGAAACGGCCCTGCTCGGCCTTGTTGGAATATTGCAGGGCGGTCAGCAGGCCCTTGATCGGGCGGATCATGCCGATGATCACGGCGGTGCCGACCGCCGCGAGGACCACGTAGGCCCAGACCGAGGGTTCGTACGCGACCTGCATCCAGACCCCGACCGCCAGGAGGACGGCGCTGCCGATGAAGGAGGCGAAGAACGCCGGCCCATCGCCGGTGTCGGCCTTGGTCAGATCGAAGCCGCAGGCCGGGCAGCGCGCCTTCAGCGCGAGGAAGCCGTCGAAGATGCTGCTCTTGCCACAGCGCGGGCAGCGGCCGGCGAGGCCGGTCAGCACGGGGGAGGGCGGGATCGGCGGGATATCGTCGAGCATCGGCTCCATATGGACCATGGCCACAGAAATTGCAGCCGAGGCCCCGCGACGTGTTCCGCCCGTGCGACGGCACCTCTCATGTCGCCGGGTCGCGTCGTGTTCGCCATCGTGATTGGAGCATCCATCGTGAACGGGAAAACCCGACCCGACTCCCCGAACAAGATCCTGGGCACTTGGCGCATGGTGACGGCGCAGATCGATCCGGACGGACGAAACCAGCCCGCTTATGGAACGCGACCCGCCGGTCTGCTGTCGTTCACGCCGGACATGCACTTCGTGGAAGTGCTGACCGATGCCGACATCGCGAGGTTCGCCTCCGACGCGCGCGGCCAAGGCACCGATGCGGAGAACCGGGCGGCCATGGCGGGGAGCATCGGCTTCTTCGGAACCTACAGCGTCGACGGGACTGGCGAATTCGACGGAAACCGGGTCGAGGGTGCCACGTTCCCGAACTGGATCGGTGGCGTTCGGACACGCAAGGAGCTGTCCCTCGTCGTCGATGGCGATCATATGACCGAACGGTTCCAGCGGCCGGACGGGACGAGGATCGAGATCCTTTGGCGACGCGTGACGTGAGGAGTTGAGCCTCCAGGTCACCAGCTTGGCAGCGATGTCCGCGAGAGTGGCTTCGCGTCTCCGCCCAGGTTTCCAATCGCCCCGCTTGTCCTCTAGAAGCTCCGTCGAGACGGAAACATCAGCATGAAGAAGGCGACGTCGGCGATCGGGCCTGCAGCCCTCCCGCCGCCGCGCGCCCCGGGGATCGGGGCGCGCATCCGCACCTGGTTCCTGACCGGTATCGTGGTCGCCGGACCCCTCGTGCTGACCGGCTTCATCACCTGGTGGTTCGTCGACACGGTCGACAACGCCGTGCGCAAGGTGGTGCCGGTTCGCTTCTGGCCGGACAACTACCTGCCCGTGCCGCTGCCGGGCTTCGGCGTGATCTTCGCGTTCCTCGGCCTCACCTTCCTCGGCTTCGTCACCGCCAACATCGTGGGCCGCACGCTGATCTCCTTCGGCGAGCAGTTGCTCGAGCGCACCCCGGTGATCCGGTCGATCTATCGCGGCGCCAAGCAGATCTTCGAGACGCTGTTCTCGCAGAGCGGCACGTCGTTTCGTCGCGTCGGCCTGGTGCAGTTCCCGATTCCCGGACAGTGGACGGTCGTGTTCATCTCGGCGCCGCCGTCGGCGACGATCGACGCCCACCTGCCGCAGGACCAGGGCGAGCGCATCTCGGTGTTCCTGCCCTGCGCGCCCAACCCGACGACCGGGTTCTACTTCTATCTGCCGATGCGCGACGTCATCGAGATCGACGTCACGCCGGAGGATGCCGCCAAGCTCATCATGTCCTGCGGCCTGATCCAGCCCGAGGGCCAGGCGACGCTCGCCGCCCTCGCCGAGGCCCATCGCGCCAAATCGGCCGAAGCCGACAAGACGCCGTCCCTCGTTTAGCTTGGAAGCTCAGCATCTTGGCCGTCTACACTGAAGTCTCCGACGAGGAGCTGGCCGGCTTCCTCGCCGCCTATGACATCGGCCGCCCGCTCAGCATGAAGGGCATCGCCGAAGGCGTCGAGAACTCGAACTTCCTGCTCCACGCCGAGGCCGGCTCGTTCATCCTGACGCTCTACGAGCGGCGCACCCGTGTCGAGGACCTGCCGTTCTTCCTCGGCCTGATGGAGCACCTCGCGGCCAAGGGTCTGTCCTGCCCGCAGCCGGTGAAGACCCGCGCCGGCGAGGCGCTCGGCCGTATCGCCGGGCGCCCGGCGGCGATGGTCACCTTCCTCGAGGGACTGTCGGTGCGCCGTCCTTCGCTCGCCCATTGCGCCGCCGCGGGCGCCGCCATGGCCGACCTGCACCGCTACGGCCGCGACTTCCCGGCGGTGCGTCCCAACGCGCTGTCGCTCGACGCGTGGGCGCCGCTGTTCGAGATGTCGCGCGCTGGCGCCGAGGCGGTCGCCCCGGGGCTGACCCGGCTGATCGACGACGAGCTGGCCTTTCTCCAGGCGAACTGGCCGCGCGACCTGCCGGGCGGCATCATCCACGCCGACCTCTTCCCCGACAACGTGCTGTTCCTCGGCGAGGCCGCCGGCCTCATCGACTTCTACTTCGCCTGCACCGACGCCTTCGCCTACGATCTCGCGATCGGGCTCAACGCCTGGTGCTTCGAGCCGGACGGGGCCTACAACGCCACCAAGGCCGCCGGCATGATCGCAGCCTATCAGGCGAACCGCCGGCTGGCGCCGGGCGAGGTCGCGGCGCTGCCGGTGCTGGCGCGCGGCGCCGCTCTGCGGTTCGCGCTGACCCGCCTGGTCGACTGGCTCAACGTGCCGCCGGGCGCGCTGGTGCAGCCCAAGGACCCGGCGGAATATATCGGCAAGCTGCGCTTCCACCAGCGCGTCGCCGGGGCCGGCGAGCTCGGGGTCGCGTGATGTCGGACGGCGAGCGCGTCGCGATCTGGACCGACGGGGCCTGCTCCGGCAATCCCGGCCCTGGAGGGTGGGGCGCGATCCTCAAGTTCGGGGGAACGGTCAAGGAGGCCTGCGGCGGCGAGGCGCTGACCACCAACAACCGCATGGAGCTGCAGGCGGCCATCGCCGCGCTGGGCCTGCTGAAGCGCGCCTGTGCGATCGACGTCTACACCGACTCCTCCTACGTCCGCGGGGGCATCACGGGATGGTTGGCGGGATGGAAGCGCAACGGCTGGAAGACCGCCGACAAGAAGCCGGTGAAGAACGTCGAGCTGTGGCAGGCGCTGGAAGAGGCGGCCGAGCGCCACGACATCGTCTGGCACTGGGTCAAGGGCCACGCCGGCGACCCGATGAACGAGCGCGCCGACGAGCTCGCGCGCGAGGGCATGAAGCCGTTCAAGGGGCGGTGACCCCGCGGACGTCGTCGCGCGTCGGACCAAAGATCGGCTCGAAGGCGGCGCGCAGCGCGACGTCGACCGCCGCCATGGGCACGGGGCGGCCGAGGTCGGCGAGGCTGGTCAGGCCGAAATGCGCATCGGCGATGCCGCAGGGCACGATGCCCTCGTAGTGCGAAAGGTCCGGCGCGACGTTGAGGGCGATGCCGTGGAAGCTGACCCAGCGTCGCACCCGGATGCCGATCGCGGCGATCTTGTCCTCCGCCGGCGTCCCGCAGAGGCTCGGTGGCTTGTCGCGCCGAACCACCCAGACGCCGACGCGATCCTCGCGTCGCTCGCCGCGGATCGCGAAGGTGGCCAACGCGTCGATGATCCAGCGCTCCAGCGCCGCGATGAAGACCCGGACGTCGGGGCGCCGCGCCTTGAGGTCGAGCATGACGTAGGCCACCCGCTGCCCGGGCCCGTGATAGGTGACCTGGCCGCCGCGGCCCGTGCGATGCACCGGAAAGCGGGGCGCACCGGCATAGGCGCCCGCGCCCGTGCCCGCGGTGAAGAGGGCGGGATGTTCCAGCAGCCAGATGCGTTCGGCCGCCTCGCCGCGCGCCAAGGCCTCGGCGTGACGCTCCATGGCGCGGACGGCGTCGTCGTACGCGACGGGTCGTTCGGCGACGCACCATTCCACGGGGTGGGCGTCGTGCCGGCGAAAGTCGTCGCCGGCACTCGCGAGGCGCGGAGTTGCGGCCATGTCAGCCGAAGACGGCGAATTCGCTGTAGGCGAGATCGCCGGGGCGGGGCGTGCGAGATCCGACGACATATTTCCTCTGTCCCGCGTTCACCGATCGGCCGAACACCCCGGGAAGCGCGTGCACGCCGTCGACGAGCGTCAGGGCGCTGCCGTGCCGGAGAAGCGCGGTGCCGAGCGCCCCCGCGAAACGCACGTAATCCGAGATGTCGCGACAATAAAGCAGTTGCGTCGCCGGCAGGACGCCCCGCAGGCGTCGCAGCGGCCCGAAGACGAAGGGATGCGCGCCGTCGTGCGCCTCCACGACGAGGCAGAGGCAGCCGAGCGCTTCGTGATCGTCGACGAGGCCCCCGTCAGGCCAGCGCGAGCGGTCGGCCGCCGCCAGGGAACGCACGCGCGTTCGCTCGTGCCGTCGCGCCAGCATCGGCACCGTGACCAGGGAGCCTGCGGCGAAAGCCCGGAAGCCCTGCGCCTCGATGATCGGTTGGGTGTGCGGCGCCGGGGTGATGTTGATGTAGGTGACGCTCTTGTCGCGCAGCGCCGCGCCGAGAAGCAGCGGCGCGTGCCCGGCGAAGGCGCTCTCGACGTACCAGCCGGAGAGATTGCAGCGCACGAAGGCAACGCCCGCCGCATCGGTCATCTCGGCGTGGATCGTCAGGAGTGCGCCGACGATATGCCCGTCGAATTCCAGCAGCCGCCCGTAGCGCGGATAGCCGAGGGGGCTCCGACGCTGCCGCAGCCGATTGATCCCGCGCCGCCACCACGTGGCGGAATGCGCGGGGAAGCCGGTCGCGAGCAACGCGACCACGGCCTCGAGATCCGTCTCTTCGATCACGCGGCGGCGCAGGATGGGCGGCATCATGGTCATCACGAGAGACGCTGCAGAGATGGTGCCGCACCCGCGCGGGCCCATCGAAACTCTTCGCCAAGGTTAACGCGACGCGGTCCTTGCCTGTAACATCTCCCGCGCTGTCAAGTGGTTACGGGCGCGCCAGCCGAAATGCGGCCTTAATGACTCTTTAACGTCACTGTCGGTTTGCGTGGGGGAAGTAGGATCATGGCAAGGCGTCTCGTCGTGTCGGGGCTGGTCGGGGGACTGCTCGCGGCATCGTGCTGGACCGCGATGGCACAGGAGGCGAACTCCGCTTCCGGCGATTGCTCCGGCTTCATGTGCAAGGTGTTCGGCTCGAAGATCGAGGAGCGTCCGGCGCCAGCCGCCGCTCCCGCGCAGCCGGCTCTCGCGGCCGCCGATGTCGCGGACCCGGCCGATCCTGCGGCGGTCGCGCCGAAGACCGCTCCGCGCAAGGTCGCCAAGCCGGTGCCGACGGTGACGATCGCCGCCGACGGCGCCGAGATCGTCCGGTTGAAGGCGCTGGCGGCGACCCTTCCGAAGATCCGCGTCCGCATGGTGGGCGCCGATGCCGCCAAGGGCGCCGACTTCACCGTGGCTCCGTCGGTCGAGGGCGCGGCATCCGGCGAGAAGGCGCGGCTCTTCACCGAGGAACTCCACATCGTCGCCGGCGCCGGTGTCCGGTCCATCGCGGACCTGAAGGACAAGGTCGTGAGCTTCGGCCCCGACAAGAGCCCGGCGCAGGTCGCGGCGCGCCGGGCCTTCGCCGCGCTCGGCGTGAGCGTCAAGGAGACTCCGCTCGAGCTCGACAACGCTCTCGACGGCGTAGCGACCGGCGATGTCGACGCCGCGGTGGTGCTGGCGCCGCAGCCCGATCCGCGCCTGGCACGCCTCAAGACGACGTCCGGCCTCCACCTCGTGGCCTGGCCGGAAGGCGTGGCCGCGCCCGACGGCACCTCGGTGACGTCGATCCCCGGATCCGCCTATCCCGGCCTCGCCAAGCCGGACGACAGCGTCCGCGCGGTCGGGGTCGAGGCCGCGCTCGACGCCTCGGGCAAGGGGGCGACGAGCCCGGCCGCGAAGGCGTTCCTCGCCGCCTTGTCGCAGCATTCGGCCGCGCTCTCGAAGCGTGGGTTCGACCTGATCAAGGCCGATCTCGAGACGCGCAACGGGCGCCGTGTCGCCAGCGTCGAGCGGCGCTGACGGCGATCGAGCCTCCCATCCGCGTCGCGCTCTACACCGGATCGTTCGATCCGGTGACCAACGGCCACGTCGCCGTGCTCGCGGCCGGCGCACGATTGTTCGATCGCATCGTCGTGGCCATCGGGATCCATCCCGGCAAGGCTCCGATGCTGGCGCTTGAGCGGCGTCGCGCCCTGATCGAAGCGAGCTGCGCCGCCAGTTTCGCCGGCACGGGATGCACGCTGGAGGTGACGACCTTCGACGGCCTCGCCGTCGAGGCGGCGCGGGCGCATCGCGCGACGACGATCCTGCGCGGGCTCCGCGACGGCTCCGACCTCGACTACGAGATGCAGATGGCGGGCATGAACGCCGCCATGGCGCCCGACGTGGCGACGATCTTCGTGCCGGCGCCGCCGGCCGTTCGCCACATCACCGCGACGCTGGTGCGCCAGATCGCGGGCATGGGCGGCGACGTCTCGGCCTTCGTGCCGGACGCGGTGCGCGAGGCGCTCGCCGGACGGCCGGCGCCGCCGGGTTAAGCGCGTGCTAACCCGTCGCTGTTAACCTTCGTCCATGGTCGTCCGCACGCGCCTTCGCGCGATCCTCTTCCCGGTGATGCTCTACCTCGTCTCCGGGGGCATCGGCGGCTATTTCGTCTGGCACGCGATCAACGGCGACCGCGGCCTGAAGGTGAGCGGCGAATACGAGAAGTCGATCGCCATGCTGACGACCGAGCTCGACGCGACCAAGGCCGAGAGCGCGAAATGGCGGCATCGGATCGACCTGATGCGTGGCGCGACGATCGATCGCGACCTGCTCGAGGAGGAGGCACGCTCCACCCTCGATCGCGTCGGCAAGGACGATCTGGTCGTCTTTCTCCCGCAGCGGCGCTAGAGCAATGTCCGCTGTTGCGGACTTGCCCCACCTCGAAAACAGAAGCGGAGCACCCGTCAACGGCGATTGTCGACGTCGGACACCGGCGAGAGCGGCACGCATTCGAAGCTGACGCGGGTCGCGGCATCGCGATCGATCGACACGGAATGCTCGGCCGCGCTGCGGCAGGCACCCATCGACAGGAACTCGCCGACCCTCACCGACGTGACGCCGCCGCCGCCGGCGCTCGCCACCTGGGCGACCATGATCAGCGCCACGACCTGGGCCACCGATCGCTATCGTCTGGCGTCGGCGCGCCAGGCCTTGACGGCGGCGAGCGCGGTCGAGATGTGGCTTTCGGCGTCGGAATCCTGGTGTTCCTCCAAGATGCGGCCGTCGGGCGCGATCACGTAGGAGACGCGGTTGGCAAAGCCCATCGAGGTGCCGGGGATCGCGAGCGCGACATCGTAGGCGCGCGCGACATCGAGGCTCGCGTCGGCGCCGACGGGGAACGTGTCGCGGCACTCCTTGGACGAGAACTCCCGCTGCGTGTCGATGCCGTCGGCCGAGACCCCGATGACGCTGGCGCCGGCCGCGGTGAATTGCGGGATCGCGTCGGCGAACTCATGGGCCTCGACCGTGCACACGCTCGTGAAGCTCTTGGGATAGAAGTAAAGCACCACCGGGCCCTTCTTCAGCGCCGCCGCGAGATTGAAGGTGAAGACCTTGCCGCCCTTCGCGGCGGGAATGGTGAAGGCCGGCGCGACCTCGCCCGGCTTCATCGCCGCATCGGCGGCGCCGAGCGTGAACGCCACGGCGAGGGCTCCAGCGGCGACACGGATCATGGTGAGGCGGGTCATGCGGCATCCTTCATCAGGGAGGCGACGGCGTCGAGGGCTTTTTGCGAGGCGGCGCCGTCGGGTCCGCCGGCCTGGGCCATGTCGCGGCGGCCGCCGCCGCCCGTGCCGCCGAGCTCGGCGGCCGCGGCGCGCACCAGCGCCACCGCGTCGAAGCGTTCGGTGAGATCGGGCGAGACGCCGACGATGACGCCGGCCTTGCCGTCGCCCGCGACGGCGACGATGGCGACGATGCCGGAGCCCAGCGTCTGCCGGGCCTCCGTGGCCAGCGCCTTGAGATCCTTCATCTCGACGCCGTTGACGGCGCGGCCGAAATACTTGACGCCGCCGATCTCGGAGACCGGCGCCGCCGCACCGCAGCCGTCACCGGCCATCGCGAGCTTCTTGCGGGCGTCGGTCAGCTCGCGCTCCAGCTTGCGGCGCTCGTCGATCAGCACGCCCACGCGCTTGGGCGCGTCCGCCTCGGGGGTCCGCAGCAGCGTCGCGAGCTCACCCAGCGCGACCGCCTTGGCGTTCAAATGGTGGCGGGCGGCGGCGCCGGTCTTGGCCTCGACGCGGCGCACGCCCGCCGCCACCGCCCCATCCGACACGATCGTCACGAGGCCGATGTCGCCGGTGCGCGCCACATGGGTGCCGCCGCAGAGCTCGACCGAGAAGGCCGGCCCCTGGGGATCGGCGTCGCCGGCACCGTCCTCCGGCTGGCGATGCCCCATGGAGACGACGCGAACCTCGTCGCCGTACTTCTCGCCGAACAGGGCGCGGGCGCCGGACTTCATCGCCTCGTCGGAGGCCATCAGCCGCGTCGTCACCGGCGTGTTGTCGAGGATCGCCTGGTTGGCGAGATCCTCGATCCGCGCCAGTTCTTCGGGCGAGATCGGCTTCTGGTGGGCGAAATCGAAGCGCAGCCGGTCGGGTGCGACCAGCGATCCCTTCTGGGCGACGTGGTCGCCGAGCGTGAGGCGCAGCGCCTCGTGGAGCAGATGCGTGGCGGAATGATTGGCGCGGATCGCCCCGCGCCGAGCATGGTCGACCGCGCAATCGACGACGTCGCCGACCGCGATCGTGCCGTCGTGCACCACGCCCTCGTGGACGAAGAGGTCCCCCAGCTTCTTGCCGGTGGCGCCCACCAGGAGCGTTCCGTCCGTGCCGCGCATGGTGCCGGTGTCGCCGACCTGTCCGCCGGACTCGCCGTAGAACGGCGTCTGGTTGAGGATCAGGGCGACCTTGTCGCCTGCATCGGCCCGCTCCACCTCGGTGCCGTCCTTCAGGATGGCCAACACCTTGGCCTCGACCCGTTCGGTGGCGTAGCCGAGGAATTCCGTGGCGCCGACCCGCTCCTTCAACCCGAACCAGTGCGTCTCCGTGCCGGAATCGCCCGAGCCGGACCAGGCGGCGCGCGCGTCGCTCTTCTGCTTGGCCATGGCGGCGTCGAAGCCCGGCAGGTCGACGCCGATCTTCCGCGCGCGCAGCGCGTCCTGCGTGAGATCGAGCGGGAAGCCGTAGGTGTCGTAGAGCTTGAAGGCGACCGGGCCGGGCAGTGTGCCGCCGGCGTCCAGCTCGCGCGTCTCGTCCTCGAGGATCGAGAGGCCGCGCGCCAGCGTCACGCGGAAGCGCTGCTCCTCGAGCCGCAGCGTCTCGGTGATCAGCGCCTCGGCGCGCAGCAGCTCGGGGAAGGCCTGCCCCATCTCGCGGGTGAGGGTCGGCACCAGCCGCCACATCAGCGGCTCCGCGGCGCCGAGGATCTGGGCGTGTCGCATGGCGCGGCGCATGATGCGGCGCAGCACGTAGCCGCGACCCTCGTTGCCGGGCAGCACGCCGTCGGCGACGAGGAAGGCACAGGCGCGCAGGTGGTCGGCAATGACGCGGTGGCTGGCCGCCAAGGGACCGCGCGGATCGGTCGAGGTCAGGTCGGCGATGGCGCCGATAAGCGTGCGGAACAGGTCGATGTCGTAGTTCGAGGTCACGCCTTGAAGCAGGGCGGCGATGCGCTCGAGCCCCATGCCGGTGTCGATCGAGGGGCGCGGCAGCGGACGGCGCTCCACCTTCGTGACCTGCTCGTACTGCATGAACACGAGGTTCCAGAACTCGAGGAAGCGGTCGCCGTCCTCGTCCGGGCTGCCGGGCGGCCCACCGGCGAGCGCCTCGCCCTGGTCGTAGAAGATCTCGGAGCAGGGGCCGCACGGGCCGGTCTCGCCCATCGACCAGAAATTGTCCGACGAGGCGATGCGGATGATCTTGGACTCGGGCAGGCCGGCGATCGTCTTCCAGAGTCCGTGGGCCTCGTCGTCGTCGTGATAGACGGTGACGAGCAGCTTGTCGGTCGGCAGTTCGAAGGTCTTGGTGATCAGCGTCCAGGCCAGCTCGATCGCCTCGGCCTTGAAGTAGTCGCCGAACGAGAAGTTGCCGAGCATCTCGAAGAACGTGTGGTGGCGTGCGGTATAGCCGACGTTGTCGAGATCGTTGTGCTTGCCGCCGGCGCGCACGCATTTCTGCGACGAGGTCGCCCGGACGTAGGCGCGCTTCTCCTGCCCGGTGAAGACGTTCTTGAACGGCACCATGCCGGCATTGGTGAACATCAGGGTCGGGTCGTTGCGCGGCACCAGCGGGGCCGAGGCGACGATGTCGTGGCCGTGGCGGCCGAAATAATCGAGAAACGCCGCGCGGATCTCGTTGACGCCGTTGCCGTTCATGCTTGTTTGAGCCTCGCCCCGATGGGAGGATTTCGTTCTAGCCGCGAGGTCGGGAGCTGTCGAGGAGAGCGGGATGGCTTTGTCCCGTCCCCGCGGTGCGTTAAACCTCTCGGGCGTGCCCGCAGGTTGGATGGACCATCCCATGTATTCCGCCGATTATACCATCGGGGCAACGCTTCTCGCGGTCGCCGTGATCGTCCTGCTGATCCTTCTCGCGAGCGGTCTCTTCACCGTCGAGCAGCAGAACCGGGCGGTCATCGAGCGTTTCGGCAAGTTCTCGCGGGTGGCGGGCCCCGGTCTCAACATCAAGGTCCCGTTGATCGAACGCCGGGCCGCGACGATCAACCTGCAGGTCGACCAAGTGACGCTCGAGGCCGACACCAAGACCAAGGACAACGTCTTCGTCAAAATTCATTTCGCGGTGAACTATCGCATCGAGCCGGGCCGGGAGACCCTGGCCTATTACGGTCTGTCCGACGTGCCGGCGCAGATCCGCGCCTACGCGCTGGATTCGGTGCGCTCGCACGTGCCCAACATGGATCTCGACCACGTCTTCGAACGCAAGGACGACATCGCCAACGCCATCCAACAGCATGTCGGGCCCGCGATGGGGCAGTATGGCATCGCCATCGTCTCCTGCCTCGTCATCGACATCACGCCGGCCTCGCAGGTCGTCGCGGCGATGAACGACATCCAGGCTCAGGCTCGCCTGCAGGTCGCGGCGGCGTCCAAGGGCGAGGCGGAGAAGATCCTGGTCATCAAGCGTGCGGAGGCGGAGGCGGCCTCGAAGCGGTTGCAGGGCGAGGGCACCGCCAACCAGCGCAAGGCCATCATGGAGGGCTATCAATCCTCGGTGGAGGAGTTCCAGAAGCACGTGACCGGCGTGCCGGCCACCGAGATCATGCAGATGCTGCTGCTCACGCAATATTTCGACACGCTGAAGGAGTTCGGCACGTCCACCTCGACCAAGGTGCTGCTCGTGCCGCACTCGCCCGCCGCCATGAAGGATTTCGGCGACCAGATCCGTCAGGCCGTGACGATCGCGCAGGAGATGTCGTCCTAGCAGGCGACGGGTCGCGAGCCCTCACGCGAAAAGACCGTGGAGGTACCAGCGCGGCTGGGCGGCCTCGCGATAGAGCCCTTCGCGGTAGAGCCAGAAGCGCCGGCCGCCGGTGTCCTCGGCGCGGAAGTAGTCGCGGGTGCCACCGGCGCCCTCCTTCCACCATTCCGGGCCGATGCGCTCCGGTCCCTCGAAGGCCGCGACCTGGTGCAGCATGCGGCGCCAGCGGAAGCGCAGCGGCGGCCCGTCGGGCACCTCGGCCATCGTCTCGATCGGCTCCGGCCGCTCGAACAGCCGGAGCGGTCGCTCCGGCAGGGTGGCGAGGACCTCCTCCGCAACCGGGGCGAGGACGGTCGTGCCCTGGGCGCATGGTGCCTGCCTGGCCAACGGCCTGATCGACGGCTTGGCCGCAGAGACGGCCATCGCCGCGCGCTCCGGCTGGTGGGAATCGGCGAGGCGCAGCCGCGTGACCCGTTCCAGCCCGAAGCGGGCGCCGAGCCGGTCGACGAGATCGGCGACATCGGCCTCGCCGGCGCCGGCGGCGTCCCAGCCGGCCTGGGTCTCGTCGAGCCGCTCGGCCGCGGTGGCGGCGAGGCGCACCATCTCGAAACCGTAGCCGGTGTCGAGCCCGCTCTCGCCCGCCGCCTCGATGCGCTCGCGGAAGAGCCGCGCCATGGCGAGCGGATCGCGCAGCGGCCGGCTGGTGCCGGCCTCGAGGTGGCGCACCACGCCGTCGACCCGGTAGAGCGCGACGTCGAGCCGGCGCGCGCCCTCGCCGTGGCGCGCGAGCAGGCCGCAGAGATCGTAGGCGAGCGAGAGGATGGTGCCTTCGACGTCCTCGCGCCGGGCGATGCCCTCGGCGAAACGGCGTTCGGCGACGAAGGCCGGTGCCTCGAAACGCGGCGAGATCGGCTCGGCGGCGAGCCCGAGCAGCGCGTCGAGCCGGCGGTGGAGATCGCGCCCGAACCGCGCGGCGATCGGCGCGCGCGGGCGCAGGAGCAGGTCGCCGACCCGGCGCAGTCCCGCCTGGCCGAGCCGTGCCACCTGGGTCTCGTCGAGCCGCAGCGCGGCGAGCGGCATCGGCGCGAAGATGCGCTGGACGCCGGCGAGGTCGAGGTCGTCGGCGAGGCGCCGGCGGCCGCCGCCGTGGCGAGCCAGCGCCCAGGCCGCGCCGGGCGAGGCGGCCACGGCGGCGGAGGCGGCGAAGCCCTGCATCGAAAGGCGCCGGATCATCGTCGCCATCAGCGCCATCTCGCCGCCGTGAAGGTGGGCGGCGCCGGTCACGTCGAGCACGATGCCGTCGCCGCCGTCGGGAGCGGCGAGCGGCGTGAACAGCCGGCACCAGTCGACGAGCGCGTCGCGGCAGACGAGGTCGCCCTCGGGATCGGCGTCATGGACGTCGAGCCCGGGATGCATGGCGCGCGCGTCGGCGAGCGCATTCATCGGCTTCAAGCCCAGCCCGCGGGCGCCAGCGTCGAGCGCGACCAGACGGAAGGCGCTCTTGACCTTGGCCACGGTCGCGAGGGCCGGGGCGGCGCGCGCCTCGGCGTCAGGCGGCCCGCCCCGTTCGGCCGCGATCCGCCGCCGGATGCGGTCGGTCGCGAGGAACGGCAGATGAAGGGAGAGGTAACGCATCACGCAAACATGCCTCTTGGTGGTCCCAGACGAGCGGCCAGATCCGTTCCCAGTCGAAGCCCGCGGCGGCGCCCGCCGGGCCGGCGCGGATGCGGGCGAGGCGCACCGCCCAGGCGGCGCGGCCGGGGATCGGGCGAGCGCCCGTCCCGTGCGGGCCGGTCACGGACGGTCCGGGCGCGGCGGCGATGCTGAAGCGGGCCTGGGCGGCCGAGGAGAGCGGGGCGCCCGGCGCGCCGGCCGGCACCAGGATCGCCGGCGTACCGCCCGCCGCCGCGGCGAGCAGCAGGCGGCGCGAGGCGACGAGATCGTAGGTCTTGGTGCGCCACAGGTCGACCACGACGGCCGCCACGGCACGACATTTCAGGGCTTCCTCGGCGGCCCACAGCGCGTCGGCGCCGCCCTTGGCCCGCACCACGAGCAGCCGCGCCGGATCGAGCCCGTGGGCGGCGAGCCCCGGCCCGTACGGCGCGCCGCCTTCCGCGCACGCGGCGTCCTCCATCACCCACACCACGGGGCCCGCCGCGTCCCGCGCTGTCTCGGCCGCGAAGCGGGCCGCGAGCGCCAGCGCGAAACCGCAGGCGGCGCCGGCATCGCCGGCCGAGGCCGCCACCACCTCGTTCAGCGTGCCGCGCAGGAGGCCGCCGCGCAGCAACCGGTCGAGCGCCAGGGCGCTCCCGGCACCGCCGAGCGCGACCTTGCGCGTCGCGTCCGCCCGTTCGAACGTCGGCACGAAGGCGCCGCCACCCTCGATGCGGGCGATGGCGTCGCGCAACACCCCCACCTGTTCCGTTCTGCCGCCAGGCGACATCGGTCCGCTCCGTCCATCGTTCCTATTTTGTTCTTTATCCCCTTCTCATCGCCTCTGAGTCAAGCTGTCGCGGTCGGGGGTCGTGTCTCAGGATCACGCCGCGGCCGTGCTCGGCCAGCACTTCGGGCCATTCGTTCGCTGGCGCCCGACGCAAAAGCTGCTACCCAGCCATCCCATGTCGTTCGAGCCGGATCATCCCGTCACCGTGTTCTATCTCGCCACGGAGCCGTTCCGCGGCGGGCACCGCTGGCTGGTGAGACAATACGGCGTCATCCAATCGGTCGAGACCGGCAACGAGGCGTTCGCATCGGAGGCGGAGGCACGCAAGAGCGGGCGTCGCGCGCTGATCCGCACCAGCGCGCACAAACCGCTCGGTCTCCGCGGCGCGGACTTCGATGCCACGATCGACGGACAGCCCGTGGGCTGAGGTCTACGGCCGCGGCGCAGCGGCGCGGCGCAGCCTGTCGTTGATCGCGGCGCCGAGCCCCCGCTCGGGCACGGACGCCACGGCGATGCGGGCCGGTGCGATGGCGTCGAGGCGTCGCAGGTGGCGGTAGAGGTTGGCGGCCGCTTCGGCGAGGTCGCCGCCGGGAGACAGGTCGAGCGCGCCGCCGCCGAGCCGGCCGGCGAAATCGAGCCCGACCTCGCCCGGCGCCACGTCGCCGGCTTCGAGCCTAAGTAGGGCCGACGGTGCGTAATGCGAGGCGAGCATGCCCGGCGCGACGATCGCGGGGCCGGCGCCGCCGAGCGGTCGTCCCACCACGCGCTCGACGTCATCGCGCGGGATGCCGCCCTGCCGCAGCAGCACCGGCGCGCCGTCGCCGAGGCAGGCGACGATGGTCGATTCGACGCCGACGGGACAGTCGCCGCCGTCGAGGATCGCGTCCCGCACGGGATCGAGCACGGCGCCGAGATCGGCGGCGACGTCGGCGGCGCGCGTCGGGCTGAGGCGGCCGGACCGGTTCGCCGAGGGTGCCGCGACCGGCCGGCCGGCGGCGCGGAGCAGGGCGGTCGCGAGCGGGTGGGCCGGCACGCGCAGCCCCAGCGTGGCGAGACCGGCGCAGGAAAGGTCGCAGACCGTGCCGGCCGGCGCACGGGGTAGCACCAGGGTGAGCGGGCCGGGCCAGAAGGCGGCGGCGAGGCGTTCCGTGTCGGCGTCGAAGCGGCCCTGGACCCGGGCCGCCTCGACATCCGCGACATGGGCGATCAGCGGGTTGAAGCGGGGACGGCCCTTGGCGGCGAAGATGCGTGCCACGGCATCGGGCGAGGTGGCGTCGGCGCCGAGCCCGTAGACCGTCTCGGTGGGAAACGCGACGAGGCCGCCGGCCCGGAGGCGGGCTCCAGCCTCGTCGATCGACAGCGTCATCGCGCGTCGGCGCCCGGCGCAGGCCGGACGATCAAGAGGCGATGGCGAGCTTGGCGAAGAGCGCGTCCGTGCGGCCCTGCACGACGTCGCCGGGAACGAGCGCGCCGTGGTTGACCAGCATGGTCGCCTTGTCGAGCACTTCGCGGATCGTGGCGCCGGCCTTTTCGCAGATCGGCGCCAGCGCCACGTCGTCCTCGCCGCCCGCCTTGAACTGCCGGCGAACGGCGGCGACCGCCCCGGTGGAGCGGCGGTCGAGTTCCTCGACCAAGGTCTCGAACTCGCGGCGGAACCGCGGCTCGAGCTTGTCGTAAGTCTCGATGGCGCTGAGGCGGCCTGGCAGGATCGAACGGTGGAAGTACTCGCGGTAGGAGATCGGACGCCAGCGTTGGATATCCTCGAAAAGCTCCGGCATGGTCGGCAGTTGCTCGACCAACATGACGATCTCGTTGAAGAGGTTCAAGTAATCGTTGGCGAGTCCCGAGGCGGGATTGATCAATGCCTCCGCACGCCGGATCCTGCTGCGGGCTTGCGGCAGGGCCTGCAGTGTGGCGCGCTCCTCGTCGGACAAAATGCTCATGGCGGGAAGGGCTCGGATCGCTCTGCGGTCCTTTGTAACGCCGCAGCCGTGAAGAAAACGTATGGGAAGCGGATAAGAACCGTGGCTTCACAACCGAATCTCGCAGGTACAACCCGGTGCGCAGGAGAGCGACATGTGCGGACGCTTTGCCATCACCCTGCCGCCCCAAGGCCTGCGCGCGCTGTTCCAATACGTCGAGCAGCCGAACTTCCCGGCGCGCTACAACATCGCGCCGACCCAGCCGATCCCAATCGTGCGCGCGGCGCGGGAGGCGACGGGGATCGTCCGGCATTTCGCCCTGGCGCGATGGGCATTCCTGCCGGGGTTCGTCAAGGATCCCAAGACTTTCGCCTTGATCTTCAACGCCAGGGCCGAGGGGCTGGGCGACAAGGCCAGCTTCCGCAATGCCGTGAGGCGACGGCGCTGCCTGGTGCCCGCCGACGCGTTCTACGAGTGGCACCGCAGCGGATCCGGCAAGACGGCGCGATCGCAAGCCTATCTGTGCCGCCGCGTCGACGGCGAGACGATGGGGCTCGCAGGACTCTGGGAGACCTGGATGGGGCCGAACGGCGAGGAGGTCGACACCGCCTGCATCGTCACGACCGAGGCCAACGCGCTTTCCGGCACCATCCACCCGCGCTTGCCGGTCGTGCTGGAGCGCCGCGATTGGGCGGCGTGGCTACAGCCCGACGACGATGCGGCGGGCGAGGCCGCGGCCCTGCTGCGCACGCCGGGCGACGCCGTGCTGGCCTTCGTGCCGGTCTCGGACGCCGTCAACAAGGTCGACAACGACGAGCCGGCGGTGCAGCACCCGGCCGGGCCGCCGCTGCAACTGGGCCGGCAGGCGCCGCCGGCTCGCGAAGAGCTTCAACTGGGCCTGCTGTGAGCCGAGGCGGTCGTCACGCCCGCCGGCGGAGCCGATCCGAGCACGCGTTGCTCAGATCGACCAATCCGTCAGGTCGTCGAAACGGTCGATGAAGCCCTGGCTCACCAGCGCCTCGATGACCTTGGCGGCGGAGCGCTCGGCGCTTTCGCCATCGCGGCCCACCACGATCTCGGGCGCCTCCGGTGCCTCGTAGGGCTGATCGATGCCGGTGAAATCCTTGATCTCGCCGGCGAGCGCGCGACCGTACAAACCCTTCACGTCGCGGCGGATGCATTCCTCGAGCGGCGTGTCGACGAACACCTCGAGGAACTCGCCCGAGGGCAGCGTGGCGCGGGCCGTCTCGCGCTCGCGGCGGAACGGCGAGATGAACGAGCACAGCACGATCAGGCCGGCGTCCGCCATCAGCCGCGCCACCTCGGCGACACGGCGGATGTTCTCGCTGCGGTCGGCCTGCGAGAAGCCGAGGTCCTTGTTGAGGCCGTGGCGGACGTTGTCGCCGTCGAGCATGATCGTGTGCACGCCGGCGAGGTTGAGGCGGCTCTCGACCTGGTCGGCGATCGTCGACTTGCCCGCGCCCGACAGGCCGGTGAACCACAGAACGCCGGGCCGCTGGTGCTTCAGCCGGGCGCGATCGGTGCGGGTGACCGTCGTGTCCTGGCGGAACACGTTGGTGGCGCGGCGCAACCTCTCGGCGACCATGCCGGCGGCGACGGTCTGATTGCTCTCGCGATCGATCAGGATAAAGGCGCCGGTGACAGGGTCGTCGGCATAGGGGTCGAAGGCCAGCGGCGCATTGGCGGCGATCGTGGCGCGGCCGACCTCGTTGAGGCGCAACGTCGGTGCCGGGTCTTGCGCGAAGGTGTCGATGTCGAGCCGATAGGCCAGGCGGCTGACGTTGGCCGGCACCGTGCGCGTGCCGAGCTTCAGGAAGTAGGAGCGGCCGAAGCGCAGCGGCTCGTCGCTCATCCAGATGAGGTTGGCGGCGAAACCGTCGTCGACGGTCGGGCGCGCACCGGGATGCGCCAGCACGTCGCCGCGGGCGACGTCGATCTCGTCGGCGAGCGTCAACGTCACGGCGTCGCCGGCCGCCGCGACGGCGAGGTCGCCGTCGGCGGTGACGATGCGCGCGACGGTCGAGGTGCGGCCGGAACCTGCGACGACGATAGTCTCGCCGACTGCCACGCGCCCGCTCGCCACCGTGCCGACGAAGCCGCGGAAGTCGAGGTTGGGCCGGTTGATCCATTGCACCGGCAGGCGGAACGGTCGCTCGCCGCGCCCGTCCGCGACGTCGACGGTCTCGAGGTGCGCGATCAGCGCCGGGCCGCGATACCAGGGCATGCGCGGGCTCGGCTCGGACAGGTTGTCCCCGTTGCGAGCCGAGAGTGGGATCGCGGTGACGTCGGTGAAGCCGAGACCTGCGGAGAAGCGGGCGAAATCGGCGACGATCCCGTCGAACACCGCCTGGCTGTAGTCGACGAGATCGATCTTGTTCACGGCCAGCACGATGTGGCGGATGCCGAGTAGCGAGGCGATGGCGGCGTGGCGATGGGTCTGCGTCAGCAGGCCCTTGCGCGCGTCCACCAGCAGGACCGCGAGGTCGGCGCCCGACGCGCCGGTCGCCATGTTGCGGGTGTATTGCTCGTGGCCGGGCGTGTCGGCGACGATGAAGCTGCGTCGGGGCGTCTTGAAGTAGCGGTAGGCGACGTCGATGGTGATGCCCTGCTGGCGTTCGGCTTCCAGCCCATCGACCAGAAGCGCGAAGTCGATGCTCTCGCCGGTGGTGCCGTGCTTGACCGTGTCGCGCTCGAGGGAGGCGAGCTGGTCGTCGAAGATCTGGTTCTGCTCCCAGAGCAGGCGGCCGATCAAAGTCGACTTGCCGTCGTCGACGGAGCCGCAGGTGATGAAACGCAGCGTCGGGCGTTGCACCAGGCCGGGAACGCCGAGGTCGTCGACGAGAAGCGCCGCCTTCGGCATCAGAAATATCCCTCGCGCTTCTTCTTCTCCATCGAGCCGGACTCGTCCTGGTCGATCAGGCGGCCTTGGCGCTCGGAGGCGCGGCTGTCGCGCATTTCGGCGATGATGGCGGGCAGGTCGGCGGCCTCGGACGGCACCGCCCCCGTCAGCGGGTAGCAACCCAAGGTGCGGAAGCGCACGCTCTCCAGGCGCGGCGTCTCGCCGGGCTCGAGAGGCAGGCGATCGTCGTCGACCATGATCATCGAGCCGGCGCGGTCCACGACCGGCCGCGGCTTGGCGAAATAGAGCGGCACCACGTCGATGCCCTCGGCGGCGATGTAGTCCCACACGTCGTATTCGGTCCAGTTCGAGAGCGGGAACACCCGCATCGACTCGCCCTGTCGAAGGCGCGTGTTGAAGAGGCGCCACAATTCCGGGCGCTGGTTGCGCGGATCCCAGCCGTGCGCGGCGGTGCGATGCGAGAAGATGCGTTCCTTGGCGCGGCTCTTCTCCTCGTCGCGGCGCGCGCCGCCGAAGGCCACGTCGTAACGCCCGGCATCGAGCGCCTGGCGCAGGCTCTCGGTCTTCATGACCTGGGTGTGAACCGCCGAGCCCGAGGCGACCGGCGAGATGCCGCGGCGCACGCCGTCCTGGTTGATGTGGACGATGAGCGGCATGCCGGCACGCTTCGCCGCCTGGTCGCGGAAAGCGATCATCTCCTTGAACTTCCACGTCGTGTCGACGTGGAGCAGCGGGAACGGCGGCTTGGCGGGGTAGAAGGCCTTCAGAGCGAGATGCAGCATCACGCTCGAATCCTTGCCGACCGAATACAGCATCACCGGCCGTTCGAACTCGGCTGCGACCTCGCGCATCACGAAGATCGCTTCGGCCTCGAGCTGGTGCAAATGCGGAGGCAGGGCTGTGCGGGATTGGGCGGAGGACATCACGGTTCGGGCGAGGGGCGAGAGCTGTCATATAGCCGTGCGCTTCCCCGGTGCAATGCGAGCGCGGGTGCGCGTGCAGCATCGGGTGTTTTCGACCTTGCAGCCGGAGGAGGGCTGATCGATAGTCGCGCCGATCCACGACGGCGGCCGATGGTCGTACGAGAAGAACCAAGCTGGATCAGGGAGTTGCGCGGGCATGGCGACAGGGAACGCGAAAGTATCTTGGGTGGCGCTCGCTGCGGCGGCGGGGTTGGCTGCCTGCACGACCGCCGCCTTGGCGCACGGTCCGACGCGGCAGAAAGCCAAGGAGACGGTCACGATCAACGCCTCGCCGGACAAGGTCTGGAAGGTGATGGGCAACTTCCAGGACATGAGCTGGCTGCCGGGCGTCAAGTCGACCACCGGTACGGGCGGCAATTCGATCGATGCCAAGAACGACGACAACGAGGTCGCCCACCGCACCATCACGCTCGACAGCGGCGGCGTGATCATGGAGGGGCTCTACAAGTACGATGCGGCCGAACACGCCTACTCGTACCGGATCGACAAGGTGGACCCCAAGGTGCTGCCGGTGAACGACTATTCCTCGACGATCAGCGTCGAGCCGGCGGACGGCGGCAAGAGCTCGACCGTGACCTGGAAGGGCGCCTTCTATCGCGGCTACATGAACAACGATCCGCCGCCGGACATGGACGATGCCGCCTCGAAGGCCGCGGTCGAGAAGATCTACAAGGCCGGTCTCGAGAACGTGAAGAAGAAGGTCGAAGCCGGCAGCTGATCCTCGTTCGAGGATCTTGACCAAGCGGTCGATGAACAGAGATCCGGCGGCGGTGCGCCGCCGTCTACCGGCGTGCAAGTCGACCACCGGCGCGGAGGAGACCCATGAGACTGCTTCGTTCGACGCTGGCGGCGCTGCTGCTTACCGCCTCCGCCCTCCCGCTCCTGGCTCAGGGCTGTGGTCCGACGCGTCTCAAGGTGACCGAGAGCGTCACGCTCGACATGCCGCCCGCCGAAGCCTGGGCCAAGGTCGGCAGCTTCCAGGACCTGACGTGGGACGCCGATACGACGGGCGCGAGCGGCAGCGGCGGCAACCAGCCCGACAAGGCGATCCGCGTGGTCACGCTGCTCAGCGGCGCGACGATGCAGGAGAGCCTCTACAAGTACGACGCCGACGCGATGAGCTACGCCTACCATGTCGACCGCGTCGACGTGACGAAGCTGCCGGTGCAGAACGCCTCGGCGACGCTCGAGGTGGTGCCGGTCGACGGCGGGGCTAAAAGCGCCGTGCGCTGGAAGTTCGTGTTCTATCGAAACCTGGCGCCGGGAGAGGGCGCTCCCGACACCGCCGACGCCAGGGCCGTGGAGGCGATGAAGCACTTCATGCAGGCCGGGCTCGGCGGTCTCAAGGCTCGTGCCGAACCCCGCACGTGAGGCTACGCCGGGCTTGCTTCGTCGTGCTCGGCCTGCTGTGCGGTCACCGGGCCGTCGCCGACGAAGCCTGGATCACCAACCAGAACGGCGACAGCGTCAGCGTGGTGGACCTGCGGGCGCGCAAGGTGGTGGCGACGATCTCGGTTCCGGGAAAGCCGGCCGGCATCGCCATGGCGCACGACGGCGGCCGCGCCTACGTGGCGAGCACCAACGGCAAGACCCTGTCGGCGCTCGACACCGCGAGCCGCAAGGTCGTGGCGACCTTGCCGCTGCCCGACGAGGTGGTCGGCGTGGCCGTGTCGCGCGATGACCGGACCGTCTACGCCGCCGGCTTCTTCTCGGGGACGCTGTTCAAGATCGACGCCTCGACGCTGAAGGTGATCGCGACCGTTCCGCTCGGTGGAACGCCCTCGGGCGTGGCCGTGACGCCGGACGGACGGACGCTCGTGATCACCCGTCGCGACGCCAACCAGGTCGCGCTGGTCGATGCCGCCACGCTCGCGGTGACGGCCGAGATCCCGGTCGGACAGCGGCCGTACGGCGTGATCGTCGATGCCGACGGGCGACGCGCCTACGCCGCCGACGTCTACGGGGACGACGTGTCGGTCGTGGATCTCGCCGCCCGCAAGCAGGTCGGCACCGTCGCGGTCGGCAAGCGCCCCTACGTGGTCGCGCTGGCTGGCGGCAAGGGTTTCGTGACCGACCAATACGAGGGCAAGATCGCGGTGTTCGACCTCGCGAGCGGCCGCGCTCTGACGCGGATCACCGTCGGCGACTATCCCGACGGCATTCAGGCAAGTCTCGATGGCCGCGAGGTCTACGCGGTAAACTGGGAGAGCGACACGCTCTCCGTGATCGACGTCGCCAACCTGAAGCTCGTCGCCACGATCGACGTGGGCGACAGTCCCCGCGCCTTCGGCACGTTCCTGCGACGGGCGCCCTGACGCCGGCCGATCGCACGGCGCCAAATGGATCGAATTCCTTGATGGTTAATTGACGCTACGTGCAGTGCACCATAGACGTCGTGGCATCGCCGTTGCAAAACGACCACTGTCAAGTTCGCTTTGAGCTTGGCGCACTGCTTCCGCTACGTAAAGTTAACAAATCGTTGTCGCTTGGAAGGAGAGTTGGAATGCTCGGCTCCCGTTTCGACCTATCTGAAGTGTTGAACGATCTTTCGCCGCGCGACGAGCCTGTCGACGAGGCGTCGTGCCTCGAACTCGAGCGGGAGATCGCCGCCGTCGCCCAGACGGTCCACATCGCGAGAACGCGGGTGAGTTTTCGTTGCCCCGTGTGTGACGACGTCATGCGTCTTCACGACGAGCGCGCGCTGTCCGAATTCGGCGGCCTCGACGTCAAGCTTCATCGTCTCGAATGCGACACCTGCGGCATGTTGACGGGCCGCGTCTACCATCCGACCGTCGGCTATCACGCGCGCCTGGTCCGCTGACCTCACGGTTCGTCGCGGGCCTTCGGCGGCTCGGCGTGCCCGACGATCCGCGCCACGTCGGTGCAGGCAAGGCGCACGCTGCGGTCGAGGTCGTCGACGGCGGCATGGACCTGATCGACGCTGAGCGTCGGCTCGACGATGCAATGATAGTTGACGATGAGACCCTCCGACGTCGTGCGCACCCGCACGTGGTGGATGTCGCCGAGGGCGCTCGGCGACGTGGCGTGGTCCATCAACGCTTGCTCGACGCGGAGACGATCCGCTTCGTCGCAGTCGCGCCCTTCGCGCTCGAGGGCCTCCAGCGGTTCGATGTGGCTTTCCACCTCGAAGCCTTCGCCCAATTCGTCGCCGATCGCGCGTTCCAGGCTGGACACGATCTCGTGGGCCTGCCCCAGCGTCAGCCGACCGTCGATCTCCGCATCGAAGCTGACCGACGTGCGGCTGCCCAGCGTCTGCACGGTCACGTGGTGGATCGGCACGCGACGCCGGTTGGCGATCAGCAGCGCCCGTTCCACCACACTCTCGTCGTCGAGCGCGACCGGCTCGTCGGTGACGGTCAGGCGCGCCCCGGCGTGGGCCTTCGCCACGGTCGAGGCGACCTGCGCCTTGATCGCCGCCACCCGCTCGACCGAGAGCGTCCGCGAGACCAGGATGGTCACCTCGCCCGTGACCATGTCGCCGATCGGGCGCAGACGTAGCGCCGCCACCCCGATCACGCCCGGGACGTGCGCGACCGTGGTGCGGATCGGTCCGCTCACGCCCTTCGGCGCCGCATCGATCAGCGTGTCCACCGTGTCGCGACCGAGCCGATAGCCGGCGATCCCGACGAACAGCGCCACGGCCGCCGCCGCGACGGCGTCGCCCGAGCGGAAGCCGGCATAGGCGGCGAGCAGGCCGGCCAAAGCGAGCGACGATGCCACGATATCGGTGAGGAAGTTCAAGGCGTCCGCGGCGAGCGCGGCGCTCCGGGTCGCCTTGGCGATCCTGTTCAGCGACGACCAGCGGGCGGCATCGACGACGATCGAGACGACCAAGACGGCGAAAGCGAAGGGGCCGGGCTGGACGTCGGCTCCCCCCCAGACAAGACGCTTCGCGGCCTCGATCAGGATGAACAGGGCGAGGGCGAAGAGAAATCCCGTCTGGATCATCGCCGAGAGCGACTCGACCTTGCCGTGACCGAAGGGATGGTCGTCGTCCGCCGGCTTCGAGGCCACGCGGATCGAGTAGAAGCTGAGCAGCGTGACGGCCACGTCGCCGAGGTTGTTGCCCGCTTCCGACGCGAGCGCCAGCGAGCCCGAGAGGATCGCGGCTGCGAACTTTGCGGCCGTGAGCGCCACTTTGACCGCGACGGAGACGAGCGCGGCACGTTCCTTCTGGCGGGTGATGGCGGCGGGATCGGTCAAGGAGCGACTGCGCGAGCGGGGCGGGGGCGAGCCCTTAGCATGGATCGACCCCGCTGCCGACACGTTGCGGGGACGCCGCTGAACGGAGACGAGACGTGAAATACCTGCACACGATGGTCCGGGTCGCCGACCTGGATCGGGCCTTGAATTTCTACTGCAACACGTTCGGCCTCGAGGAAATCCGCCGCAAGGAGAGCGAAAAAGGGCGTTTCACGCTCGTCTTTCTCGCCGCGCCCGAGGATGGGCAGCGCTCGCGCCACGAACGCGCGCCCGAGGTCGAGCTGACCTACAACTGGGATCCGGAGACCTACGACGGCGGCCGCAACTTCGGCCACCTCGCCTACGAGGTCGACGACATCTACGCGACCTGCGACAAGCTGATGAAGGCCGGTATCACCATCAACCGGCCGCCGCGCGACGGCGCGATGGCCTTCGTCCGCTCGCCCGACAACATCTCCATCGAGATCTTGCAGAAAGGCCCGGCGAAGCAGCCGGCCGAACCTTGGACGAGCATGCAGAATGTCGGGACCTGGTAGCTCAGGCGTCCGTCGTGGCGGCCAGGCCATAATTCGCGAAGCGCTCGATCGTGCGCGCGATCTCGTCGTCCGAAAGGACCACGGGCGCGCCGGTCGCGGAGGCGATGACGGTCAGCTTGGCGAGGCTCTCGAGCTCCACGGCCCGCCACATCGCCTGTGCGAGGTCGCGACCTGTCGCGATCATGCCGTGGTTGCCGAGAAGCACGGCGTGGAGCGGCCCCAGGTATTCGAGAACGAGGCCGGACAGGGCCTGCGTGCCGAACGCCGCGTAGGGCGTGCAGCGGATGCGCGGACCGCCGAACGCCGCGATCATGTAGTGCACCGCGGGGATGTCGCGATGCTGCGTCGCGAGCACGGTGGCATAAAGCGAGTGCGTGTGCACGATCGCGCCGACGTCGAAGCGGTGGCGGTAGATGTCCCGATGCAGGCGCCATTCGCTGGATGGCTTGTGCGAGCCAGCCCACGACGGCGGCTGCCCGTCGCCGGCCAACTCCATCGCCGCCATCATCTCCGGCGTGGTCTGCTCGGGCGGAACTCCGGAGGGCGTGATCAGCATCGTCGTGCCGTCGCGGATCGAGACGTTGCCCGCCGTACCCTGGTTCAGGCCCAGGCGGACGAGGTCGCGGCTGGCGTCGGCGAGGGCGGAGCAGTGGGATCTCGACATGCCGTCGCTTTTCTCACGGAAGGCTTTGCGGCAGAAGGGCGCGACCTCGGGAGAACCAGATATGGCTGACGCGCTCGACTGGCAGCGCGGGATCGATCCCGCACGCATCGCGCTGTTCCTGGATGTCGATGGAACACTGCTCGACTTCAAGGAGCGACCCGAAGACGTCGTCGCCGACGCCGCGTTGCGTGACGTGCTCGAGACGCTGCGATCCAGAACGGACGGCGCCCTGGCCCTGATCAGCGGCCGGCAGGTCGCCGACCTCGATCGCATCATGGCGCCGCTGGTGCTGGCGGCAGGGGGCACGCACGGCGCCGACCTGCGGTGGCCCGACGGGCGCCGCGAGGTAATGGATGCGGAAGCGCTCGCGCGGATCCGCCCGCTCGTTCGCGCTTTCGTTGCCACACGGGAGGGCCTCGTCTTGGAGGACAAGGGGGCTGCCTTGGCCTTGCATTTCCGACGTGTCCCGATGCGGGAAGGCGAAGTCGGGCGTTTCCTGGAGGACGCCGTGATCGGCCACGATCTCATGGTTCAGCATGGCAAGATGGTCGCGGAGGTCAAATCGGGCCGCAGCAGCAAGGGCATGGCGATCGAGACCTTCATGGACGCCGCGCCGTTCGCGGGCCGGGTGCCCCTGTTCATCGGCGACGATCTCACCGACGAGCACGGGTTCACGAGCGTCAACGCCTTGGAGGGCGTGTCGATCAAGGTCGGGGACGAGCACGAGCGAACGGTCGCGCATCATAGACTTGCAGGCGTTCGCGATGTTTTGGCATTTCTCAATACACTTTGCCGCGTTCCAGTCGCCATTGCGTAAGAGACGCGCAAGTCACGCGATTTTTACAGGCGGTTTCGGCGTCTAAGCTGTACCGGCGTTTCGGGGTCACAGTCCGGTCTTTTTTCGACGGCATCCTGCTTTCGAGGCCAGGAGATCACGACGATGATGATCGAAGAAGTCATACGCTCTTGCGTGGTGGTTTCGGTCGCGGAAGCGGCCGTGGCGAGTGTCGGTGGCGGTTTCGCCACCGAAGTGAAGCGCGCGGCGACAGCCAACGGGATGAGCGTCGGCGACTATGCCGTGGCGAGCGTCGGGCGTTTTGCGAGGAACGGCCGCGAGGGCGAGATGCGCGCCGTCGCGACGGCGATGGCCGGCTCGCACATGCCGGTGCTCGCCGGGCTCGAGCGAATCCTGGGGCTGGATCTCGCCGAGATGCGGCCTTAGAGGCGCGACGTCTCGAAGTCGGAGCAGGAGAAACCGAACAGCGACAGACCTTCCTCCAGGTCATCCGACACGGTCGGGTTCTGCATCAGGAACGCCGACGTCGTCGGTTCCGGATGCGAGGCGGCCGCATTCATCGCATCGGTCCATTCCCCGATCGAATAGTCGCCGCGTCCGACGAGGCTGAGCGCGATGAGCTCCTGCTGCTCCTCGACGCTCATGCCCGCGATCAGACCCTCGGCCTCCTTCACGACCGATGGCTCGGCTTCTTCGTTGAAGACGGCGACGAACTTGTCGTCGGTCGCGTCGGAGCCGCCGCCGAGGTTCGGCTCCACCTGGACGCCGAATTCGCGAAATTTGAGGATGAGGAAGCAGACCTTTTGCGCGTCGAGTTCCGAAAGCATCGTGGTGTCCGTCTGCGAGCGCCGCGGCGCATCCCATGAAAAACGGCGCCCGAGAGGGCGCCGCGGCGTGTCGATCAGGTCTACGCTAAGCGGAGCGGCGAACCTCGCCGCCCTGGGACTCGAGCTCCTCGATGATCTTGGCGGTGAAGGCGTCGAGATCCTTCGGCGAACGGCTGGTGATGATGTTGTCGTCGACAACGACCTCTTCGTCGACCCAATCGCCGCCGGCATTCTCGATATCGGTCTTCACGGACGGCCAGGAGGTCAGGGTACGTCCCTCGACCGCGTCGGCCTCGACCAGGAGCCAGGGCGCGTGGCAAATCGCGGCGACGATCTTCTCGGAATCCAAGAAATCCAGGACCAGCTCCACGGCCCGCTCGTTGATGCGGAGCTTGTCCGGGTTGATCTGGCCGCCGGGCAGGACAAGGGCGTCGAATTCGTCGGCATCGATGTCGTCGATCTCCAGGTCGGCATCGACCGACTTGCCCCAATCGTCCACGTCCCAACCCTTGATCGGGCCCTTCTTCGGCGCCGCGATATGCACGGTCGCACCGGCCGCACGCAGCTTCTCGAGCGGCACGAACAGCTCGGACTGCTCGTAGCCGTCCGTCGCCATGATGAGGATCTTCGCTTCCTTGATGCTGGGCATCCGGGCCTCCGCTGTCTGTCCAAATCCAACAGGTCGCCGAAGGACAAGGTTCCGCCGCCGGGAGCGGGCGGCGGCGCCAGCGGACGGGCTTGCCTCAGGCCGACCGTCTCGCCCACGGCCGCGTCCCGGCCGGGACTTCGAGCTCGAGGCCCGGCTGGTAGAACCGGTCGATCGTCGCGACGCCTCGCCCGCTTTCGAGCAGACGCAGCGTCGCCGGATCGACGATCTCGAAGGCGCTGAACCCGCAGCGCACCATCAGCTGCATCTGGTCGAACAGCACGTCGCCGACGGCGCGCATCTCGCCCCGATAGCCGAGCCGCTGGCGCAGCAGCCAGCCCATGGAATAGCCACGCCCGTCGGTGAACTTGGGAAACGCGATCGCGATGAGCGCGACGTCGGTCAGGTCGAGTGGCGCGGCCTCGACATCGAAGCCAGGCTCGAGACGAAGTCCGAGAGGAGACGGCAAGGCGTTGCCGGACCGACGCTCCTCCAGCGCCGCCGCCGCGACGATCTCGCGTCCCACCCACGGGTCGTCCATGAACCTACCGTCGGAGTAGTAGGCCATCAGATCCCGTCGCCGGCGTGGGGAAAGTCGGTGTGGATGCCGCATTCCACCTTGGCCTTGCCGCGCCAGCGACCGGCGCGGGCGTCTTCGCCCGGTCGCACCGGACTGGTGCAAGGCATGCAGCCGATCGAAAGGTAGTTCTTGGCGAGCAGGTCGTGGCGGGGCAGGCCGCTGCGATCCATCGCCTCCCGCACATCCTTCGCCGACCAATCCGCCAGCGGATTGACCTTCACGCGGGTGCCTTCCGCCTCGAAGATCGGCAGACGCTCGCGCGTCGCCGACTGGAAGCGCTTGCGGCCCGAGATCCAGGCATCGTAGCCCTCGAGCGCATGGGCCAGAGGCAGCACCTTGCGGATGTGGCAGCAGCGGTCCGGCTCGCGGGCCCAGAGGAAATCTTCCGGATCGCTCTCGGCGAGATCAGCCGCATCCGGCGCGTAGGTCGTCACGCCGGTCAGGCCGAGCTGCGCGACGAGACGGTCGCGGTACGCCAAGGTCTCGGGGAACAGCATGCCGGTGTCGACGAAGATCACCGGCGTCGCCGGATCGATCCCGGCAACGAGGCGGAGCAGCACGGCCGAGTCGGCGCCGAAGCTCGAGACCAGCGCGATCCGGCCCGGAAACAGGTCGCGGATGGCGACGCCCAACCGGGTCTCGGCGGTGGCATCCTCGTAGCGGCCGGCGAGTTCGGCCGCGTGCCGCGCGAGGTCGCCGGCATGCTCGTGACCGGCTCCGATCTCGTCGGCGCCGACTTCGCCGAGGCCGATGCCGTCCTGGCGCATCGCGCCGGGATCGCCGTTGTCAGGCTGCAGCATACAGAGCCTCCTTGAACGGCTTCATGCCGACGCGGCGGAACGCGTGGAGGAAGTCCTCGCCGCTGTCGTGACGTAGCCTGAGATAGGTGTCGACGACGGTTTCGACGGCGTCGACGATCCGTTCCGACGAGAACCCGCGCCCGGTGATGTCGCCGATCGAGCAGCTCTCGTCGGCGCTGCCCCCCAGCGTGAGCTGGTAGCTCTCGACGCCGGCCTTCTCTAGGCCGAGGATCCCGATGTGGCCGACGTGGTGGTGGCCGCAGGCGTTGATGCAACCCGAGATCTTGATCTTGAGATCGCCGATCTCCGCGGCACGCTCCGGCGCGCCGAAGCGTTCGGAAATGCGCTGCGCCACCGGGATCGAGCGAGCGGTCGCCAGCGCGCAATAATCGAGGCCGGGGCAGCAGATGATGTCGCTGACGAGCCCGACGTTCTCGGTGGCGAGGCCCTGCGCGGCGAGGCTGTCGTAGATCGCCGGCAGATCGTCGAGCGCGACGTGGGGCAGCACGATGTTCTGCTCGTGCGAGATCCGCAGCTCGTCGTGCGAGTAGCGCTCGGCGAGATCGGCCATGTGATCCATCTGCGTCGCCGAGGCATCGCCGGGGATGCCCCCGATCGGCTTCAGCGAGATCGTCAACACGCCGTAGCCCGGCACCTTGTGCGGGAACACGTTGCGGGCGACGAAACGGCCGAAGGCGGGATCGCTGGCCTGACGCTCCTCGTAGGAGCCCGACGTCGGGTCCCGGGCCGGCAGCGCCGGCACCGCGAAATAGGCGACGATGCGGTCGATCTCGGTCTGCGGCAGGGTCAGGCCGGCGTCGCGGTTCTGCGCGAAATCCTCCTCCACGGAGTCGCGGATGGCGTCGGCGCCCTTCTCGTGCACGAGGATCTTGATGCGCGCCTTGTACTTGTTGTCGCGGCGCCCCTCGAGATTGTACACGCGCAGGATCGAGTTCGTGTAGGCGAGCAGGTCGGCCTTGGGCAGGAACTCGCGGATGCGATGCGCGATCAGCGGCGTGCGTCCCTGGCCGCCGCCGACGTAGACCGCGAAGCCGATCTCGCCGGCCGCGTCGCGCACCACTTGGTAGCCGATGTCGTGCACCTGGATCGCGGCGCGATCGGACGGGGCCCCCGTCATCGCGATCTTGAACTTGCGCGGCAGGAACGAGAACTCCGGGTGCAGCGACGACCATTGCCGGATGATCTCGGCATACGGACGTGGATCCTCGATCTCGTCGGCGGCGGCGCCGGCGAACTGGTCGGCCGTGGTGTTGCGGATGCAATTGCCCGAGGTCTGGATGCAATGCATCTCGACGGAGGCGAGGTCCGCCAGGATCGCCGGCACGTCCTTCAGCGCCGGCCAATTGTACTGAAGGTTCTGGCGGGTCGTGAAGTGGCCGTAGCCCTTGTCGTAGGTGCGCGCGATATGCGCGAACATGCGCATCTGCTTCGAGGACAGCGTGCCGTAGGGCACGGCGACGCGCAGCATGTAGGCATGAAGCTGAAGATAGACGCCGTTCATCAGCCGCAACGGGCGAAACTGCTCCTCGGTCAAATCGCCGGCGAGACGGCGGTGGACCTGATCGGTGAACTGCGCGACGCGCTCTGCCACGAAGCCGGCGTCGAATTCGTCGTAGCGATACATGTGCCTATCCCTGTCCCGCGCCTGCCGGGAGGTAGCGGATCGTCGGTCCGAAGGCGCGGACCGTGTCGCGCAAGGTCATGGCCGGGCGCCCGTCCTTGTCCGGCCCCTTGTCGGTGACGAACGGATCGACGATCAACCCGCGCTGCACGTCGCCCAGCGCGGCGGCGAAACCGGCCTCGGCCGCGGCCGCGTCCTCGTAGGCCGCGGCGTGGTCCAACGTGCCCACCCAAGAGCCGTCCGCCGCCATGAACACGACGTGCCCGGTGGCAAGCGTGTTGGCGGTGACGATCTTGGCCATGGAACTCGCTCTCGAACAGTTCTTGAAAGGCAGATAGTCCAAGAGCCGTGGGATTGCGAGAGAGGGGACGTGCGAGCTTCGCGCGATGGAAAACATGTTCCTTCCCGCCAAGACGTTGGTGAGAGAACAACGATCTCCGCCTCTTAGCGGGGGCCAGGAACGATGCCTTGGCAGGCACGTTCGCGACCACTTGCAAGGAGAGGTCCGATGAGAAGCCATATCGCGATCGCCACGGTCGCGCTTGCCGCGCTGGTGTCCGCCGCCTCGGCGCAAACCCCGCCGTCCAGCGTCGACAGCAACGTTTCGACGGAAAACGGCAATCTCAGCTCAAAGTTGAGCAAGAGCGATGGTGTGATCACGCCCAAGACCGATGTCGATCCCGGTATCCACGCTCGGGCGCCGGTCCCGCATCCCAACTCGACGCCCGTGGTGCCTCCCGCAGCCACCGGCGGCGGCACGGCCAAGTAGCGCGAGCGATGGCGGTCGAGCACCGCGTCTCGAGCAGCGGAACGACCGAGCCCGCCACGCACCTCGAACGCTCGACCTTCGCGCTGCTTGCGGCACTCGTCCGCGAGCCGCTCCACTCGGTGCCGGACCAATCCTACGAGCGCGGTTTGGTCGTGACGCGTGCGCTCAGGCGAATGCGGGTCTATCTGACGGATCCGGAACTGATCCAGGAGGCGTTCGTCCGCCAGGCCGAGGCGTTGAGCAAGGGCGAACAGGGACGCGTGCTGGCGCCGGCCCTCGGCACCGGTCTCCTGACAGCCGAGGGAGCAGACTGGCGTTGGCAGCGCAGAACCCTCTCGCCCGGCTTCGCCCATTCTCGGCTGCAGCTGCTGGTCCCGTCGATGATCGCCGCCGCCGAGGCGATGCGCGACTCGCTGCTCGCCGCGCCGTCCGACGCCGCAATCGACATCGGCCGCGAGACGACGCGCGCGACGTTGCGCATCGTCGGCGATACGATGCTCGCTTGCGCCGGTGGGCTGGACCCGCGCCGCGTCGAGCGGGGCATCGCCGATTTCCTGAACTCCGCTCCATGGGCCATCGCGCTCACGATCCTGCGTCTCCCCGGCTGGGTTCCGTATCCCGGGCGGCGTCGCTCCGCCGCCGCCGCCCGCCAGATCCGTGACGAGATCGTCCGCACCGTCGCGCAACGGCGCGCCGACGGCGGCGCCGCCACGCAGGACGATCTGATGGCGCTGCTGCTCGCCGCGCGCGATCCCGACGGTGGGCGGGCCCTGACGGATGCCGAGATCACCGACAACGTCGTCACCTTCGTCATGGCCGGGCACGAGACCACGTCCGTGGCCCTGACCTGGGCGCTGCTGTTGCTGTCGCGCAATCCCGACGTGGTGCGCAAGCTGCGCGACGAAATCGCGACGGTGACCGGCGGGGCGCCGCTCGCGGGGGAACACGTGCCGCATCTCGCCTACGCGCGGCAGGTCGTGAACGAGACGATGCGTCTCTATCCGCCGGCGCCGATCACGACGCGCGTCGCCGTGAAGACGATGCAGCTCGGCGACACGGTTCTGCCGATCGGCTCGGTGATCATCCTGCCGATCTATGCCGTGCACCATCATCGCGCGCTTTGGGACCGGCCGGACGATTTCGATCCGGAACGTTTCGCGCCGGACGCGGCCAAGGCGCGCCACCGCTATGCCTTCATGCCGTTCGGCGTCGGCCCACGCATCTGCATCGGTAGCGCCTTCGCCATGCTCGAGGCCACAGCCATCCTCGCCGTGCTCGTGCGCGCGCTCGATTTCGCGCCCGGCGGCGCGGCACCCGAGCCGATGGCACGCGTCACGCTGCGCCCGCGAACCCCGGTCATGCTGCGCGTGGCACCCGCGTCGGCGTGACACCTGGCCCAGAGCGAGGATGAGCGAGGCTTGACGCCGGCCGCCCCGCGAGGCCCGTTGACGGCGATGCGCCCGCACCTGCTCAACCCCCTGTTCGCCTCGGCCGCCAGCCTGCCTGGCATCGGGCCCAAGACCGGCAAGCTGCTCGATCGGCTGCTCGGCCCGGAGGGCGGCGCCAGGGCGATCGACCTGCTGTTCCACCTGCCGGTTTCGGCCATCGATCGGCGCCACCAGCCGCCGATCGCCGAGGCTCCGTTCGACCAGGTGGTGACGATCAAGGCCAAGGTGACGGAGCATCGGGCGCCGCCACCGCGCTCGCGGGCGCCCTTCAAGGTGCTGATCGAGGATGCCACGGGCGACGTGCTGCTGGTGTTCTTCCTCGCCAACCACGCCTGGATCGAGAAGAGCCTGCCGCTCGGCGCGGAGCGCTGGGTGTCGGGCAAGCTGGAGCGCTACGACAACTACCGGCAGATGGTGCATCCCGACAAGGTGATGGACGAGGCGGCCTTCGCCGCCATGCCGCTGACCGAGCCGGTCTACGGGTTGACCGATGGGCTGTATCCGCGCGTGCTGACGAAGGCGATCGATGCCGCTCTCACGCGCGTGCCGTTCCTGCCGGAATGGTGGGATATCCTCCCGCGCACAGCGGGGGAGGCGGACCATGCGCAGCATGGTGGAGGGGGCAGCCGCGCCTCGCATCTGGAAGAGGTTCACCGCTTCGCTGCGTTAGGAACGACGGAGGTGAGAGAAGCGGCATCCCCCTCCACCGCCTTCGGCGGTCTCCCTCCCCCGCGTTGCGGAGGAGAACGTCCCACGTTCGGCGAGGCTTTGGCCTCCATCCATCGTCCCTCTGACCCGCAGGCCATCGCCCCCGACGCCCCGGCTCGCATCCGCCTCGCGGCCGACGAGCTCTTCGCCCACCAGGTCGCTCTCGCTCTCATGCGCAAGCGGCTGCGGGTTCGCACCGGCCGCTCCAACGCCGTCGGCCGCGCCAAGGCCGACGCCATCGAAGCCGCGCTGCCGTTCGCCCTGACCAAGGCGCAGCAGGTCGCCCTCGCGGAGGTCCGTACCGACCTCGCCGCGCCGGCGCGCATGCTGCGCCTGCTGCAGGGCGACGTCGGCTCGGGCAAGACGCTTGTCGCTCTGCTTGCCATGGCGGACGTGGTCGAAGGCGGCCGCCAGGCCGTGCTGATGGCGCCGACCGAGATCCTCGCGCGGCAGCATTTTGCCGGCCTTGCACCCCGCGCGCTGGGCGCCGGTCTCCGCATGGCGCTGATCACCGGGCGCGACACGCAGACCGAGCGGCGCCGCACGCTGGAGGGCCTCGCCTCCGGCTCGATCGACATGGCGGTCGGCACCCACGCTCTGATCCAGGAGAGCGTCGCGTTCCACGACCTCGGCCTCGCCGTGGTCGACGAGCAGCACCGCTTCGGCGTGCAGCAGCGCCTCGCGCTCTCGGCCAAAGGCGAGGCGGTCGACATCCTCGTCATGACGGCGACGCCGATCCCGCGCACGCTCGTCCTGTCCTATTTCGGCGACATGGAGGTCTCCAACCTGCGGGAGAAGCCGCCGGGACGGCAGCCGATCGACACGCGGGCGATCCCCGTCGAGCGCATCGGCGACGTCGTGGCGCGGCTGCAGCGCGCTGTCGCCGAGGGCAAGCGCGCCTACTGGGTGTGTCCGCTGGTGGCCGAGAGCGAAGAGTCGGATGCCGCCGCCGCGACGGATCGCTTCGAGCATCTGTCGCATGCGTTCGGCAGCAAGGTCGGGCTGATCCACGGTAAGATGAAGGGGCCGGAGAAGGACGCGGCGATGGCCGCCTTCGCCGCCGGTGCGACGCAGGTGCTCGTCGCCACGACGGTGATCGAGGTCGGCGTCGACGTGCCGGAGGCGACGATCATCGTGATCGAGCACGCCGAGCGCTTCGGCCTGTCTCAGGTCCACCAGCTGCGCGGCCGCGTCGGGCGCGGCACCGGGGCATCCTCGTGCCTGCTGCTCTACAAGGGGCCGCTGAACGAGGTGGCGGAGGCGCGCATCAACATCCTGCGCGAGAGCGAGGACGGGTTCCGCATCGCCGAGGAGGACCTGAAGCTGCGCGGCGAGGGTGAGGTGCTGGGCACCCGCCAGTCCGGGGCGCCGGGCTTCAAGCTCGCCGACCTCGCCGTGCACGGCGACCTGCTGCCGCTCGCCCGCGATGCCGCCCAGACCTTGGTGGACGCCGATCCCGAGCTGGCGAGCGAGCAGGGCAGGGCGGTGCGCACGCTGCTGCACCTGTTCGAGCGCGAGGAGGCGATCCGGCTCATCGAGGCGGGGTAGGACCTCGATCGTGCTGCGCCTCTTGGCCCACTCTACCGGCAAGACAAAGGAGAGACGCTGGCGCACCGCCGCACTCGTCAGGCCATTTTTGGGAGCATCTCTCGAGCCATGGCCTCGACGAAGGCGCTTCGCGTCAGATTGCGGCGCTCCGCCTCCGAGTCGATCGCAGCGAGGATCCCGCTATCGATTGAAAGATTGGCCTTGCTCGGCTTGCCGGTGGACCGAACGAGAGGCACGCTGGCGATCGTCGCCACGTCCTGCAACGACTCGAGAACGCCCGGATCGTTTC
>CAXTVT010000026.1:39418-43367 GCA_964247745.1 uncultured Beijerinckiaceae bacterium
AGCATGATCTCCATGTTCTGCACCGCCGCCCCGCTCGCGCCCTTGCCGAGGTTGTCGAGCTTGGCGACCAGCACGGCATGGCCGTGGCCGGTGGCTTCGCCGAAGACGTGCAGCTCGAGGTCGTCGCTGCCGTTGAGCGATTCCGGCTCCAGCTTCGCGGCCTCCGCCGCCGACGCGATGCGGACGTGTCCCGTCGCGCCGTAATGCGCGGTCAGCGCCATCGTAAGGTCCGCGACCGACGGATGGCGCGGCAGCTTGTCGAGGTGCAGAGGGATCGACACCAGCATGCCCTGGGCGAAATGGCCGACGGAGGGCACGAAGATCGGGCGCCGCGTCAGGCCGCCGTGCGCCATGATCTCGGGCACGTGCTTGTGGCCGAGGCCGAGCGCGTAGAGTTCGAAGGCCGGCGCGTGACCGGCCTCGTGCTCTGCGATCATCGCCTTGCCGCCGCCGGAATAGCCGGAGACCGCGTTGATCGAGAGCGGCGTGTCGGGCGCGAGCCAGCCCTGATCGATCAGCGGCCGGATCAGGGCGATGGCGCCCGTCGCGTAGCAGCCGGGGTTCGACACCATGCGCGCCGCCCGGATCGCCGCCTCCTGCCCGACCGCCAGTTCGGCAAAGCCGTAGGCCCAGTCCGGCGCGGTGCGATGCGCGGTCGAGGCGTCGAGCACCTTCGGGCCGTTCGGCATCGTGGTGACCAGCGCGGCGGTCTCGCGGGCGGCCTCGTCGGGCAGGCACAGGATGACGAGATCGATCTCGGCCAGCAGCGCGCGCTTGGCCTCGACGCTCTTGCGGTCGGCGTCGGGCAGGCTCTTCAGCATGACATCGCCGCGTCCGGCGAGGCGCTGCCGGATGCCGAGCCCGGTGGTGCCGGCCTCGCCGTCGATGAAGATGCGCGCCGTCATGCTGCGATCCTTGTCCCGTTGCGGCGGGTGTCCCCGCTTGGCTGCGCAAGGTCAAGGGACCTTGGATCGCCGTCGTACCGACGCTCGGCCCTCTCTTGTTCGAGGGTGACGACTCCGTCCATTGCGGCTCGGCAGCAGCATGCCTCTCCTGACCTGGCGCGACGCCGCTGCGCTTTTCAGCACCCGGCGCCGCGACCGCGGGGTGTCAGAAGCGGCCGTTTCGCAGAAAATGCGACGTGGCGGCGATCACGGCGGGGGCGCGCATCATCAAAGTGTGGGTCACCGGCAGCGCGAGGTGGGCCGCGCCCGGCACCATCGTGCGCGCGACCGTGACCTTGCCATCGTTGGGCTTGGGCAGGAGCGCCCAGCTCAGCGGATCGAGCGAGCGCGTGCCGGCGATGATCCCGAGCGGGTAGTCGAGGCGGCCGAGGAGCACGTCGCGCGCGGCATCGTCGGTGGTCAGCTCCGCGCCGGCGGGCCCGAAGACCCACCCGTACGGCGCGAAGCCCACGAGCCGGTCGGCGATCTCGCTGCCGCCGCACGGCGTCCCCAGGAGCACGACGCGGCCGAGCCGCTCCGGTCGATGCCGCGCGATCCATACCCGCGCGACGAGCCCGCCGAGCGAGTGTCCCACGAGATGCACCACGCCTGTGCCGTCCGCGCGCCAGCGTGCCGATGCCGCCTCGACCTGATCGGCCAACGCGGCGAGGCCGGCACGGCGGCTCGGGTGGTCCAGGTTGAGTACAGAGAGATCGTCGCGGCGAAGCGCCCGCGCCATCACTTCCATCGAGGCGGAGGTGCGACCGAGGCCGTGAAGCAAGATGGCGCCGTCACGATAGCGCATTCGCCCTCCGGGCCCGCGGCCGGCTCAGTTCAGCCTGGCGCCCCGCACCTGATAGGCGCCGTCCGTGGCACGCACGAACATCTCGTCGACCTGGGGATGGCGCACGGGATCGCCGGACTCGTCGGCGAGCAGATTCTGCTCGGAGACGTAGGCGACGTATTCCGTGTCCGCGTTCTCGGCATAGAGGTGATAGAACGGTTGGTCCTTGCGCGGGCGCACGTCCTCGGGAATCGCCTGCCACCATTCCTCGGTGTTGGCGAACTCCGGATCGACGTCGTAGACGATGCCCCGGAACGCGTATTTCCGGTGTCTCACCACCTGCCCGATGCCGAACTTTGCGTTGCGTGGCTTCATGCGCGACTTGTCCGACGCGCCGAAGCGGTCCCGGCGGTTCTGGAGGCGAGTTTGGGTAAAGAGCGCTCAATCCTTTGTCAAATAAGCCGCGCGAGCCGTCGCCCGTGAGCGATGCGCCGCGACCAGCCTACCCGCACGAGCTGCTCACGCCGAAGGAGATGGCGCAGGCCGACCGGCTCGCCGCCGCGCTCTTGCCCTCGGCGACCTTGATGGAGAACGCGGGCGCCGCGATCGCCGCCTCGGTGGGCCGGCTCGCCGTGGTGGACGGCGGCCCGGTCGTCGTGCTGTGCGGGCCGGGCAACAACGGCGGCGACGGCTATGTCGCCGCCCGCCGGCTCGACGACGCGGGCTTCCGCGTGGTCCTCGGCGCGCTGGTGCCGCCGGATCGGATGAGGGGCGACGCGGCGGAGGCCGCCCGGCGCTGGAGCGGGCCGGTGGGGAGGCTGGCGGATCTGTCGTTCGACGGTGCCGCCGCGATCATCGATGCCCTGTTCGGGGCCGGCCTCGCGCGTGATCTCGAGGGCGAGGCCGCCGCCGTCGTCGATCGCGTCAACGCCTGGCGCCGGACGACCCGGCGCCCGCTGGTGGCGGTGGACATCCCCTCGGGAATCGACGGCGCCACCGGCCGGACGTGCGGCGTCGCGATCGCCGCGAGCCATACCGTGACCTTCTTCCGGCTGAAGCCAGGCCACGCGCTGCTGCCTGGGCGCCTCCATTGCGGCGCGCTCGATCTCGTCGACATCGGCCTGCCCACCGACGTCCTCGAGACGGTGCGGCCACGCACCGGCCTGAACACGCCGGCAGCCTGGCTGGAGCGGCTGCCGAGGCCGAGCCTCGCCGGCCACAAGTACGCGCGCGGCCACGCCGTCGTCGTGTCGGGCCCGATCGGCCAGACCGGCGCGGCGCGGCTCTGCGCGCGCGGTGCCTTGCGGGCCGGCGCGGGGCTCGTCACCGTGGCGACGCCCGCCGAGGCGCTGCCGATCCACGCGGCGGCGCTCACGGCCGTCATGACCCGTGTCGCCGACGATGCCGACGGGCTCGCCGCCCTGCTGTCGGATCCGCGCAAGAACGTCGCCGCCATGGGGCCGGGCCTCGGCGTCGGGCCCGGCACCCGCGCGATGGTGCATGCCGCCTTGCGGGCCCCGGGGAGTGGTGACGAGGCACCCCGCGCGTTGGTCCTCGACGCCGATGCGCTGACCAGTTTCGCCGACGATCCGCGCGCGCTCTTCGAGGCGATCGCCGCGTCGGCCCATGCCGTCGTGCTGACCCCGCACGACGGCGAGTTCGCCAGGCTCTTCGGCGCGGTGGTGGACGTCGAGGCGCCGAAGCCCGATAGGGTCCGCGCCGCGGCCGTGGCCAGTGGCGCGATCGTGGTGCTGAAGGGTCCGGACACGACGATCGCCCACCCCGACGGGCGCGCCTCGATCGCCATGAGCGAGGCGCCGTGGCTCGCCACCGCCGGCTCGGGCGACGTGCTCGCGGGCATGGTCGCCGGCCTCCTCGCCCAGGCCATGCCCGCCTTCGAGGCGGCCTGCGCCGCGGTTTGGATGCACGCCGACGCGGCGCGGCGCTTCGGCCCGGGGCTGATCGCGGAGGACATCCCCGACGCCCTGCCGCCGGTGCTTCGCGACCTGTTCGCCGCCGAGACGCTCGGCTCGGGGCAGGACCGAATGACCGCATCGTGATGGCGCACGACCTTGCGCGGCTCCCGAAAGCGCCGCATTCGCATGGTCTCCCAACGCACCTTTTTGCCGCGGAGCGCCGATGCGCCAACCCAACGCGATCGACTTTTGGCGCGGCTACGCGCTGATCTCGATCTTCGTCAACCACATCCCCGGCAACTTCT
>CAXTVT010000027.1:0-41894 GCA_964247745.1 uncultured Beijerinckiaceae bacterium
GCCACGGCAGCCGCCCGACCTATTACGCCCACGCCTCCGTCGGCTGCCTCCACGTGCGCCCCGTGCTGAACATGAAGGATGAATCCGACGTGCGCGCGATGCGCGCGATCGCGGAGGAATGCTTCGACCTCGTGCGCGAGTACAAGGGCAGCCACAGTGGCGAGCACGGCGACGGCATCGCCCGCTCCGAGTTCAACGAACCGATGTTCGGCGCGCGCATCGCCCGGGCGTTCGAGCAGGTGAAGGACCTGTTCGATCCGCGCGGCCTGCTCAATCCCGGGCGCGTGGTGCGCCCGCCGCGCTTCGACGACCGCGCGCTGTTTCGTTACGGTCCAAACTATGACGCCGCCCCGGTGACGCCGCGGCTGGACTGGTCGAGCTGGCCGGGGCCGCAGGGTGGCCTGCTCGCCGCCGTGGAGATGTGCAACAACAATGGCACCTGTCGCAAATTCGATGCCGGCGCGATGTGCCCCTCCTATCGCGTCACCCGCGACGAGGCGCACCTGACGCGCGGCCGCGCCAACACGCTGCGCCTCGCGCTGTCCGGACAGCTCGGCCCCGACGCGCTGGCCGGCGACGACGTCGCCGCCGCGATGAAGCTCTGCGTGTCGTGCAAGGCGTGCCGGCGCGAGTGTCCGACCGGCGTCGATATGGCCCGGATGAAGATCGAGGCCGGCGCCGCCCGCGCCGCTAGGCACGGCGTGCCGATGCGGGAACGGTTGGTGGCCGAACTGCCGCGCTACGCGCCTTGGGCCGCGCGCGTCGCGCCGCTCGCCAACCTGCGCAATCGCGTGCCGCTGCTGCGCCGGCTCGGCGAGAGCCTGCTGGGCATCGCGGCGGAGCGGATCCTCCCGGCCTTCGTGCCCGACCCGTTCCGCGACGCCGAGATCGGTACGCCGACCGGCGCGGCGGGTGAGGTCATCCTCTTCGCCGACACGTTCAACCGCGCCTACGAGCCGGAGAACCTGCGCGCGGCGGTGCGCGTGCTGCGCAGGCTCGGCCTGACGCCGGTGATGCCGAAGGTCGCGGGACGCCCGCTCTGCTGCGGCCGCACCTATCTCTCCGCCGGTCTGGTCGACCGCGCCCGCGCCGAGGCGCGGCGCACGCTCGAGGCGTTGGCCGGCGACGCCCCCGTGATCGGTCTCGAGCCATCCTGTCTGATGACGCTGCGCGACGAGTTCGGCTCGCTGCTGCCCGGCGCCGCCGCCGAGCGGATGAAGGATCGCGCGCGGCTTCTCACGGAATACATGGCCGAGCACGCCATCGCCGCGCCGATGGCGCTGGCGCCCGGCACCACGCTGCACGTCCACGGCCATTGCCATCAGAAGAGCTTTGGGGCCTTCTCCGCCGCGCTCGCCGTCCTAAGCGGCATCTCCGGCGCCAGTGTGAAGCCCATCGAATCCTCGTGCTGCGGCATGGCCGGTGCCTTCGGTTACGGCGCCGAGACCTTGGAGGCCTCCAAGGCCATGGCCGAGCTGTCGCTCATCCCCGCTGTCCGCGCCGCCGCCGCCACCGACCTCGTGGTGGCCGACGGCACCTCCTGCCGCCACCAGGTCGCCGACCTCGCCGGCCGCGAGGCGGTGCATTCGGTGCGGGCGCTGGAGAGGGCGCTGGGCCTTTAAGCCGTCAGTTTCCTCTGCGTTCTTAACATGTTATCCGCTCCGGTCAAGATACCGCCAGTTTGGAAATATGGTTGTGGATCGACGTCTTGAATTCTGGCAGCGCGAGCTTCTCGCCAGACAGTGCGCTTGTCGTCTGTATTCGCTCTAACCGGCAATCCACCTTGTCGCCGGCGGCATGGTGCTGGCCCCCCGCCGCAACGGCAACACGCTTACCTTCGTCGTCCCGGCTGGAGTCTGCGAGCTTCGCCTCGTATCGCCGCATTGGCGGGGGATGGCGCAGACATCCGCGCACTAGGCGTCCTGATCGACGCGATCAGCATCGAGACGAGCGCCGCCCGATACGACATCGCGCTCGATGACCCGCGACTTTTCGCGGGGTTCCATGCCATCGAGCGGACTGCGGCGGGAACGTGGCGTTGGACCGATGGTGTCGCTCATTTCTCCAACCGCCTTTTGGGCCGATGCGGACAGTCTCTCCCTGATGCGTCCGAGCGGCATGTTCGACCGGCCAGCGGACCGAACGCCCGCTCGGATCGCCGCTTAGACGAGGCGGGACCAAGCGGCCGGAGTATCGCGTACTCCGGCCGTTAAAGCTCGCCACCAAACCGGGAAGAAATCCCATTGCCACAAGTGTCACGATCTCGTTACATCAAACCTTAACGATATGTTAACTGTCTGCTATAGTAGAGTCCAGTGTTATGGCCGCGTTCACAGCTGGTAATATCGTTGTCTATCGTATCGGCGGCACTACGAGTGCCTCCTCGGCCGCCTTCCTTGATGAGTATACGCCGCAGGGCTCGTTGGTGCAGACCGTCGCGCTGCCGACGACAACAGTCGGCAGCAATGATGCGCTGACCGACAGCGGACAGGCCACGTACTCCGGCGAGATCACCGAAACGACCAATGGCGCCGACATCCTGGTCGGAGGTTACGACACAACGACCGGAACGACGGGTGTGTCGGGCACAGCGACCACAACGGTCCCACGCGTTGTCGGGATCGTCCCCACTAATGGAATGACCTACGACACAAGCACGTCGACCACGAGTTTTTCGGCCACCCGATTTACGAGTGCGGCAAGTGCCGACGGTCAAAACATCTATGTCGCGTCGGGTGCTGGTGTCGGCTACGTGGTGGCCGATACGCAGGGAACGGCGGCCATCCTCACGACCGCTGTCGCGAACCAAGTCGCAACTGTCGGAGGAAATCTTTACTACAGTACGCCAGGTGGCACTGTTAATGGGAGCACGCAAGCTGCTGGTATTTATCAGCTTGGCACCGGTCTTCCGACAAGCGGTACCCAGACCGCTACCCTGATCGCGGCAACCACGAAGCCGGTCGCCTTCGCTTTCGCGACGCTTGGCACCGGAACCGCACCGGATACGCTTTACGTCGCCGACAATACGAGCTCGCTCGGCATCGAAAAGTTTTCGCTCTCCAACGGCACGTGGAGTCTTACCGGTAAGATCCCGATTGCCGGCGCCAGCGGTATGACCGTTTCGGTGACAGGCGGCGTGGCCACGCTGTATGTAACCAACACGAATGGGACATCGTCCCTGTCGAGCATCGTCGATTCCAGCGGTCAGGGCGGCACCCTCAGCGCGACGCCAACGGTCATCGCGACGGCGAGCTCCGGCAATGTCTTCAAGGGCGATGTCGTTGTGGCGAACGTGGTCTGCTACGCCTCTGGCACGCTGATCCGCACAACACGGGGCGACATCCCTGTCGAAGCGCTACGGATCGGTGACTTGGCCGTGACCGCGTCGGGTGCGCATCGCCCGATCAAGTGGCTCGGCCATCGCGACACGGATTGCGCCCGCCATCCCGAGCCGCGGAAGGTCTGGCCGGTGCGGGTTCGCGCTGGCGCGCTCGGCGGCGGGCTGCCCTACGCCGATCTCTGGCTTTCGCCCGGCCATGCCGTCTGCGTCGACGATGTCCTGTTCCCGGCGCGCGCGCTGATTCACGGCGATCTGATCGCACAGGTCAAGCTGGAGCAGGTCGTGTATTGGCATGTCGAACTCGACAGTCACGACATCCTGATCGCCAACGGCGCACCGTCCGAGAGCTATCTCGACACAGGCAATCGCTCGGCCTTCGACAATGCGCCCGGCGCCGTTGACCTCCACCCCGACTTCGACGCGAAGCTCACGGAAAGCTTCTGCCGCCCCTATGCGGAATCAGGCCCTCTGCTGACAGCAGCACGGCATCGGTTGTTCAAGACCGGACGGACGACCGCGACACCGCCGGTTCATCTGGTCGTCGATGGCTTGATGGTGGCGCCGGCGCGGCACGGCAGCACACTGACCTTCGTCGTTCCTGCGGGCGCCCGAGAGGTTCGGCTCGCGTCGCCGAGCCGACGCGCGGACGGAGGAGACCTCCGGATGCTTGGCGTCCTGATCAACGCCGTCTTCATCGAGACCGATAAAGGCCGGCACGACATCGCGCTCGACGATCTTCGCCTTTTTGCTGGGTTCCACGCGATCGAGCAGACCGCGGCGGGAACGTGGCGTTGGACGGATGGAGCTGCGCATTTCTCCAGTCGCCTATGGGCCGATGCAGACGGTCCCTTCGTGATGCGTCTGACCGGCATGTTCGAACGGCAGGCGGACGAAGCGCCCGCTCGGATCGCCGCTTGAACGCGATTCTGCTTAGCGTGACATCGACGGATGCTAAAAGACCGTCATATCCTCTCCTAGAGCGTCGATGACGCCGGCTTAGTCGATCGATCTTCGCGAGCGGGTGGTCGCGCGGGTTATGGCCGGCGAAGGGATCCGGGCGGTATCGGCGACTTTCGGCGTCAGAGCGGCGAGCGTGGTGAAGTGGTCGCAGCGGCTCCGCCGGACCGTGAGCATCGCCCGGGATCAACGGCGAAAGTTTCCTCGCCTATGTCGAGCAGGCGCTGGTCCCGACCCTGACGCCAGGCGACTTCGTCGTGCTCGACAATCTCGGCTCCCAAGAGGGTAGGGCCGCACGCGCCGCGATCCGCGCGGCCGGAGCCAGGCTTCTCTTCCTGCCCCCTCCGTTGGCCACCCAAAAAGCTGCGCCTGGCGTGGCCCTTGGCCATCTCTGCCCTCCAGCCCCGATCTACGCCACCGAGGTCACGTAAGGCAGGGCTGACGACTGCAAGCGTACTTCGGAGCCTTCCCTGATTAAGGATTTAAGGAAAGGCGACATGGTCGAAGGCAAAACCGTCGGCTCCGCTGCGCTCATCGTGGCGCCATGGGGTTCCCAGGCGTCTGCAAACTTCGACAAACAACTCAACAATCAGATCGACGCGATCCGGCTTGATGGAAAAGGGCGTGCGCTTGTCGTCTGTGTTGGCTCCGACCAGAATGCCGCCGCATTATCAAATCGATATTGGCAGGAAAAATTCAAAATAGCTCGTTTTCAAGTATGTGCCGTGGAGTGAATCGAATGCCGCTAAGTGATGCAATTTCGATCTACGGACTATGGCAGCGTCGGCCGGAAAATCCCACCGAGATCGTCGGGCGCGTTCGGCAATATTTTGCTTTGATGAGGCCATGCCTGCCGCCCGACCTGAGATGGTGGGCCTACAAAGACGAACACGGAACATTGTCGTTCGACGCCGAGACCGACACCGCGCGGCTGATGACGATCCTGGCCGAGAGTGCCGATCCGAACGACGATGGGCCGCCGTCACCACATATGGGGTATCGCGTGACGCTCTACCTCGCATCGGAAGACCCAAGCACGAAGCCGGCACGGGGCGCCCAGTTGCGTCTTCACGCGGGAGCCTCGGGCTTCCAGAACAGCGTCGTCTTCGACACCGACGTCCACTTCGACCATCGGGCGGATCCGCGTCTGACGACCTACGATGCCCTCAAGGCCAATTTGATGGCCGCGGCCTGGGCCTTTCGGCCCGAATGGTGTAAAGCCGCACCTGGTCGCCTCGCGGATTTTCTGGACGCGGAGGTCTACAACCGCCCGTTCATCTCGCTGGCATGGATGATATGGCTCGAAGCTTCGCTCGCCACTCAGATCGAGTTGCCGCCACGCACCTGCAACCTCATCGTGGAACCCTATTCCGACGGCAGCCTCTTCATGGCGACCGGCGAGGAGGCTTTCTCCTGCGACAATGACGGCGATCTGCGTGGTGCTCGCTCGATCCACCGTCAGCTCGATCACCTCAATTTCACGGTACCGTTCGAAGGTCAGTGCGGCCGCAACCCGCGCGTGCCGCCCCTTCCCAAGCTCTGAAAGGTGGATGATCGGGAAGATTTCACTCCGCCGACGGCGCGGGCTCCGCGGTCTCGCCCTCGGTCGTCTCGCCTCCGGCTTCGCCGGCCCGCTTCTCGTTCTTCGCCTTTGTCTTCTCGGCGCGCTTGGCGTCCTTTGCCTTCTGGCGTTCGCGACGTTCGAAATCGAAGCTCGGCTTCCTGGCCATCGTGACAATCCGTTCGCTTGAAGGCGTGGACGGCTCGCCCGCGAGGCGGGCGGCAGCGGTCCCGCCGCTGTGGGGTCGGCGCAAACGCCGCGTTGCAGCCTCTTAGAACCGCGCCGCGCCCGCGGTCAAATGGCGAGCGCCGCGACCTTCGGCTCGACCGTCGGCGCCGACACCAGGGCCGGCTGCACCCAGCGGCCGCCGTCGAGCGCCGCGATCTGTTCGTCGACCCGGCCGATCACGAAGCGCGAGAACGGCCCGAGGTGGACGTAGAAGGCCGTGAGGCGCATCGCCGAAGTGACGGCGGTCGGGTTGCGCAGCAGCGTGGCGACGAGCGTAAGCCAGACCTGATATCGCATGTCCGGCCGGTGCAGCGTGACGCGGGTGATCAGCTTCAGGAAGCGACCGAACTCGCGGAACGTGCTGGCCAGCTGCACGCGGATCGAGCGTTTCGGCATCCGCAAGCTGCGGCTGACGTCGCGCACGCGCTCGAAGTAGGCTTGCGGCGCGAAGATCCTGTCAAGGATGGTGCGATAGTCGACGTAGGCGTCCCGGCGCGCACGCTTCGTCACGAAGTTGAGGCCGGCGGTGCATTGGTCGCCGCTGAATTCGCCGGTGTCGGGCTCAAGCAATCGACCCTCTTTCTGGAGGCGCCGCGTCAGCTGCGTGTTGGGCAGGGCGTAGAGCAGGCCGACCATCGCGATGGGGATCGCCGCCTCTTCGATCAATTGGACGATCGGCGCGGCGACGCTCCGCGTCTCGGTGTCGAAGCCGACGATGAAGCCGCCCATCACGAAGATGCCGGCGTCGTAGATCTTGCGGATGCTTTCCGACAGGTCACGCCTGGTGTTCTGCTTCTTCTGCATCTTCACCAGGGTCTCGGGGTCGGGGCTCTCGATGCCGATGAAGACGGCGAAGAAGCTGGCGTCGCGCATCTGCGCCAGCAGCTCCTCGTCGTCCGCCAGGTTCACGCTGGCCTCGGTCGAGAACTCGAACGGGAAGCCGTGCTTCTCCTGCCAGGCCTTGAGGTGCGGCAGGAAGAGCTTCACCGCCTTCTTGTTGCCGATGAGATTGTCGTCGACGAAGTCGACATGGCCGCGGTAGCCCAGCGCGTAGAGCGCGTCGAGTTCGCCCAGCACCTGCTCGACCGTCTTGGTGCGCGGTACCCTTCCGTAGAGCTCGATGATGTCGCAGAACTCGCAGGTGAACGGGCAGCCGCGCGAGAACTGCACGCCGACATGGAGGTAATCGTCGAACTTGAGCAGGTCCCAGCGCGGCACGGGCGCGATGGTGACGTCGGCCTTGAAGCGCACGCCCTCGTAGGTGCCGGTGCGTAGACCGGCGCGCCAGTCCGCCACGAAGTTGTCGAGGAGGCCCTCGGCTTCGCCGAGTACCTTGAAGTCGGCGCGGACGTAGGGCTCGGGTGTCGAGGTGATGCCGGGGCCGCCGACGACGACCGGCTTGCCGTGCGCTTGGATGAGGTCGATCAGGACCAGCGTGTCGGCTTCCTGCGGCATCATTCCGCCGGTCATGACCATGTCGGCCCAGGCGATGTCGTCGTCCGTCAATTGCTCCGTGTTGCGGTTGACGAGGCGGATGTCCCAGTGCTGCGGCAGCATGGCGGCGACGGTGATCAGGCCGAGCGGCGCGCCGGGATATTTCGCGCCGACGATCTCGCAGGTCGCACGATAGTTCCAGAACGAATTGGCGGCGAAACCGGGAAAGACGAGCAGGACGTTGCAGGCGTCGGCTTTCTCGAAAGCGGGAGGCCACGCGTCGTCGAAGCGGGAATTCGTCATGCCTGGAACTGTCCCGCTGCCAATCGATCGCCTTGCTGTAGCATGGAAGCGCACAAAGCCTAAAGAACACGAAGCCGCGTCTCGGACGCCTGTTGCGAGTTCTCTCCCGCAGTGGTCGTAGAAACGCCGAACCCTCGAAGGACCCACCATGCCGCTGACCGTCACCGCCCTCGATCACCTCGTCATCAACGTCGGCGACGTCGAGGCGTCGGCCGGTTGGTACGGCCGCGTGCTCGGCGTCGCGCGGGAGGACTTCGATCCGGGATTGGGCCGGCCCAAGCGCACGGCGATCAAGTTCGGCGCCCAGAAGATCAACCTGCGTCCGATCGCGACCAGCCCTGTCGATTGGTTCACGGGCGCGCGTCCGCAGCCCGGCAGCGACGACCTGTGCTTCCTGACCGAGACGGGGCCGGACGACGTGGCCGCGCACCTGAACGAGCTGAATATCGCGATCGAGGAGGGACCGACGATCAAGCAGGGCGCGCGCGGACCGATCCGCTCGGTCTATTGTCGCGACCCCGACGGCAACCTCGTCGAGATCGCCTCGTACGCGGGCTGAAGGCTCGCCTTGCGTCGCCCTGGCGCGGGCCGATATGAGGACGCTCGCGTGTCTCCGGTCGTACCCTTGAACTCTCTCGACATTCCCAAGCCGCCCGGCGAGACCCGGGTCGTCGTCGCCATGTCGGGCGGCGTCGACTCGTCCGTAGTGGCCGCGCTGCTCGTGGCCGAAGGCTACGACGTCGTCGGCGTGACGCTGCGCCTCTACGACGATCGCGGCACCGCGGCGCGCGCCGGCTCGTGCTGCGCCGGTCGCGACATCGGCGACGCCCGCGCCGTGGCGTCGCGGCTCGGCATTCCGCATTACGTGCTCGACTACGAGGCGCGCTTCCGCGAGCAGGTCATCGCGCCGTTCGCCGCCGCCTATGCCGCGGGCGAGACGCCGATCCCCTGCGCCTCGTGCAACGACAAGGTGAAATTCACCGACCTGCTTGAGACGGCCCGCGACCTCGGCGCCGACGCGCTGGCCACGGGCCATTACTGCGCCACGCGCGCCGTGCCGGGCGGCGGCCGCGCCCTGCATCGCGCGGCGGACGCCAGCCGCGACCAGAGCTATTTCCTGTTCGGCATCACGCCCGAGCAGCTCGCCTTCGTGCGCTTCCCGCTGGGCGACCTGCCCAAGCGCCAGGTGCGCGAGCTGGCCCGCGCGCACGGTCTCGTCAACGCCGACAAGCCCGACAGCCAGGACATCTGCTTCGTGCCCTCCGGCCGCTACGCCGATCTCGTGGCGAAGATGATGCCCGAGGCGGTGCGCCCCGGCGACATCGTCGACCAGGCCGGCCGCGTGCTCGGCCGCCACGAGGGCATCGGCGGCTACACCGTCGGCCAGCGCCGCGGCCTCGCGCTCGGCGGCATGGAGCGGCCGCTCTATGTGCTGCGCCTGGACGCGCGCCGCGCGCAGGTGGTGGTGGGTCCACGCGAGGCGCTCGCCACGACGCGGCTGGCGTTGCGCTACGTCAACTGGCTCGGCGATGGTCGGCTGCCCGACACGATGGCGTGCCACGTGCGCACGCGCTCGACGCGCGCGCCGGTGCCGGCTTCCCTGGTGCGCGAGGGCGGCGACATCGCGGTGCTGTTCCCGGCCGCCGACACGGCGGTGGCGCCCGGACAGGCCTGCGTGTTCTACGAGAGCGACGCTCCCGGCGCGCGCGTGCTGGGCGGCGGCACGGTGGCGTTGGCGCGTCGGGCCGACGCGCCGGTCCTCGAAGACGCGTTGGCCCCGTGAGCGGCAAGGCGAGCGCGCTCGACAACGCCGATGTCGAGGCGGCCTACGCGCGCTGGGCGCCGGTCTACGACCTCACCTTCACCCTGGTCATGCGCGCCGGCCGTCGTGCCGGTGCCGCGGCGGCGGGTCGCCCGGGCGGCCACATCCTCGACGTCGGCGTCGGCACCGGGCTGGAGCTGCCGATGATCGACCGGCGCACGACGATCACCGGCGTCGATCTCTCCGCGCCGATGCTGGAGCGCGCCCGCGAGCGCGTGCGGGCGGACAAGCTCGCCAACGTCGTCGCGCTGCGCGTCATGGACGCCATGCAGCTCGATTTTCCCGACGCGCATTTCGATGCCGTGTTGGCGCCCTACGTGCTCACCGTCGTGCCCGACCCCCATGCCAGTCTCACGGAATGGGCGCGCGTGACCCGGCCCGGCGGCGAGATCGTGCTGGTCAATCACGTCGGCGCCGCTCGGGGCCCGGTCGCGGCGGTCGAGGCATGGATGGGCCGGCGCGCCGAGAAGCTCGGCTGGCACCCGCAATTCCCGTGGGCGACGATCGCGGACTGGATCGACAGCCGCCGCGACATGACCCTCGTCGAGCGCCGCACCTTGCCGCCGCTGGGATTGTTCACGCTGACGCGGATCGCGAAGGCGAGGTAGTGGCGGTCTCGCCACTCCTCGGGTCCGGCGCTCGAGCGAGCCGCGCATCGGCACGATGCGATGGCGACTCACCCGTCCGTCGGCTATGCAGATGCCATGGCTTGGCTCGCCTCCAAGACGGTGATGCGCGGGGCGGACGTCGCCTTCTTCGACGTCAGCCACGACGGCGCTACGCACCGCGTGCAGATCAAGCGGGTCGCTGCGGCGCGGCGGTTCACGCTGCGGGTGCGCGCGGCCTCGCGCGACGCGGTGCTGACGATGCCCGTGCGGGGGTCGCTCGCCCGGGCCAAGATCTTCGTCGACAATCACGCCGCGTGGATCGGCGTGCGGTTGGCGCGGCTGCCGGAGGCGACGCCGTTCGGCGCGGGGGCCAGCGTACCGGTACGCGGCGTGCCGCACGAGATCGTGCATCGGCCCGGCGCGCGCGGCACCGTCTGGATCGAGGCCGGCGATGCGTCAGGTGACCCGAAGCTCTGCGTCAGCGGCGCCGAACCGTTCGTGGCGCGTCGCGTGCAGGACTGGCTGATGCGCCAGGCTCGCGCCGACCTGGCCGCGGCCGTGAGCCGCCATGCCGCGGTGCTCGGGACTGCGCCCAAGCGGCTGACGTTGCGGGACACCACCAGCCGCTGGGGCTCGTGCTCGTCGGCCGGCTCGCTCAATTTTTCCTGGCGGCTGATCATGGCTCCGCCCGAGGTGCTCGATTATCTCGCCGCGCATGAGGTCGCGCATCTGAAGCACATGAACCATTCGGCCGCCTTTTGGGCGGTCGTGGAAGACCTGTATCCGGATGTGTCGGCGGCGGAAGCCTGGCTGAAACGGCACGGCACCGGGCTGATGCATTACGGCGTCGACTCGCGATAGCTGCGCCGCGGCCGGGTCTTCGGGCGCCGCTGCGAGGGAGGCTCCCGGCCTCACGCGTTGCTGGAGAGGGCTTTCAGCCGGTACAGCGCCTCCAGCGCCTCGCGCGGGCTCAGCGCGTCGAGATCGAGGGCGCCCAGCGCGTCGCGCAGGGTGTCCGGCTCCGGGTCTGGCAGGGGTGGAGACGCGGGCCCGGCGGCGGCGAACAGCGGCAAGTCGGCGAGGCGACGCGCGGCACCGCGGTCGGAGGCCTCCAGCTCGGCGAGCAACGCCTTGGCGCGGCGCACGGCCGCCGCCGGCAAGCCGGCGAGCTTTGCGACCTGGATGCCGTAGGAGCGGTCGGCGGCGCCCGGCACCACCTCGTGCAAGAAGACCACATCGCCGTGCCAGTCGGCCACCTTGGTGGTCAGATTGACGAGGCGGTCGAGCCGCCGCGACAGCTGGGTCAGCTCGTGGAAATGCGTGGCGAAGATCGCCCGCGAGCGGTTCTTCTCGTGCAGGTGTTCCATCACCGCCCACGCGATGGAGAGCCCGTCGAAGGTGGCGGTGCCGCGGCCGATCTCGTCGAGGATCACCAGCGAGCGCGGCGTGGCGCGATTGAGGATGGCGGCGGTCTCGACCATCTCGACCATGAAGGTCGAGCGGCCGCGCGCGAGATCGTCGGCCGCGCCGACGCGCGAGAACAGCCGGTCGACGATGCCGATCGTGGCATGGGCCGCCGGCACGAAGGAGCCGGCCTGGGCAAGCACGGCGATCAGCGCGTTCTGGCGCAGGAAGGTCGATTTGCCCGCCATGTTGGGACCGGTCACCACGGCGATGGCGCCGCCGGCGATGCTTCCGGTGAGATCGCAGGCGTTGGCCACGAACGGGTCGCCGGACGCTTTCAGCGCCAGCTCGACGACGGGATGACGCCCGCCGGCGATGCGGAAGGCGCCGCCCGTCTCGATGACCGGCCGGCTCCAGGCGCCGGCCTCGGCCACCTCGGCGAGGGCCGCCGCGACGTCGATGGCGGCAAGCGCCGCCGCCGCCGCGTCGATCGCCGGGGCGTCCGCCAGGACCTGCGCGGCAAGCTCGTCGAACAGCGCGTTCTCCCGCGCCGTGGCACCATCGGCGGCACTGGCGATCCGCGTCTCCAGCTCGATCAGCTCGGCGGTCGAGAAGCGCATGGCGTCGACCATGGTCTGGCGATGGTGGAAGGTCGAGGCCAGCGGCGGCTGCAGGAAGGCGTCGCCGACGGCGGCCGGAACCTCCGCGAAATAGCCCAGCTGGTTGTTGTGCTTGATCTTAAGCCGTCGGGTGCCGGCCAGATCGCAATAGGTACCCTGGAGCGCGGCGATCACCTCGCGGCTGCGGTCGCGCAGGGAGCGCATCGCGTCGAGCGCACCGTCGGCGCCGGGGCGCACGAAGCCGCCGTCACGCCGTTGCAGGGGCAGGGCGTCGTCGAGCAAGGCGGCGAGCTTCGCCACGAGCGCGGGATCGGGGGCCGCGGCGCGGTCGCGCGCCTCCCGCAGCGCGCCGGGCAGCGGCGTATCCAGCGCGTCGCCATCGTGCAGCAGGGCGGCGACGCGGCACGCCGACTCGAGGCCCGCGCCGATCGCGGCGAGATCGCGCGGACCACCGCGGCCCAGCGCCAGGCGCGACAGGGCGCGCGACAGGTCCGGCACCGCCTTGAGGACGGTTCGAACTTCCCCTCGGGTGGCCCGGGCCTCGTGCAGGAACGACACGGCATCGAGCCGCGCCTCGATCGCCGCGCCGTCGGTAAGCGGGCTCGACAGACGCGCGCAGAGCAGACGGCTGCCGGCGGGCGTGGCGCAGCGGTCGATCGCGGCCAGCAGCGATCCCTCGCGGGTACCCGACAGCGTGCGCGTCAGCTCGAGGTTGGTGCGGGTCGCGGCGTCGATCTCCATCGCCGCAGCGCCGCGGGTCGAAGCCGGCGGGTCGAGCTTGGGCCGGGCGCCACATTGCGTGCGATCGAGATAGAAGATCGCCGTCGCGGCGGCGGCGATTTCGGCCGGGGACAGCGGCCCGAGCCCGTCCAGCGTGGCCAAGCCGTACCAGTCGAGCAGCCGGCGCTCGACGGAGCCGGGCTCGCGACCGATGCGGGTGACCGGCACCCGGCCCTCGTCCAAGACCTTGGCGACCTCCGGCAGGGCGGCCAACGCGTCGGACACCACGATTTCGCGGGGATCGATGCGGGCGATCTCGCCGCCGAGCGCGGCCGCCGCGGCTTCGGTGACGCCGAAGGCGCCGGTCGAGATGTCCACGGCGGCGAGACCGTAGGTCCAGGCTCCTTCGGGGGTACGGGCGCGGGCCAGGGCCGCCAGCCAGTTGGCCGCGGCCGGCTCCAGCAGCCGCTCCTCGGTGATGGTGCCCGGCGTGACCAGGCGCACCACCGCGCGAGCGACGACGGACTTGGCGCCGCGCTTCCTGGCCTCGGCCGGATCTTCGATCTGCTCGCAGATTGCGACGCGGTGGCCGGCGGCGATGAGCCGGTGCAGGTAGTCCTCGTGGCGCTCCACCGGCACGCCGCACATCGGGATGTCGGCGCCGTCGTGCCGGCCGCGCCGCGTCAGCACGATGCCGAGAACCTTGGCGGTGATCGCCGCGTCCTCGAAAAACAGCTCGTAGAAATCGCCCATGCGGTACCACAGCAGGGCGTCGGGATGGTCGGCCTTGATGCCGAGATATTGCGCCATCATCGGGGAGGGCGCCGGCGCGTCGGGAGGCGACGGCTCGGGTGTGTAGGCCGCCTGCTCGCGGTCGGATCTGCGCATCACCGGACTAGAGGCGTCGGCGACGGCCCTCGTCAATGGCGTCCGGGCGGCGAGACACAGCGTGAGTTCACCGGGCGGCGTCGGCCTTCGCGTCGTGGGCGATGTGCGGCGCGACCAGGAAGCTCGCGGTGCCGGCCGGGTTTGAAGGATGCGTGATATCGGCGGTGCTCGCCTGCGCGGGCGTCTCCTTCTGGAGAGCTCTCGGCTCGACGGCGCGAACGGCGACGTAGATCACCGCCATGGCGAGAAGGAAGAAGAGGGCGATGGTGCGCATGGGCGTCTCCCGCGTTCGGCGGAAGGTGGAGCAGGCAGGCGCCTTGCGCAACCCGTAGAAGATGATCGCGCGGCAAATCGAGGGGCCGCTACGCGGCCTGCGTCGCACCACCCGGTCCGGGATGGAGCGCTGCGGCGAACAAGGCGCGTGTGTAGGGATCCCGCGGGGCGGCGAAGATCTCGGACGCCGGTCCGCTCTCCACCACCAGGCCGGCGCGCATCACGACGATCTCGCTGGCGAGTGCGCGCACGACCCGAAGGTCATGGCTGATGAAGAGATAGGCCAGGCCGCGCTTGGTCTGCAGCGCGCGCAGCAGGTCCACGATCTGCGCCTGCACCGACATGTCGAGCGCCGAGGTCGGTTCGTCGAGCACCACGAAACGCGGTTCCAGCACCATGGCGCGGGCGATCGCGATGCGTTGGCGCTGGCCGCCGGAGAACTCGTGCGGGTAGCGGTCCATCGTAGCGGGGTCGAGGCCGGTCTCGGCCAGCGCCGCGGCCACCACCTCGCGGCGTGCGGCGGCGTTCGGTCTCTCGGGCTGCACGGAGAGCCCCTCGCCGACGATGTCGCCCACCGTCATGCGGGGCGACAGCGAGCCATAGGGATCCTGGAAGACGATCTGCATGTCGCGGCGCAACGGACGCATCGCGGAAAAGCCCAGCGCCTCGATCGGCCTGCCGAGGAAGGCGATGCGGCCCTGCGAGGAGATCAGCCGCAGCAGCGCGAGGCCGAGCGTGGTCTTGCCCGAGCCGGACTCGCCGACGACGCCCACCGTCTGCCCGGCGCGCACGACGAGATCGACGCCGTCGACCGCCTTGACCGAGCCGACCTCGCGCCGGAGCAGCCCGGCGCGGATCGGGAAGTGCACCTTGACCTGCGTCGCGGCGAGCACCGGCTCCGCGCTCTCGTCGCGCACGGGCGCCACGCCCTTCGGTTCGGCGGCAAGCAGGGCCTTCGTATAGGCGTGCTGCGGCTCGGCGAAGAGGCGCGCCACCGGCCCGGTTTCGACGATGGCGCCGCGCTGCATGACGGCGACGTCGTCGGCGAGCTGGCGCACGATAGCGAGGTCGTGGGTGATGAACAGCATCGCCATGCCGTGACGCCGCTGCAGGTCGCGCAGCAGCGCGAGGATCTGCGCCTGTACCGTGACGTCGAGCGCGGTGGTCGGCTCGTCGGCGATGAGCAGGTCGGGCCGGTTGGCGAGCGCCATCGCGATCATGACGCGCTGCCGCTGGCCGCCGGAGAGCTGGTGCGGATAGGCGCCGAGCCGCTCGGCGGGATCGCGGATGCCGACCTCCTCGAGCAGCTCGAGGGTACGGGTGCGCCGCACGCCTCGCCCTCGCACCCCATGAACCTGAAGGATCTCGCCGATCTGCCGCTCGATCGTGTGCAGCGGGTTGAGCGAGGTCATGGGCTCCTGGAACACCATGGTGACGGCCGAGCCGCGAAGGTCGCGCAGTTGCGGCTCGTCGGCGGCGAGCATGTCGGTGCCCTTGAAGCGGATGGCGCCGGTGACGCGGGTGCCGGCCGGTAGCAGGCGCGGGATCGCCAGCGCCGTGACCGACTTGCCCGAGCCGGACTCGCCGACGATCGCGAGCGTACGGCCGCGCTCGAGCTGGAACGAGATGCCGGCGACCGCCTGGCTGCCGCCGGCGGCGGGGAAGGCGATGGCGAGGTTCTGGACGTCGAGCAGGGGGGCGTCAGGCATCGTGACCGCCACGGACAGGCTCCGCGAAGTCGAGCTGGGCCGGCGTCACCCAGGCGAGTAGCGGTGAACTTCGTTTGGCGTCACGATCGCAAGATACAAAATGGCTGCATCGGCGCGCGCACGCTGTTGCGACGTGAATGGCATCGTGAAGTCGGTGAGAATAAGCTGCACGGATCTCTATCGTCTCAAGCTGGATCTTCCGCGACACCGGAACCAGCCCGATCAGAGTCTCGTCTTCGAGCAACGGCATGTACATGGCACGTCGTCTCTCCAGCGTCGCGGCGCCAGGGCGCGCGATCGGCGCCAGCAGCTCTGCAAGAGTTATCTCGCTGGTGACTGCCAAGCCCCGACCTTCGATCGCTCTTAGAAGACGTCTGCTCGCGTCGGCCGCCTCACCCGTGGCCTCGTATGCCGCGATGAAGATGCAGCTATCCAAATACAGGAGTGCCAAGATCTAGTCCCACTCGGAGCGCAGCGTCGATGTGGGAAACCACCTCCTCGAAACTCGCGAAAAATGGTGTGGCCATCGCGAAGAGCTCGTCGAGCGAGGGCCTCGCGCCACGGGAAACTCTCACCATGGGCTCCAGCACCACGCGCACCCGCTCCACGTCGGCGAACCCTTCCCGCAGATCCTCCGGCAGGTCGGCCACCGGATAGTTCTCCGCACGATCCTGTTCATCGCCCCGCTCCTTCGCGTGCGAGCCTACCATGCCCTCACGCGAGCGTCTTGCGCGGGTCGAAGGCGTCGCGGATGCCTTCGCCGATGAAGACCAGCAGGACCAGCAGCACGCCGGTCGAGAAGAAGCCGGAGAGCGCCAGCCACCACGCCTCGCGGTGGCTTTGGCCCTCTTGCAACAACTCGCCCAGCGAGGCGGCGCCGGGCGGCTGGCCCAGCCCGAGGAAGTCGAGCGCCGTCAACGCCGTCACCGAAGCGCTCATGATGAAGGGCAGCAGGGTGAGCGTCGCCACCGTCGCGTTGGGCAGCATGTGACGCCAGATGATCTGGCGGTCGTTCAAGCCCAACGCTCGCGCCGCGCGGACGTATTCGAAGTTGCGGGCGCGCAGGAACTCGGCGCGGACCACGCCGACGAGGCTGACCCAGTTGAACAGCAGCAGCACGAAGAGCAGCGAGGTCAGATTCGGCACGATGAACGAGGCGATGATGATCAGGACGTACAGCGAGGGCAGCGCCGACCAGACCTCGATGATGCGCTGGAAGACGAGGTCGGTCTTGCCACCGAAATAGCCCTGCACCGCGCCGGCCGCCACGCCGATGATCGAGGACAGGACGGTGAGCGCGAAGCCGAACAGGATCGAGATGCGGGTGCCGTAGATGACTCGGGCGAGCACGTCGCGGGCACCGCCGTCGGTGCCGAGCCAGTTTGTCTCGACGGCCGAGCAGCCCTGCGCCGCCGCCGCCCCGGCCTTGAGCGCCGCCGCCTCGCACTGCGCCTTGCTCAACGTCCAGGTCGGCTGCATCGGCGCCGGCAGCGCCTCGGCGTAGTTCGGCGTGCCATAGGAGAAGCGGATCGGCGGCCAGATCATCCAGCCGTTGCTGTCGATTTCCTTGCGCACCGCTTCATTGCGATAGTCCGCCGGCGCGAACAGGAAGCCGCCGAACTTGTCCTCGCCGTAGTCGCGGAAGATCGGCGACAGCAGCTCGCCCTTGTAGGAGACGAGGATGGGACGATCGTTGGCGATGAACTCGGCGAAGAGCGTGACGACGAAGATCGCCGCGAACAGGATCAGCGACCAGTACCCACGCCGGTGGCGGCGGAAGACGGCGAGGCGGCGCGCGTTGATCGGCTTGAGACGCAGGAAGCGCGAGGTCGGCACGCGCGGCGCAAACTGGCCGATCGCCGATGTGACGGGCGCGTCCACTCAGACCTCGCGCCGCTCGAAATCGATGCGCGGATCGATCCAGGTGTAGGTGAGGTCGGAGATCAGGTTCACCACCAGCCCGATCAGCGCGAAGACGTAGATGTTGGCGAAGACGATGGGATAATCGCGCGCGATGACCGCCTCGTAGGACATGCGTCCGAGGCCATCGAGCGAGAAGATGTACTCGATGAGCAGCGCGCCGGTGAAGAAGGCGCCGACGAACGCGGCTGGAAAGCCCGCCACGACGATCATCATCGAGTTGCGGAACAGGTGCCCGTAGAGCACGCGGCGCTCGTCGAGGCCCTTCATGCGCGCGGTCAGCACGTAGGCCTTGCCGATCTCGTCGATGAAGGCGTTCTTGGTCAGCGCCGTCACCGTGGCGAAGGAGCCGAGCGTCAGCGCCGCCACCGGCATGGCGACGTGCCAGAGGTAGTCGCCCACCTTGCCGATCAGCGACAGGCGGTCGAAATCGTCGGAAGTCAAACCGCGCTGCGGAAACAGCGGGAAGTTGGCCGAGCAGAACAGGGTCGCCAGCAGAACCGCCCAGAGAAAGCTCGGTATGGCAAAGCCGGTCGAGACGGCGAACGACGTCGCGACGTCGAAGCGCGACCCGTCGCGCACCGCCTTGCGGATCCCCAGCGGGATCGAGATGAGGTAGGACAGCAGCGTCATCCACACGCCGAGCGAGACCGAGACCGGCAGCGTGCGCCAGATCAGCGTCGAGACCGGGATTCGCGAGAACAGCGAGCGGCCGAGATCGAAGGTGGCGTCGCCTTTGAGCAGCAGCCAGAAGCGTTGCCACGCCGGCTTGTCGTAGCCGAACTGCTTCTCGATCTCCTTGCGGATGCCGGGGTCGAAGCCCTGCAGACCGCGCGCACGGGTCTCTCCAGCCGAGGCGCTGGCGCCGCCGCCTTCCTGTCCGACGCCCCCCGCCGCGCCCTGGATCTGCGCGACCATGCGGTCGACCGGGCCGCCGGGCACGAAGTTCGAGATGACGAAGGAGATGAAGACGACGCCGACGATCGTCGGGATCATCAGGAGCAGGCGGCGCAGCGTGTAGGCGAGCATGGTGCGCTCAGCCCGGCAGCGCGGTCTTCTTGGCCCTGGCCTCGTCGTACCACCAGGTCGACACGACGTTGAGCCCGTATTTGGCGTCCTGCTTCGGCTTACCGAAGAGATCCCAATAGGCGACCGTGTGCCCCGCCTTGTTCCACATCGGGATCCAATAATGGCCGGCGCGCAGCACGCGGTCGATGTCGCGGCACACGATCGTCAGCGTCTCGCGGTCCTCCGCCACCACCGCCTTCTCGATGAGCGCGTCGAGAACGGGATCGGCGATGCCGCAGAGATTGCGCGAGCCGGGGATCTTCGCCGCCTCGGAGCCAAACGAGTCGCGCATGCCGGCGCCCGGCGTCGTGCCGAAGCCGAAGCGTTCGGTGATGATGTCGAAATCGAACTTGTCGGTGCGCTGCTTGTACTGCGCCGGATCGACGACGCGGATGGTGGCGTCGATCCCCAGCAGTCCGAGATTGCGGATGAACGGCAGCGTGTGCGGCTGGAGGGCGGGATCGGAGTCGAGGAACTCGACCGTGAAGGGCGACCCGTCCGGAAGCGCCAGCTTCTGCCCCTGGCGCTTGCAGCCCGCCGCCAGCAGCAGCTCCAGGCCTTTGCGGAGCAGCGCGCGGTCCGAGCCCGACCCGTCACTTTCGGGCGGCAGGTACACCGGACCGAACACCTCCGCCGGCAGCTTGGCGCGGAACGGGTCGAGCGCCGTCAGTTCGTCGGGGCCCGGGGCGCCCTTGGCCTCCATCGGCGAGTTCTGGAAGTAGGACACGGTGCGCTGGTAGGCGCCGTACATGATGTTGGCGTTCGTCCACTTGAAATCGAAGGCGTAGCCGAGCGCCTGCCGAATTCGCGGATCCTTGAACTTGTCGCGCCGCGTGTTCATGAACCAGCCCTGCGTCCCGTTGGGGAAATCATCGGGCACGAAGGTCTTGACGATGCGGCCGTCCTTCACCGCCGGAATGTCGTAGCCCGTCGCCCAGATGCGCGAGGTGAACTCCTCGTGGAAGGTGAACGCGCCGGACTTGAACCCCTCGAACGCGAGGGTGCGATCGGCGTAATACTCGTAGCGGATCGTCGCGAAATTGTTGGTGCCGAGATTGATCGGCAGATCCCTGGCCCAGTAGTCGGAGCGCAGCACCATCGCGATGTACTTGCCCTGGGCGAATGACCCGACCTTGTAGGCGCCGGAGCCCAGCGGCGGCTCGAGGCTGACTTCGTCGAACGGCACCTTGGCGTAGAAGGCCGCGGAGAAGATCGGCAGGCTCGCCACGAAGAGGATGAAGTCGCGAGCGTGGCCCGGCGCGAGACTCACGGTCACGACGTCGTCGCCCTCGGCCTCGATGCCGGCGAGGTCGCGGCGTAGCGGGATCCAGTAGGTCGGATGACCCTTGTCGCGCAGGATCTCGACCGAGAATTTCACATCCTTCGCCGTCAGCGGCGAACCGTCGGCGAAACGCGCGTCCTTGCGCAGCAGGAACCGGTAGGTCCTTTTGTCTGCGGAGACGCGTACGGAATGGGCCACCAGGCCGTAGAGCGCGTCGGGCTCGTCGGCCGATCCGGTCATGAGGGAATCGAAGCCGGCCGCGACCCCGGCGGCCCCGTCGCCGCGCAAATTGTAGATGTTCAGCGTGTTGAAGGTCAGGAAGTTCTGGTTGCCGGAGGTGCCGGTGATCTGCAGCTTGATCTCGCCGCCCTTGGGCGCCTGCGGATCGACGTAGGGCAGGTGCGGGAAATCCTTCGGCAGACCGAGATCGCCGAAGATCGACAGGCCGTAGGTCTCGCTTTCGCCAGCGGCGGCATCCTTGGCCAGCGCGGCGAACACGCCAGGCCGCGTCAGCGCGGGCAGGAGCAGGCCACCGGCGCCGAGCGCCAGCGCCGTGCGGCGGGTCGGCCGTAGGCGGGGAGTGATGGCGGGATCACGATGATTGCGCATGATCGCAGCCGTGGCCTCCGAATGTGTCACTTTTGCCGCAACACAGCCGGACGGCGATGATGTGGCGGCTACTTGGCGTCGCCAGGCGTCGCGGCGGCGTAGGGCTCGGGTCCGGCTGCGCTGCCCTCGCCTTTGTCGCCGTTGGGCGTCAGCGACGGCGGCATCGTCTCGTGCTTGGCCAGCGTCGGCTCGCCTGCCGCAGGGGCGGCGTAGGCCGGATCGGCTGCCTGGTAGGGCTCCGGGCCGTCGCCGCCCGTGGCTACCGGAGCGGCCTTGGCGTCCTGTTCGGGCTTGGCGGGGGTCGCCTCGCTCTTCTGACCCGGAGGTGCCGCATTGTCATGGGTCGGCGCGAGTGCCGGCATGCCGGGCTTGCGCTCGTCGGGTGTCTGCGGCGCACCGGAGGCGCTGCTGGCTTCCGGTGCCTTCGGTGACGGCTGCGGCGAGCCCGGGGGCAGCGGCGGCGGCGGCGGGCTCTGGGTGCCGGGCTTGGCTTCGGGCACCATGGCCTTGGCCTCGCCCGGATGATCGTTCGCGGCCTTCTCGGCGCCCTTGTCGAGCCCCGGCAGGGCCACGGGATGATCGGAGAGCGTTCGCAGGTAGGCGATGATCTCGGCGCGCTTCTTCGGGTTGGCCTCGCCCGGATAACCCATTTTGGTGCCGGGGATGTAGGCCGCCGGCTTGGTCAGCCAGGCGTTGAGGTCGTCGATCGTCCACTCGCCGCCCTTGGCCTTGAGTCCCTTCGAATAATCGAAATCCGCGACCGACCCCTTCTTGCGGTTCACGACGTCCCACAGGTCGGGTCCAACCAGATTGCCGGCACCCTTCTTGAGGTTGTGACAGGCTCCGCAGACCTGCGCCGCGGCCTGGCCCTTCTTAGGATCAGCGCTGCCGACCATCGTCAGGAACGACGCCTCGCCCGCCGCTTCGCCAGCGCCGTCGCCCTTGGCGCCAGCCGCCGCGCCACCCGCGTCGGCCGTCTTGACCTTCGTGTCGGCCTCCGCCGCCTTCGGGAGCGGCTTCGGACTATCCGAGAGACTGCGCAACCATGCGATGATCTCCGCGCGCTTCTTCTCGTTGGTCTCGCCAGGATAACCCATCTTGGTCCCGGGAATATACGCCGCCGGCTTGGTCAGCCACTTGTCCAAGTCGTCGATCGTCCACTTCCCGCCCTTGTCCTTCAGGCCCTTCGAATAGTCGAAGCCTGCGACCGATCCCTTGTCGCGGTCCACCACGTCCCAAAGCGGTGGCCCGACCAGCACGCCGCCACCTTTGGTGACGTTGTGGCACGCGGTGCAGACCTGGCCGGCCGACTGTCCCTTCTTCGGATCGGCGTCGGCGACCAGTTTGATGAACGCGGCATCGCCGCCCGCAGCGCCCTTGCTCTCGCCGCCCTTGGCGTCGGCCGAGGCGACCTTCTTGTCGGCCTCGGTGACCTTCGGCAGCGGCTTGGGATCCTTCGCCAGAGTGCGAAGGTAGGCGATGATGTCGGCGCGCTTTTCCGGATCATCCTGACCGGGATAACCCATCTTGGTGCCGGACACGTAAGCCGATGGCTTGGTCAGGAACTGATCGAGGTCGGCATAGCTCCAGTCGCCGCCCTTGGCCTTCATGCCGGCCGAATAGTCGAAGCCTTCCGCCTTGCCCTTGGGGCGATCCACCACGTCCCAAAGGTCGGGGCCGACCTTGGCGCCAGCGCCCTCTGCGAAATTGTGACAGGCGCCGCAGACCTTGGCGTCGCCCTCGCCCTTCTTCGGGTCGGCGTGTTCCATCCGCACGGCGATCGGCACGACTTCCGGTTTCGCCTCGCCGCCGGCTGCTGCGGTCTCCTTCGGCTCTGGCAAGGCGTAGCCGGCCTTGGTGGGCGCACCCGGCTCGTAGATGCCCTGGGCGACGATGCCGATGCCCATGCCGACGAGACAGGTGCCGAGCACGGCGCCCGCGACCTTGTTCATTGTCCAGGAATCAATCACCCCTCGACCTCTTCCGTCGTTTAGAACGCCACGCAGCGTCGGCATTCGTGCCCATTTTGCCGAGCCTTAGCCGCTTTCGAGCCGCACTGTCCATAAGCGTGGCAAGCTTCTTTTTGCCCTGTGCCGCCGCCACCTGCTAAGGGCGCGCGACGCCTGTCCCGGCACCCCTCTCGCGTGAAAAAGAGCATGACCGCCAAGACGATCGCCTTCCAGGGCGAACCCGGCGCCAATTCGCATACCGCCTGTGCCGACGCCTATCCCGGCTGGGAAACGTTGCCCTGCGCCACCTTCGAGGACGCGCTGACCGCCGTGACCGAAGGACGCGCCGCGCTGGCGATGATCCCGATCGAGAATTCGATCGCCGGCCGCGTCGCCGACATCCATTCGTTGCTGCCCGCTTCGGGCCTCTTCATCGTCGCCGAATACTTCCTGCCGATTCGCTTCCAGCTGCTCGGCCTGCGCGGCGCGACGCTCGACGGAATCGCCAGGGTCTATTCCCACGTTCACGCGCTCGGCCAATGCCGCAAGATCATCCGCGCGCACGGCTGGAAGACGGTGGTCGCCGCCGATACCGCCGGCTCGGCCCGGGAGGTCGCGGGCTGGGGCGATCCGAGCCGCGCCTCGCTGGCGCCGCGGCTCGCCGCCGAGATCTACGGCCTCGACATCCTCGCCGAGGACGTCGAGGACGAGAAGCACAACACCACCCGCTTCGTGATCCTCTCGCCGGTGCCGCAATGGCCGGAGCTCGGCCGGGGGCAGCCCAGCATCACGACCTTCGTGTTCCGCGTCCGCAACGTGCCGGCCGCGCTCTACAAGGCGCTCGGTGGTTTCGCCACCAACGGCGTCAACATGACCAAGCTCGAGAGCTACATGGTCGAGGGCTCGTTCACCGCCACGCAGTTTCTCGCCGACGTCGACGGTCACCCCTACGATGCCAGCCTCGCCGGCGCCTTGGAGGAGCTCGCCTTCTTCTGCACCGAGATCAGAGTGCTCGGCGCCTATCCGGCGCATCCCTTCCGCCGGGGGCTCGCCGGCGCCCCCACCGGTCCCGCGGGAAAACCGGCTGGCATGCCCGACTATTCCCTTCTCCTCGGCTGAGGCCTGGTCGCGTCCGCGCGCCGGGTCGCGACGTCGGCCGCACCACCTTCGTCGAGCGCTCGGTCCGCGTGCCGCTTCCCGGCGCATGGCTGCCGCCCGCCACGGACACGCCATGTCGGCCCGGCCGCCATCCGCTCGCCGCACAACACGAGGATGTTGGGACCACGACTTCCTCCCGTCCTCGAAGCGAGATCGCACGGTGAAAGCTGCGCCGACATCCTTCCTGTTCATCGTGCTGATGAGCCTGCTCGGCGCCATGTCGGCTTTCGCCACCGACATGTCGCTCGCCGCGGTGGAGCCGATGGCGCGCGACCTCGGGGTCAGCCCCAACACCGTCGGGCTGTCGCTCTCCGCCTTCATGCTGAGCTTCGCGCTGTCGCCGCTGTTCTATGGGCCGCTGTCCGACCGTTTCGGTCGCCGCCCGGTCGCGCTGCTGGCCTGCACCGTCTACGTCATCGGCGGTATCGGCTGCGTCTTCGCCGGCAGCCTGCCGGCGTTGCTGGCGTGCCGCTTCGTCCAGGGCATCGGCGGCGGCGCTCGGCCGCTCGGCCTCGCCATCATCGGCGACCACTTCAGGGGCCCGGCCGCCCGCGAGAAGATGTCCTACATCTCGGCGCTGAGCCTGTTGGCGCCGCTGCTGGCGCCCTCCATCGGCGCGCTGCTCATGGGCTTCGGCAGCTGGCGCTGGATCTACCTGTTTCTGACGCTGACCGGCGCCGTCGCTTTGCTGCTCGTCCATTGGAAGCTCGGCGAATCGCTGCCGGAGGAGCGCCGCGTCGCCGTCTCACCGGTCGAGGTCGCGCGCCACTATCTTAGCGTGTTCCGCAATCGGCGATCGCTGGCTTTCGCGCTCGTCGCCGTCTCGATGTTCGGCGTGATCTTCGGCTACGTTTCGGGCTCGCCCTACGTGATGATCGGAGCATTCCATCTCACGCCCGCGCAATATGGCCTGACCTTCATGCTGAACTCGTCCGGGCTGCTCGTCGGCAACCTGGCCAACGCCCGGCTCAACCGCCGCGGCGTGCGCCCTGCCATCCTGCTTGGTGCCGGTCTGACGCTGGTGTGCGGCGGCGCCGTTGCGCTCGTGGCGCTGACCCTTGCCGGGAACGCCAGCATCGTGCCGTTCCTGCCGTGCCTGTTCCTGTGCATGGCGGGATGCGCGATGGCCAACACCAACGCGCTGCAGCTCGCCATCGAGCCGATGCTGCACATCGCCGGCACGGCGAGCGCCGCCGTCGTCTCCGCGCAATTGTTCGTGGGAGCCTTCGCCGGCTGGGCCGTGGCTGCGCTCTACGACGGCCGTACGCCGCTCTCGACCGTCGGCGCGATGGCGATCATCGGCCTGGGAGGTCTCGCCGCTTTTCTCCTGAGACCGCGACGGGAGGCCGTACCGCTGCCGGTCCTTGCCGCGATCGCCGTAGCGGGCCCCTGAAGCCGCCCGCGTCGCGAAGCGAAGGGCGGCTACCGAGGGCTCCGAGGGTGCTACTCGCCGCTTATGGGTTGGTTCGCCTCCGGTTCGCAATGACGGAAGCGCGATCGAAGAAAGAGCGTCAGGCCGCCTTCGCCTTTTCGGCTTCTTCCTCTTTCGCCGGAGGCGACGCGAGGCTGCGGCCGAAGATCAGGTCGTCGCGCATGTCGTGGACCGCTTCGCCGGCCTTCATCAGTTCGAGGTACCAGAGCCCGTCGGCGGTGTCGCCGTAGAGCACCGTGCCGGTGATCTTGTCGCCGTCGAGGATGATCTTCTTGTAGACGTTCCTCTTGAGGTCCTCGTAGAGGAGGATCTCCTTGCCGTCGCCCGTAATGTCGCCGGCAGAGAACAGCGAAACGCCCGACACTTTCAGGTTGGTGCCGATCACGGAGCCGATGTAGGCGGCCTTGCGGTCGCCCGACAGCATGCCGGCCAGGGCCCTGGCCTGCTCGTAGGCCGGCTCGACAAGACCGTAGGTGTTGCCACGGTGCTCGCAGCATTCGCCGATCGCGAAGATGTTCGGATCGCTGGTGCGCATCTGGTCGTCGACGAGGATGCCGCGCTTGGTGTCGAGGCCGGCGGCCTTGCCGAGATCCACGTTGGGCCGCACCCCGACGGCGCAGACCACGAGATCCGCCTCGAGCACGCGGCCGTCGGCGAGTTCGACGCCCTCCACCTTGTCGGTGCCGAGCACGCGCGCGGTGTCGGCGTGGAGGATCACCTCGCAGCCTTTCGACAGGATCGCCTCGTGCAGCATGTTGCCCGCCGGCTCGTCGAGCTGGCGCTCCATCAGGCGATCGCCGATGTGCAGAAGCGTGACCTTCACGCCCGCCTTGGCGAGGCCGTAGGCTGCCTCCAATCCGAGCAGACCGCCTCCGATTACGACGGCAGGGCGCCCGGGCGCCACCGAATTGAGCATATGGTCGACATCGCCCATCCAGCGGAAGGTGATGGCCCCGGGCAGGTCCATGCCCGGCTTCGGCAGCTTGATGGCGTGCGATCCCGTGGCCAGCACCAGCTTGGAATAGGCGATCTCGCCGTCTCCCACCGTCACCACCTTGCGCTCGCGGTCGATGCTGGTGACGGCGCGCCCGTAGACGTTGGTGATCCCGTTCTTCGCCCACCATCCGCGCGGCTTCAGCTCGATGTCGTCGGCCTTCACCTCCTTGGCGAGGAGCGAGGACAGCAGCACGCGATTGTAGCCGCGATGCGGCTCTTCGCCGACCAGGATGATGGCGTAGCGCCCGAGCGCGCGGGCGACGAGTTCTTCGGCGAGCTTGGTGCCGGCCATGCCTTGGCCGACGATGACGAGAGGTTCGCTCATGGTCGTCTCCGTCGTTGGCGGAGTAGAAACCGAGCAAACCCCATGCCGCCTGGCGCTAGCGCGCGCCGAAGATGGCGCTGCCGACCCGCACGTGCGTGGCGCCGAGCGGAATCGCCAGTTCGTAGTCGGCGCTCATGCCCATCGAGAGCCCGGTGATCCCGTTGCGCGCCGCGATCGTCGCGAGCAGCGCGAAATGCGGCGCGGCCTGATCGTCGATCGGCTGGATGCACATCAGGCCGTTTACGCTCAACCCGTACTCGCCGCGGCAGCTGGCGACGAAGGCGTCGGCCTCCTCGGGCAGGACGCCGGCCTTCTGCGGCTCCGCACCGGTGTTGACCTGCAGGAAGAGCCTGGGACATCGCCCGACCTTCTGCGTCGCGTCGGCGAGCGCGCGCGCGATCTTCGGGCGGTCCACCGTCTCGATCGTATCGAAGATCGCCACCGCGTCGGCCGCCTTGTTCGTCTGCAGCGGCCCGATCAGGTGAAGATCGAGGCCGGCGTAGCGCTCGCGGAGCTGGGGCCACTTGCCCTGCGCCTCCTGCACGCGGTTCTCGCCGAAGACCCGTTCGCCGGCATCGAGCGCCGGGAGGAGGTGCTCGGCGGGATAGGTCTTCGAGACGCAGACCAGGGTCACCGACGCCGGGTCGCGCCCGCAATCGCCGGCCGCGCGGGAGATGTGCTCGCGCACCTCGGCCAGCCGCGCCGCGACGTCGATCGAGCCGCCCGTCACGTCAGGTGCGGGGCGCGCCGGTGGCGTTCGGCACTCCGATGGGAGCCGCGAGCCCTGGAGCGACCGGACCGCCGATCTGCGGCGGGCCGCCCTTGCCACCGCCGCCGTACTGCATAGAACCGGAATCCATCTCAAGGCAGGTCAGCACCTCGACGTAGCTCGGGCTGGGGTTGCGCGACTGCTCCACGCAATCCTGCTTGTCCTTGCCCTTGAACTGAGACCAGCGCTTGGCGAGCTCGCTTTTGGCGTTCATCTCGTCCTGCATGCAGCCTTTGTAGGCGGTGTCCTTGTCGCCGCTGCCGGAGCTGAACTTCTGCGCGTCGGAGCAGGACGTCTTGACGTCGAGATAGGGCACGCCGCCGTAGGGCTCCGACGCGTTCCGGGCGCTGGCGTCGGCGGCGAACGTCGCCGGGACGAGAACGGCCATGCTGAGAACGAGGGTCCGCGCGATCATGATCCGCCTCTTGCCAGTCGTCATCTTCGGCCGAAGCCGCCGCGGATGCAACGGCCGAGACGCTCGAAGGAGGCTCTTTCGCGGAGACGCCGGCCCCTGTACGACGGGCGACCTTCGCCAGGAACCACCATGCCTTCCGACGCCCCCGTCCGCATCGGCACCCGCGGCAGCCCGCTCGCGCTGGCTCAGGCCCATCAGACCCGCGATCGACTGCGGGCCGCGCACGGTCTTGACGAGGCCGCGGTCGAGATCCACGTCATCAAGGTCAGCGGCGACGCCATTCAGGATCGGCCGCTGTCCGAGGCGGGCGGCAAGGGCCTCTTCACCAAGGAGCTCGACACGGCGTTGATGATGGGCGGCATCGATCTCGCCGTGCATTCGGCCAAGGACCTGCCGACCTGGCTGCCCGACGCGATCACCATCGCCGGCTATCTGCCGCGGGAGGACGCGCGCGACTGCTGGATTTCGCCCGTCGCGGCCTCGCCTCGCGAGCTGCCGCACGGCGCCATCGTCGGCACGGCGTCGCTGCGCCGCGGGGCGATGATGCGGCGCATCCGGCCCGACATCGAGATCCAGCTGTTGCGCGGCAACGTGCAGACGCGCTTGCGCAAAGTAGGCGAAGGAGCCTTCGCCGGCACGCTGCTGGCGCTCGCCGGGCTCCGCCGCCTCGGGTTGGAGCATGAGGCGACCACCATCATCCCGATCGAGGATTTTCTGCCGGCAGCCGGGCAGGGTGCGATCGGCATCACGGCGCGCGCCGACGATCCGCGCATGGCCGCGATGCTGGCGCCGCTGCTCTGCGCGGCGACCGGCATCGCGCTTGCCGCCGAGCGCGGCTTCCTCGCCGCGCTCGATGGATCCTGCCGCACGCCGATCGGCGCCCATGCGCTGGTCGAGGGCGGCAAGGTCACGCTGCGCGGCACCGTGTTGCGGCCGGACGGCGCCCAGGCATTCGACGAGGAGGTCTACGGTGCGGCCGCCGACGCGGAGATCGTCGGCCGCACGGCCGGCGAGACGATCCGCGGTCGCTTGCCGGCCGGCTTCTTCGAGCCGCACTGACGGTGCGCGTGCTGCTGACCCGCGCTGTGGCGGATGCGGCGCGCACGCGTGCGAAACTGGAAGGTCTCGGCCACCGCGTGCTGGTGTCTCCGGTCATCGCGATCGAGGCGACGGGCGCGCCTTGGCCGGGCGGCGTCGTCGATGCGCTGCTGGCGACGAGCGGTCAGGCCTTCGCCGCGATCGCCGACACTTGGGGACCGACGCCGGAGGCGCGGCGACTGATGCCGCTTTGGCTCGTGGGTCAGCGCACCGAGGAGACGGCTCGCGCGCGAGGCTTTCTCGGCCCGGCGTACACCGCGCCTCATGCCGTCGCGCTGGCTTTCGAGATGGGCAAGCGGACCGACCTGCGCCGCGTCGTGTATCTGGCGGGACGCGATCGCAAGCCCGACATCGAGACAGCGTTGAGCGTCACAAACCAACAGATAGAGGTGATCGAGACCTATGAAGCGAAAGCCGCAAGCCACCTCGATGATGCTGCCGAGACGGCGCTGAGCGACGGCAGGGTCGATGCGCTGCTGCACTTCTCACGGCGCAGCGCGACGCTGTTCGCCGATCTCGCCACGCGCGCGAAAATAAAACCACGCGCGATGCACGTCTGTCTCTCTCACGATGTTGCTGCACCGTTCATCGAGCTTGGATGGCCGACCCATGTCGCGACGGAACCGACCGAGGCGTCGCTGATCGCGAAGCTCGCCGCGCTGGACGCTACTTGACGAGAATCCCGCTGAGGAACGTGTCCTGCGCATCGACGTATTCGTCGCGCTGAAGGACGAGGCTCATGAGGTTAGCCTCGGCACGTTCGCGGTTGTCGGGATCGGGAACCGTCCGGATAAAACGCTTTTGATCCTCGATCGCGCGATTGACACGGTCAAGCTTGGCTTCTCCACAAGCAAAGTTCACGGCTGTCGCCCCGGTTCGTGTCGGTTTGTTGTCATAATCGCGGCCACCATTTCTTGGTTCCGTCGACAGCCCGACGCGATGCGTCCGTGCATGGCATGCGCCGCTCTCCGAGCGCGGATTTCGCTTTCTTGAAGGGTCGATCAGGTCACGGCCCAGGACGAGAGACCCGACCGAGGATGTGCAGCGACGGCGGCTGGCTTTCATGCCGCCGCGAGTTGGTAGCCGCTGTCGTGCAGCCGGATCGGCGTGCCGGAGAGAACCACCTCGATCATCTCCGACCCCTTGAGCCCCAGCGCATGAAGGTCGACCTGGAAGCCGCGGTAAGCCGTGCGGCAGCCGGTGATCACGAGGTCGGGCCGGAAGCGATTGGCGCGCGTGGTAATGAGCTTGCGTCCGTCAGCGAGGACATCGACCGCGTCGGGGCTCGTGCTTCCAGGCGCCGCGCACCAGCCGCTGAGCGACCAGCCTAACGGCTTGTCCAGGAAACCCACCGTCGGTGCGGCGGCGATCCGGCTGTATTTCTCGCCGGCCAGTGCGACCCTCGCGTGGATCTCCGGGTAGGTACTCCGGTCCACGGCGAGGCCGCAGAAGTCGAAGAGTTCGTCGAGGAAACCGTCGCGATCCAGCTTGGCCTTCTCGAAGCTGACGAGCAGCGTCGGGTAGCGCGACGTCTGCGCGGCCAGCATCGCCTCATCGACCTGCCTGCGCGCGTTGCGCAGCGCCTCGTCGATGTCGACGCCCTCGGCCATGACGGAGCGTTGCGCCAGGGCGACAGGGTCGCGCAGGCAGAGAACGAGCCTGGGTTCACGAAACAGGGCCAGACCGTCACGGCCGAGCCGCTGCACGATGTTGGGGCGCTTGAAGCCCCAGGTCGAGTGGCGTGCATCACGGCCTGCGACGGCGGAGGCGAGACCGGCGATGTCGAGACCTCTCAGGACGGAGCGCCAATGCTCTCGCGCACGCAACGCTTGCAGCGGTCGTCGATGCATCGGCAGCGGCCGTTCGGCAGCATAGGCGAGGTCTACGTCCTCGAAGCTGATGCCGTCGAGATTGTCGCCGAGCCAAACGCCCACCGCGTCGAGCGCGGCGGCCACCATGGACGTCCCGCTTCGTGCCGCACCCGAGACGATGATCGTCGGCCCGTCCGACCTCTGCGGTGTCTCAGTGCAGTTCAATCGAACGCAGGCCGTCCCCATGAAGCGTCTCCCCCGAAACATTCTTCTCGAGGCTTCGACAAGCGACGGGAACGGATTGATTTTCAAATCACGAGGATGCGAACGGCCGCACTCTTCCGTGATCGCAAGAACCTTTGCGTCGCCTCCTCGACACGCGCGGCTCGGTTCGCGGAAGGCGATATGGGCAACGGTTCGGGAGACGCTTGCAAGCGTCTCCGCTCGTCTCGACACCTGCGGCGGAGCTGCCCGTCTCCGTCGGCAGCCGGGATCACGTCGCCGACGCTTCGGCCACGGATCAGGCCGACGACGTCTCATCTGGTCGTGAACGGGAGAGCGGCATCGCCACCTGAAGCCGGCCGAGCCAATCCGCAAAGGCAGACGTCGCCCTAGATCGGTTTCTCGGATGCGAGGTGGGCATCGCCGATCCAGCCGCCGCCGAGCGCGACGACGAGGGAGACGGCGGCGTCGAGATCGCGGGTGGCCAGGGCGAGCGAGGCGCGTTGCTGGCCCAGCAGCGCTTCCTGCGCCACCACCACGTCGAGATAGGTCGTGGCCCCGTCGCGATAGAGGGTCAGGGACAGGTCGAGCACCTTCTTCTCGGAGACGACCGCAGCGGCCAGCCGCTGGTTTTCGTTGGCGAGATAATGCTCCGTGGAGAGCGCATCCTCGACCTCCTGCACGGCCGTCAGGATCGTCTGCCGGTAGTGGGCGACGGCCTGTTCGCGCCGCGTATAGGCGGCCTCGAGCTGGGCGTGACGGGTGCCGCCGTCGAAGATCGGGATCGTGACCGAGGGGCCGATCGTGTAGAGTTCGTTGGCGAGATCGAGCAGGCGCACGCCGCGGTCCTGCGTGCCGGCGTAGAGATTTATGAAGAAGCGGGGATAGAACGCCGTCTTGGCGATGCCGATTCCCTCGTTCGCCGCCGCCACCTCGCGCTCCGCCGCGGCGATGTCGGGCCGTCGTTCCAGCAGGCTCGAAGGCGCTGCCGCCGGACCCCGCGGCGAGGCGACCACGATGGCCTTGATCGGGATCGAGAACGACGACGCGGGCCTGCCGACGAGCGTCGCGATCGCGTGTTCGAGCAGGGCCCGGCGCGCGAAGTCCTCGTCGGTGAGGGCCTTGGCCGTCTCAAGCTCGGCCTTGGCCCGCTCGACGTCCATCGGCGAGGCGATCTTGCCGGCGAGTCGCTCCTGCGTCAGCGTCAGCGCGCCGGTGAACGCCTTGGTCGTGTCCTTGAGCAGCTGCAGGTCGCGGTCGATGCCGCGCAGGGCGATGTAGTCGCGCGCGAGCTGGGCGTGCAGGCTCAGGCGCACGGTCTCGAGCAGGGCGGCCTGCGCCTGCGCCTCGGCGGCCCCGGCCTTGATCGTGTCGCGGACGCGACCCCAGAGGTCGACCTCGTAGCTCGACTGGATCGCCAACCGGTCGTCGCCGTAATGGGTCGGCTGGGTGCTCGGCAGCGACCGGTACGTCCGGTGTTCCGACTGGCGGTTGGTGGTGAACTGCGAATTCTGGTCGAGCGTCGGAAAGAGGGCGGCTTCCGCCTGCTGCACCTGGGTGCGGGCGAGCTGGTAGTTGTCGAAGGCGACGGCGAGCGTCTGGTTGGCGTCGTCGACCTGCGGCTCGAGCGAGTCGAGCGTGCTGTCGTGGAAGGCGATCCACCAGGGGCCGCGCGGCTCGCGGTCGCTCGGCTGAGCCTCGCGCCACCGGCCGGCTTCCTTGAAGGCGGCGGGCAGCGCGACCGCGGGCGCCTTGTAGGTCGGAGCGAAGTCGCAGCCGGCGACGAGCAGCGCCGGCAGCACCGCGTACGCCAAGGCGCGAAACCTCATTTCTCGGCCTCTTGGCGACCCTTGGGTCCGCTCGAATCCGCCGAGGGGGGCTGCGCGCCGGCCGGGTGCCCGTCGAGCGTTTCGACCTTCACCGTCTCGCCGTTCTGGATGGAGTCCGACGGGCTCTTCACGATGGTGTCGGCATCGGTGAGGCCAGAGACCTCGATCGTGTCCCCGAGATCCATGAGGATCTTGATCGGCTGCAGCGCGACCTTGCCGTCCTTGACGACCGCGAGTTCCGGCGCGTTACGCCGGAAGATCATCGCGCTCGACGGGACGACGAGCTCGTGCGGGTCCAGCGGCAGCTCGAAATGCGCCTGCGCGTAGGAGCCGGGCTTCAGCAGGCCGCCCGGGTTCGGCAGCACGGCCTCGACCAGAAGGGCGCGCGATCCGGCGGCGATGGCGTCGGACGTCGTGGTGACCGTGCCGGCGAAGGTGCGGCCGGGGAACTGCGGGAGCGTCAGCATCACCTTCAGGCCCTCGTGCATCGCGGCGGCATCGATCTGCGGGACGCTGACGTAGACTCGCACCTGCTGGATCGAGGAGATGTCGAAGAGGCTCTTGGCATTGCCGTCGGTCGCCGAGACCAGCGCGCCCACGTCGATGCGGCGCGCCGTGACGACGCCGTCGAACGGCGCCTGAATGTTCTTGAAATCCTCCATGGCCTTGACCCGATCGAGACGGGCCTGTGCCGCGGAGACTTCCGCTTTTCGAGCCTGGGCATCACCGGTCTTCTCGTCCGCCGTCTGCTGCGACACGGCCTGCGAGGCCCTCAAAGCCTTCCAGCGGTCGGCGGTCAGGACGGCGAGGTTGTAATCGGCCTGTGCTTTGGCCAGCTCGCCTTTCGCCTGCTGATACTGCTGATCGAGATCCGGCGTGTCTATCGTCGCCAGTACGTCGCCGGCTTTTACGCGGGCGCCGATGTCATAATACCACATCTTCACGTAGCCGTTCACGCGCGAGTGGATCGGCGCCGAGTAGAAGGCCTCGATGTTGGCTGGCAAGTCGAGCCGACGGTTCTCGGTCGCGTGCTGCGGCGTCACGAGATCGACGCTCGAGATCGCCTGTTTGTGCGTCCATTGGGTGAGCTCGGCTTCGCTACGCTCGCGATCGAAGATGCCCCAGGCAGCCGCCAGCCCGAGGACGACGACCGCCGCGAGAAGGTAGCGCCCGATCTTCGGACGCTTTTTCGCGCCACCGTCGTCGTGCACGACGTCGTCGCGCATGCCGTCCTCGGGATCAGGCATGGGACGGGGTCGCTCCGGCGTGAGGCTGCGGCTTGCGCTCGCGGGAATGCACCATGGTGAAGACCACGGGCACGAAGAACAACGTCGCGATCGTGGCGCAGACGAGGCCACCGATGACGGCGCGGCCCAGGGGCGCGTTCTGCTCGGCGCTGAGCGCCATCGGCCCCATGCCGATGATCATCGCGAGCGCTGTCATGAGCACGGGTCGAAACCGCGAGAAGCCGGCTTCGAGAGCGGCCTCCAGCGGCGCCAGGCCCTCGGCGAGCTTCTCGCGTGCGAAGCTGATCACGAGGATGGAGTTCGCGGTCGCGACGCCCATGCACATGATCGCGCCCGTCAGCGCCGGGACCGACAGCGTGGTGTGCGTCAGGAACAGCAGCCAGACGATGCCGGAGAGCGCGGCAGGCAACGCGCTGACGATCACGAACGGGTCCACCCAGGACTGGAAATTGACGACGATCAGAAGGTAGATCAGCACGATCGCCAGCGCGAGCCCGGTGTAGAGCTGGTCGTAGGCCGCGGTCATGGTCGTGATCTGGCCGCGCAGCGCCACTGTCGAGCCGGCCGGCACCTCGCTCTTGGTCTCGTCGAGGATCTGCTGGATGTCGCTGGCGACGGCACCTAAGTCGCGCCCGTGCATCGTCGCGTAGATGTCGACGACGGGCTGCACGTTGTAGTGCGAGACCACGGCCGGACTCTGCGTCCGCGACGTCTCGGACACACCGCCGAGCGGAATGGGACCGTTGTTGCCGTCGACCTGCAGGTTGGCGAGGTCGCTCTTCGAGTCGAGCCAGTATTGCGGCGTCTGCACCACGATCGGGTAGGACACGCCGTTCTGCGGATTGAGCCAGAACGTCGGGTCGGTCTGCAGGCTGCCGGCGAGGTTCACCTGCATGTTGGTCGTGACGTCCTTCTCGGTCAGGCCGACCTGACTGGCGAGAGACCGGTTGACGTCCACGGCCAGGGTCGGACCGTTGGTGACCTGCTGGATCCGGGTGTCGGCGATGCCGGGCACCAGGGCGATCCTGCGGAAGATCTTCTCGGCATAGGCGCGGTTCGGCTCGCGCTTGTTGCCGATGACCTGCACGTCGATGGGTGCCGGCAGGCCGAAGTTGAGGATCTGGCTGACGATGTCGGCCGGCAGGAAGGCGAAGGTGGTGCCGGCAAAGCGTCGCGGCAGCTGCTCGCGGAGCTGGTCGACGAAGCCGCTCGTGTCTTCCGCGTAGGCCGGCTTCAGCGAGATCAGCACGTCGGCGTCGATCACGCCGATCGTGCCCGAATTGCCGTACGCCACGTTGATGCCGCTGATCGGCATGCCGACATTGTCGACGACGCTCTCGATCGCCTTCGCCGGGATCATGTCGCGGACCTTGGCCTCCACTTCGTCGACGAGCATCGCCGTCTGTTCGATGCGGGTGCCTGTCGGGGCGCGCACGTGGAGCTTGATCTGCGAGGCCTCGGTGGTGGGGAAGAAGTTCTGGCCGAGGAAGGGGATCAGGCCGAAGGAGACGACCACGGCCACGAGGAAACCGAGGACGAAGCGGCGACGCGCGCCGAGCGCCATCACGAGAAGCGTCCTGTAGCCGGCTCGCAAAGCCTCGAACCGCCGTTCGAAGCCGCGCTGGAAGCGGACCAGCGGATTGCGGGTCGGCTTCGCGGGCGCTCCGTCCTCGTGGTGGACGGAACCGGCCAGGAGGAAGTTCGCGAGCGTCGGGACCAGGGTGCGCGAGAGCACGTACGAGCCGATGAGCGCGAAGATCACGGCCTCGGCGAGCGGCTTGAAGAGGAAACCGGAGATGCCGCCCAGCGTGAACATCGGCACGAACACGATGCAGATCGCGAGCAGCGAGACCGTCGCGGGCACCACGATCTGACGCGCGCCATCCATGATGGCGGTCTCGATCGGCTTGCCGTTCTCGAGGTGCCAGTTGATGTTCTCGATCGTCACGGTGCCGTCGTCGACGAGGATGCCGACGGCGAGCGCCAGGCCGCCGAGCGTCATCACGTTGATGGTCTCGCCGAGAACGGACAGCACCGCCACGGAGAAGAGGATGGCGAGCGGGATCGAGACCATGATGATCACGGTCGAACGCCAGCTGCCGAGAAACACCAGGATCATGAGGCCGGTCAGCGAGGCCGCGATCACGCCTTCGCGCATCACGCCGGAGACGGCGTCGTTGACGAACCCGGATTGGTCTCCGATCACGGTGAGGTTGATGCCTGGCGGAAGCCCGGCCTCGATGCGCGGGAGTAGCGCTTTCACGCCGTTGATGACGTCGAGCGTCGAAGCCGAGCCGGCCTTCTGGATCGTCATCAGGACGGCCTTCTTGCCGTCGACCCGGACGATGTTGGTCTGCGGCGGCGAGCCGGAATGCACGAAGGCCACGTCGCGCATGGTGACGACGGTGCCCTCGACGCTCTTGATCGGGAGATCGTTGAGCCTGGCGATGGCGGTCGGCGCGTCGTTGAGGGCGATGACGTACTCGAACTTGCCGATCTTCTCGGTGCCGACGGGCGTGATCTGATTTTCCGCCGAGAGCGCATGCACCACGTCGGCGGCGCTGATCTTGTAGGCTTCGAGCTTGCCGGGGTTGAGATCGACGCTGACCTGCTTGATCTTGCCGCCGTACGGCGACGGTACGGCGGCGCCGGCCACGGTGGCGAGCTGCGGGCGGATGAAGTTCTGCGCGTAATCGGCGAGCGCCGCCTGGGAAAGGGTCGCGCTCGACAGCGCGAGCTGGATGATCGGGACGCTCGAGGCGTTGAAGACGAGCACGTAGGGCGGCGTCACGCCCTGCGGCAGAAGCTTCAGCACCGTCTGCGACGCCGCCGTGATCTGCGCGATCGCCGTGTTGATGTTGACGCTCGGCTGGAAGTAAATCTTGACCACGCCGTAGCCGGACAGCGACTGCGATTCGATATGCTGGATGTCGTTGACCTGCGAGGACAGGGTTCGCTCGTAGTAATAGACGATGCGGCCCGACATCTCCTCGGGCGGAAGGCCATTGTAGGTCCACACCGCGCTCACGACCGGGATGCCGATGTTGGGAAAGATGTCCGTGGGGGTCTTCAGCCACGACATGACCCCGAAGATCAGGATCAGCAGCGCCATCACCACGAAGGTATAGGGTCGCGAAAGCGCGACGCGGACGATCGCTAGCATGATCCCAATCGAAGGTTCGATGGCGTCGCGTCGCGTAACATCGACGTGCGACGGCGCGGTGACTGCATGGCAAGCACGTCCTCGGCGAAGTCCCGCTTTGTCGTCAGCTAGGGGGCGTCGCGGCGGCGCACCACTAAATTTTGTTTTAGGATCGGCTGGCTTACTGGTCCAGCTGCGGGGACGTCGGGGCGCGCGGTGATCTCGAAGATGCTTCCGGGCGCGTTGTCGCGGATCCGCAGCCCGAAACCGTGCAGCTCGACGATGGTGACCGCCATGCTGAGGCCGAGGCCGTGGCCCTCGATCGTCCGCGTGCGATTGGACCGGTAGAAGCGTTCGAGCACCTTGTCGCGCTCGTCCGACACGATGCCCGGCCCCGTGTCGCTCACCCGCAGGAGGACATCGGGAACGCCGCAGGCGATGGCGACGCATCCACCCTCCGGCGTAAACTTGATGGCATTGTCGACCAGATTGGCCAGCGCCTCGCGGAGGAGGTCGCCATCGCCCGTCACGAGCACGGGATGTGGGGCTTCCAACGTCAGGACGATGCCCTTCGCCTCCGCGAGCGGCTCGTAGAGGTCGAAGGCGTCGCGGCACACGAGGACGAGGTCGAGCGTGTCGAACGCGCTGCGGCGAAGCCCGCTCTCCAGTTCCGAGATGCGCAGCAGCGCCGTCACCGTGGTCATCGCCCGCTCGAGGTCCTGCAGCGCGTCGGCGACCAGGGCGCGCATGGTCTCCTCGGAGCGGCTCGTCAGGCCGCGTTCGAGTCGGGACCGCATCACGGCGAGCGGGGCGCGCAGGTCGTGCGCGATGTTGTCCCCCACGTTTTTCATCTGGTGGAGCAGCCGGGCGATCTCGTCGAGCATCTCGTTGACGGCCCCGACCAGTGCGTTGATGTCGCCGGATCGGCCGGACGAGGGCAGCCGCACCTCGAGTTCGCCTCCCATCACGCGCCGGATGGCCGAGCGCAGATCCCGCAAGCGCCGCGAGGCGCGCAGGCTCACGATCGCGCCGGCGCCCAGGGCGAGGATGACGACGGGGGTGATCGCGACGACCGAGCCCTCGTGCATGGCTCGCTCGAGCTGCTCCGCGTAGATAAGGCTGCGTCCGATCACCAGTGTTCCGCCGCCTGCGCGCGGCACGGCGACGAAGACGGCTTTCGCCGGCTCCCGATCCTCCAGCTCCGGCGGCCGGGTGTCGTAGAGATGGGCTTTTCCGTCGGGAGGAACGACGAGGTCGAGTGCGATATTGCCGTAGGTGAGGTGACCTCCCGCGTCGAAGAGCCCGACATAGTCGAGGTGCCGGAGGTCCTGCGTCAGGCGAAGCTCGAGCCGCCGCCGCAGCTGATCCGTCGACATGCCGGCGGCATCCCTGGCCTCGTCGTGGAGGACGGACCCGACCAGGCCGACGTTGGACTGGTAGAAGCGCACGTAGACCAGTGCGAAGACAACGTAGGTCGTGACCGTGACGGCGGCGGCGAAGACCAGCGCAACGCGGAACGGGCCCGATCGGAGGATGGACAGCATCTAGAGCCTGTCCCGCCAGGATCGACCCGAAATTCGTCTTCGCGAGCGGGGCGAAGCCATGCAGGGGCGAAGCGCGGGGCCCCTGAGGCCCAGGCTTGCTTCGCCATCGGCTCGCAAGGACGGAAACGCATCCACGGGATCGACCCTAGGCATCGAGCCGGAAGCCGACACCGCGCACGCTGTTGATCAGCCGTGCCTCGTCCGGCGCGTCGACCTTCCGGCGCAGATTGCCGATATGCACGTCGACGACGTTAGTCTGTGTCGCCAGCTTGTAGTGCCAGACGTCTTCCAGAAGCATGGCGCGCGTCACGATCTGGTTGGCGTGGCGCATCAGATATTCGAGCAGGGTGAACTCTCGCGGCAGCAGATGCAGCGTTCGGCCGTCGCGCTGCACGGTCCGCGCGATCAGGTCCATGTGCAGCGGCCCTGCCGACACCGCGATCTTGCGGTCGTCGTGGGCGCGCCTGGCGACGGCCTGGACCCTCGCGATGAGCTCCCCCATCGCGAACGGCTTGACGAGATAATCGTCGCCGCCGGCCTTCAACCCTCGGATACGATCGTCCACGGACGACAGCGACGAGACGACGACCACGGGGATCCGGTCGCCCACGGCGCGCAGGCCTTCGAGCATGCCGAGACTGTCCACACCTTCGACCATTCGGTCCATGATCAATGCCGCGACACCTTGCGTACGCACGGCGTCGCGCAGCGCACGATCGTCGGCGAGACGCACCACCGAGAGCCCCTGTGCGGCGAAGGCGATCACGATTTCGCCCGCGAGAGCGCAATCGTCCTCGTACAGCCCGATGCGGAGGTCCCCCGCTTGCGTCAAAGGTCGCCCATCCTGTCCGACCTGCCGGATCATCAGGTCCGACGAGGCGCGAGCATCCTACGACGTGAGACGACGAGACCTCAATCGACCTCGAGCTTGCGGACGAGGCCGGTCCTACGTGTCGTGGCGATGGGCGTCGTCGTCAGCTCTCGATCGTCATGATGAGGTCCTTGGCATCGACGAGGTCGCCGACCTTCAGCACGATCTCGCCGATCGTGCCGGCCTTCGCCGCCGCCAGCGTGGTCTCCATCTTCATGGCCTCCAGAACGCCCAGCGGTTGGCCCTGCTTGACGCTTTCACCGGCCTCGACGGCGAGCGAGGCCAATCGGCCGGGCATCGGCGCCGCGACATGGGCGGGATTGCCTTCCTCGGCCTTGCGCTTCGACTTGGTGCCGCCGCCGGCCTTGCGGTCTGGCACGCGCACGCTGCGCGGCTGGCCGTTGAGCTCGAAGAAGACGCGGACCATGCCTTCGTCGTCCGTCTCGCCGATCGTCGCCATGGCGATGAGCATGGTCTTGCCCTGTTCGAGATCGACGGTGATCTCCTGCCCCGGCTCAAGCCCGTAGAAGGCCGCCTGGGTCGGCAGGATCGACACCGGGCCGTAGAGGTCCTTGTTCTTGGCGTAGTCCTCGAAGACCTTCGGATACATCTGCCAGGAGGCCAGCTCTTGGTCGTCGGCGGCGTGGCCGAGCTTCTCCGACAGCGTCTTTCGCGCGGCGTCCATGTCGACCGGTGCGATCAGGCTGCCGGGGCGCACCGTGATCGGCGTGTCGTCGCCCAGCGCCTTCTTCTGCAGTGCCTCGGGCCAGCCGCCCGTCGGCTGGCCCAAGTCGCCGCGCAGCATGTCGACCACGGAGGTCGGGAAGGCGATCGGCGTGTCGGGATCGAGCACGTCGGCGACGCTGTGGCCGCGGCCGACCATCACCAGGGCCATGTCGCCGACCACCTTGGAGGAGGGCGTCACCTTGACGATATCGCCGAACATCGCGTTGGCTTCGGCATAGGCCTTGGCGACCTCGTGCCAACGCGTGTCGAGGCCGAGCGAGCGCGCCTGCTCCTTGAGGTTGGTATACTGCCCCCCCGGCATCTCGTGCTGGTAGACCTCCGAGGCCGGCGAGGACACCGCCGGCTCGAACGCGGCGTATTGGCGCCGCGCCACCTCCCAGCGGAACGAGATTTCGCGGATCGCGGCGGCATCCAGCAGCGTGTCGCGCGGGCCGCCGCGCAGTGCCGCCGCGACCGAGCCGAGGCACGGCTGCGAGGTGCCGCCCGACAGCGCGTCCATGCACAGGTCGACGGCGTCGACCCCGGCCTCGCTGGCCGCCAGCACCGAGGCGGCGGCGACGCCGGACGTGTCGTGGGTGTGGAAATGCACGGGCAGGCCGACTTCCTCGCGCAAGGTCTTGATCAGCACGCGCGCCGCCTCCGGCTTGCACAGGCCGCCCATGTCCTTGAGGCCGAGGATGTGGCAGCCCGCCGCCTCCAGCTCCTTGGCCAGGCCGACGTAGTATTTCAGCGTGTACTTGTCGCGGGCAGGGTCGAGCAGGTCGCCGGTGTAGCAGACCGCGCCCTCGCAGATCTTGCCGGAGTCCAGAACGGCGTCGATCGACACCCGCATGTTCTCGACCCAGTTCAGGCAGTCGAAGATGCGGAACAGGTCGACGCCCGAGGCCGCGGCCGTCTTGGTGAAGTGCCGCACGACGTTGTCGGCGTAGTTGGTGTAGCCGACGCCGTTGGCGCCGCGCAGCAGCATCTGCAACAGGATGTTGGGCACCTTGGCGCGGATCTGCGCCAGCCGCTCCCACGGGTCCTCGCCAAGGAAGCGCATCGCGACGTCGAAGGTGGCGCCGCCCCAGCACTCCAGGCTGAAGAGCTGCGGCAGCTGGGCCGCGTAGGCCGGCGCCATGGCCACGATGTCGTAGGAGCGCATGCGGGTGGCCAGCAGCGACTGGTGGCCGTCGCGCATCGCCGTGTCGGTGACGAGCAGGCGCGTCTCCTTGCGCATCCACTCGGCGAAGCCCTTGGCGCCGGCGCTGTCGAACACCTGCTTGGAGCCGGGCGCGGCGTGACCGGAGGGTTTGGGGAGCATCGGCGGCCTGGCCTCGGCCGCGGGGCGGGCGCGGTTCTTGGTCTCGGGATGGCCGTTGACACTGACGTCGGCGATGTAGGTGAGGAGCCGCGTGGCGCGGTCGCGGCGCGGACGCGTCGCCAGCAGCTCCGGGGTCTCGTCGATGAACTTCGTCGTATACGAGCTGTCGGCGAATTTCGGATGGCTGAGGATGCGGTCGAGGAAGGCGAGATTGGTCGCCACGCCGCGGATGCGATACTCGCGCAGGGCGCGCTGCATGCGCCGGGTCGCCTCCAGCGGGGTCGGCGCCC
>CAXTVT010000028.1:0-41056 GCA_964247745.1 uncultured Beijerinckiaceae bacterium
TGCTCTTGGCATGCGAGGCGCGCACCGCGTGATGCGTGCGCCCGGCGACGATCTCGCTCTGCTGAGTCATGGCGGCGATGATGCCGTCGATCGCCTCGGCCTCGTCGGGCTTCGGGGTCTCGATCTCGGGGGCATAGGGCAGGGCAGCGCTTCGGGGAGGCATGGGAGGTCTCCTAAAGGGATGGCTTCGGCCGCCAACCTGTCAGGGAGACCGTCGTTCCGATGGCGTCTCCCGCGCTCAGATCCCCGCGTTCCTGCCGATCGTGCGGCCGATGCCCGACCAGTCGATCTCCTCGCCCTCGGTGGCGATGGTCTGCACCAGATGGTCGCGCAGCAGCGACAGCAGCGGCATCGGCACGCGGTATTTCTCCGCCGATTCGCCGGCGAGCCGCATGTCCTTCAAGCCGAGCGGCGCCTTGAAGCCCGGCGGCGTGTATCGCTCCTCGACGAGGATCTTGCCGTAGTTTTGATAGATCGGGGAGCCGAACAGCGATCCGGTCAGCACCTCGAGCAGCGTGGCCTTCGGCACGCCCCCTTTCTGCGCCAGCGCCATCGCCTCGCCCATCGTCTCGATGGCGGCGAGGATGGCGAAGTTGCCGCACAGCTTGACGAGGTTGGCCTGCGAGGGGGTCTCGCCGACGCGGAAGGTGCGCTGGCCGATCTGGTCGAACAGCGGCTGCGCCTCGTCGAGATCGGCGGCGGCACCGGCCGCCACCACGAACAGCTTGGCGGCGGCGGCGGCCTCGGGCCGGCCGAACACCGGTGCCGCGACGAAGCGCTGGCCGTGGTCCTTGTGCGCGGCGGCAGCCCTGTCGGCGGCGGCCACCGAGATGGTGGAGAGCGAGACGTGCAGCGTGCCGCCCGCCATGCCCGCGAGCAGGCCGTTGTCGCCGTGAAGGATGGCGGTCAGCGCGGCATCGTCGGCGACCATGGTGAAGACCACCGCCGCGTCGGAGGCGGCCTCGATCGGCGACTTGGCGGCGGTGGCGCCGGCCTCGACGAGCGGCGCGGTCTTGGCCGGGCTGCGGTTCCACACCGTCACGTCGTGCCCGGCCGCGACCAGGTTCGCCGCGATGCCGGAGCCCATGCTGCCGAGGCCGAGGAATGCGATGCTCATGGGATGAAGGCTCCGAGATGGGAGCGTGGAAGATAGGGGCGCGGCGGCCCAGTGCGAGGCTGGGCTTCATCGCGCCGCGTCGCGCCTGTATGGACGAGCGCCAGCACAAGGAATCCCTCATGCCCGATCGCAAGCCTTGAACGACGTCGCCGAACTCGTCGCCGCGCTCGACCTCGAGCGGATCGAACGCAACATCTTCCGCGGCGTGGCGCCGCCCGACGGACGCTCGCGGATCTTCGGCGGCCTCGTCGTGGCGCAGGCGCTGGTCGCCGCCACGCGGACCGTCGAGGCGCGCACGCCGCATTCGCTGCACGCCTATTTCGTGCTGCCCGGCGATCCCAGCGTGCCGATCGTCTACGAGGTCGAGCGGGTGCGTGACGGGCGATCCTTCACCACGCGCCGCTGCGTCGCGGTGCAGGACGGCCGGGCGATCTTCGACCTGTTCGCCTCGTTCCAGGCGGACGAGCGCGGCCTCGAGCACCAGATGGCGCCGCCCGAGGTGCCCGATCCCGAGACGCTGCCGAACCAGCAGCAGCTCGCGGCCAGGCTCGGGGATCGGCTACCGCCGGAGCTCCGGGCCTGGTTCGGGTCGAAACGCGCGATGGAGGTGCGGCCGTGCAGCCTGTCGCGCTTCGATCCCCAGGCGCCGCGCGCGCCGCGCCAGGATATCTGGATCCGCGCCTCCACGCGCCTGCCCGACGATCCCGCGATCCATCGCGCCGTGCTGACCTATCTCTCCGATCTCACCCTGATCGACGCCGCGCTGGCCGCGCATGGGCGGTCGCTGTTCGAGCCCGACTTTTCCGTGGCGAGCCTCGACCACGCCCTGTGGTTCCACCGTCCCTGCCGCGCCGACGAATGGCTGCTCTACACGCAGGACAGCCCGACGACGTCGGGCAGCCGAGGGCTCGCTCGAGGCATGATCTACGATCGGGCGGGCCGACTCTGCGCCTCGGTGATGCAGGAGGGCCTGATCCGCGTCAGGGACAAGCGGCCGCGATGACGCGCCCGGGATGACATCGGATGCATCCGCGCGCCCGCTGCCGCATTGTGGGAGCGAGCACAGGAGCCATCCATGAGCATGCCGAGCGACGTGAACCCCGACGTGGCCGAGGCGGTCGAGGCCATCGAGAAGCGGGTGCCGCCCACGCTGCGCCGCGCCAACAACAGCCTGTTCCGCAAGGTCTCGCCCGAGCAGGTCGGTTTCGCGGCGGCGGCGCTGGTCGCCTTCCTCGGCGTCGCGATCCTCGGCCCGAAGGTGCAGGAGATGCGCAAGCCGCGGCGGCAGCGCATGATCGACCGGGCGCGCCGCGCCGCCCGCCAGGCGGCTCGCGAAGCACGCAGCCGCGCCGGCGACGTACGCGACGCAGCCGGTCGTCGCGTCGGACAGCTGGGCGGCGGCTCCTTCCGGCGCTAGTTAGCGCTCGGCCGCCCGAGCGGCTGCACTCGACCAAGGACGGATGATGGCCCGCGATCTCTCCCACGCGACTTCCGCGCTGACCCAGCACCTCCAGCAGACCAAGACGGTGACCACCCAGCAGCTCTTCGCGCAGGATCCGCAGCGTTTCGCGACGTTCCACGCCGCAATCGACGGCCTCATCTTCGACTATTCCAAGCAGCGCGTGTCGACGGAGACGATGGCCCTGCTCACCGATCTCGCGGTGGCGGCCAAGCTCGACGAGCGTCGCAAGGCGCTGTTCGCCGGCGAGAAGGTCAACGTCACCGAGGACCGCTCCGTCCTGCACATGGCGTTGCGCAACATGGTGCCGGGCAAGGCGATGATGTCGGACGGCAAGGACGTCATGCCGGACGTCCGCGAGGTGCGCGAGCGCATGGGCGCCTTCGCCGACGGCGTGCGCGGCGGCGCGATCAAGGCGGCCAACGGCGAACGCTTTACCGACGTGGTCAACATCGGCATCGGCGGCTCGGATCTCGGGCCGGCGATGGTCGCGCGCGCGCTGTCGCCGTTCGTGGCGGACCATCTCACGCTGCACTTCGTCTCCAACGTCGACGGCGCCGACCTCGGCGACACGCTGAAGCATGTCCCGCTCGCCACGACGCTGTTCATCGTGTGCTCCAAGACCTTCACGACGCTGGAGACGATGACCAACGCGCAGAGCGCCCGCAAGGCCCTCGCCGACGCGCTTGGCGAAGCCGCGGTCGCCGACCATTTCTGCGCGGTCTCGACGCAGCTCGACCTGATCGCCAAGTTCGGCATCAAGCCCGATCGCGTGTTCGGCTTCTGGGATTGGGTCGGCGGCCGTTATTCCGTGTGGTCGGCGATCGGCCTCTCCGTCGAGATCGGCATCGGCAAGGCGGCCTTCGAGCAGTTCCTCACGGGCGGCCAGGACATCGACGAGCACTTCGTCTCAGCCCCGATCGAGAAGAACATCCCGGCGCTGATGGCGCTGGTCGAGATCTGGAACCACAATTTCCTAGACCTCTCGACCCAGGCGGTGATCCCCTACGACCAGCGCCTCGGCCGCTTCCCGGCCTATCTCCAGCAGCTGGAAATGGAATCGAACGGCAAGCACGTCACGCTCGAAGGCGCGCCGGTCGAGATGAAGACCTCGCCGATCATCTTCGGTGAGCCCGGCACCAACGGCCAGCACGCCTTCTTCCAGATGCTGCATCAGGGCACCGAGCCGGTTCCCATCGACTTCCTCGTCGCGGCCAAGCCGACCGAAGCCGACCAGCACCACCACGACCTGCTTGTCGCCAATTGCTTCGCGCAGGGCGAGGCGCTGATGCGGGGGCGTACCGTTGCCGAGGTCGAGGCGGCGCTCGAAAAGAGCGGCATGGACAAGGCCAGGATGACCAAGTTGGCGCCGGCCAAGCAGTTTTCCGGCAACCGTCCGACCTCCACCTTCCTCTACACCAGCCTGACCCCGCGCATGCTCGGCCGCCTCATCGCACTCTACGAGCACAAGGTGTTCACGCAGGGCGTGGTCTGGGGCATCGACTCCTTCGATCAGTGGGGCGTCGAGCTCGGCAAGGAACTCGCCGGGCGCCTTGTGCCGATCGTGTCGGACAAGGCCGCCTCCACCGCCGCGCTCGATTCCTCGACGGCCGGGCTGATCCAGGGCATGCGAACGCTGGCGGCAGGTTAGGTCGCGAACGTCGCCCAGTCCACGCCGGCTTCCAATTCGGGCAGGAGCACCACGCTCTCCTGCTCATTGGGATCGGTGCGGGCGATGATGGCGATCACCGGCTCGGTGGCGCTGCGGTTGTAGGGCAAATGCGGAACGTCGGCCGCGATGTAGACGAAGTCGCCGGCGCCCGCGATCACGTGGTTTTGCAGGCGGTCGCCCCAAAAGCAGCCGGAGATGCCTTTCAGCACGTGAAGCGCGGTCTCGTGCGCTTCATGCTTGTGGGCGTGGGCCCGCTCGCCCGGCGGGATCTCCAGGAGCTGCATGTGCAATGCCTTGGCGCCGGTCGCCTCCGCCGAGATCGCCGGCCGGTAGATGTGGCCCTGCCGGCCGCGAAAGCCCGCGCCCTCGCGGACCACCTGGAGGCCGGCAAACGATCCTTCCTCGCCACCGTGCGTCATGCTGCCCTCGACCGTCTCAGGCGGCCTTGGCTTGGAGTGGCCCGGCCACCGTGTAGCTCGCTTCCGTCTTGGCCTCGATCTCTTCGAGGCTCACGCCGTCGGCGAGTTCGACGAGCACCATGTGCCCCTCGACCTTGTCGATCTCGAACACGCCGAGGTCGGTGATGACCATGTCGATGACGCCCGAGCCGGTGAGCGGCAGGGTGCAGCGGTGCAGCAGCTTGGAGCTGCCGTCCTTCGAGGTCTGGTCCATGATGACCACGACGCGGCGGACACCGGCGACGAGGTCCATCGCGCCGCCCATGCCCTTGATCATCTTGCCCGGGATCATCCAATTGGCGAGGTCGCCGTTCTCCGCGACCTCCATCGCGCCGAGCACGGCGAGGTCGATGTGACCGCCGCGGATCATCATGAAGCTCTCGGCCGAGGAGAAGTAGCTCGTCGAGGGCAGCTCGGTGACGGTCTGCTTGCCGGCGTTGATGACGTCGGGGTCTTCCTCGCCCTCGTAGGGGAACGGCCCCATGCCGAGCATGCCGTTCTCGCTCTGCAGCTGCACGTGCATGCCGTCGGGAATGTAGTTCGACACCAGCGTCGGGATGCCGATGCCGAGGTTGACGTAGAAGCCGTCGCGCAGCTCCTTGGCGGCACGGGCGGCCATCTGTTCGCGGGTCCAGGGCATGTCGACGTCTCCTCCCGCAGCCCCATAGCCGATGCATCGCCGTTTGGCACGGCCTTCGAACGTCGGCACGGCGGATGCATCGCGTCGCGCGAACGGGAGCGCGGGCATGCAGGTCTATCGTTTCAAGCCGAACGACAGGACGAACCATTCGGTGGCGCTGACCCGCGACGCGAGTGGCGCCAATCTTCCGGCCGACGGGGCGCCGTGGGTGGCCATGGGTTCGCTCGATCTCGCCGCCGAGAAGCCGTGGATCAACGCCTCGGTCGCCGACATCGAGACGGTCATCGCCAGCCAGGGCTTCTACGTCTGGTCGGTCGCCGTCCCCAAGATGAAGCGCAAGTTCGGCGGGTGACGGGGTGCCGCGAGACGGTGCCGCAGCCTATGCCGCCTTCGGCCGCGTCGTGCGCTTCTCGATCGGCTTGTAGACGTCCGGCGCGTGGACCAGGCGCTGCACGAAGATGCCGGGCGAATGGATGTCGTCGCCGCCGATCTCGCCGATCTCGACCAAGTGCTCCACCTCGCACACCGTGACGTCGCCGGCCGCCGCCATCATCGGGTTGAAGTTGCGCGCGGTCTTGCGGAACACGAGATTGCCCTCCTTGTCGCCCTTCCACGCGTGGACGAGCGCCACGTCGGCGCGCAGCCAGGTCTCCATCACGTAGGTCTCGCCCTCGAACTCGCGCAGCTCCTTGCCCTCGGCGGCCATCGTGCCGACGCCGGTCTTGGTGAAGAACGCCGGGATGCCGGCGCCCCCGGCGCGGATGCGCTCGGCCAGGGTGCCCTGCGGGTTGAACTCGAGCTCGAGCTCGCCGGACAGGTACATCTTCTCGAACAGCTTGTTCTCGCCGACGTAGGACGAGATCATCTTGCGGATCTGCCGGCTCTCCAGCAGCAGCCCGAGTCCGGCGCCGTCGATCCCCGCGTTGTTGGAGATGACGGTGAGGTCCTTGACGCCGGTGTCGCGCACCGCGTCGATCAGCACCTTGGGGATGCCGCAGAGGCCGAAGCCGCCGCACATCATCGTCATGCCGTCCTTCAGCACGTCCGCCAGCGCCGACGCGGCGTCGGGATAGACCTTCTTCATCGTGCTCGATCCGCGCTCGCCATTATTCGGCTTGGTACGGCGGCGTTCGGGCCAAGGCAATGACGGAAGCGCATCGAGCCTAGAACCGCGGCAGCTCGGGGAAGGCCACCTGGCCCCGGTGCACGTGCATCTTGCCGAGTTCGGCGCAGCGGTGCAGAAGCGGGAACACCTTGCCGGGGTTCAACCGGTGCTCGGGGTCGAACGCGCATTTGACCCGCTGCTGCTGCTTGAGGTCGATCTCGGTGAACTGCTCGCCCATCAGGTCGCGCTTTTCGACGCCGACGCCGTGTTCGCCGGTGAGGCAGCCGCCGACCTCGACGCAGAGGCGCAGGATGTCGGCGCCGAAGGCCTCGGCGCGCTCGATGTCGCCGTCCTTGGCGCCGTCGTAGAGGATCAGCGGGTGTAGGTTGCCGTCGCCGGCGTGGAACACGTTGGCGACGCGCAGACCGTGGCCCTCGCCCAGCTCGTCCATGCGCTGGAGCACGTAGGCCAGCTTGTTGCGCGGGATCGTGCCGTCCATGCAGAGGTAGTCCGGGCCGATCGCGCCCACGGCGGGAAACGCGTTCTTGCGGCCCTGCCAGAACTGCTGCCGCTCCTCGTCGGAGGTCGAGACCCGGATCGTCGTGGCCCGGTGCTTGTGCGCCAGGGCCGAGACCTTCTCGATCAGGTGGTCGACCTCGCTCGCCGTGCCGTCGAGCTCGCAGATCACCAGGGCCCCGGCATCGCGGGGATAGCCGCAGGGCTGGTAATCCTCCGTGGCGATGATGGTCTTGTTGTCCATCATCTCCATGCCGCCGGGGATGATGCCCGAGGCGATGATGTCGGCGACGCAGTCGCAGCCGGCCTCGACGCTCGGGAAGCCGAGCAGCAGGCCGCGCGCCACCGACGGCTTCTTGAGGATCCGCACCGTCACCTCGGTGACCACGCCGAGCAGACCTTCCGATCCGGTCATGACGCCGAGCAGGTCGAGCGCCTCGGAATCGAGGTGCTTGCCGCCGAGCCGCACCACCTCGCCGCCGATCAGCACCATCTCGATGCCGAGGATGTTGTTGGTGGTGAGCCCGTATTTGAGGCAATGGATGCCGCCCGAGTTCTCGGCGACGTTGCCGCCGATCGAGCAGGCGATCTGCGAGGACGGATCGGGCGCGTAGTAGAAACCCTCGTCTTCCACCGCCTTGGAGATGGCGAGGTTGGCGACGCCGGGCTGCACCACGGCGCAGCGGTTCCCGTAGTCGATCTCGAGGATCGCGTTGAACTTGCCCATCGCGAGCAGGATGCCGTCGGCGAGCGGCATCGAGCCGCCCGACAGCGAGGTGCCGCCGCCCCGCGGCACGACCTTGACGTTCATGCGCTTGGCCAGTGCCATGATCGCGCTGACCTCGGCGACCGTCTCGGGCAGCACCACCACCATCGGCATCTGCCGGTACATGGTGACGGCGTCGCACTCGTAGGGCCGCATCTCGCGATCGTTGGCGAGCACGTTGCCTTTGCGCACGATGGCCTCGAGCCCGGACACGATCTCGGCGCGCTTGTCGAGGATCGCCGCCTCGGCCTTCGGCATCGTCAGGGTCATGGGTCGGCTCTGATCCGGTCTTCCACGATCGATAAGCGGTCCCCTGCCGGCGGTCCAGTGCAGCGCGTCGCGCCGCCGGAGGTCTCCGGCATACCCATCGGCAATCACACATGCCCATTTTGCGTCGCGATGCGTCGCGGCCGCGGTAGACGTCGGGTGAGCCTGAGAAAAAACCAGCAGACTTCAAGGAGGTTCCGGGCGACCGTGCTCGGGCGACGATCTCCGGCCCTCGACCACCAGCCAATCGACGAAGCCTGCCAGGAACGCCGTTTTCGCGGCGTCTCGGGCGACCAGGGCGAGGTACCCGGTCCGCGGCACCGTGATCGTCGGAAACGGCGTCAGCAGCCGTCCGGCTTCAACATCGGCGCCGAGCACGGGCAGAGGCCCGACGGCGATCCCGAGACCGTCGACGACGGCCTGCAAGGTGACGAAGAAATGGTCGAACACGCGGCGACGCTGATGCGACCGATGCGGCACGCCGGCGCGCTCCAGCCAATCGGTCCAGTCGCCGGACCTCGTCTCGCTGCCGAGAAGGACGTGATCCGCGACATCGGCCGGCGTGGCCAGAGGCACGCGCGCGATCAGCGCCGGGCTCGCGATCAGCGTGTCGGCTTCGCGGAGGAACGGGACGGCGTGGAACTGCGGCCAGGCGCCCCGCTCGGCCGTTCCGCGGCGGACGGCGACGTCGAAGCCTCCGCGTAGATCGTCGTGCAGCGTCGTCGTCGTGGTCACCGTCACCTCGACCTGCGGACGTTCGGCATGGAAGCGCTCCAGCCGCGGGATCAGCCAGCGCATGGCGAAGGTCGCGGGGGCGCTGACGCGAAGGACGTGACGTGCGGACGGCCGCCCGACCGCCTCCGCGCCGGCGACGATGCGATCGAACGCGAGGCTCACCTCGGAGGCGAAGGCGCGCGCGGCGGGGGTCGCCGCCATGCGCCGGCCGACCCGAACGAACAGGCGCTGGCCCAGCCAACCCTCAAGGACCGCGATCTGCCGGCTGACGGCGCCGTGCGTGAGACCGAGTTCCGCACCGGCCTCGGCATAGCTGCCCGTCCGAGACGCGACCTCGAAGATGCGCAGGGCATTGAGTGGCGGAAGACGGCGCATGATTCGTGAGAAAACCGCACAGGACCGGTGAGACGAAGACCTCTATTCGCGCTCGGCTCACGTCGGTAGCGTCAAGGCCGAAGGAGTGGAAGCCTTGATATCGAGCGCGAGCGCGTCTGGTCAGGTGGAGCCCCGGGTCGGCGGCGGATCGACCGCCCGCCGCAATCTGGCCGGTGCCTGCCTCGCCCACGTCCTGCACGACGGTTACACCGATCAGCTCTACGCGCTGCTACCATTGTGGCAATCGCAGTTCGGTCTGTCCTACGCCGGCCTCGCGATGCTCCGCGCGTTGTACTCCGGCACGATGGGCGGCCTGCAGATCCCCGCCGACCGTTGGGCCGCGAGGCTCAGTCCCCGCGTCGCCCTCGCGCTCGCGACGTGGGTCGCCGCCGCCGGGTTCCTGACGATGGCGTTGCCGCTCGGCTTCACCGGCCTCTGCGCAGGTCTGGTGATCGCCGGCATCGGGTCCAGCGTGCAGCACCCGCGCGCCTCTCTCCTCGTCACCAATTCGTTCGGCGGGGCGACGCGAGGACCGCTCGGCGTCTACAATTTCGCGGGCGACCTCGGCAAGGCGGTCTTCCCGGCGATCGTCGCGCTGCTCGTTCCCTTCATCGCCTGGCGTCCGATCGTCGGCGCGATGGCCTTGGTCGGCGTGGCCACGGCGTTCGCCCTGCTCGCGATCATGCCGCATCGATCGATAACCGCCCCGGCGCGGCGCGAGAGGCGCGCCGTGGGACGGACGGGCCGAGGCTTCGGCCTTCTCGTCGCGATCGGCGCGCTCGATACGGCGACACGCATGGGCTACCTGCTGTTCCTGCCGTTCCTCCTTCATGCCAGGGGCGGCAAGGAAGCGAGCGTCGGCGTCGGCCTCGCTCTGCTGTTCTCGGGCGGCGCGCTCGGCAAGGCGTGTTGCGGCTGGCTCGGTCAACGACTCGGCGTCATCGGGAGCGTCGTCGCCACGGAAGCGGCGACCGCCTTGCTCATCGTCGCCACGCTGATGGTGCCGCTGGGATCCGTGCTCGCGATCCTGCCGATCCTCGGCCTCGTCCTCAACGGCACCTCATCGGTCCTTTACGGCACGGTGCCGGAACTGGCGCGCGAGGGCGAAGTCGGACGGGCCTTCGCCCTGTTCTACACGGGCGTCAGCGGCGCCGGCGGACTGGCGCCGATCGCCTACGGGGTGATCGCCGATCATGCCGGCCGGACGATCGGCGTCGAAGCCGCCGCCCTCACCGCGGCGGCCATCGTTCCGTTGGTGATGATCCTTCGGCCTCATCTCCACGAGAGCTCCCACGAGAGCTTCCATGGGACGCCGGCAGAGGCGCCCGGCGCTTGAAGGCTAGGTCGTCCAGCCCCAGAAGCCGTGGGCATGGGGCACCGGCTTGACGGCGGCATGCACCGCCGGCTCGTGGCGAACCGGCTGGCGGCCGTGCAGGCGATCGGAGGCGGTGGCGATCGCCTTGGCGAAGCGGACGGCCACCTCGCGAGCGGCGTCCGGATGGCCGGTCTTCTCGAGGTCCTGCTGGACCTGCGCCACGAGTTCGGCCTCGCCCGCACCGCCCACCAGCCGGCCGACCAGCGCGGCGGCGTAGCCGTCGCCGGCCTCGGGCGGCTGGCCGATCGCCTCGGCCGCCCAGCGGGCCAGCGTTTCTGCGCCTTCGCGCACCGCCAGGAACCGCAGTTCCTCGCCGTGGGCATATCCGAACTCCGCCGCGCGCTCGCGCTCCTCGAACAGGCTGGTCATCGCGTCACTCCTTTCCGTCATCTTCTGGAACCGATGGCGATGAAAGCGACGTATGTGCACCGGGGCGTACGGCAACGCGGCCGGACGCGAGGGTGGCTGTCAAGACCTGCGCCGCACGCATGGTGCTCGATCGTCGACTGGCCATAGTTTTCTTTGGCGCGCCAAAAAATTTCTCTATACCGGCCGCCGATGCAAGCCGCCGCTGGCGCAGGCTTCGCATCGTCGTGCGGCACCCGACCGAAAGAGCCACGTGTCCATCCTCATCGACAACAGCACCAAGGTCATCTGCCAGGGCTTCACCGGCAAGAACGGCACGTTCCATTCCGAGCAGGCGATCGCCTACGGCACGGCGATGGTCGGCGGCGTGTCGCCGGGCAAGGGCGGCGGCTTTCACCTGGGCTTGCCGATCTTCGACACCGTGGCCGAGGCCAAGCGCGAGACCGAGGCCGATGCCAGCGTGATCTACGTGCCGCCGCCGGGCGCCGCCGACGCCATCTGCGAAGCGATCGACGCCGAGATCGCGCTGATCGTCTGCATCACCGAGGGCATTCCGGTGGCCGACATGGTCAAGGTCAAGCGCGCGCTGTCGGGCTCGAAGTCGCGGCTGATCGGGCCGAACTGTCCGGGCGTCATGACCGCGGGCGAATGCAAGATCGGCATCATGCCGGGCAACATCTTCAAGCAAGGCTCGGTGGGGGTCGTCTCGCGCTCCGGCACGCTTACATACGAGGCGGTGTTCCAGACGACCCGCGAGGGTCTGGGCCAGACCACCGCCGTCGGCATCGGCGGCGACCCGGTCAAGGGAACGGAGTTCATCGACGTGCTCGAGCTGTTTCTCGGCGATCCGGCGACGACCTCGATCATCATGATCGGGGAGATCGGCGGAGCGGCCGAGGAGGACGCGGCGCAGTTCCTCGCCGACGAGGCGAAGCGCGGCCGCAGCAAGCCGACGGTGGGCTTCATCGCCGGTCGCACGGCGCCTCCGGGCCGCCGCATGGGCCACGCCGGCGCGATCATCGCCGGCGGCAAGGGCGGCGCCGAAACGAAGATCGCGGCGATGGAGGCGGCGGGCATCCGCGTGTCGCCGTCGCCGGCCCGGCTGGGCAAGACCCTGGTCGACGTGTTGAAGGGCTGAGGCCCGGGAGAAACGACGTGCTCAACATCATCATCTGCTTCCTGGCGCCGTGGCTCGCGATGTTCCTGCGGGGGCACATCGGGCAGGGCATCCTGCTGGTCATCCTGCACCTGACCGTGATCGGCTGGATCCCGGCGACGATCTGGGCGCTCTACGTCACCCATCGTGAGCCGACCTACTGAGCGCCGCATCGAGGGTCGCCGCGCGGCGACCCCATTCCGCCGTGTTCGCGCGGCATTGGTTCGCCCCGCCGGATGGAGATCGGCGCGGCCGGAGGTGACTGAGATGGCACGTCAGGACGACGTCGGGACCAGCAACGGCGGCAGCGGCGGCGACACCGCGACGCAGCGATCGTCGGGCAACGCGCGCTTCGCCGCCACCGCCTTCCTCGACGGCGCCAACGCCGCCTATCTCGAGCAGATGCACGAGCGCTTTCGCGAGAACCCCGCCTCCGTCGACGGCGAGTGGCGGGACTTCTTCGCCGCGCTCGACGACGATCCCGCGGCGGTTGAGCAGAGCGCCAGCGGACCGGCCTGGAAGAAGGCGTCGTGGCCGGTCGTCGCCAACGGCGAACTGGTCTCGGCGCTCGACGGCAACTGGCCGGCGGTCGAGAAGGCGATGTCCGCCAAGATCGTCGCCGAGGCCGCGAAGGCCGGCAGCAGGCCCGCCGCCGGTGCCGATCCCGCCTCGCCCGAAGTGGCGGCGCAGGCCACGCGCGACTCCGTGCGGATGCTGATGATGATCCGGGCGTATCGCACGCGCGGCCATCTCCACGCCCGGCTCGACCCGCTCGGCCTGGCGCCGCCGACGGACCAGGAGGAGCTGCATCCCTCGTCCTACGGCTTCACCGAGGCCGACTGGGATCGCCGCATCTTCCTCGACGGCGTTCTGGGCCTGAAGTGGGGCACGATCCGCGAGATCATGCCGCTGCTGCGCCGCACCTATTGCGACACGATCGGCTACGAGTTCATCCACATGTCCGACCCGGCCGAGAAGGGCTGGATGCAGGCGCGCGTCGAGGGGCCGGACAAGGCGATCACCTTCACGCCCGAAGGCAAGCGCGCCATCCTCAACAAGCTGATCGAGGCCGAGGGCTTCGAGAAGTTCCTCGACGTCAAATACACCGGGACCAAGCGCTTCGGCCTCGATGGCGGCGAGAGCATGGTGCCGGCGCTCGAGCAGATCATCAAGCGCGGCGGCTCGCTCGGCATCGAGGACATCGAACTCGGCATGGCGCATCGCGGTCGGCTCAACGTGCTGACCCAGGTCATGCACAAGCCGCATCGCGCGGTGTTCCACGAGTTCAAGGGCGGCTCGTATTCGCCGGCCGCGACGGAAGGCTCCGGCGACGTGAAGTACCATCTCGGCTTCTCGTCCGACCGCAGCTTCGACGACAAGAGCGTGCATCTCTCGCTCGCCGCCAATCCCTCGCATCTCGAGATCGTCGATCCCGTCGTGCTCGGCAAGGTGCGCGCCAAGCAGGACCAGAAGGACGATCTCGTCGAGCGCGCCAAGGTGCTGCCGCTGCTGCTGCACGGCGATGCCGCCTTCGCCGGCCAGGGCGTGATCGCCGAATGCTTCGGCCTGTCGGGCCTGAAGGGTCACAACACCGGCGGCTCGATCCACTTCATCATCAACAACCAGATCGGCTTCACGACCTACCCGCGCTACTCGCGCTCGTCGCCCTATCCGAGCGACGTCGCCAAGATGATCGAGGCGCCGATCCTCCACGTGAACGGCGACGATCCGGAGGCGGTGACCTACGCCGCCAAGATCGCGGTCGAGTTCCGGCAGAAGTTCCACAAGCCGGTCGTGATCGACATGTTCTGCTACCGGCGCTTCGGCCACAACGAGGGCGACGAGCCCTCGTTCACCCAGCCGCTGATGTACAAGAAGATCCGCAAGCACCGCTCCGTGCTCGATCTCTACGCCGACAAGCTGGTCACCGAAGGCATCATCACCGCCGAGCGCGTCGAGGAGGACAAGGCCGCCTGGCGCGCCAAGCTCGAGGTCGAGTTCGAGGCCGGCCAGCATTACGCACCCAACAAGGCCGATTGGCTCGACGGTCGCTGGGCCGGGCTCAGGGCGGCCACGGGGACCGACGACACGCTGCGCGGCAAGACCGGCGTGGAACGCTCGCGTCTCGTCGAGCTCGGCCATCGATTGACCGAGGTGCCGAAGACGTTCCACCTGCACAAGACCATCCAGCGCCTGCTCGACAACCGCCGCAAGGCCGTCGACACCGGCCAGGCCATCGACTGGGCGATGGGCGAGGCGCTGGCCTTCGCCAGCCTCGTCGACGAGGGCAGCCGCGTCCGCCTCTCCGGCCAGGACAGCGAGCGCGGTACCTTCTCGCAGCGCCATTCCGTGCTGATCGACCAGGAGACCGAGGCCCGCTTCATCCCGCTGAACCACATCCGCGACGAGCAGGCGCGTTTCGAGGTCATCAACTCGATGCTGTCGGAGGAGGCGGTGCTCGGCTTCGAATACGGCTATTCCGTCGCCGAGCCCAACGCCCTGGTGCTGTGGGAGGCGCAGTTCGGCGATTTCGCCAACGGCGCGCAGGTCGTGTTCGACCAGTTCATCTCCTGCGCCGAGCGCAAGTGGCTGCGGCTGTCGGGCCTCGTGTGCCTGCTGCCGCACGGCTACGAGGGCCAGGGGCCGGAGCATTCCTCGGCCCGGCTCGAGCGCTATCTGCAGCTCTGCGCCGAGGACAACATGCAGGTCGCCAACTGCACCACGCCGGCGAACTACTTCCACATCCTCCGCCGGCAGCTGAAGCGCGACACCCGCAAGCCGCTGATCCTGATGACGCCGAAGAGCCTGCTGCGCCACAAGCGGGCGGTCTCGACCCTCGACGACATTAAGGAGGGCACGAGCTTCCACCGCATCCTGCGCGACGGCGCCGAGAAGGCGGGCGAGCACAAGGTCCAGCTCGTCGCCGACGACAGGATCCGACGCGTGCTGCTGTGCTCGGGCAAGGTGTACTACGACCTCTTCGAGGAGCGCGAGAAACGCGAGGTCGACGACGTCTACCTGCTGCGCGTCGAGCAGCTCTACCCGATGCCCTTGAAGGCGCTGGTCAACGAGCTCTCGCGTTTCGGCCAGGCCCAGATCGCCTGGGTCCAGGAGGAGCCCAAGAACATGGGCGCCTGGACCTTCATCGACCCCTATCTCGAATGGGTGCTGATGCAGGTGAACTACGGGCAGACGCGGCCGCGCTACATCGGCCGCCCGGCCGCCGCCGCCACGGCGACGGGCTTGATGTCCAAGCACCTGGCGCAGATGAAGGCTTTCACGGACGAGGCGTTCGGCTGAGCCGAACCGTCATCCAAACGAGATGGGAGGCCGCCGCGGCGGCGAGGGACTGGACATGGCGACCGAGATCCGCGTACCGACCCTGGGCGAGAGCGTCAGCGAGGCCACGATCGGCAAGTGGTTCAAGAAGGCCGGCGACGCGGTGAAGGCCGACGAGCCGATCCTCGAGCTCGAGACCGACAAGGTGACGCTCGAGGTCAACGCGCCGGCCGCCGGCGTGCTGGCCGAGATCATCGCGAAGGACGGCGAAACCGTCGAGCCCGGCGGGCTTCTCGGGCAGATCACCGAGGGTGGCGCCGCCGCCGGCAACGGCGCCTCGGCGAAGAAGACCGAGGCCAAGCCGGCCAAGGAACCCGCCAAGGCCGAGGCCGCTGCGCCCAAGCCGGCCGGCGATGCCAAGGCCGCCCCCGCCGCCTCCCGCGCGTCCGCCGCCGCGGGCGGCAACGGCGCGGCCGATCCGAAAGGCCCCAACCCGATGCCGCCGGCCCCGGCCGCCGCGAAACACGCCGCCGATCGCGGCATCAAGGTCGAGGACGTCGAGGGCACCGGCCGACGCGGCCAGCTGACCAAGGGCGACGTGCTGGCCTTCACGCCAAGCTCACCAGAGAACCGGCAGACCGAGACGCGCGCACCGGACACCAAGCCGACCCAGGATCGGCCCGCCCCGATCCGCGCGCCGTCCGCGCCCTCCGACGCCGATCGCGAGGAGCGGGTCAAGATGACCAAGCTCCGGCAGACCATCGCCCGGCGCCTGAAGGACGCGCAGTCCACCGCGGCCATGCTGACGACCTTCAACGAGGTCGACATGACCGAGGTCATGGCGCTGCGGACCAAGTACAAGGAGCTGTTCGAGAAGAAGCACGGCGCCAAGCTCGGCTTCATGAGCTTCTTCGTGAAGGCCTGCGTTCAGGCGCTCAAGGACGTGCCGGCCGTCAACGCCGAGATCGACGGCACCGATCTCATCTACAAGAACTATTATCACCTCGGCATCGCCGTCGGCACCGACAAGGGTCTCGTCGTGCCGGTGGTGCGCGACTGTGACCGCCTCGGCTTGGCCGGCATCGAGAAGGCGATCTCCGGCTTCGGCAAGCAGGCCCGCGACGGCAAGCTGAAGATCGAGGACATGCAGGGCGGCACGTTCACGATCACCAACGGCGGCATCTACGGCTCGCTGATGTCGACGCCGATCCTCAACGCGCCGCAAAGCGGCATCCTCGGCATGCACAAGATCCAGGAGCGGCCGATGGCCGTCGCCGGCAAGATCGAGATCCGGCCGATGATGTATCTCGCGCTCAGCTACGATCACCGCATCGTTGACGGCAAGGAGGCGGTGACCTTCCTGGTGCGGGTGAAGGAGGCGCTGGAAGACCCGGCGCGGCTTGTGCTGGATTTGTGATGGGTGACGCCGCCCGCTCGAGTTGGGAATCTTGGTCGCGCTCGTCAATAATGCCGGGACGATGGCGACGTCGCGCCCCGTCGTCGACTTTGGTGCCTCTTCAAGGAGTGGGAGGGCAGTAGCCGTTGGATTGCTGGTTCGGCGACAACCACCAGCGGATCGGGATCATCTCGTCGTCCTCACCGAAGACGCGGCGTTCGGCGACGGACGGCTCGAACGCGACGTGCATGTCCTGCCGACGCGCGCATTTCTGCAGACGTAGGAAACCCTCGAAGTCATCGTGTCCACACAGGGCATTCTCGAGGACATCGCGCGCGCGGGGCGCACGGTCGCGCCGTAGATGGCCGACCGACCAGCGCTCGTTTGTGCGGAAGGACGCGCAAAGACGAGCGGGGCGTCAGCGCTACGGAAGCCGTAGGACCGTTCAAGCGAGCGGGCCTGCGGTACAGCAAATGACGTTGTGAACGACCGGCGACGCGCGACGTTCGCGGGGACCCGTCATCGGAAACCCGACATGATCCGCAGCACCCTGCGCACCTTCGCGCTCGCTGGCCTCGCAGCCGGCGCCTTGCCCGCCGCCGCCCTCGCGCAACCCAAGCTGACCGAGGTCGCCCGCTTCGGGCACCAGCTCACCGGCGTCAACGTCAGCAGGGACGGGCGCATCTTCCTCAACTTCCCGCGCTGGACCGAGGACAATGCCATCTCTGTCGCCGAGCTGAAGAACGGCAAGGCCGTCGCCTATCCCGACGAAGCGTGGAATTCCTGGCGCAACGCCAAGAAGGACAAGATCTCGGTCGCCGATCACTTCGTGTGCGTCCAGAGCATCGTCCTCGACAACGGCGGCAACCTCTGGGTGCTCGACGCCGGCGCGCCGGCCTTGTCGTTCCGCATCCCCGGCGCGCCGAAGATGGTGAAGATCAACACCTCGACCAACAAGGTCGAGCGCACCATTCCCTTCGGCGACGACCTTGCGCCACAGGGCTCCTACCTCAACGACGTGCGCTTCTCGCCCGACGACAAATGGGCCTATCTCACCGATTCCGGCGCGGTCGGCTCGCTGATCGTGATCGAGCTGGCCAGCGGCAAGGGCAAGCGGGTGCTCGCCGGCGATCCCTCGACGCAGGCCGACAAGAGCGTCGAGGTGACCTACGACGGCAAGGTGCTGCGCAAGCCCGATGGCGAAGGTGTCGCCTTCACGGCGGATGGGCTCGCGCTCTCGCCGGACGGCAAGACCGTGTACTGGCAGGCCATCAAGGGAAAGACGCTCTACAGCCTGCCGGCCGCCGACCTGCAGAAGGCGGTGACCGATCCATCGTCGGAGAAGGATCTGCCCGGTAAGATCACGATCGTCGGAGAGAACGGCCCGGCCGACGGTCTCCTCATCAGCCACCACGACGGCAAGATGTACGTGACCGGCCCGGAGACCGACAGCGTCCGCATCCGCGACCTCGCCAAGCCCGGGTCCAAGCCGACGAACGTGGTGCAGGACAAGCGCCTGGTGTGGCCCGACACCTTCGCCGAGGGGCCGGACGGCACGATCTACGTCTCCACGTCGCACATCCCGGATTCGGCGATGTTCAAGCCCGGTGCGCCGGCGGCGCTGCCGACGGAGCTGTGGAGTTTCAAGCCGGACTGAGATCGAGCGTTTCAAGCGCCCTAGGCCGACGGGTCCAAACCCCGCCTCTCGTCCAGCACGTCTCGGTGCGGCAGTAAGTCAGTCGCACCGAAACACGAGCCGCCCGACTGCGCTCGTCACCATCGTGCCGATAAAAAAAGGCCCCGCCGAAGCGGGGCCCTCATCGGATGAGACGATCTTAGTAGCCGTAGCCGTAACCGCCGTAGCCGCCATACCCGCAACCACCGTAGCCGTAGCCACCGTAGTACCCGCCATAACCACCACAGCCGTAGCCGTAGCCGGCGAGCGAACCGAGCAACAACCCGGTGCCGAGACCGTAACCGTAACCGCCGTAGCCGCGGCCATACCCATAGCCGTAACCGCGGCCATAGAAGCCTCGGCCACCGAAGCCACGGCCATAACCGCCACCGAAGCCACGACCACCAAACCCGCGACCACCGCCGAAGCCGCGACCACCGAAGCCGCCACCATGGAAACCGCCGCCACCACCATGGAAGCCACCACCGCCGCCGCCGCGCGCGTTGGCCACACTTGGCACGGCCGCGACGCCGGCCGCGATCGTCAACGCGGAAGCGCCGGCGACCATCGTCTTCTTGAGAAGACCGTTCATGAACATCCTCCTGAAAAGAGCACTCGCGCGATAACGTGGAAAGCGCCCTGTCGATCCAAGGTCATTCCTTCGCGGAACACCTCGTCTCATATGGGGTGCATGCCACGCCCGTCGCCGTCCGAGTTCATCAATTGAATGCGAGCGCCAAGGAAAGCGTTTCCACCGTTCATGATTAAATTTGGTCTCAAACGGCATTCATCAAGCGTTCATCGGAACGCCGCCTCGCGCGGTGAGTCCGGCGTCGAGCATCCACTTTGTCACAGCGCGACGGCGTGCTGGCGAGGCCGACGGGACATCTTCTATACTGCCGCGTGACTTCGCACATGGCTTCCGCACAGGCATCTTCCGCCGCCACGACGCTGCCCGCGCGCTTCGCCGCTTGGTTCGCCTCGCGCGGCTGGCAGCCGCGCTCGCACCAGCTCGCGTTGCTTGCCGCCGCGCAGGCCGACGAGGACGCGCTGCTGATCGCGCCTACGGGGGCGGGCAAGACGCTGGCCGGTTTTCTGCCGAGCCTCGTCGAACTGGCCGATCCCTCGCGCCGCGGCAATCGGCCGGGCAAGCGACTGCACACGCTCTACATCTCGCCGCTGAAGGCGCTCGCGGTCGACGTCGAGCGCAACCTGCGCGTTCCCGCCGCGGACTTGGCGCTCGGCCTCTCGATCGAGACGCGCACGGGAGACACGTCGGTGGCCAAGCGCAAGCGCCAGCGCGCCGCGCCTCCCGACATCCTGCTGACCACGCCCGAGCAGCTGGCGCTGCTGCTGGCCTCGCCGGACAGCCACACCCTGTTCGCCGACCTGCGCCGCGTGATCTTCGACGAGCTGCACGCCATCACCGCGAGCAAACGCGGCGATCTGCTCTCGCTCGATCTCGCCCGGATCAGGACCATCGCGCCGGCGATGCGGACCACCGGCCTATCGGCCACGGTGCGCGATCCAGCCGAGCTGCAGCGCTGGCTGGTGGAGCAGGGGAGACGGGACGTCGCCCTCGCCCGGCTCATCGTCGCGCCGGCGGGCGCCCAGGCCGATCTCTCCATCCTCGACACCGAGCAGCGCATGCCGTGGTCCGGCCATTCCGCCCGCCACGCGCTGGCCGAGGTCTACGCCATGGTCAAGCGGGCCGGCATGACGCTGATCTTCGTCAACACGCGCTCCCAGGCCGAATTCATCTTCCAGGCCTTGTGGCGCATCAACGAGGACACGCTGCCGATCGCGTTGCACCACGGCTCGCTCGACGCCGGCCAGCGCCGACGGGTCGAGGAGGCGATGGCGGCCGGCAAGCTCAAGGCGGTGGTCTGCACCTCGACGCTCGACCTCGGCATCGACTGGGGCGACGTCGACCTCGTGGTCAACATCGGCGCGCCGAAGGGCTCGTCGCGCCTGATGCAGCGCATCGGCCGCGCCAACCACCGCATGGACGAGCCCTCCGTCGCGGTGCTGGTGCCCTCGAACCGTTTCGAGGTGCTGGAATGCCGCGCCGCGGTCGAAGCCGCGGCCATCGGCGCGCAGGACACGGCGGTGGCGCGCGCCGGCGCCCTCGACGTGCTGTGCCAGCACATCCTCGGCATGGCCTGCGCCGGGCCGTTCGCCGCGGAAGACCTCTACCGCGAGATCACCTCGGCCGAGCCCTATGCCCACGTCGAGCGCGACACGTTCGAGCGCGCCCTGCGCTTCGTCGCCCACGGCGGCTACGCCCTGGCGGGCTACGAGCGCTTCGCCAAGATCAAGGAGGTCGTCGATGCCGACGGCGAGGTGCGCTGGCGCATCGCCAACGGCCGCGTCGCCCAGACCTATCGCATGAACGTCGGCACCATCGTCGAGGCGTCCTCGCTGAAGGTGCGGCTGGTGCGCGGCAGAGGCGCCGCCGGCCCCGACAAGAGCGCATCCGGCGCGGAGGGCTCCAGCGAGGTCTACACCGGGCCGCTGCGGCGCGGCGGCCGCGCGCTCGGCGAGCTGGAGGAGGGTTTTCTCGAGAGCCTCGTGCCCGGCGACACCTTCCTGTTCGGCGGCGAGGTCCTGGCGTTGCAGGGCATCGTCGAGAACGAGGCGCTGGTCACGCGTTCGCGCAGCGACACGCCGCGGGTGCCGACCTACGCCGGCGGCAAGTTCCCGCTCTCGACCTACCTCGCCGCCGGCGTGCGCCGGCTGCTGGCAGAGCCCGATCGTTGGGGCAACATGCCGATGCAGGTCACGGAATGGTTGGAGCTGCAACGGGAGCGCTCGGCGCTGCCGGCCCCGGACACCCTGCTGGTCGAGACCTTTCCGCGGGGCGGCCGGTTCTTCATGGTGTGCTACCCGTTCGAGGGGCGGCTCGCCCACCAGACCCTCGGCATGCTGCTGACGCGGCGCATGGAGCGGGCCTACCTCAAGCCGCTCGGTTTCGTCGCCAACGACTATGCCATGGCGGTCTGGCTCAAGACCGACCTCGGGCTGCGCGCGAGCCAAGGCCTCGTCTCGATCGACGAACTGTTCTCCGAGGACATGCTGGGCGACGACCTCGAGGAATGGCTGCAGGAGAGCGCCTTGATGAAGCGCACCTTCCGCCAGAACGCCATCGTCTCCGGCCTGATCGAGCGCAACCAGTTCGGGCAGGAGAAGACCGGCCGCCAGATGACCATCTCCACCGACCTCATCTACGACGTGCTGCGGCGGCACGAACCCGAACACATCCTGCTTCAGGCCGCTCGCCTGGATGCCTCCACCGGCCTGCTCGACCTCGTGCGCCTCGCCGCGATGCTGGAGCGCATCCGCGGCCGCGTGCTGCACAAGGCGCTCGACAAGATCTCCCCGCTCGCCGTTCCCATCATGTTGGAGGCCGGCAAGGAGAAGGTGATGGGCGACGCCCGCGAGGAGATCCTCGCCGAGGCCGAAGCCGAGCTGATCCGGGAGGCGATGGGAGATGCGGCGCGGGGCGAGGGAAAGCGCGGCGCGCCACGACAATAGCCGTCCGAGAGCATGGCGATCGGTCCGAGATGGGAGCGACGGGAGCGCGATTGCGCACGATCCTTGCCTAGCCCCGCCCGGGCGTCCCGTCGCGGCGCCGATCCGCCGGACCAGCCGACATGCGCGTCGTCACACCCATCTCCCGCAAGCCGCTCAGCCGGCAGGGCTTCGTTCTGATCGTCCCGCGCAACCTCGCCGAGCCCTTCTCGCCCGGCGAGATCGTCGCCGACGCGGAGCAACGCTACACAATTGTCAGCGTGGAGGCGGGGGAAGGCCCCCGCGAGGTGCAGCTCCTCGTCAAGGTGGTGGCTGAGCCTTGATGCCGGCCGAGGCGCGACCTTCCCTCCGAGGCTCGCTCATAACGCCGCGGGTTTGCGCGTTTTGTGGTGCGGCAGCGAACCCTTTCCGCCGATCGCACGTAGACACGGGAACGTTCGGCCACGAACGCCGACCTATCCCGGAGCCTCCATGCCTCGTCTTTGCTTCGCGGCGCTCGCCGCCACGCTTCTCGCCGGTTCGGCGCTGGCCTCGCCGGAGCAGGGCGTCACGGGGCTCTGGAACCGCGACGACGGCCTCGGCGGAGTCCGCATCGCGCATTGCGGCAGCGCGCTGTGTGGCGATGTGGTCTGGCTGAAGGACAAAGCCGGCCCGGCGCATATCGGGCAGCGCGTGCTCTACGACATGCGCCGGACCGCGACGGACAGCTGGACCGGCTCGGCGGTCAATCCGGCGGACGGCCAGACCTACGCCGGTACGATGACGATGACGGGCACACGCCTGCTCACCCGGGGCTGCGCGCTCGGCGGCATGATCTGCCAGAGCGTCTGGCTGACCCGGGCGCGCTGAACGGCTTCACGAGGTGCGGCGGCGCAACTCGTCTTCCTTGTCGCCGTAGCTGTCCGTGTCGGCGTAAAGCTGACGGGTCGCTTCTTCCGTGACCGGTTCGTTGGCGCGGTTGCGCCGGTTGTAGGCCACCACGCCCCAGATCAGCGCCGCGAGCAGGACGACCGCTCCGGCGAAGAACGCCGTCTCCAAAAGACCACCCACGAGCCACTCCTTTGTCACGAGGTGGCGGCCCAACAGCGCGGCCGGCCCCGCGTTCCCGAGGCAAATCGCGCCGGGACCGGGGCCGCCATCATTCGGCGGCGATGCGCTGCGGCAGCAGGCCGGCCAGGGCCTGGCGGAGATCGTCGATCAGATCGAGCGGATCCTCGAGCCCCACCGAGAGCCGCAGCATGCCGTCGGTGATGCCGGCCTGGGCGCGCGCCTCCGGCGTCAATCGTTGGTGCGTGGTGGTGGCGGGATGGGTGATGATGCTCTTGGCGTCGCCGAGATTGTTCGAGATCAGGATGATCTCGAGCGCATTGGCGAAGCGGAAGGCGCCGTCCTTGTTCCCCTCGACCTCGAAGGTGACGAGCGTCGAGCCGCCGGACATCTGCCGCTTGATGATCTCGGCCTGCGGATGATCGGCGCGGCCGGGATAGATCACCCGCGTCACCGCCGGCTCCTGCGCCAGCACGTCGGCGATCTGCGCCGCGCTCGCGCACTGGTGCTTCACCCGCACCGCCATGCTCTCCAGCGATTTCAGCAGCACCCAGGCGTTGAACGGGGACAGCGCCGGCCCGGTGTGGCGCAGGAAGTTGTGCAGGTGCGCGTCGATGAAGGCCTGCGAGGACAGGATGACGCCACCGAGGCAGCGGCCATGGCCGTCGACGTGCTTGGTGGCGGAATAGACCACGACGTCGGCGCCGAGCTCGAGCGGGCGTTGCAGCATCGGTGTCGAGAACACGTTGTCGACGACGCAGGTGGCGCCCCCCGCATGCGCGATCGCGGCGATGGCGGCGATATCGTAGACCTCCAGCGTCGGATTGGTCGGCGTCTCGAGGAACAGCACCTTGGTGTTGGGCCGCATCGCCGCGCGCCATTGCGCGAGGTCGCCGCCGTCGACCAGGGTGGTCTCGACGCCGAAGCGCGGCAGCAGGTCCTCGATGATGTAGAGGCAGGATCCGAACAGGGCCCGGGCGGCGACGACGTGGTCGCCGGCGCGCACCTGGCCCATCACGGAGGCCAACACCGCCGCCATGCCGCTCGCCGTGGTTCGTGCCGCCTCCGCGCCTTCGAGCAGCGCCATGCGCTCCTCGAACATCGCCGTCGTGGGATTGGAGTAGCGGGCGTAGATGAAGCCCGGCTCGAGGCCTTTGAATCGGGCCTCGGCCTGCTCCATGGTGTCGTAGGCGAAGCCCTGGGTGAGGAAGATCGCCTCCGACATCTCGCCGTGCGCGGACCGTGTGGTGCCGCCGTGCACGAGAGTGGTCGCCGGGCGCAGCGTATTGGCCATGGTCTCTTCTCGTTCTTGCTGTCGCGCGAGATGTGCCACAGCCGCCGCGCGATGTCATGGCGCTCGCCGTCGCGGTGAGCCCGGCCGGTCCCCGATCAAGCTTAACGCGCTTCTTTTGTGGACACACCGGCCGGCCCCATGGACGGAGTCGCGCGAATACGGGAGCGTGCCGGCCTCGGATCGTTGCGGCGCAGGCCGGTTGATCGGCCGGCGCGGTGGTGATCCAAGGCGAGGCGCGCCATCCGACGGGCGCGCCCCCCCAGGACGACCGGTGTGCCCGCGTTCCCATTTTCGGCGAGACGCCTCCTCACGGTGGCGCTTCGCCCGCATGAAGGCCCAGGAATGTCGCTGTCCCCCGTCGAAGCCACGATCACGCGGTCCGAGAACCCGGTCGACGTCATCGAGCGCCTCGCCGCTCTCAACGAATGGTCGTTCGATCGCGACGACGACGACGAGATCTCGATTTCCGTCGCCGGCGGCTGGGCGGATTATTCCGTGGCCTTCACCTGGCTGCCGGAGATGGAGGCGCTTCACGTCGGCTGCGCCTTCGACCTCAAGGTGCCGGCGGCGCGCCGGTCGGACATGCTCGGCCTCGTCGCGCTCATCAACGAGCAGATGTGGATTGGCCATTTCGACATCTGGCCAGTCGACGGCGTCATCATGTTCCGTCACGCGCTGCTGCTCGCCGGCAACGCCGAGCTCAACGGCCGGCAGTGCGAGAGCGTGCTGGCCGCGGCGGTGATGGCATGCGAGCGCTACTACCAGGCCTTCCAGTTCGTGGTCTGGGCCGGCAAGACCGGCAAGGAAGCGCTCGAGACGGCCATGATCGAGACCCACGGCGAAGCCTGATGGCCGAGGGCTGGCCCGCCTCGCTGGTTCTGGCCGGCTGCGGCCGGATGGGCGGCGCGCTGCTGCGCGGCTGGCTCGCCGGCGGCTTGCCGGCCGGCTCCATCCACGTGCTCGACCCGCATCTCGACGACGAGACCGCCGCCTTCTGCCGCGAGCGCGGCGTCCTGCTCGACACGCCGAACGTCGCGCCCGAAGCCCTGGTGCTGGCGGTGAAGCCGCAGACCTTCGCCGCCGCACCCGGCGCCTTCGAGCGTCTCGCCCGTCCGGAGACGCTCGTGGTGTCGATCCTCGCGGGGAAGAGGCTGGCGAACCTGCGCGGGAGCCTGCCCAATGCCGGCGCCGTCGTACGCGCCATGCCCAATTTGCCGGCGGCGGTGGGACGCGGAGCCTCGGGCCTCGCCGGGGAAGCGGTGCTGACGTCGGCGCAGCGGGCTGTCGCGACCCGGCTGATGACGAGCGTCGGACTGGTCGAATGGGTGGAGGAGAGCCTGATCGACGCCGTCACCGCGCTGAGCGGCTCGGGTCCGGCCTACGTGTTCCTGCTGGTCGAGGCGCTGGCTGCGGCCGGCGCCGCGAGCGGGCTGCCCGTCGACGTGGCGTCGCGCCTGGCGCGCGCCACCGTCGAAGGCGCCGGCGCTCTGCTGCAGGCCGATCCGCGACCGCCGGCGGCGCTCCGCGAGGCGGTCACGTCGCCGGGCGGGACGACCGCCGCCGCGCTCGACGTGCTGCGCGCGACGGGCGGCCTCGAGGCGTTGATGACGAGGGCGTTGGCCGCCGCCGAGCAGCGAGCCGGAGAGCTCGCCGGTTAGATCAGGATCACCAGCGATGCCAGCCGCGATGCCAACCAAAGCCGCGGTGGAAGCCATAGCCGCCGTAGCCGTAGCCATAGGGCCGGAAGCCGACGCCGTAACCGAAATTCGGCCGGCAGCCGCCGTAGAAGCCGCGATGGAAGCCGATGCCGCAACCGCCGGAGGTAAGGGTGATCGCGGGGGCGTCGCTGCCGGCGAGCGGGATCGGCTGGGCCAGCGGCATGGCTTCGGCGCCGGCGAAGGGGAGCGCGGCGAGAGCAAGGGCCGCGGCGATGGTGGAGACGCGCATTGGGGGACCTCCTGTTGGATGCCTCAGGAAAACGTCGAGCGCGACGAGTCCCTACGCCGGAAATTCGGAAATGCATGTTTCATCCGACGGCTCCGCCTCGACTCGCCACGCGGCCGGTCGGCGGCCTCATCAGCTTGGCGTAGCCTGCGAGGGCTGTGCCCTCGAGCGCGATGATGCCGAGCATCGCGAAGGCGAAGGCCAGCTCTTCCGGCGGCGGAGCCCTTAGCGTGCGGTTGCGGCGATCGCGCAGGGCATCGAGCGACGCGCGCGCCTCGCGCGTGAGATAGCGCTCGCCGCCGAACAGCGCGGCGAACAGCAAGCCGGACAGCACCATGACGGGCGGGAGCAAAGCGACGGGCTGGCCGCGCCAGAGACCGACACCCACCTCGGCGAGACCGAGAGCCAGGAGCAGGATCAACGGCAGCCAATTGGCCACGGCCAGGCGCGTGCGACGCGCGGGAGCGAGCAGGATCTTGCGTGCCAACAGCCCGTCCAACAACGCCTCTCGGGACGGGCTGCCGATGAAGATCGAGACGAAGCGCTCTCGCGAATGAGAGCCGACGAGCGCTCGGCTCAACGCCTCCACCTGCGACGGCAGGCCGGCAACCGTGCCGTCCACGACGATACTCGATCCTTCGAGGTGCGCGGCCCCGCGCGACGCGAGGGCGATGTAGAGCGTGTCGGCGGCGCGCTCGTCGCCGCCGACACAATAGGCCAGCTCGATCTCGCCGAGGTTGCGGAGGTCGGGGCGCCGATCGGTGGTGCTGGCCATGTCGCGCAGCAGCCACGTCAGCATGGCGGCGAGGATCAGCAGCGCGGCATAGAGGGTCACGACGTCGGGACCGTCGAGGCCGAAGGGATCCAGCGCATCCCAGCCCGGCGAGGTGGCGCGGGCCGGCGTGGCGTCGAGCGCGAGGATGGTGCCGAGGCTCGTGGCGCCGGCAAGCCGTCGCGGCGACGCTGGATGGTGTGAGTCGCCGCCCATCGGACGTCCCCCGCGCTCGGATCGCGCCGCGTTCCCGCGACACGCTGAAAACGCGCGACGATCGGCCTTCGTTCGACGGCCGCTCCGCCGGCTCTAGCGGAAGCGGTTCGCTTTCGGAAAACCCTTCGGCGGCAAGCGGCCGGCCTCGGCGCGGTTGCCGATCCAGTCGCGCAGCTCGGGCAGCTTGACGGTGAAGGTGCGCCCGCCCGTGTCCTGCCAGGTCAGGCCGTCGGCTTGCGCGAACACCAGGATGTCGGCGATGCCGCCGTCCTTGTAGCGCTGCAGGCGCACGCCCTTGCCGCGCCCCATCTCCGGCACCTGGTCGATCGGGAACACGAGCAGCCGCCTGTTGTCGCCGATCACCGCGACCTGGTCGCCCAAGGCGGGACGGATGATCGTCGCCACCGCGGGCTTGTCGACGTTGAGCACCTGCCGGCCCTTGCGGGTGCCGCCGATCATGTCGTCCTGGTCGACGACGAAGCCGCGGCCGTCGGAAGCCGCCACGATCATTTTGGCACCGGCCTGGTAGGGCAGCACGGCGGTGATGTCCTCGCCCTCGCCGAGGTCGGCCATGACGCGGATCGGTTCGCCCTGTCCACGGCCACCGGGGAGCCTGGAGGCATCGAGCGTGAAGGCGCGCCCGTCGGTGGCGAAGACCAGGATGCGGCTCGTCGTCTCGGCGAGGAAGCTCGCCTTCAGCGTGTCGTCGCCCTTGAACTGAAGGCCGGCAAGGTCCGTGACGTGGCCTTTGAGCGCGCGGATCCAGCCCTTCTGCGAGACCACCACTGTGATCGGTTCGCGCTCGACGAGCGCGGCGGAGGCCAGCTCGACGTCGGCGGCGGCGGGCGCCTCTGCGAAGGTCGTGCGGCGGCGGCCGAGCGGCGTCTCCGGCCCATATGTCTTCCGCAGCTCCCGGATCTGCCAGGCCACCGTCTTCCACTGCTTGCCGTCATCGGCCAGCAGCGCCTCGACCTCGGCCTTCTCCTTCAGCAGGGCGTCGTGCTCGCGACGCAGCTCCATCTCCTCGAGGCGGCGCAGCTGGCGCAGGCGAGTGTCGAGCACGTAGTTGACCTGCACCTCGGACAAGGCGAAGCGCGTCATCAGCACGTCCTTCGCCTCGTCCTCCTCGCGGATGATGCGGATCACCTCGTCGAGGTTCAGGAAAACCACGATCATGCCGGCGAGCACTTCGAGCCGGTGCTCGATCTTCGCCAGCCGGTGACGCGAGCGGCGCAGCAGCACGGTGCGGCGGTGGTCGAGCCATTGCCGCAGCGCCTGCTCGAGCGAGACGACCTTCGGCACGACGCCGTCGACGAGCACGTTCATGTTCATCGGGAAACGCGTCTCGAGCTCGCTGGCGCGAAACAGCTGCTCCATCATCACGCCAGGCGCCACGGCGCGGTTCTTCGGCTCGATGACGACGCGGACGTCCTCGGCCGACTCGTCGCGCACGTCGGCGACGAGCGGCAGCTTCTTGTCGTTGAGGAGCTCGGCGAGCTTCTCGATGAGCCGCGACTTCTGCACCATGTAGGGGATCTGCGTGACCACGACCTGCCACTGGCCGCGCGCACCGTCCTCCTTCTCCCAGCGCGCGCGGAGCCGGAACGATCCGCGGCCGGTGCGGTAGGCCTCGGCGATCGCCGCCGCCGGCTCGACGATGATGCCGCCCGTGGGAAAATCCGGCCCGTGAACGAAGCGCAGCAGGTCGTCGGTCTTCGCGTCCGCGTGCGCGATCATGTGGAGCGCGGCATCGCACAGCTCGGCGAGATTGTGCGGCGGGATCGAGGTCGCCATGCCGACCGCGATGCCCTGGGCGCCGTTGGCCAGCATGTTCGGGAAGGCCGCCGGCAGCACCACCGGCTCCTGTTCGGTGCCGGCGTAATTGTCGCGGAAGTCGATCGAATCCTCGCCGATACCCTCCAGCAGGAGGCGCGCGACATCCGTCATGCGCGCCTCGGTGTAGCGGTAGGCGGCGGCGGAATCGCCGTCGATGTTGCCGAAATTGCCCTGGCCGTCGACCAGCGGATAACGCGAGGAGAAATCCTGCGCGAGGCGCACCAATGCGTCGTAGATCGCCTGGTCGCCGTGAGGATGAAACGAGCCCATCACGTCGCCGACGATCTTGGCGCACTTGCGGAATGCGGTACCGGGATCGAGCCGAAGCACCTGCATGCCATAGAGGATGCGCCGATGCACCGGCTTCAGCCCGTCGCGCGCGTCCGGCAGCGCCCGCCCCGTGATCGTCGACAACGCATAGGCGAGGTAACGCTCCTCCAGCGCCTCGTGCAACGAGACCGGATCGATGCTGCCGCCATGAGGCGGCAGGGGCGGGGGAGACTTGGCCATGGCTCAGCTATAGAACGGCACGGCAGCGAGCAAGTTCCTCTTTTGTTCTATTAAGAGGCTTGCTCCCGCTTGCGTGCAGGCTTGTCGCCAACTCGGCCGATGCGACGTCTCGTCACCGGCGGCTCGGTCGTCCGTACAGGCTTAGGCCGGGAACGGACCTCAGGAAGATTTGTTGGCGCCGACAAGACAAAACGGCAAGGAGGAACACCATGAAGACCGCTCTTATCGCGTTTGCGGCGCTCGGACTCGCGGCGTCGGTCGCGCATGCCGACGACAAGTCGACGACGCCGATGAACAATTCCAAGTCGCCGGGCACGACTGGTGCGATGCAGACGCCGACCGCTCCGGCGGTGGCGACCGATCCGCAGCAGGTGCAGGCGCAACAGGGCGATGCCGCCAAGCATTCGGCCGGCACCGTAGGTGCGGCACCGGGCACCGATACGAAGTCGTCGTCGTCGAACGAAACCAACAAGTAGCAGCCCGCAAGGCCTGCGCCGTCGAGCCCGCGCCACCCGGCGCGGGCTTTTCCGTGTCCGGGGCTAGTTGCCGCCTCGGCCTGTCAGCTTCTGGCCGGTTCCGATCGAGTTTGACTTCTTCTCGACCGAAGGGGTCGGCACCTCATGCATCTGCGTCGAACCCGGCGCGACGGGAGCCATGGTCGTGGCGCTCGACATCATCGATGGCGCCTCCGGTGTTTTCTCCACCGCGCCGCCCGACTGGGCCCAGGCGGCCGTGGACATGATGAAAGTGCAGCAGGCCACGATCGAGGCACGCTTCATGGCATCGTCCTCCAAGAGTAACGCGAGGAGACTACGCGCTCTCGGCGACGGTTTGATCCCCGGAAATCGACAGGGGTCCTCCCGCTTTCGTCGTGAACGCGCCCTTTACTCTGCCTCTCAAATGCCACGGCTTTCGACCGGGCTGTGGCGAGGCAGCACTATCGTCGGAGGGCTTCCCGCCGGTATCTCTTGCCGGCGGTCGAACGGGGCGACCGGGCATCATGCTGGATGGCGCGGTGAGCGAGAACACGTTGAGCCTGAACAAGACTTTCGTCCTCTTCGGCGTCGCGGCCCTGGGCATGATCGCGTTCGCCATCGTCGCCACCATGCCGACGGCCGGGCGCCTGATGGCGCGGGAGCGCACGCTCCGCGCACCGTGCCATACCGAGCAGGTCTCGCTGGATCAGGGCTACGGCGTCAGCCGCTTCGTCGAACGGCGGGTCTGCGACGACGACTGATCCGGCCCAGCGCCCTTCGATCCGTCTCGAATAATCGGGATCGGGGCTCCACGCGTCATCGCACCGTCACTCGCGGCCGCTATCGGCGGCGGACGGACGACGACACGGGGATTCGCAGCTTGACCCGGATGACGCAGGCGGTTCGGCGCGCCACCATCGATGGCCTCGACAGTGCCGTCCATCGTTCCCGCCCCCTGTCGCGGGCCGGCGCTCTCGAGCGACTGTTCACGCTGGCCTTCCGCGGCCTGGTCTATCCGCAGATCTGGGAAGATCCGGCGATCGACATGGAGGCGTTGGCCTTGCGCCCGAGCGATCACGTCGCGGCGATCGCGTCGGGCAGCTGCAACGTCCTGTCCTACCTCACCGCGGGTCCGGCGAGGATTTCAGCGGTCGACCTCAACGGCGCCCATGTCGCGCTCGGCCGCCTCAAGCTATGCGCCGCGCGGTCGCTGCCCGACCACGCCAGCTTTCTCCGCTTCTTCGGCCAGGCGGATCAAGCGGACAACGTCGCCGCCTACGATCGCCACATCCGCCCGGCCCTCGACCCGGTCAGCGCCGCCTATTGGAACGCGCGCCGCGCCTGGGGCCGCCGGCGCATCTCGGTCTTCGCCCGCGGCTTCTACCGCTACGGCTTGCTGGGCAAGTTCATCGGCACCGGCCACCTGCTCGGCAAGCTCTACGGCTGCGAGCCCGAGGCGGTGCTGCGCGCCACGACCCTCGCGGAGCAGCGCGAGGCGTTCGAGCGCTGCATCGCGCCGATCTTCGACAAGGGGTTCGCCCGCTGGCTGTCGCGCCAGCCGGCCTCGCTGTTCGGCCTCGGCATCCCGCCGGCGCAGTACCGCAAGCTCGCCGCGGATCGCCCCGGCGGTATCGGGGCAGTGCTGCGCCATCGGCTCGAGCGGCTGGCCTGCGACTTTCCGGTGAGCGAGAATTATTTCGCGTGGCAGGGCTTCGGCCGGCGTTACGCGACCGGTTCGGACGAGGCGTTGCCGCCCTACTTGCAGGGCCGGCATTTCGAGGCCGTACGCGCCCGCGCCGACCGCGTCGGCTATCACCAGCAATCGATGACCGGTTTCCTGGCGACGCAGCCGCCCGCGAGCGTCGATGCCTTCGTGCTGCTCGACGCCCAGGACTGGATGGGCGACGACGACCTCGCCGCGCTGTGGACCGAGATCGGCCGCACCGCGGCGCCGGGCGCTCGCGTGATCTTCCGCACCGCCGCCGACGAGCGCCTGCTGCCCGGCCGCCTGCCGCCGCGGCTGCTCGCGCCCTGGGTGACCGACGAGGCCGAGTGCCGTGCCTGGTGCGACCGCGACCGTTCCTCGATCTACGGCGCCTTCCATCTCTACCGGCGCGCGGCGTGAGCGAAACCGCGGTCGACGCCGGGCGGCTGATGGACGCGATCTACGTCCGCCAGCGCCACGTCTACGACGCCACCCGCAAGTTCTACCTGCTCGGCCGCGATGGGCTTATCGCCGACCTGCGGCCGCCGCCCGGCGGAAGCGTGCTCGAGATCGCGTGCGGCACCGGCCGCAATCTCGTCGCCATCGCCCGGCGCTACCCGGACGCTCGTTGCTACGGTCTCGACATCTCGACCGCGATGCTCGCGACGGCGAGACGTTCCGTCGTCGGAGCCGGCCTGGCCTCGCGCATCAAGCTTGCCGAGGCCGATGCCTCGCGCTTCGATCCCGCCGCGCTGTTCGGGCCGGCGGCGTTCGACCGCATCGTGATCTCCTACGCGCTGTCGATGATCCCGCCGTGGCGCGAAACGCTGGGCCATGCGGCCGGTCTGCTGGCGCCGGGCGGATCGTTGCACCTCGTCGACTTCGGCGACGGCCGCAGCTTGCCGAGGGCCTTCAATGCCGCGCTCGGCGCCTGGCTCGCCAAGTTCCACGTGACGCCGCGCCACGATCTCCCCGAGATTCTGGCGGTGGTCGCACGCGAGCACGGGCTCGTCGCCGGCACGCGTGCTCTCTACCGCGGCTACGCCGTCACGTCCCGCCTGGTGCAGATGCGGGGCGCGTGACGGCAAGGCTCACGCGCCGAGGACGCGCTCTTCGCCGTTGAACACCGTGAGCGTGTCGCGGCGGGCGATGGCGATCAAGGTCAGGTCGAGCGCTCGCGCGCGATCGATGGCGAAGGACGTCGGCGCGGAGATCGAAACCAGCGTGCGAGCACCGAAGGTCGCGGCCTTCTCGACCATCTCGAACGAGCAGCGGCTGGTGATCAGCACGAAACCGTCGCTCGGGTCGGTGCCGGCCCGCAGCGACGCGCCGATGAGCTTGTCGAGCGCGTTGTGCCGGCCGACGTCCTCGCGCACCGCCTGGATCGCGCCGGAGCCGTCGGCCCAGGCCGCGCCGTGCACGGCACGCGTCTCGAGGTTGAGAATCTGTCGGTCGTCGAGGTCGCGCAGGGCGCGGGCGATCGTCGTCACGGCGATGGAAGGCGCGGCGAGCGTCGTGCCGCGGGCGCGGCGCAGCGCCTCGATGTCGTCGATCCCGCAGACGCCGCAGCCGGTGCGTCCGGTCATGGCGCGCTGCCGCGCCAGGTGCTTGTGCAGGCGCTCGCCCGCCAGCGCGATGCGCAGGCCGAGCCCGTCGTCGAGGGTCTCGACGTCGACGGAGCGGATCTGGCCGGCGGTCTCGACGATGCCTTCTGTCAGGCTGAAGCCGTAGGCGAAGTCGACGAGGTCGGCCGGCGTCAGCATCATCACGGCGAACGGCACTTCGGCGAACGATAGCCGGACCGGGACCTCGACGGCGACCGCGTGGGGCCCTTCCCGCCCCGGCGTCCCGTCGAGCGCGATGACGCGCGAACGCGCCGAGGCGACGGGCGCCGGAATCACCCGCCCGGTTCGTTCTGCTTGCCGGGCAGCTCCTCGCGGACCGGGGCGTGGTTGAGGATCGCCACGAGCGAGACGCCGCCGATGCAATTGCCGATCAGCGTCGGGATCATGAAACGCGGAAAATATTCGCCGAAGGTGATGTGGCCGACGAAGACGGCGTAGGAGGCTTCCACCGAGCCGGCGATGATGTGCGAGAAATGCGCGATCGAGACCACGTAGGTGACGATCACGATCAGCCACAGGCGCGCCTGCCCGGCGCCGGGGATCAGCCACACCATCAGCGCGATCAGCCAGCCCGCGAGGATGCTCTTGATCATCATGGGCACGAACTCGTCCTTCAGCGCCTCGGCCGAGAGGGTGTGCAAGGCCTTGACGACCTCCTCGTCGAACAGGCCGTGCCGGCTGATCAGGAACGAGAAGGCGAACGTGCCGACGATGTTGAAGGCGAGAACGATGATCCAGAGACGCGTCGTCTGCATGAAGGTCTTGGCGTCGCGCCGCGTCAGCAGCGGCAGCACCGCCGTCAGCGTGCTCTCGGTGAAGAGCTGCTGGCGGCCGAGCACCACTATGAGAAAGCCGAGCGTATAGCCGAACCCGGTGACCAGCTTCGACCACGGTGCCTCGGGCAGGCCGCTCTTGATGAAGCCCATCGTGAGGAACGAGAAGCCCATGGACAGGCCGGCGCCGGTGGCCGACCAGATCAGCGCCGTGTTGGAGCGCTCGAGTTCCTCCTCGCCCTCCTCGCGGATGATCTCGTGGATCAGGAAGGCGGATGGTGGGGTCGGGCCGACCCCGGCTTCCTTGCGCTCGGTGTCGCTGACGTCCGGTTCGGAATCGTCTGGGCCGTCCTCGTCGGCGTCCCGGTCGTCGACACCTGGCTGGCGCTCCATCGAAATCCCTTCAGCTGACGCCCGTCGCTCCGTCGAGCACCACGCGCACCTTTCGCGCGAGCTCGACCCGGCCGTAGGGCTTGTTCAGGACGTCGAATTCACGACCACCGGCATCGGTTCGTTCGATCGACGCCTCGGCATAGCCGGTGGTCAGCAGCACCTTCAGGTGGTTGTGGCGTCGCCGTGCTTCGCGCGCCACCTCGACGCCGTTCATGCCGCCCGGCAGCAGGATGTCGGTGAAGAGCAGCGCGATGTCCGATCGCTGCGCCAGCACGGCCAAGCCGGCGTGGCCGTCGCCGGCGACGATCACGGTGTAGCCGAGATCGCCGAGGATCGCGCGCGCCATCTCTGCGACGTCGTGCCGGTCCTCCACCACCAGGATGGTCTCGTCGCCCGGGCGGTCGAGCGCGATGCCCTTGTCCGGCGGGTGGCTGGTCACGGCGTCGCCGACGGCGGGAAAATACATCGAAACGGTGGTGCCGGTCCCCTCCTCGGACGTGATCCAGGCGGCGCCGCCGGACTGTTTGGCGAAGCCGTAGACCATCGACAGACCGAGCCCGGTGCCCTGTCCTTCCTCCTTGGTGGTGAAGAACGGGTCCATGACCCGTTCGACGACCGCCTTCGGGATGCCGGCGCCCGTGTCCGAGACCTCGATGCCGACGTAACGACCGGCCGGCAGGTTCTTCGCTCCGGCGATCTCGCCCCGCTCCGCGACGATGGTGCGCGTCTCGATCACGAGGCGCTTGTCACCGCGATCGACCATCGAGTCGCGCGCGTTGATCATGATGTTGAGGAGCGCCGTCTCGATCTGCGCCGGGTCGAGTCGGCAATTGGCGAGATCCTCGGCGAGGCGCAGCTCGAGCGTGACGTCCTGGCCGAGCGTGCGGCCGCCTAGTCCGCGGGAGGACCGCACGACGTCGTTCAGGTTGAGGGTCCGACCCTCGAGCCGTTGCTTGCGCGAGAACGAAAGCAGCTGCTGCGTCAATGCGGCGGCGCGGTCGGCTGCGGCGCGCGCGTTGCCGATGTTGCGCTTGAGCCGGGGCGTGTCGACCTGGGGTTTCGACAGGCCGGCATCGGTCAGCTCGAGATATCCGACGATGACCTGCAGCAGATTGTTGAAGTCGTGGGCGATGCCGCCAGTGAGCCGGCCCAGCGCCTCCATCTTCTGCGCCTGGCGCAGGTTGTCCTCGGCCTCGCGCCGCCGCGTGACGTCGAGCTGCGAGGCGAAGAAATAGGTGAGCTCGCCGGCCGCGTCGTAGACCGGCGACACGAAGAGCGCGTTCCAGAAGGCGTAGCCGTCCTTGCGATAGTTCAGGATCTCGGTCGCGAAATCGCGACGCTCCGCGATGGCGGCGCGCACCTCGGCGACGACCGCCATGTCTGTGCCGACACCCTGCAGCAACCGGCAATTGCGGCCGATGATCTCCTCGGCGGCATAGCCGGTCATCGCCAGGAAAGCCTGGTTGGCGAACACCAGCGGATTGTCGGGTTGGCGCGGATCGCTGAGCACGATCGGCATGCGCGTCAGCTCGATGGCGGCGAAGAAGATGTCGTCGCCCGGATGCAGGAGCTCGACCGGCTTGCCTTCGGCGGTCGGACGCCGGCTTGGATGCGGCAGCCGCCGCGTCGTTCGTTCGGGCGGCGCGGCGTCGCTCATGATCGAATCGTTACCATGATCTGCCACGCGATGTCGCCTTGCGGCTCAGCTTGCGGCGCGACACGCGTCACCAGCCCGCCGTGCCCGCGCCACCCTTGAAGGGCCCGACGAGATTGCGCGTGATCCAGCCGCCGTAGAAGCCGCCGGGCTGCGGACGCACCACTTCGTCCCCGACGAAGCAGGCGTCCATCGCCGCGGGATAGACGGCGATATGGTCGCGGATCGGCTCGAAGCCCGCTGTCGGGGTCGCGTAGGTCCAGGCGCAGTCCTGTGCGGTCCGATCGCCCGCGCGCAGCGACAGGTACGAAGCGGTGCCCTTCCACTCGCAGAACGAACGGCCCGGCCGCGGCAGCACCTCGCAGCTGAAGGCGGAACGCGGCAGGTAGTACACCGGCGGATGGCTCGTCTCCAGCACGCGCCACGCGGCGTCGGTCTCGGCGATAGTGGCGCCGGCGAAGACGATGCCGAGCGTCTGCGGCACGCGTTCCAGGCGCGGCGGACGCGGATAGTCCCATACCTTCTCCGGCAACAGGTCCGTCATCGGCGGAGCAGTCGGCAGCCGGGCGTGCGGCGTCGCTCCCAGCCTTCGCGCTGCAGCTCGGGCTCGATCTCGCCGCGGGTGGGGTAGCCGAGGCAGAGATAGCCGACGAGGCGCCATCGCGCCGGCACGTCGCAGATGCGCGCGACCACGTCGGGATTCAGGATCGACACCCAGCCGAGCCCGACGCCCTCGACGCGAGCCGCAAGCCATAGCGTGTGGATCGCGATGGCGACGGAGAAGCCGGTCGCATCGGGCATGGTGTGGCGGCCGAGCCCGTGACCCTGCGCGTCGTCCGGGTCGGCGAAGACGGCGAGATGCACCGGCGCCTCGTCGAGGCCGGCGAGCTTCAGCCGGGCGTAACGGGCGTGGCGCGACGGATCCTGCTCGGCGAGCGCGGCGGCGTTGGCGGCGGCGTAATCGTCCCGCACCGCGGCGCGCCGCGCGGGATCGTCGACCGCGACGAAGCGCCATGGCTCGCTCAGGCCGACGGAGGGCGAGAGGCAGGCCGCGGCGATCAGCCGGTCCAGCATGCCGTCCGGCAGCGGGTCGCGCCGGAACGCCCGCACGTCGCGCCGCCAGGCGAGCAGGTCGTGGAGCCCGTCGCGCACCGACGGCGGGAACGAAGGCGGCTGCAAGGCGGCGGGATCCTGCGGAGGGCGGAATGCCTTGTCGCGCCTTTCCTCGGCAGGCGCAAACCAGCCCGCGCTCTTGTGGGCGGCGGGGGCGCGGGCTAGCCACATCGGCCGATGGCCTCTCCGCTCGCCGCCCTCTTCCTGCGCGACCTTCGCGTCGGCCGCCGCCTCGGTGGCGGCGCGGCGCTGGGCGTCGTGTTCTTCCTGATCCTGATCGTGCTCGTGCCTTTCGGCGTCGGGCCGGACCTGAACCTGCTTTCGCGGATCGGCCCGGCGATCCTATGGATCGCCGCGCTGCTCGCCACGTTGCTCGGGCTCGACAGGCTCTTCGGCGCCGACCGCGAGGACGGTTCGCTCGACCTGCTGCTGATGAGCCGCACGTCGGCCGAGGCCATGGTGCTGGTGAAATGCGCCGTGCACTGGCTGCTCACCGGATTGCCGCTCGTCGCCTTCACGCCCGTGTTCGGCCTCATGCTCGGCATGAGTCCCCAGTCCCTGGCGCAGACCACCGCCTCGCTCGCGGCCGGCACGCCGGCCTTGACGATGCTCGGCGCGATCGGGGCGGCCTTGACGGTCGGCCTGCGCAAGGGGGGGCTGCTGATGGCCGTGCTGATCCTGCCGCTCTGCGTGCCGATCCTGATCTTCGGCGTGTCGGCCTCGACCGCCGGCCTCGGCAATCCGATCCCTTTCGCGACGCCGTTCCTGGTGCTGGCCGCGCTCAGCCTGGCTTCGGTCGCGGGCGCCCCGTTCGCGGCGGCGGCGGCGTTGCGGGCGATGAACGACTGAGCCGCCGGGCCTGGGTCCGGGCCTCGTCCCCGTGCGGGGTCTTGCGCCAGTGATAGGGCCGCCGGACGAGATCCCACAGGCCGCCCCAGGCCGCGCCCGCGATCATCAGCTGATAGGGCAGCAGCAGCGGCAGGTAGAGGACGAGCTCGCCCAGGCGCCGCCGGCGCAGGCCGGCCCAGCCGCACCACAGGCTCGAGACGATCGCGATCAGCGGCACGCCGAGCGCCAGGGGGGCCGCGACGCCGGCGAAGCCGCCGCCGTGCAGCTGCCAGGCGGCAAGAGCGAGCACCGGCGGCGTCGCGAGAGGGCCGACCACGAGGTTGACGAGCATCAAGGCCACCGCGGCGGCGCGCCCCGGACCCAGGTCGCGTGCCGCCGAAGGGTCGCGCGCGAGGATCAGGGCGACCTGCATCCAGCCCTTGGTCCAGCGTCGCCGCTGCCGGATCCAGACCGGCAGGCGAGCCGGAGCCTCCTCGTAGGTGGTCGAGCCGAGCACGTCGATGGCGTAGCCGAAGCGCACCAACCTCAGCCCGAGATCGGCATCCTCGGTGACGTTCCAGGCATCCCATCCCCCGACGTCGCGCAAGGCGCACGCGCGAAAATGGTTGGAGGTTCCGCCGAGCGGCATCGGCATGCCGAGGCGGGCGAGCCCGACGTTGTAGAGATCGAACAGGCCGGCGTATTCGAGTGCGAACAGGCGCGGCAGCAAGCGTCGGCCGTGGGCGATCGCGAGCCGGGCCTGCAGGCAGGCGAGCCGTGGCGAAGCGGTGGCGTAGCGTGATGCCGCCATCCGCAGCTGGCCGGGATGCGGCCTGTCCTCGGCGTCGTACACGGTGATCAACGCGCCCCGAGCCAATGCCAGGCCAAGGTTGAGAGCACGGGGCTTGGTGCGCGGCTCGCCCGGCGGCACGGCGATCACGCGCATCCAGGGTGGACGCGGCGCGGCGGCCAGCGCCGCCCGGGTCAGGATATCGTCGGCCTCGACGAGCATCAGGATCTCGAGCTTGGCGGCGGGGTAGTCGAGCGCGCGAAGTCGGCGGATCAGTACCGGCACCATCGTCGCCTCCGCGCAGAGCGGCACCAACACGGTGTAGCGTGGCAGGTCGGCGTCGGCCTGGCGCGGCGGCTCATCGTCGGGACGATCCGACAGCCCGGCGGCGGAGACCAGCCACCGAAAGCCCATCGCGGCGAGGAAAAGCGCGCCGACGAACACGGCGAGCATCGTCGGCATAAGCAGGGACAGCGCCGCCGCGGCGACCGCGATGCCGAGAGCCGCGCCCATCGACCGCGCATTCACCGCGCCATGCGCGGAGAGGGCGGGCTCCAGAACCGGAAGAGCCAGGCTCGCCCGCCGCGCGAGCGACGCGCCGGCGCGACGCAGCACCAGCGCCTCGAGATGGGCCGGCGTCGTGATCGCCATGCGGCGGGGCAGGAGGTCGGGCGCGCGGGCGCCGTCGAGCAGCCGCCGCAGCGCGGCGCCCGTCGGCGCCAGCAGCCAGGTGCCGTCGGCGAGACGCACTCTGCCGCCCCGCAGGGCGCGAAGCGCGTCGGCGCGAGGATCGAGCAAGGGCCGATCGGTGCGAAACGGCGCGTCGACGTGGTGAGCGAGGCTGCCGTAGAACAGCGTGTCGGTCACGCCGCCGCCGGCGAGCAAGGCCTCGCGCGCATCGACGCCCTGTCGCTCCGCGTCGTGCGCGGCTGCTCTCAAAAGTTCGGGGCGGATCCCATGTTCGCGCAGGAACGCGATCTCGGGCGACAGGCCCTCGTGCGGCGGACGGCTCGTCGACCGCACCGCGAGCGGCAGGCAGGCCAAAGACCGGGGGTGGAACACGACACCCATGAACGCCGCACACGCTTTACGCTACGGCACGACCCTATCGGGTGAAGGCACCGGTGCCACCGTGCGCAGGTTGCAAAGAGATAAAGCCTCGAGGTGTGCTCCATGGGCGGCAGCTTCGCATCAGGCGGGCGCGTTATGACGGAGCCGCCTGTCGATTTGTGCTGGGAGCTCTCACGATGATACCGCGCCTCGTCCCCATCCTCACCGGCGGATTGTGCGTCGCCGTGCTCGCCGTGCCGGCGCGCGCGCAGACCGAGGCGCCGCTGGTGTCGCCGTCGCCCGTCGCCAAGTCGGCCAGCGCGCCGGTCGGCGTCGAGGAGCCGCGCGACCTCGTCGCGGCACTGTACAGACTGGCGGCCGCCGAGGCGAAGAAGGCCAAGCCGCTGAGCCCATTCGACGATCCGAAGGCGCGCGAGAGATACTTCTCGAAAGGCTTCGACCTGCTCGTGACGGCGGCCGAGACCAAGGCTGCGCACGACGGCACCGCCGCGCTCGCGTTCGATCCGATCTCCGCCTCGCAGGATGCGGAGCTGCAGAAGGTCACGCTGAAGACCGACCTGCTCGAGCTGAACAAGGCCGTGGTCACGGCCACCTTCCTCAACCACAAGCTCCCGACCATCGTGACGTATGATTTCGTCAAGGAGGACGACGGCTGGAAGATCAACGACATCAAGGGCACGACGGAGAAGGAGGCGTGGTCGGTCCGCAAGATCCTGCGTACCGACGGCAAGCAGCCGACCAAGCTGCCTGGCATGCCCGACGCCACGGCCGCGCCCGACGCGTCCACGCCGCTGCCGCCGAAGAAGGATCCGAGCGCGAAATAGCCGAGCGCGAATTAGCAACGGGAAGGACCCGCGGCGCCGTCCGCCCGGTCTGGGTACGATCTACGCAAAGAGCCCCGGTCGCGAGACCGGGGCTCTGATTTGGGGCGAGATGAGCCTTATTCGGCGGCTTGCGCCACCGGCTGCTTGGCCGAGTGATGCGCGGCGATGACGTCCATCGCCGCCTGCACGCCGCCCTTCTGATAGGGAACGCCGGCCAACTCGAAGCCCATCTCGACGCCGGAGAGCGCGCCCATGATGGTGAGGTCGTTGGTGTCGCCGAGATGGCCGATGCGGAAG
>CAXTVT010000029.1:0-40511 GCA_964247745.1 uncultured Beijerinckiaceae bacterium
ACCGAGCATTTCCACTATTGGACCAAGCACGCCAAGATCAACGCGATCCTGCAGCCGGAATTCTTCGTCGAGATCGGTGAGAAGCTCGCGTCCGAAAAGGGCATCACCAAGGGCGATTGGGTGCGCGTCTGGTCGAAGCGCGGCTCGGTCAAGGCCAAGGCCGTCGTCACCAAGCGCATCAAGCCGCTGCTGTGCGACGGCAAGGAGATCCACGTGGTCGGCGTCCCGATCCACTGGGGCTTCATCGGCTCCACGGTGGAGGGTTACGGCGCCAACACGCTGACGCCCTTCGTCGGCGACGCCAACACCAACACGCCCGAGTTCAAGGCGTTTCTCGTCAACGTCGAGCGCACGACCGCGCCCGAATACAAGGTGAGCTGAGGGGATGGCCGATTATCAATCCCTCGACATCCGTCGCCGCTCGGCGTCGACCGAGACCCCTCCCAAGGCGCGCACCGTCGAGGAGGTGGCCAAGCTCATCGACGTCTCAAAGTGCATCGGCTGCAAAGCCTGCCAGGCGGCGTGCATGGAGTGGAACGACCTGCGGCAGCCGATCCAGACCTGCCAAGGCGTCTATGACAACCCGTCGGACCTGAGCCCGGCGGTGTGGACGCTGATGCGCTTCACCGAATACGAGAACCCCGACGGCAACCTCGAGTGGCTGATCCGCAAGGACGGCTGCATGCACTGCTCCGACCCCGGCTGCCTGAAGGCGTGCCCGTCGCCCGGCGCCATCGTGCAGTACGAGAACGGGATCGTCGACTTCATCTCCGAGAACTGCATCGGCTGCACCTATTGCATCAAGGGATGCCCCTTCAACATTCCGCGCATCAGCCAGACCGACCGCAAGGTCTACAAGTGCTCGCTCTGCGTCGATCGCGTCTCGGTCGGCCAGGCGCCGGCCTGCGCCAAGTCGTGCCCGACCTCGGCGATCATGTTCGGCACCAAGGCCGACATGATCGCGCAGGCCAACAACCGCATCGTGGACCTGAAGTCGCGCGGTTTCGCCAACGCCGGTCTCTATGACCCCCCAGGTGTCGGCGGCACGCACGTCATGTACGTGCTGCATCACGCCGACAAGCCGTCGCTCTACGCCAACCTTCCGACCAACCCGCGCATCTCGCCGATCGTCGCCTTGTGGAAGGGCGGCGCCAAGGTCGCCGGCCTCGGCCTGCTGGCCTTCGCGGCAGTCGGCAGCTTTTTCCACTACGTCGCCGCCGGTCCCGACGAAGTGGCCAAGGGCGATGAGGAGGACGCGACCTTGCTGGCCCATGGCGGCGATCCCAAACCAAGGGAGCACCACTGATGGCGGTGAAGACCGACGCGCAGATGAAGCGCGAGGTGCACGACGTGCCCGACGAGCCGATCGTCTACGTCGATCGCTACAACACGACCCAGCGGATCAATCACTGGATCACGGCGGCGCTGTTCACGCTGCTCACCTTGAGCGGGCTCTCGCTGTTCCACCCCAGCCTGTTCTTCCTGACCAACCTGTTCGGCGGCGGGCAGAGCACGCGCGCGATCCATCCCTGGTTCGGCGTCGTCCTCTATCTCAGCTTCCTCATCCTGTTCGTCCGGTTCTTCCGCCTGAACCTGCCCAACCTGGACGACTGGAAGTGGTCACGGCGCATCACCGACGTCATGACCAACCGTCACGATCGGCTGCCGGAGCTCGGCAAGTACAATGCCGGGCAGAAGGGCGTGTTCTGGGGCCAGTCCGCCCTGATCACCGTGATGTTCTTTTCCGGCCTGGTGATCTGGGATCAGTATTTCGGCACCTATACGGTGACCGACACCAAGCGCTATGCGCTCGCGGCGCATTCGCTCGCGGCGCTGGTGGCGATCCTGATCATCATGGTCCACATCTATGCCGGCATCTGGATCAAGGGCACGGGGCGCGCGATGATGCGTGGCAACGTGACCGGCGGCTGGGCCTATCGCCATCACCGCAAGTGGCTTCGCAAACTTGCCAAGGAGGGCGAGCCGACGCCGCCGGCGCACAATCCCGAGCCGGCCGAGTAGCGCTCCCGGCGATCGTCGCGGCGCCAGGCACGGCGCCGCATCCCATCTCAGGCGCGGGCGGCTGATCGCCCGCGCTTTCGCATTCCAGGCACCATGGCAACCATCGGCGGCATCGATCCCAGTCTTGCAGCAGGACAGGCGCCTGTCGGCGGCGAGCCACCCTATGCCCGGCTGCCGAATCCCGTCGCGATGTTCACGCGGCGCGCCGCACGCTTCACGGCGCTGGCCCCCGGGCATGACATCGCCGATTACCTCGTCTTCCTCGGCGTCCTGAGCGCGGCGCAGGCCCAGGTGGCGGCGGCGCTGCCGCGTCCCACCCTTCCCGACACGAGCGTGGCGCTCGCCAATGCGATGCCGCCGCTGACGCGTGAGCTTGCCGCCGAGCCGGGCGCCCGCGACGCACTCGATCGCCTGCTCGACGCGCTCGGCCGCGCCGATCTCGCGGAAGGTCCCGATGTCGCCGTCGCCGCACTGGCCGGCGCGGATCCCGCAGAGCGTCGCCGCCTGTCGATCGCCGTCGCCGACGGCTATTTCGAGCTCGAGCGGCTGGCCGAATGCGCCCTCGTCGCCGCCGCACTCCAGGTCTGGTACGCCGCCCACGCCGCGCAACTCGACGCCGACAGCCTGCGCAACGTCGGCGAGGGCGTCTGCCCCTGTTGCGGCGGCGCTCCCATTTCGAGCACGCTGACGGAGCTGCCTCAGGCGGCCACCGGCCTGCGCTACCTGACCTGCTCGCTCTGCCTCTCGCAGTGGAACCACATCCGGGTGAAATGCACCGCGTGCGGCTCCGAGAAGGGCATCTCCTATCGCCAGGTCGAGGGTTCAACCGGCGAAGTCGCGGCGGAGGTCTGCGAGACCTGCCGCGGCTACGCCAAGCACCTGCTGCAGACGAAGAACCCGGCGATCGACCCGGTCGCCGACGACGTCGCGTCCTACGGCCTCGACATGATGCTGCGCGAGGACGGCTGGCGACGCACCGGGCTCAACCCGTTCCTGATCCTGCCGTGATCCGATCCATCTTGAAGAGGCTGCGTCCGCGCGAGCCCGACGTCGAGACGCTTATGGCGCGGGCACGCGCGCTGGCAGAGGCCGACGATCACGAGGCCGCGCTGAAGCTCTGGGGGCCGCTGGCGCAAGCCGGCGTGGCGCGCGCCCAAAACAACGTCGGCAGCTGCTTCGCGCATGGGCAGGGCGTGCCGGTGGATCATGCGCTGGCGCTGCGCTGGCTGACGCTGGCCGCCGAGGCCGGCGACCCGCTGGGGCAGCGCAACCTCGCAATCATGCATTACAACGGGCTCGGCGTCCCTCTCGACTATCTTGAAGCGGCCAAGTGGTTCCGTCTCGCGGCCGAGCAGAACGATGGCGAGGCGCAGGACATGCTGAGCTTCATGCTGCTCGACGGCGAGATGATCGAACAGGACTTCGCCGAGGCGCAGCGCTGGGCGCAGGCTGCCGCCGACAAGGGCTATGCCGGAGCCGCGACGCGGCTCGGCTCGATCCACTACGACGCCCACGGCACCGGGCGCGACACGGCCGCCGCCGTCCATTGGTGGCGCGTGGCGAGCGATGGCGGCGATGCCGACGGGGCCGCGCTGCTCGGCGCGGCGCTCCACCTGGGTCAGGGCGCGGTCGCAGACCAGGAGGAGGCCTACCGCAACCTACTACTGGCGGAGCGCCGCGGCAGCATGGTCGCGCCGCGCTATCTTCCGAGCGTACGCGAGAGGCTCACGCCGGATGCCGTCCGACGCATCGAGTCGGAGTCGTCCCCAACGCTCCACTGACGCGGGTGGACCGGGACCGCCTCGGTTCGGCGACGATCACTTGTCCGGCGGATCGTAACCGTTGCCGTCGCTGACGCCCTCGCGAACGATCTTGTAGGACCCGATCATCCGCCCGGCGGCCTGGTAGGCGCCGGTATCGTCGAGGTTGGCACTGTTGAAGTCCTGCGCCGTCCCGCTGATGCCATCGTACTTGCCGGAGCCCGACTTGAACGTCCAGGTCAGCGTGATGGCCTTGATCGGCTTCGATCCGCTCGTCGTGTACTCGGCGTAAAGCACGTCGCCGTCCTGGTCCTTGAAGTTGCAGTAGCCTTTCGAATCGATCGTCTGCTGCTTTCTGTCGGTAAAGCGGATGTTCGTGCAGCGTCCGGCCGTCAGATGCAGGAAGCCGCCGTTGGCCTCGTTCACCGTCGTCGTCAGGTATCGATTGACCGTCAGGTCGAGGCCGCCGCCAATATCGATCGGCGACGCCGGGGTCGAGGTCGTGAACGTGTAGGTCAGCGCAAACTTGGCGTTCGTGGGAAACGCCTCGCCGGATCCGGCGCTGCTCGAGGTCGCGGACGACAGCGCGATCATGAGCCCGACGATGGATGGGATGAGGGGAATACGTCGCAATAGACCCTCCGGCACGGAGCGTGGTCCACAACACCAGATCAAGAACTATGCCAAAAAATCGGTCGGCTCATGATCGGATCGATCGGATCACAGCACCTTCGCGCCGATGGGAATATCCGCGACCTCGAGGTCGTGCTCGACATGCAGCAGCGTGTCCGGCGCGATCTGCCGAACGACGAGAAACCAAGCCGCCCCCACGCACATGTAGACGACGAAGATGTAGGGCAACAGGTTGAGCGGATAGGCGGGCACTGGGTAGAGGCTGCCGAGCAGCGCGAGCAGCATGAGCGCCGCGCCTGCGGCTCCAAACGCGATCGAGCCGGTCGTGAGTTCGCCGGTGCGCCGCAGGTAGATCGGCGCGGCGATTGAGCAGAGCAGGTAGACGACGATGAAGCCGTAGGAGGCGAGCGTGCCGTACCAGCCGAACGTGTCGAGCTCGGCATTGGCGCTGAAGGCCGCGCACAGCACGAAGTTCAGTACGGCCCCGCAGACGAGCGCGAAATGCGGCGTCCGATGGCGCAGATGCACCCGCCCCATGGACGAATGAAGGAAGCGGTAGCGGCCGAGCGAGTACAGCATGCGACCAAAGGCGTTCAGCGATGCCAGCGCACAAGCGAAGCTGGAAATCGCCGCCCCGAAGTAGACCAGTGCGACGAGCAGCGGATGACCGGTGAGGATGTCGGCCAGCGGTGCGCCGCTGGCACCGAGCTTCGTGGCGTCGTCTCCGAAGCCCTGGGTCACGACGTAGGTGGTGAAGACGAAGAAGAGACCGGAGACCAGGGCGGTCATCTGGATCGCACGCGGGATCACCGAGCCGGGCTCGCGCGCCTCCCGTCCCAGCGTCGCAGCGCTTTCGAACCCGACGTAGGAGAAGATCGCGAAGACCACCGCCTGCAGCGACTTGCCGATGTCGACATGGGTGAGGGTAAGTTGCTTCCAATCCGGCCGGAAGCCTCCGTTCGCGAGTGCCGTGACGCTGACGGCCAGGATGATCACGACGGACACGGCCTCCAGGCTCAGGCCGACGCGTGACGAGAGGCGGATGTCTCGGGTCGCCAGAAGCAACGCCAAGCCGGAGACGAGAAGGTAGAGCACGATGCTGTTGGGCACGAGCGCGATGCCGAGTGCCGTCAGCAGCGTCTTGAAGAACAGCGACGTGGCGACGGTCAGCGCCATCGCGGTGGCGAGATAGGCGGCGAGCATCGCCCAGCCGGCGAGCAACCCGTAGGACGGACCAAGCGAGCGGGAGACGTAGATGAAGAACGACCCCGCCGAGGGGATACGCCGCGCGAGCTTGCCGATGTTCACGCCGACGATCAGCAGGGCGATCGTCGCGGCGACATAGACCAGCCAGGACGCCGTGCCGGCCATGCCGGCGACGACCGCGACGACGAGCGCCGGGGTCAGAGTGGGAGAAACGTTGGCCACCGATTGCCCGAGCGTTTCGAGAAACGAGAGGCTGTCCTTCTTGAGTTCCGACATGGCTGTCTCCCAGGCTTTCGAGGCGATTTTCTTTGAGCTAAGAATATTATCTCATCAAGAAACATGCCAAGATGCGGGCGCGCTTGCCGCTTGAGCCGTCAGACGAGTCGCGCGAGCTTGAAGAGAGCCATGTCGTCGGGCAGCGCGCGCCCTTCGGCCATGTCGGCCAGGACCAACCCGAACAGGCTGGCGAACTTGAAGCCGTGACCCGAACAGGGCGACGCCAGCACGATGCGCGGATCCTCGGGCGAGCGGTCGATCAGGAAGTGGCCGTCCGGGCTGCGCGTGTAGAGGCAGGTCATCAGCCTCGTGGCGGGGCCGCCGACCTCCGGCATCAGCCGGCGGAACATGCCGGCGATGCGCGCTTCGTCCTCCGCCTCGACGCCGTCGCTGCGCTCGTCGGCGTGCCGCAGCTTCGCGCCGCGCCAGTGCGAGGCCGCCTTGACGCCGGTGCCGGCGAAATCGGGAAAACCGTAGCAATGGTCCTCCTCCCCCTCCAGGATGAAGACGGGGCAGCGCTCCGGCGTGAAATGCTCCGGGCTCTTCGGCGGAAACCATCCGACGACCTGCCGCGTGATCGCGAGATGGCGGGCCAGGAACGGCGCGAAGTCGGCGATCCAGGCGCCCGCCGCCACGACGAGCGAGCCGGCCTCGATGGTCTCGCCGTCGATGTGCACGCGGATCGCGCCGGGCGTTGGTTCGATCGCCCGAACGCGGGTGCCGGTGCGGACCGTGGCGCCGCGCTTCTTCGCTGCCGCCACGAAACGCAGGATCGCCTGTTCCGGCCGCAGGAAGCCGCCGTCGGGCTGAAACTGTCCGCGCCAGTCCGCCGGCAGACGGAAGGCCGGGAAGCGTCGCGCGATCGCGGCGGCGTCGAGCTCGGTGTGGGGCAACCCGTGGTGGCGCGCTGCCGCGAGCGAGTTCGCCACCGCGCTCGAACCGGAATGCCCGGCCTCGAGGATGCCGGTGATCGTCATGAGAGAGCCGGACTCTCCGCCATCCACCGTCTCGAAGGCACGCCATTCCTCGTAGGCGCGGTGCAGCAGCGGCACGTAGGAGAAGTCCTCGTGGTACGACAGCCGGATGATGCGGCTCTCGCCGTGCGAGGATCCGCGATCGTGACCCGGCTCGAATCGCTCGAGACCGATCACACGCGAGCCGCGCTCGGCGAGATTGTAGAGCGTGGCGCTGCCGACGGCACCGAGCCCGATCACCGCCGTGTCGTAGGTCTTGGCCAAAACGTTTCCTTCGGCGAGACATCCCCGCCATCGTGGATCGACTCAGCAGTCCAGCGTGTTGTCGCGCTCCCACGCGGTGAGGTGGCGGGAGAAGGCATCCCACTCCTCGTGCTTCAGTCTGAGATAGGACGGCACGAAGCTGCCCAGCGCCTGGCGCAACACCTCGCTGCGCTCCAGCGCCCGAAGCGCGTCGAGCAGGTTAAGCGGCAGCGTCTTGACGTCGCCTACCGTGTGCCCGTGCGTATACATGTTGATGTCGAGACGCCGCCCGGGGTCGCGCCTGTTGCGCATCCCATCGAGGCCGGCGGCGAGGATCGCGGCCTGCAGCAGGTAGGGGTTGGCGGCCCCGTCGGCGAGCCGCAGCTCGAAGCGGCCGGCGTCGGGAATGCGAATCATGTGGGTGCGGTTGTTGCCGGTATAGGACACCGTGTTGGGCGCCCAGGTCGCCCCCGAGGTCGTGCGCGGCGCGTTGATCCGCTTGAAGGAGTTCACCGTCGGATTGGTGATCGCGGCGAGCGCCTCGGCCGAGTGGATGAGGCCGCCGATGAAATGATAGCCCTGGGGCGAGATCCCGAGTTCGCCGCCCTGGTCCGCGAACACGTTGGCACCGTCGCGCCACAGCGACACGTGGGCGTGGCAGCCCGAGCCTGTGAGATCGGCGAAGGGCTTGGGCATGAAGGTCGCCCGCAGGCCGTGCTTCTCGGCGATCGAGCGCACCATGTACTTGAAGAAGGCGTGGCGATCGGCGGTGACCAGCGCGTCGGCGTAGTGCCAGTTCATCTCGAACTGTCCGTTGGCGTCCTCGTGGTCGTTCTGGTAAGGCCGCCAGCCAAGGTCGAGCATGGCGTCGCAGATCTCGGCGATGACGTCGTAGCGACGCATCAAGGCGGACTGGTCGTAGCAGGGCTTCATCTGGCGATCGGCGAGATCGGCCGGCGCCGAACCGTCGGGCGCAATCAGGAAGAACTCGCTCTCGACGCCGGTCTTCATCGCGAGTCCGTCCTGGCCGGCATCGGCGACGAGGCGCTTCAGCAACACGCGGGGCGCCTGTTCGACGGGCGCGCCGTTCATCCAGAGATCGGCGGCGAGCCAGCCCACCTCCGGCTTCCACGGCAACTGGATCAGGCTCGTCGGATCGGGCCGGGCGAAAAGGTCCGGATCGGCCGGCGTCATGTCGAGCCAGGTGGCGAAACCGGCGAAACCCGCACCGTCCTCGCACATCGCATCGATCGCCGCCGCAGGCACGAGCTTGGCGCGCTGGGTGCCGAACAGGTCGGTGTAGGAAATCAGGAAATACCGGATGCCGCGCTCTTTCGCGGTCGCTGCCAGACCCATCATCGGTCTCTCCTCGTCCCGGACATCAGAACCTCGCGCCACCTGGCACCCAGTCCGTCCCCGCCAGCGGCACGCCGGCCATCGCCGCCGCCTCGATCGTCAGCGCGACGAGGTCTTCCGGCTCGAGGTTGTGCAGGTGCGACTTGCCGCAGGCGCGCGCGATCGTCTGCGCCTCCAACGTCATCACCGCGAGGTAATTGGCGAGGCGCCGGCCCCCGAGCACGGGATCGAGGCGGCTGGCCAGCTCGGGGTCCTGCGTGGTGATGCCGGCGGGGTCGTTGCCCTCGTGCCAGTCGTCGAAGGCCCCGGCGGTGGTGCCGAGCGCCTGATACTCCGCCTCCCAACGGGGGTCGTTGTCGCCCAGCGCGATCAGCGCCGCGGTGCCGACCGCCACGGCATCGGCGCCGAGCGCGAGCGCCTTCGCGACGTCGGCACCGGAGCGGATGCCGCCGGAGATCACCAGCTGCACCTTGCGGTGCATCCCCATGTCCTGCAGGGCCTTCACCGCCGGACGGATCGCCGCCAACGTCGGGATCCCGACGTTCTCGATGAAGACGTCCTGCGTCGCCGCCGTACCGCCCTGCATGCCGTCGATGACGACGACGTCGGCGCCGGACTTCACCGCCAGCGCGGTGTCGTAATAGGGCCGGCTCGCACCGACCTTGACGTAGATCGGCTTCTCCCAGTCGGTGATCTCGCGCAGCTCGTCCATCTTGATGGCGAGATCGTCCGGCCCGGTCCAGTCGGGATGGCGGCAGGCGGAACGCTGGTCGATGCCGGCCGGCAGCGACCGCATCGCGGCGACGCGGTCCGACACCTTCTGCCCCAGCAGCATGCCGCCGCCGCCGGGCTTGGCGCCCTGCCCGATGACGATCTCGATCGCATCGGCCTTGCGCAGGTCGTCCGGGTTGAGACCGTAGCGCGACGGCAGCACCTGATAGACGAGGGTTCGCGAGTGGCCGCGCTCCTCCTGGGTCATGCCGCCGTCGCCGGTCGTGGTGGAGGTGCCGGCGATGGTGGCGCCGCGTCCCAGCGCCTCCTTCGCCTGGGCCGACAGCGATCCGAAGCTCATGCCGGCGATGGTGATCGGCGTCTTCAGGGCGATCGGTCTGCTCGCGAACCGGGTACCGAGCAGAACATCGGTGCCGCAGCGCTCGCGGTACCCCTCGAGAGGATAGCGGCTTATTGAAGCGCCGAGGAACAGCAGGTCGTCGAAATGCGGGAGCTTGCGCTTCGCGCCGGCGCCGCGGATATCGTAGATGCCGGTCGCGGCGGCGCGGCGGATCTCCGCCATCGTGCCGGGATCGAAGGTGGCGGAATAGCGCGGCGTCGTGCGGGGTCTGGGCACGCGCTCGTCCATCAGTAGGCCCCTGCATTGTCGACATCGAAATGGTAGAGCTTGCGCGCCGAGCCGTAGCGGCGGAAGGCGCCGACATCGACCTCTCCGTTCAGGCCGGCCGCATCGAGCTTCTCGCGCAGCATGGCCCGATGCTCGTCGCGCATCGGCTTCTCGATGCAGTCCGCCCCCAAACTCTTCACCGCGCCGCGCACGAAGAGGCGTGCCTCGTAGAGTGAGTCGCCCAACGATTCCCCGGCATCGCCCAGCACCACCATCGTGCCGGCCTGAGCCATGAAGCCCGACATGTGACCGATCGAGCCCTTCACCACGATATCGACGCCCTTCATGGAAATGCCGCAGCGCGCCCCGGCGTTGCCGTCGATGACGAGCAGGCCGCCGTGGGCGGTGGCGCCGGCGGCCTGGCTGGCGTCGCCCCGTACGTGGACGAAACCCGACATCATGTTCTCGGCCACGCCGACCCCGGCGTTGCCGTGGATGGTGATGCTGGCCCGCTGATTCATGCCGGCGCAATAATAGCCGACGTGGCCCTCGATCTCGATGCTGACGGCCGCATCGAGACCGCAGGCGATGGCATGCTGCCCGTCGGGATGGGTCACGACCCAGTGGGTCTCGTTGGTGTCGGATCGTAGCGCGTGCAGGGCTCCGTTGAGGTCGCGCCGGCTCGTCTGGCGCAGATCGATGGCCGGCATCAGGCGGCGCGGTCCCAGGCGTAAACCGTCGCCGGTTCCGGCTCGAACACGCGGGCACCCTCGATGCCGGGCAGCCCGACCAGCGCGCGATATTCCGAGCCGAAGGCGACGTAGTCGTCGGTCTCCGCCATGACCGCCGGCTTGCACGCGATCGGGTCGCGCAGCACCGCGAAGCCGGTCCGCGTGCCAACCACGAAGGTGAAGAAGCCGTCGAGGTCGGCGAGCGCGGCCTCGAGCGCCTCCTCGAGAGACGCACCCTCGCGCATCCGCCAGGTGAGATAGCCGGCGGCGACCTCGGAATCGTTCGCCGTGGCGAAACGCAGGCCCTCATGCTCCAGCATGCGCCGCAGCCGGCTGTGGTTCGACAGCGAGCCGTTATGGACCAGGCACTGGTCGGCGCCGGTCGAGAACGGATGCGCCCCGGACGTCGTCACCGCGCTCTCCGTCGCCATGCGCGTGTGGCCGACGGCATGGGTTCCGGTCATGGCGGCCAAGTCGAACCGCGCGACGACCTGCGCCGGAAGCCCGGCCTCCTTGTAGATCTCCATGCGGCGTCCGGCTCCGACGACGTCGATCTCGGGGGCATTGCTCTCGAGCCAGGCCCGCACCGACGCCTCGGCGCCGTCGGGCACGACCAGGATCGCGTGCGTGTCGCGACGGGTCACGTCGTAGGTCGTGCCCTGCGAGCGCTCGAGCCGCGCGATCACCTCATCAGGAGAGGTGCCGCCGCGGACGCGCAGGGTCAGCTTGGTGCCGCTCACCCCGTCGCCGTAGATGGCGAAGCCGGCGCTGTCGGGACCGCGGCCGGTCATGGATTTCAGCATCCCCGCCGTCAGGGCGCCGAGCCGGCCCTGCAGCCGATGCGTTTTCAGAAACAACCCAACGATGCCGCACATCGACGTGCTCCGGACAATGCCGCGACCTACCGAACCAGGTTGCAAAAGTCAACTCTAAGACAAAGTTGTTTCTTCTCAAGAAAACGCCTGCCCGCTCTGCGCGAGCCCTACCGCGGCGGCCGCGCATAGATGATGATCGAGAGGTAGGTCATCGGGATCGAGACGAGCGTCTCCGGGCCGTGCGGCGCGCCGGAGTCGAACAGCATGGAATCGCCGGGCTTCAGCGTGAAGCGCGCCCCGGCGTGATGATACACGACCTCACCGCTCAGCATGTAGATGAACTCGGTGCCGGCGTGACGGAAGCCGGTGTAGGGCTCCGCCTCCGTCCGCAGCGTGATGAGATAGGGCTCGACCACGACATCGCCGCCGAGCAGCGCACCGAGCAGCTCGTAGACGTGCCCGGCCTTGGTGCCGCGCCGATCGATGACCACGCCGTGTCCGGCCGGAACGTAGGAGCAATCGCGCTTCTCCTCGAAGGCGGAAAACAGCGAGGTGAACGGCACGTTGAGCGCGCCCGCGACCGCCTGGATCGTGGCCAGGGACGGCGAGATCTGACCGTTCTCGATCTTCGACACCATGCCGACCGAGAGTTTCGAGGCCCCGGCGAGGTCGCTGATCGAAAGGTCCCGCTCGCGCCGCAACGCGCGGACTTGCAGCCCGAGGGCGCGCTCGAGCGTTCGCGTCGGGTCCGCCGCCGGCGCGTTGGACACCGTGGTCAGCTCGGTGGTTTCGGAGAGCGGCGGAGACGCCCGCTTCGGCGTTCGAGTCGACGTCATCGCTCGAAGACTAGGCGATGCCGGTCGGACCGTCACCTCGGATCGGGCGGCGCGTCGACGCGGGCCCGCGTGGCACAAGCCTTCTCCCGAATGCCTTTCTCGCGGAAGCACGTTCTCCCGGGCAGAGGAATGGCACGAATGCATTCTCTCGACGGGCCCGTGCCCGCTTGCCACCTTATGTGCGGGGCTCGATGAAGGTACGGATCAAGATGAGCGATGCACTCGCCTTGAAGGCCATCGGCGCGCGCCAGACGCGTCGGAGAGGCCCACGAAGCGTGCAGCCGCGTCCCTGGATGGGTTGGCTGCTACCGGTATCGCTTCTGGCGCTGTGGCAGCTCGGCGCGTCGACCGGCATGCTGTCCTCGACCATCCTGCCGAACCCGCTCGACATTGGCCGCGCTGCATACCGGCTGTCGGCGAATGGCGATCTGCTGACCAACATGGAGGTGAGCACGCTGCGCGCCCTCGCGGGGCTCGTCGTCGGCGGCGGCATCGGACTGGCCTTCGGCGTCGCCAACGGCCTCTCGCGGTGGTCGGACAGCTTCACCGACACCACGCTGCAGATGGTCCGCAACGTGCCGCATCTGGCGCTGATCCCGCTCGTCATCGTGTGGTTCGGCATCGACGAGGGCGCCAAGCTGTTCCTGGTCGCGCTCGGCGTCTTCTTCCCGATCTACCTCAACACGCTGCACGGCATCCGTGCCGTCGACCCGCAGCTGGTCGAGATGGGCCGTAGCTACGGCATGGGCCCCGCCACCTTGTTCCGCCGCATCATCTGGCCGGGCGCGCTGCCCTCCATCTTCGTCGGGCTGCGCTACGCGCTCGGCATCACCTGGTTGACGCTGATCGTCGCCGAGACGATCGCGGCGAGTTCGGGCATCGGCTACATGGCGATGCAGGCGCGCGACTTCATGCAGACCGACGTGATCGTGCTCGCCATCCTGATCTACGCCATCCTCGGCAAAGGGGCGGATACCATCGTGCGGGCGCTGGAGCGGGCGTTCCTCTCCTGGAACCCGGCCTATGCCGCCAAGGGCACGCGGCCATGAGCCTCGCGACGCTCGGCCGGCCGCGCGCTGCCGCAACCGGGGCGCGCGCGCTGTCGATTACCGCGAGGGGGCTATCGAAATCCTTCGGCGACCGGCTCGTGATCGCCAATCTCGACCTCCACGTCCCGGCCGGGCAGTTCCTCGCCATCGTCGGCCGCAGCGGCTGCGGCAAGAGCACGCTGCTGCGGCTGCTGACCGGGCTTGAGCGGCCCGATGGTGGATCGCTGCGATACGGTGACCTGCCGGAAGATGAGGTGCCGCAGGCCGACGTGCGCCTGATGTTCCAGGAACCACGGCTGCTGCCTTGGGCCAAGGTCGCCGCCAACGTGGAGGTCGGCCTCGGCCCGTCGGGCGGCGGCACCGAGGCCCGCCGCCGCGCCCTCGACACCTTGGCGCAGGTCGGCCTGGACGATCGCGCCGACGTCTGGCCGGCGACTCTCTCGGGCGGCCAGAAGCAACGCGTGGCGCTGGCCCGCGCCCTCGTCGCGCGGCCGCGCGTCCTGTCCTTCGACGAACCGCTAGGGGCGCTCGATGCGCTGACGCGGATCGAGATGCAGCGGCTCGTCGAGCGCGTCTTCCTGGAACAGGCCTTCACCGCCGTGCTCGTGACCCACGACGTCGCCGAGGCTTTGGCTTTGGCCGACCGCATCATTTTGCTCGACAGGGGCGGCATCGCGCTCGACGTCGACGTGCCGCTGCCCCGCCCGCGGCGCCGCGGCTCGCCCGAGGCGGCGGCTCTCGAGGAGCGCATCCTGACTCATCTGCTCGGTGGAGAGAGCTGATGCCCCATAGGACCGCAGCGATGACGCCCCTTTCGCGCCGTAGCTTCGTCGGTGGTGGCGCGGCGACCCTGACCCTGGCCGCCACGCAGGCGCGCGCCGCTGGCACGGTACGGATCGGATATCAGATCTATGGCAACTTCCTGCTCCTGAAGGACAGCGGCCTGCTCGAGGAGAAGCTGAAGCCCTCGGGCTGGTCCGTGGAATGGAAGAAGTTCGTCTCGGGGCCGCCGCTGATGGAAGCGCTCGGTGCCGGCGCGATCGACTTCGGCTCCGCCGGAGAGACGCCGCCGATCTTCGCGCAGGCGGCGGGCGCGCCGCTGGTCTACCTCGGTTCGGAAGCGCCTTCACCGGCTGGCGAGGCCATTCTCGTCCTCGACAAGAGCCCGATCACCACACTGGCCGAGCTGAAGGGCCGAAAAGTCGCGTTCAACAAGGGCTCCAACGTCCACTACCTCTACCTCCGGGCCCTCGAGAAGGCCGGTCTGTCGCAAAGAGACGTCACGCCGGTCTACCTCGCGCCCGCCGACGGGCGCGCCGCATTCGAGCGCGGCAGCGTCGATGCCTGGGCGATCTGGGACCCGTATCTCGCCGCGGCGCAGGCCGCGATCAAGACGCGCGTGCTGACGAGCGGCAACGGTCTGGTCGCCAACCGGCAGTTCTATTTCGGGAAGCGAGACTTTCCGGACGCGTCCGTCACCGCGGCGCTCGGCCAGGCGGTCGTCGAGATCGACGCGCGGGCCGCCACCGACCGCGCGAAGGCCGCGGCCATCCTCGCTCCGAGCGTCGGTCTGCCGGAACCGATCATCGCCGCCGCTGTGAACCGGCAGCCCTGGGCCTATCGGGCGATCGATCCGCAAATCGTCCAAGACCAGCAGGTCATCGCCGACGCGTTCCACGCGCTAGGTCTCATCCCCAAGCCGATCCGCATCAGCGACGCCCTGCCGTCCGCCCGACCCTGAGATCACCTGAAACGAGTCCCGCATGACCCGATCCGAGCCCGCCGTCCAAGCCTGTGAGACGGCCAACGTCCTGTGGTTCCTGCCGACCCACGGCGATGGTCGCTATCTCGGCACGACCTTCGGCGCCCGCGAGGTCACGCTGAAGTACCTGACGCAGGTCGCCAAGGCGGCCGACGATTGCGGCTATTTCGGCGTGCTGCTGCCGACCGGCCGCTCCTGCGAGGATTCCTGGGTGGTCGCCTCGGCGCTGGCGCCGCTGACCGAACGCCTGCGCTTCCTCGTGGCCGTGCGCCCCGGTCTGCAATCGCCCACGCTGATGGCGCGCATGACGGCGGCGCTCGACCGGCTCTCGAACGGACGGCTGCTGATCAACGTGGTCACCGGCGGTGACCCTGTCGAGAACAAAGGCGACGGCATCTTCCTCGCCCACGACGAACGCTATGCCGTCACCGACGAGTTCCTTCAGATCTACACGCGCCTGCTCGCGGGCGAGACCTTCGACTTCCATGGCAAGCACCTGCAGGTGGAAGGCTCGAAGATCCTGTTTCCGCCGGCCCAGCACCCGCATCCGCCGCTCTACTTCGGCGGGTCCTCGCCGGCCGGGCAGGACGTCGCGGCCAAGCGCGTGCAGAAATACCTCACGTGGGGCGAGCCGCCGGCGGCGGTGGCCGAGAAGGTCGCCCACATGCGCGCGCTCGCCGCCGCGCAGGGGCGCGAATTGAGCTTCGGCATCCGCCTCCACGTCATCGTGCGCGAGACCAACGACGAAGCCTGGCGCGAGGCGGACAAGCTGATCGAGCACGTCGACGATGCGACCATCGCCGAAGCCCAGAAGGCCTTCGCCCGCATGGATTCCGTGGGGCAGAACCGCATGGCGGCGCTGCACGGCGGCAACCGCGACAAGCTCGAGGTGAGCCCCAACCTCTGGGCCGGCGTCGGCCTGGTGCGCGGTGGCGCCGGCACCGCGCTGGTCGGCGATCCCGACACGGTGGCCGAGCGCATGCGCGAATACATGGCCTGCGGCATCGATACGTTCATCATGTCGGGCTATCCCCATCTCGAGGAAGCCTACCGTTTCGCCGAACTGGTGCTGCCGCGGCTGCCGCTGGCGGCGGGGACGATCGCACCGCGCTCCGGCACGACTCATCGGGGACCGTTCGGAGAGATGATCGGCAACAGCCGCTCGCCTGAAAAGTCGGCTCCGACGAACTGACGGTGGCCCAGGTCGTTCGAAGCGCATCATGCGAACGATTGCCCTCGCCCTCTTGTCGATCCTGCTCGCGGCGACAAGAGCAGGAGCGCTTCCGTCGACCACCTCGGCGCAGCCTTCCGATTGCATCGCGGCCGACACGGTCGCGATCGATCCGGCCGCCGGGCCGCTCCACCTCGGGACGCAGAGCTACGCGCGGACGCTGAAGCTCTGCGATCACCGCGTCGTCCTGACCTTCGACGACGGACCTTCGCCGACCACCACGCCGTCGATCCTCGCCGCGCTCGACGAGGCCGGCGTCAAGGCGACGTTCTTCCTCATTGGTCGCAACGCCTGCCACTATCCCGAGCTGGCGCGCGAGGAGGTGGACAGGGGGCACACCGTCGGGCACCACTCGAACACCCACCCGAGCTTCACCCTGCGCGGCTTCGACGAGACCTCGGCCGAGCGCGACATCGAGGCCGGCATCGCCGTCGACGAGGCCGCCATCTACGGGGCCGAGGCACGCCCGCTGCGTCCCCACGTGCCGTTCTTCCGCTTCCCCGGCTTCGCCGACACCGACGGGCTTCTCCATTATCTCGACGGCCGCGGCATCGCGGTGTTCGGCTCGGACCTCTGGGCCGGGGACTGGATCGCGATGTCGCCCGACCACGAGCGCGCGCGTATCGTGGCCCAGCTGGAAAAGCGGCCACTCCACAATGGCATCATCCTGCTCCACGATACGCGCTCGTCGACGGCACGGATGCTGCCCGACCTGCTGCGCGAGCTGAAGGCCAAGGGCTATCGTTTCGTGCAGCCGGTGTACCGGCCCGGTGCGATGGCCCCGCCGCTTACGGCGCCGCGCGAGGGTGAGCCCGAGACAAAGGCGATCATCGCCCGCCTGCCCAAACCGATCGTCCCGGGTTCGCATCGCCTGGTGGACAGCGGGACGGCGCGATGCTCTGACGGCGAGAAGACCGGAGGCGAGCCCCGGACCTGATTGAGGTCGGCCGACGGGTTCAGCGGGTACGACCCTCGGCATCGAGGATCCAGGTCTTGTCGGCGAAGGCCACGTAGATGCGCTCCTGGCCCAGTGCCGCGCCGAGTTCCCGGGCGAGCTCGTTCAACATGGCTTCGACGTCGGCATCGGGAAGATGACCGAGATAGGCGTGGACCGCCTCGCCCGAAAACAGCGCCACGGGCTCGCGGTCGGATCCAGCCGTGCCGTCGGGCCGCGGCCATGCGTAGGTGACCTCGGCGCGCGCGAACATGCCGGAGAGGGCCGGCTGCCCGGCGGCAACCCGCCGCTTCATCCAGGCCCGGGCTGTCCGCACCGCTTCGGACACGTCGAAGACGCGCCCCTCCTCGTCCCAGCCCTCGCGAAGGCCGACGCTGATGCGGAAATCGCGACGCCGGCCTTCCGACCCCGGGACCACCACGTAATCGCGCGATCGCGGCCCGGGCGGTCGGACGGTTGGACCCTCAGCCATCGGCAGCCGCCCCCCGCTTGATCGTCGTCCGTCGGGTTCCGGCAGGTCGCGGATCGACCGCCGGGAGATCGTGACCTTGCACCTCGAGGGTGCCGCTCGCGCGCTGCGGCCACCGCGCGAGCGCGGCGGCACCCGCTTGCGTCAGCCCGTACTGCCCCCGCTCGACGCGGGTGAACCAGCCGTAGACGTTGCGTTGCAAGATCGTCGCCGCCTCCGGGACGCTGGCGCGAAGCTCGCGCGGCCGCCGCGCGCCGCCATCGATCGCGGCGGCGCAGAGCAGCGCGTTCTGGCGATAGGCGGTCATCATCGGCACGCGGGAGCTTCCGCCGACCACGGGATCGCCGCGGCGGCGCTCATGCTCCGCGACCAGTCGCGAGCGGCGGCGCGGATCGCGGCGCGGCATCGGCGACGCCGGGCTGACCAGGATCTCGACGGTGCCCGCCGAGCTGACGCCGAGCATGCCGAAGCCGAGGCGCCGGCAGAGATTACGGAACCTTGCATCCGACTCGCGCCCCTTGCCGCGGCCGAGCATGCGCGCGGCGAGCCAGACCTCGTCGCAGGCCGGCGCCCGGTCGACGGCCTGGAGGACCAGCTCGAGACTGAAGCGCAGCTTGAGCTCGCCGACGACGACCAGCGGCGGCTCGCCGTCCTGCAACGCAACGAGATCGCAGCCGCCGATCTCACCCTTCACGACGAAACCGCGTTGTTCCAGGAAGGCCTTCACGGGCTGGTAGAGGGCGGTCTCCATGCGAGAGCGATGGACGGGTCGGCCGCGGAAGTCCATGGCCGATCGGCCGATGTTCAAGCCGACATCGAGATCGACGCGATGATGCAGGCCGCGTTCGCATCGCGCCTGATCGAGGAGGAAACGGCGATGTCGTGGCGGGCGGCGCGCGCGCTCATGGACGAACCGGGGAAGATTTCATCGGAGATCCGATCGACGGTATGACCAGCTTCGCCGCCGTCGACGATCAACGGGATGCGTGACGGGCGATGTTGCGCTAGGGAAGCCTCTCCGGCGTCAGCCGTCCGTCTCCAAACCTTCACCGTTTCGTGCCGAACGAAGGATCGTTCCTTTCCCATGACGTTGTCCGCGCTGTGGCGCTCGATCTGGTCCCGCGCCTGGCTGGTGCTCGGCTTCATGGCCTTCGTGTCGGGTGCCAACGGCGCCGCGGCGCGTCTCGCCACGGGTCAGGTTCCGCCGCTTCTGCTGGTGTTCCTGCGCTGGGTGATCGTCTGCGCCTGCCTGACGTTGATCCTCAAGCGCGAGCACTGGCGCGAGCTGCGCGGTCTCCTGCGCACCAGCTGGTTTGCCTTTGCCTGGATGGGACTGCTGGGCTACTCCGGTTTCAACGCACTGTTCTATGTCGCCGCCTATTATACGTCGGGCGTCAACTTGACCCTGCTGCAGAGCGCCATCCCGGCGCTGGTGCTGATCGGCGCGGCGACAGTGTTTCGCCTGCCGATCCGCGGCGTCCAGATCGCCGGCATGATGTTGACCTTCGCCGGCGTGCTGATCGTCGCCGCCAAGGGCGATGTCGGCCGGCTGTCGAGCTTCGCGTTCGACCGCGGCGACGTCATGGTGCTGGTCGCCTGCCTGTTCTACGCCTGCTACACGCTGGGCCTGCGGATACGACCGCCCGGTACGCCGATCGTGTTCTTCGCCGGCATGGCCTTCGCCGCGCTCATCTGGGCGGTGCCGATCGCCGGCTACGAGATCGTCAGCGGCCATTCCTTCTGGCCCACAGGCAAGGGCTGGCTGATCACGCTCTTCATCGCGTTCGCCCCGTCCTTTGCCGGACAGCTGTGCTACATGCGCGGCGTCGACTTGATCGGGCCGGCGCGCGCCGGATTGTTCGCCAACCTCATCCCGATCTTCGGCGCACTCTCGGCCGTCGTGGTGCTGGGAGAGACCTTCCTGCCGGCCCACGCGGTCGCCGTGACGCTCGGCCTCGCCGGAATCGCGTTGGCGGAATGGCCGAAGGGTCGATCGATCGTCCCGCGGCGCTGGGGCCGCTCAGCCCAACCGGGGCTCGACCAGCGCGCAGCGACGCGCGACGCGCCCCTGCCATAGGCAGAGCAGGGGCGTCACCACCAGCTCCATGGAAAGCCCGAACAGCATCGCGCCGCCGGGCACGCCGACCAGCAGAATGCCGACGAGGCGCATCAGCCCGCCGAGCGCGACGATGGCGGTGAGCAACCGCACGCGGCCGGTGCGCTTCTCGATGGCGGGGATGGCCTCCCAATAAGCCAAGCCGATGCCGAGCAGCAGCCCCGAGAGATAGCGCACGTGACTGTCGAGCGAGGCGCCGGACGCCCCCTCGCCGGTCATGCTCGCACCCAGCAGCGCGCCCTGGAGCCCGGCGCCGACCGGCACGAAGCCGCCCAACGCAATCGCCAGTTGCAGCAACCGACGCTCGCCGGCCGCCGTCATGCGGCCTGCGCGCGCGGCGCCCGCAAGGTGGCGAAGCCCCAGTCGAGCCACTCGGTCAGGGTCTCGATGTCGGCGGTCTCGACGGTGGCGCCGCACCAGACCCGCAGGCCGGGCGGCGCGTCGCGATAGGCGCCGAAGTCGAAGCCGACGCCCTCCGCCTCGAGCTTGTCGACCAGCGATTGGGCGAAGGCGCGCTGGTCGGGTTCGCCGCGCGAGGCGACGTCGCGATCGACGATCCTGAGGCACACGCCTGTGGGTGAGCGCGTCGCGGGATCGGTGGCGAGATAGTCGATCCACGGCGTGCGCTCGACCCAGCGGTCGAGGGCGGCGGCGTTGGCGGCGACGCGGCCGTGCAGCGCCGGCAGGCCGCCGAGACCCTTGGCCCAGGCGAGCGTGTCGAGGTAATCCTCGAGGCACAGCATCGAGGGCGTGTTGATCGTCTCGCCCTCGAACAGGCTCTCGATCAGCTTGCCACCTTTGGTCAGGCGGAAGATCTTGGGCAGCGGCCAGGCCGGCCGGTAGCTCTCGAGCCGCTCCACCGCGCGGGGACCGAGGATCAGCATGCCGTGCGCCGCCTCGCCGCCCATGACCTTCTGCCAGGAGAAGGTGACGACATCGAGCTTGGCCCAGTCCAGCGGCATGGCGAAGGCCGCCGAGGTCGCGTCGCAGATCGTGAGGCCGCCACGGGCGGCGGGGATGAAGTCGGCCGACGGCACGCGGACGCCGGCGGCGGTGCCGTTCCAGGTGAAGACGAGGTCGCCGGCGAAGTCGATCGCCCCGAGATCGGGCAACGCGCCGTAGGGCGCCACCATCATGCGGGCGCCCTCCAGCGGCAGCTCCTCGGAGGCGTCGGTGACCCATTCCTTGCCGAAGGCTTCCCAGGCCAGCACGGTGACGGGGCGCGGGCCGAGCAGCGACCACATCGCCATCTCGACGGCGCCGGTGTCGGAGGCCGGCACGATCGCGATACGGTGCGAGGCCGGCACCTCGAGCACGTCCCGTGTCAGATCGATCGCCCGACGCAGGCGCGCCTTGCCGGCGGCGGACCGGTGCGAGCGCCCGGCCAGCACGTCGCCGAGCGCGGCCGGCGACCAGCCCGGCCGCTTGGCGCAGGGCCCGGACGAGAAGCGCGGATTGCCCGGCCGGCGACCGGGTTTGACGAGGGACATGGCATCAACCGAGGGGAGCGCGGCACCGCGCGAAAGCCGCGAGACATGCGGGCTCCGGCCCCCGGCGTCAAGCCGGGCTCAGTTGTCGATCATGTAGCGGAGACCAGCGCGCGCTTCGTGCTCGTACAAGGTTCCGCTGCCGTGAGGCACCGAACCAAGATTAAGATAGCGATAGCCGACATCCAATTTGGTATGTGGAAAAATGTCGAACGCCACGCCCGCCATTAGAGCATAGGCGAAATTATAGTAGCTTCCACTCGCAGATCGGTCATAATTATAGTAATTAGTTCCAAATTGCGGATCGACGAAAGAGACCTGGTAGGCCACACCATTGGATTGTACGTAACTCGCGGACGTCTGATAGTGCCCGAAACTCAGGCCAACACCGACGCCCACGTAAGGAGTCATATTATACCAATGACCGATATCGACGTATCCATTCACAAGCACGTCGAAGCTTTGTAAATGACCACTATAGTTTCCTGTGCAGCCCCCGGTTGCATACACAGGATCGCCCCAAGTGATCTCGCCATTCGTTGGATTTGTCGACTTGTTTGGGTAGCTCACACCAGTCGGACAGAAAATGTTGCCGTTTCCAGAGGTGCCGTTCGAAGTTATCGGCTCGTGGAAATCCGCGACGATATCGCTGCGAAACCATCTATTGAATTGATAACCTGCGCCGAGCGAGGCGACGTAGCCAGCTTTTGTTCCATTTCCGATGAGGAGGTTAGGAGCCGGAGGCGGATTGAATAGATTGGCTTGGGTCGGAACGTCGGCTGATGGATTGAGATGTAGCGCCGGCAACGTTGTCCCCCCGATATCGCCTCGCACATACCAACCTGTCCCAAACTCCACCTTCGCCTGCGCCACCGGCACATCCTGCGGCGCTTCGGCGTAGCCGTAATTATCGTCGAGGTCGGCCGCTTTGACGCTGGTCAGGGGCGATGACAACGCGATGGCGAAAAGCCCGAGCGTCAGGGAGCGGAGCGTCATGTCGTGCAATCCCGGAGGTCCCGATCTGGGGCAGGACGCCTGTTCGTCCTGTAAGGAACCATCAAGGATAAAGTTTAAGCGAGGATTAACCACGTTCCTCAAACGCCCGTTGCTCTAGCCAGCCAAAACAACGGATCGCAAGCGCAACGCGCGCGTATCGAGAATATCGCACCGATCGTCTGATTTAACAGATTGAAGCTATTCCGCCGCGACACCGCCGCCGCGTCGGCCGTGGGAGGAGTGCCCGCCCTTGCGGCCGGCATCGCTCGCGAGCTGATGGTTCTGGGAAAAGCTGCGTTTGTCATTGGGAACGCTACGACCACCCTTGCGCGCGATTTCCAACTGCTTGGCGCGATCCATCGAGGCGAAGCCTCGGGTTGAGGACGAACCGGTCCCTGTCGCAGCCATGACAATCTCCTGTCGCTCGAGAGTACTGGCATCCTAACCAGTCATTCCGCGCGTCGGTTCCAGCTTGGCCGCAGAGGTCTTGCTGGAACAATTATTTGATTTCACTAAGAAATGTTACGTCACTGTAAGCTTGCCCGGCCAGCGGCAAAGGTCCGTAATCAGACAGGTTCCACACGACGGAATACGCGCTTTGCAAATGTAGCGGCCGTGAAGAATGAGCCAATGATGGGCGTGCTGCTTGAACGTGTCTGGGATGATCCGTTCCAAGCCGAGCTCGACATCGAGCGGCGTCTTGCCGGGCGCCAACGGGATGCGGTTCGAGACGCGGAAGAGATGCGTGTCGACGGCGATCGCGGCCACACCGTAGGCGATGTTCAGCACCACGTTGGCCGTCTTGCGCCCGACGCCGGGCAGCGTCTCGAGGTCTTCGCGGGTTCTCGGGACCTCGCCGCCGAAGTCGGTCACGAGCCGCTGGGACAGCGCCACGATGTTGCGCGCCTTGGTGCGGAAGAGGCCAATCGACTTGATCAACTCGCGCACGCGGTCCTCGCCGAGGTCGAGCATCGCCTGCGGCGTGTCGGCCAACGCGAACAGGGTGGGCGTCGCCTTGTTGACGCCGGCATCGGTCGCCTGCGCCGAGAGCACCACCGCCACGAGCAGGGTGAAGGCGTTCGACGCGACCAGCTCTCCCTTCGGCTCGGGGTCGGCGGCGTGGAAACGCTCGAAGATCGCCGTGGCGGTCGCGCGCGAGACCGGCTCGACGGTTCTCGCAACCGTCGCAGGCGGCCCCACCAACGGCTGGGCCGCCTGCGTTGCGACCTTCGGCAGCGCTTTACCTTTGTCTCGCATTGGCGGAACACTAGATGACGTCACGCGAAGGGAGAAGCATGACGCCTCAGGATCGCGATCACGACGACGGGGACGGTTCGGCCCTCGATCCGGCTGCCGAACGCCTCTTCGACGTCCGGCTCGTGCCGCACCGCTCGCTGAGTGCCGGCAACTTCCGCATCCTGATGCTGGTCTTCGCCGCCGCAGGCGTGTTCACGAGCTTGCCTTTTCTCCTGATGGGCGCCTGGCCGGTCGCCGGCTTCATGGGGCTCGACGTGGCGATCCTCTATCTGGCCTTCCGCGCCAATTTCGACGCGGCACGCGCCTACGAGCACATTCTCGTCACGCCGCTCGAGCTGCTGTTGGCCAAGGTCAGCGCGAAAGGCGTGCGACGCGAGTTCCGCTTTCAGCCGGCGTGGACTCGTCTGGACAAGGTCGAGCACGAGGAATTCGGCGTCATGCGCGTCGCGATCCGCTCGCGCGGACGCAGCGTGGAAGTCGGTTCGTTTCTGGGGGCCGACGCGAAGGCCCACCTCGCCGGCGGCCTCGTCAAGGCCCTCAATGACGCCAAGCGCGGGCCGCGTTTCTCTTAGAAGCCAGGCGGTCTGCCCGCTCCCGAACAGCGAAACGGCCGCTCCGGGGGCGGAAGCGGCCATCTCTTAATCGCTCGATCTGGGGGATGACCGGGCGCCTGAGCAGAGAACCCGTCTGCAACAAAGAAGTTCCAACGCAATCGCGGGCGGCCGTGCTTGCCTTCCCCGTGCTCGAAGCGCACGCCGGCGCCATGGTGCTCGATCCCTTTTATCTCATCGTCGATTCGGCGGAATGGATCGCCCGCCTGCTGCCCCACGGCGTCAGGCTGATCCAGCTGCGGGTGAAGGATGCCCCGCCCGCCGCCGTCCACAACGAAATCGCCCGTGCCACGACGCTGTGCCGGGCAGCCGGCGCAGTGCTCGTCGTCAACGATCACTGGCGCGAGGCGATCGCGTCGGGCTGCCACTGGGTGCACCTGGGCCAGGAGGACCTCGACACCGCCGATGTGCCGGCGATCCGGCGCGCCGGGCTGAAGCTCGGCGTCTCCACCCATGACGAGGCCGAACTCGATCGCGCTTTGGCGCTCGCGCCCGATTACGTCGCGCTCGGCCCGATCTATCCGACGCGGCTGAAGGCGATGCGCTTCGCGCCGCAAGGCCTTGAGCGGCTCGCCGCGTGGAAAGCGTGGCTGGGGACCACCCCGCTGGTCGGCATCGGCGGCATCAGCCTGGATCGCGCGCCGGGAGTGCTGGCCGCCGGGGCCGACATCGCCGCCGTGGTCACCGACATCACGCTGAGCGACGATCCCGAGGCGCGCACGCGGGCCTGGGTCGCGGCCACCCGGCACGCCCGCTGAAGCCCCGCGACATCGCGCCCTTCACAACCGTGTCACGGAAGCTATAGAATGTGGTGGTGCGAAGGGTCGGCCTCATAGATATGGGGCGAACTGAGTGAGGTGTCCGGTTGACGGTCCACTTCCAACCGCTGGTGTCACCGGAGGCCTGCCCGGCGCTGGTGCTCAACGCCGATTTTCGCCCGCTGAGCTATTATCCACTGTCGCTGTGGTCCTGGCAGGACGCGATCAAGGCGGTGTTCCTCGATCGGGTCAACATCGTCTCGAACTACGATCGCTTCGTGCGTTCGCCGACCTTCGAGATGCAGCTGCCCTCGGTCGTATCGCTCAAGACCTACATCAAACCCTCGCGTCATCCGGCCTTCACGCGGTTCAACGTATTCCTGCGCGACCGTTTCACCTGCCAGTACTGTGGCGCGCGAGAGGATCTGACCTTCGACCACGTGCTGCCGCGTTCCAAGGGCGGCACCACCACCTGGGAGAACGTCGTCGCCGCCTGCTCGCCGTGCAACTTGCGCAAGGGCGACAAGCTCTGCCGCGACGTCGACATGCACCCGGCGACGCTGCCCTATCCGCCCTCGATCAACGACTTGCATTCCGCCGGGCGCGCGTTTCCCCCGAACTACCTGCACGACAGCTGGATGGACTACCTCTATTGGGACTCCGAGCTGGAACCATAGCGCGGCCGCTGCGGCGAACTGGATCGTCTATCCCTTTACGACGACGGTGGGCGAGCCCGGCTCGGTCCTCATGGATCATGGCGCCGCCGTCGGCTTACGTCCGCGAGACTTCCGCCATCGCGCAGTTCTGAAGGGCGACCGAGACGGCTTAGGTCAAACGGTCTCTCCACCACTGCCGACGACATCGATGCGGTGAGCGGGCCGCTGTTCGCTCTTTGCGAGAGCCCGCGACGACGGTTCGGGCTGCGTCGCGACCAAAGCCTGAGCGTCCGACGCATCGTCCGCGCGCTTCGCGGAAAGGCGCGGGCGCGACGCCGATGGTGCAAGGAAGGCACAAGGTGGCCGCGTCGGTGCGATCACGGCCGCCGCGACTGGACGGCCGCCGGATGCGGCGGCAAAGCTTGCGAGTTCCCGCGAGATCCGCGCCCGGTGCCGCCCCCACGTTCCTCTTTCGCGAGCCGCCCACGCCAGACCATCGTGGCGTGGCTGCTCGGCGCCCTGCTGGTGCTGCAGCTCGCGGTGCCGGCCGCGAGCATGCCGCGTCCGGCCTCGGACGCGAGCCTGCGCCTCGCCGCGCTGGCAAAGGCCGTCGGCCACGCGGTCGCGACCTGCCACGACGACGACGGTGGCCAGATGCCGGCGGGCGACGCCGGCGGTTGCTGCCCGTGCACGCTGTGCCACGCGCAGGCGGCCTGCCTCGCCCCGGCGACCGCCTTCATTCCGGCGCGCCCTCTCGTCGTCGCCACCGTGCACGCCTACCCGCAGCCGCCACCCCGCGCGCCGGCGTTGCTCCTCGGTCTCTTCGGTCCCCGCGGGCCACCACTCTCCGCCTGATCGCGCGCCGGCCGCCGTGCCGGCATCCTCCTTCGCATCAGACCGAGAGCTTCATCATGACTTCGTATGCTTCGCATGCGGGCCGGGCCGCCGTCGCGGCCGGCTGCCTGCTCCTCACCGCCTGTCCGACCCACGCCCACGCCATCATCGGCGACCGCCTGTTTCCGGCGACGCTGGCCATCGACGACCCCGGCGTCACCGACGAATTGTCGCTGCCGACCTTCGCGCGGACCATCGGGTCCGACGGCACGCGCGAGCACGACTATGGCTTCGAGCTCGACAAGACGATCGTGCCGGGCTTCGAGATCATCGTCGGCGATACGTACAGCCGTTTCAGCGACGGCACGCGCGGGCTGCAGAACCTCGAGCTCGGCGCGAAGTACCAGCTCTACGGCAACGCTCCGCACGAGGTGCTGATCGCCATCGGCGTCTCGTCCGAGATCGGAGGCACCGGCGCGAGCGCGTTCTCCGACAAGTTCTCGACGATCGGCCCGCAGGTCTATTTCGGCAAAGGCTTCGGCGACCTGCCGACCTCGCTCGACGCCCTGCGGCCGTTCGCCGTGACCGGACAGGTCGGCCTCGGCATTCCCACGCAGCGCTCCACCCTGAGCTTCACGCCGAACGACGACGGCACGCTGGCCGCCATGACCTCGCTCAACGCCACCAGCCTCAACTGGGGGTTTTCACTGCAATACAGCCTGGTCTACCTGAACCAGAGCGTGAAGGAGATCGCCGGCCCGGAATTCCTCCGCCACCTCATCCCGACGGTCGAGGTCGCGCTGGTGTCGCCGGTCGCCAACGTGCCCGACGGCGGCCATACGACGCTCGGCACGGTCAACCCCGGCGTCTTCTACGAGGGCGCGACCTATCAAGTGGGCCTCGAGGCGGTGTTGCCGATCAACGAGGCGAGCGGCAAGCATCCCGGCCTCATCGCACAGCTGCACTTCTTCCTCGACGACATCTTCCCCAACTCGATCGGCCGTCCGATTTTCCCTGGAGTCCACCCATGATCGCGCGCGTCCTCGTCCTCGCCTTCGCCGCCAGCGTGGCCGGCGTCTCGGCCGCGTCGGCCCATGCCCAGCTCGTGCGAGCCGAGCCCGGGGTCGGCTCGACCGTCGCCGCCCCGAGCCGGATCATCCTGCACTTTTCCGAGAGCGTGGTGCCGGGCTTCTGCGGCGTGGCGGTCACCGATGCCGCGGGGCTGGCGGCGAAGACCGGCAAGCCGTCCGGCCAAGGCGCCGACCTCACCGTGCCGGTGTCCGGCCTTCGCGCCGGCAGCTACACGGTGCGTTGGCACGCCGTCTCGGTCGATACGCACAAGACGCAGGGCAGCTTCCGCTTCACCGTCTCGCCTTGAGCCCCGACGCGGCGCTGATCCTCGTCCGCGCGCTGCACTTCTGGGCGGTGGCGACGCTGTTCGGCGGCTCCGGCTTCCTGCTGGCGCTGCAACGCCGCCCGAAGGCCGCGGAGCTCGTCCTGCGGATCGCCGCGGGCGCGGCCGCAGCGACGGGCGCGGCCTGGTTCGCGCTGGTGTTCACAAGCGTGGCCGGGGGCGCGGCGGCGCTGGTCGACGGCGACGCCTGGGCCGGCTTCGCAGCGGCGCCGTTCGGCGCGCCGTGGCTGGTCCGCCTCGCGCTCTGCGCTTTGGCGATCGCGGCGGTCGCCGCGCGCAAGTCGGCGCATTTCGCCTGGCTCGGCGCGGCGCTGGTGATCGACCAGGCATGGCTCGGCCATGCCGCGGATGGTCCGCCGCTCGGCCTCGTCTTCTACTGGCTGCACGTCGGCGCTGGCTTCGCCTGGGTCGGCGCGCTGGTCATGATCTGTGTCGTCGCATTCGCCGAACGCCGCGTGCCGCGCGACGGCCTCGCGATCTTTTCGCGGTTCGGCCTGCCGCTGGTGGTCGCGCTCGTCGCCGGCGGGCTGGTCGAGGCGGCCTTGCGCGGCCTCACCCCGGAGGGCCTCGTCGCCACGCCCTACGGCCGCATCATCGTGGCCAAGATCCTCGCGCTGGCCGCGATGCTGGCCCTGGCGATCGTCCACCGGCAGCGCGGCGGCACGCGTCTGACGCTGCGGGTCGAGACGGCGTTGGGCCTCGCCGTCCTCGCCCTTGCCGCCGCGCTCGGCGTCACGCCGCCGGGCTGACGGGCATCTCAGAGCGGCCGAAGCGATCAGCTCGGCAGCGTCTCGCCGCGGGTCTCGACCGCGAACGGAAGGACGATGAGGCCGACGAGGAAGGCGACCGCCGTCAGGGCGACCGGCGTGCCGATCGTCCCCATCCCGGCGACGAGCGCCCCCAAGCCAAAATTGACGCCGGCGCCGATGAAACGGCCGATCGAGGTCGACAGCGCGAAGGCCGTGGCCCGGACGCGGGTCTCGTACTGCTCGGGAAGCCACAGGCTGAAGACGGCGAAGTTGCCGCCGCCGAAGCCGAGCACGAAGAGCACCGCGAGGAAGGTGTGGAGCCCGTGCGGCAGGTAGAAGGCCCATTGGAACGCCAGTGGGATCGCGACGAGCATGATGACGAAATAGACGCCGAGCGTCCGGCGCCGGCCGATCGCTTCGGCCATCGGGGGTAAGGCGAGGCAGCCGAGGATGGTGCCCACCGAGAGGATCGCCGTGGCGATGGAGACCATCTTCGCGGCGTCGGGGCCGACGATGCCATCCTCCTTGGCGAGCAGGGTCACGGCCGAAGGCACGTAGACCGCGCCGGCCCATAGCCCGATGATCGCGATCGTCAGGAGAGCCATGTTGACGAGGGTGCGCTTGCGGTACTTCGGCCCGAACACCGTCGCGAAAGGGGATGCGGCGTCGGCTTCGACGGAGTGCCAGCGCTTCGGCTCCTCGACGCTGAACAGGGTGAAGACCGAGACGACGACGGGCGCCAGGCCGCACAGGAACATCGCGCGCCAGCCGTAATGGGCGCCGACGGTGAAGTTCAGGGCCGCGGCGACGAAGAACCCGGCGTAATAGCCGGTCTGCAGGTAGCCGGCTCCCATCTTGCGGCGGTCTTCCGGCCAGGCCTCGGCGACGTAGGTACCAGCCATCGCCCATTCGCCGCCGATGCCGATGCCGGCGAGGAAGCGGAATAGCGCGAGCTGCCAGACCGAGTCGGCGAAGTAGCTGGCGCCGGTGAAGGCCGCGTACATCAGGATGGTGAAGGCGAGGGTCTTCACCCGGCCGAAGCGGTCGGCGATCGGGCCCCAGATGAAGGAGAAGCCCCAGCCGACGAGGAACAGGGCGAAGAGGATCGAGCCGTACGTGCCGATGTTCGCCTTGGTCGCGGCGATGCCGCTCTTGGGGAGAAGTTCCGTGAGCGCCGGGTTGAGCACCAGCGCGTAGATGAAGCTGTCCATGCCATCGAGCATCCAGCCTGCCCAGGCGCTCCAGAAGCCGACGATCTGGCTGCGGTTCAGCGGTGTCTTGCCGCCCATCGTCGCCGTGGCCACACTCATGATGTCGTTCCCCGCGCCACACGCCCCGGCGCCGGCTGCACCCATGGCCCGGCGTCCCGCGCAAGGACAAGTCGCGGCGGGCTCCGCCTTTCGGCTCGCATCCGCGCGACGGTCCGACCGCAAATTGCGCCTCAGGGTCGACGGCCGTGTCCCGGCAGCAGCACGATCGAGAAGTAGGGCGCCGTGCGGTCCGCCTTGTCGCGCAGCGGTGTCACCACCTCGCCCGCCATCGTGCCGCGCTCGACGTAGATCGCGTCCTCCATCAGCCCGGCCGCCTCCACCGCCGCGCGGACCTTCTCGAAATGCGCGCCGATCTTCATGATCACGGCGGCGTCGGTTCGGTCGAGACGGTCGCGCAGCGCCTCGAACGGCAGGGTGCCGGGCAGCACCGTGAGGATGTCGTCGCCCCAGCTCATCGGCAGGCCGGCGGCGCTCCAGCAGCCCGACATGCCGGAGATGCCGGGGATGACCTCGCTGGGGAAGCGCCCGCGCAGCCTGACGTAGAGATGCATGAACGAGCCGAAGAACAGCGGATCGCCCTCGCAGAGCAGGGCGACGTCGCGACCGGCCGCGAGGTGGATGGCCAAAGCGGTCGCCGCCTCCTCGTAGAACGGCGCCAGCACCGCGGCGTAACCCCGGTCGTGAACGGAAATCTCGGTGGTCACGGGATAGGCCAGCGGCAGCGTCACGCAGTCCGTGCGCATCAGCCCCTCGGCGATGGTGCGGGCGTGACCGACACGCCCGCGCTTGTGGAACCACGCCACCACCGGTGCGGCGGCGAGCGCACGCATGGCCTTGAGCGTGACCAGCTCGGGATCGCCCGGGCCGAGGCCGACGCCGATCAATCGACCCGCCGGGCCGCTCACTCGTCCGAACTCGCCAGCGCGTTGACCGCCGCCGCCGCCATAGCGCTGCCGCCGCGCCGGCCTCGCACCACGATCCAGGGCAGGTCCGCGCGCGCCGCCAATGCCTCCTTCGATTCCGCCGCCCCCACGAAGCCGACCGGGATGCCGACGATGCAGGCCGGGCGCGGCGCACCGGCGTCGATCAGCTCGAGCAGACGGAACAGAGCGGTCGGCGCATTGCCGATCGCCACGACCGCGCCGCCGAGCGTGTCGGCCCACAACTCCATCGCCGCGGCCGTGCGGGTGGTACCGAGCGCGGCCGCGAGGCCGGGCACGCGCGGGTCCCGCAAGGTGCAGAGCACATCGTTGGCGGCTGGCAATCGTGCCCGGGTGACGCCGTCGGCCACCATCGAGGCGTCGCACAGCACCGGAGCGCCGGCGGCAAGCGCGGCGATCCCGGCTTCGGCGGCGCCGGGCGCGAAGGCGATGCCGGCGGCCACCTCCACCATGCCGCAGGCATGGATGACGCGCACCGCGACCCTCTCCTCGGCCGGCGTGAAGCGCGCGAGCTCGGCCTCCGCCCGGATGATCGCGAACGAGCGGCGGTAGATCTCGGCACCATCGCGGATGTAGTCCGCGCTCATTCGGCCGCGACGGCGGGCGCGGGCCAGGGCATCGCCGGCACGCGGGCCACCGCGCCCTTCTTCAGCGCGTCGGGCCGCAACTTCCACGGGATGATGCCATCGGCGGATTCGGCGTAGAGCCGCGCGCCGCGAAGCACGGTGTCCGCCGACCCCTCGGCCGGCAGGTCGCCGAAGACGTAGGTCCACTTGCCCGGCGCGGTGAAGCTCACCGAGCATGGACGCCTGCAGGCGCTGAGGCACTCGACACCGACCAGCTCGATGGCGGGGTCCGGATCGCCCGCGACCAGGGCGGCGTGGAGGCGTGCGCCGGCCGAGGGCGCCTCGGCGGAATGCCCGGCGTCGCGACAGGTCGTGCAGACGTAGAGCCGCATCGGCTGCGCGTGGGAAGCGTCGGGCATGGCCGCACTCGTCCGGATGTGCGAGGGCGCGCCGCGCTCGAGGCGGCCGATGGCGACCGGACACCCCGCCGGTCGCGCGCGCGACAAGATGACGGCAGGTGTCCTGGCTCGTGGGTCGAACGCCCGGGCGCGGCCTTCCCAGGTCGAGGCGACCCAGTGGCGTCGGATTGCGCCGAGCTTCCCACTTACAGTTGCGGGGGCAGCCGTGGCTCACGGCCGGCAGCATCGAGACGATGCCGACCCCACGTTCCCTTGCGAACCCCGAAGGGAACCGTCAAGCGAGCGGCGATGTAGGGCGCGACGCCCCGCGAAGTCAACGCCGCTCCAGAGCCGTCGGAACTCCGTCAGCCGGCCGGCCGCTGCGCCGCCAGCATGTAGTTGCAGCCGAGGTCGCGCGAGAGATGCCAATGGCGACGCACCGGGTTGAAGCTCACGCCGGCGCGGGCCAGAGGCGTCAGGCCGGCCCGCACGAGATGGGCCTCGAACTCGTCCGGCGTGACGAACTTGTGCCAATCATGGGTGCCGACCGGCAGCCAGCGCAGCACGTATTCGGCGCCGACGATCCCGAGCGCGTAGCTCTTCATGGTGCGGTTGAGCGTGGCGCCGAACAGCAGGCCGCCGGGCTTCACCATGCGCGCCGCATCGCGCAGGAAGCCGGCGACGTCCTTGACGTGTTCGACCACTTCCATGACGAGCACGGCGTCGTAGCGCTCGCCGAGCGGCGCAAGCGTCTCGATCGTCGTGCAACGGTAGGCGATGTCGAGGCCACCGTTCTGCGCATGGCGCGACGCCACCGCGACGTTGTTGGGCGCCGGATCGATGCCGACCATGGTCGCGCCGAGACGGGCCAGGCTCTCGCAGAGGATGCCGCCGCCGCTGCCGACGTCGAGTAGGCGCAAGCCGCTGAGCGGCGCCTCGCGCGTCGCGGCCGCGGCTCGCCCCTCGACCGTCTCGCGACCGAGCAGGTCGCGGATCCAGCCGACGCGCACGGGGTTGAACTTGTGCAAGGCCCCCATAGGCCCGTTCTCGTCCCACCATTCCTCGCCGAGGCGATCGTATTTGGCGAGGTCGGCATCGTCGATCGTCGAGCGGGCGAACTCGGCCATGGGCTTCCTCCGGGCGTCCGAAAGACTTGGAGGCCCTCACGTCGCCGATTATGGTCCGCGCGACCCCGACAAGGAAGAGCACGCATGGCCGACACCTTCACCCTGGAGAACGTGACCCGCGAGGAGCTGAAGCGCGGCCTCGCCGCGGGCACCATCCGTCTCGTCGACGTTCGCGAGCCCAACGAATACGCCGACGGCCACATCCCCGGCGCGATCTTGAACCCGCTGCAGAGTTTCGACGTCGATGCGCTGCCACCCCCGGAGGACGGCAAGCGCGTGGTGCTGTCATGCCGCTCGGGCAAGCGCTCGCTGGTCGCGCTGGAACGCGCCCGCTTCGAGGGCCGCAGCGATCTCGTCGCGCACTACGGCGGCGGCATGCTCGATTGGAACGCCGCGGGCGAGCCTGTCGAAGAGTAGCGCGCCGATCGGAAGAGGTTGCGGCAAGGAACCGCATCCCGTCGCGGCGGTTTGCGGGCACCCGAGGAGGATCAAATGTTTCGTTACGCGCTCGTTTTCGCCGCTGCCGCCGTGGTCGCGGCGCCCATCGCCGCCGAGGCCCAAGGTCTCGTCGGTGGGGCTGAACGCGGCTACGACACTGGGGACCGCGCGCTCGGCCCGATCGGCGGCGTCGTCGGTGGTGCGGTCGGCGCCGGTGTCGGCACGGTGAACGGCGCGCTCGGCATCGGGCCGCGTTATCGTTACGGGCGCCGCTGCGTGTATCGCCACGGCCATCGCTACTGCCGCTATTGAGCGGCGGCGCGTCGACGTCACGAGGGCGGCGCGTCTTGCGCCGCCTTTTTTAGGTCGGGACAACGCTGCCGGCTCTGCTCTAGAACCGCGGCCATGACGGCACACGAGACGTCGACGACGCGCTGGGCCATCGGCCTGATGACTGGCACCGTGCTCGACGGCAACATCGATATCGCAGCACTTCGCACCGATGGCGAGACGATCGAGGCCTTCGGGCCGTGGCATCTGGCCCGCTATCCCGATGCCGTGCAGGCGCTACTGCCTCAGGCTGTCGCCGCGGCCCAGGCTTGGCGCTTCGAGGGGCCGGAGCCGGCGATCTTCGCTCGGGCGGAAGCCGCCCTGACCATGGCGCAGGCCGAAGCGGTGTCGCAGTTCCTCCAGGCTCACGACATCCCGACCGACGATGTCGTCGCCGTCGGCTTCCACGGCCAGACGATGCTCCACCGCGCCCCGCGGGACGGCCAGCCCGGGCAGACGCGGCAACTCGGCGACGGCGAGGCCATGGCGCGGCGTCTCGGCGTGGACGTCGTCTACGATTTCCGCACCGCCGACATGGCCGCTGGCGGACAGGGTGCGCCGCTCGTCGCGTCCTACCACGTGGCGCTCCTGCGCCGGATCGCGGCAGGCTCGGAGACGGTCGTCCTCAATCTCGGTGGGGTCGGCAACATCACGTGGTGGGACGGCGGCGACGCCTTCCACGCCTTCGACACCGGCCCGGCCAATGCGCCGATGAACGACTGGGTGCACCGTCACGGCCTCGGCGAGTTCGATCGCGACGGAGCTTTGGCGGCGCGCGGTCGAGCCGACGAGCCCAGACTTGCGCGGCTCCTCGATCAGCCCTGGCTGGGGGCGCCCTATCCCAAGTCCCTCGATCGCAACAGTTTCACCGCGGCCATGGCCGAAGGGCTCTCCCCCGAGGACGGGGCGGCGACCTTGACCGCCTTCACCGCCGGCGCGGTCGGGCGAGGCCTCGATCTGCTGCCGCGGCGGCCGTCGCGCATGATCGTGTGCGGCGGAGGGCGTCACAACCCGACGCTGATGGTCGAACTCGGCCGCAGGACCGGTTGCACGGTCGAGACTGCAGACAGCGTCGGCTGGCGGGGCGACGCCATCGAAGCGGAATGTTTCGCGTTCCTCGCAGTCCGCAGCCTTAGAGGGCTGCCGCTCGGTTTCCCGATGACGACGGGGGTTCCCAACCCCCAGACCGGAGGGCGCGTGGCGCGCCGTCCGGCCTGGAATGTCGAGACCTAGGTTCGTCGCCTCATTCGGCGGCGGCGGGAGCGGCACTCGTCGAGCGGCTCGACAGCATGGTGGCGAGCCTGAGGGCGACGATGCCGAAGCCGGCGGCGACGATGATCGACAGACTGATGCTGATCACCGGATTGGGCCCACCGAAGCTCGTAAGGTTTGCGACCGTCAGCAGCTCCTTCGGATTGCCCAGCAGGTGCGCGAAGGTCATGGCGTAGCCGACCACCGTTGCCGGGATCGCCGGAAACAGCGGAATGTTGGCGACCAATGCCAGGCAGCCCGTCGTGATGCCGACGACGATGCCGGCCCAGACCGGGAGAGTGAGCGTGGCGGCGAGCGGCACGTTGAGGATGATCATCGAGCCGATCCAGGCGATGACGACACCGGCGATGCCGCAGATCACCATGTTCTTGAAGGCTTCGGGCGTACCACCGAGCGCGACGCCGGTCGCCGTCGCGATGAAGATGGCCCAGATGAAGATCCAGCCCGACAATGGGCCTAGACAAAGGTAGGTCAAGAACCCACCGATGATGCAGAGAACGAGGGCCAGCGCATTAATAAAGCTCATGGGTCAACTCCCAAGCGACGCCCTGCCGCCGTCGACTGATATTGGCGCTCGGCTCGCATGGAGAGGCTTGCACGAACCTGCCGGCGCCTAGAGTCGAATTAGAAGGCAATCCCAAAGCGGGCAGCCTAATTGCTGATCGAGACGGGGCCTGCATCCGATCTTGCCGCAAAATGGCCCGTTGCGCCCCGCGCTCTGCCTTACAGATGATCAGCGATCGCGCAATATTCATCCAAGAGATGCTGCAAATTTGAGATTGGGCGGGGCAGTCGGATCTCTTTCTTTCGCCGAGCGGCCCAATTCAAGATCGCTTGTTCGGCCGCATCGTGCACAAAATCCAAGCGTGACTGTGTCAATGCAGTCAAATCGTCACCGAAACCAAGATCGCACGACACGACCCGCATCAAGCTTTCGTATTTCGCCTGTAGCGAAGACCGATAGATATCTGCCATAGCGGAGTGTCAATCGAAGTGAATGTATTGATGGTGTCTGCGCATCGCTGCGGCCGTCGTGCGGATGTACGGTCGGCCTGCCGTGAAAGTTGTGCCGTTTTCCTTCGTCTTTATAAAAACTTTGCGTGACCGTTGTTTGAGATTTGGCGCCGTTAACCATTGCTTAACCAACGGTCGGTCTTCTGACGGCATCGGGCTCGCCGACACGGCGGGTCGCACGCCGGGGACACCACGCCATGGACATCGCTTTCGAACACGAGATCCGTCGACGCGCCTACGAGATCTGGACAGCTTGTGGGATGAACGATGGCGAGGCCGAGCATCACTGGCTTTCCGCCGAACACGCCGTCCGCTCCGAGGCCGGCGCGGCCAAGACCGCTTCAGCCAAGACCGCTCCAGTCAAAGCCTCGCGAGCCAAGGCAAAAGCCGCAGCGCCGGTCAGCCCGACCAATCGGACCAAGCCCAAGACGGAGCCGGGCAAGGCGCCCGCGACGAAGGCGGCTGTCGTGAAAGCCGCGACGTCCAAGACCAAGACAGCGCCAGCGCACCGGGCCAAAGCATCGATGGAGGCGGTCCTCTAAAGCCGACGAGGCTCTTCGCTACGGCCTCCGAAAGGAGGGCTGCGTCCTTGGTTTGGACGCGAAACTGGGGCATGTGACGCTCGATCCCGAGCGTCTGGAGACATGTTTGCCGCCCGTCGACCGTCGCGACCTGCTGCTCGGAACGGGCGTTTTGACGGTCGCCGGCGCCGCTTACGGCGGTCGAGCGCACGCCGGCACGCCGATTGTCGATCAAAGCACGAGAGCGCCGGATCCGGATCCGGTCACCATCCCGCTCTGGCCAAACCGTCCGCCCGGCGGCATTGGTCCCGGCGGCATCGAGCAGATCGTCGCCGGTGGCGCCGTCGCCAACATCGTCAACCCGCGCATGATCATGCAGCGGCCCGCCAAGCCCAACGGCGCCGCGGTGCTGATCCTCGGTGGCGGCGGCTATCGCCGCATCGGCATCGCCAAGGAGAGCCAGAACACCGCAGATTGGCTGCACGCCTACGGCGTGACGACCTTCGTTCTGTACTATCGCCTGCCGAATGCGGGGTGGCCGATGCTGGCGCCATTCCAGGACGCGCAGCGCGCGATGCGCCTGATTCGGGCACGCGCGCCCGACCTCGGGCTCGATCCCTCGCAGATCGGGATCATCGGCTATTCCGCCGGAGGTCATTGCGCGGGCATGGTGTCGGTGGAGCCGGACGCGGAGTGGTATCCGTCCGTCGATGCGTCCGACGATCAATCGGCACGCCCCGACTATAGCGGGCTGATCTATCCCGTATTGACGATGATGCCGCCCAACCGCACGCGAATCTCGACCATGACGTTGCTCGGCGCCGATCCGAGCCTAGAACTCAGCGCCGCCTGGTCGGTCGACCAGCACGTCACCGACGACGCGCCTACAACCTTCCTGGCGCAAGCGACCGACGACCCGATCGCGCCGGTCGAGAACAGCCTCCTCATGTTCGGCGCGTTGCGTCGCGCCCACGTGCCGGTCGAGATGCACGTGTTCCGGTCGGGCGGCCATGGCTTCAACTTGGGCCAGCCCGACCAGGAGGACCATGCCTGGCCGCGGCTCTACGCGACCTGGGCCGGTTTCACCGTCCTGTAATCCGCTGCGCTTTGCACCGGACGACGGTTTGCCTCAGCGCTTGCCCGCGCCGTCGCCGTCGCGCATCTGGCCGGTCGGCTCCTGTACGTGCGCCTCGAGGAACCATAGGTCCTTGTCGACGCCACGCGACACCTCGGTGAAGAGGTCGGCGGTGTCGGCGTCGCCGGCCTCGTCGGTCTCGTCGATATTCTCACGCACCGCATTGCCGAAGGTGGCGTAGCGGTCGATGAGCGCGGCGAGATGGTCGGCGATCGCGTAATAATCAAGCGGGTATGGCGCCAGCTTCGTCTCGCTCGAGCAGGACTGCACCGTGCCACGGGCCGTGCCGCCGAGCTGGGTGATGCGCTCGGCCATCTTGTCGGTGTAATCGTCCATGCGATCACGGAACCCGTCGAGCATCTCGTGGATGCCGATGAACTGCGGCCCCTTCAGGTTCCAGTGCGCCTGCTTGATGTCGAGCGCCAGGGTGATGCCATCGACCAACCGCCCCTGCAGCGTCTCGATCGAGACCTTCTTGGCGTTGTCGGAGGTGTGGTTGCGCGTGCGATGGTTGTGGATGCCCTTGGCTGTCGTGGACTTGGCGGACGAGGTCATATTCGCTCCTGGATCGTCGATGAAGGGAAAGCCGGATCGCGGCGGCGGGATGCGCCGGCCATTGTGGTCGTGAACACCCATTCTCCTGCCGGGTTCCGGCATGCCACGGTGCGCCCGAGCCCTTGCGAGACGCATCGACTCGCATGATCTTCTAGACGCGGCCGAGCTGGTCGCGTGCTCTTCGATGGAGTTGGATCATGGGCGGTTGGAATGCTGCCTCGCATGGCTGGCATCGCGCGCGACGCGAGCGTCGCCACGAGCTGTCCGAAGGTGGTCGCTGGACACTGCCCGATGTCGCCGCTCTGCTGGTCGCCTTCGCGATCCGCTGGGAACTCGGCCTCGCCTTCCTGGCGCTTAAACTATGGCACCAGACCAGCGGCAGTCCGCTTTCGACCCTCGCGTTTGCGCGCGCCAAGTGGGATGGCCTCGTCGCCATCGCGCGCGGCCTCACGGCGGGGCGTTCGCTGCCGTTCACCATCCATGTCGGGCCGCAATCGTCCGGCAACGCCGCCTTCGATCTTTGGCGCCGCGACGAGCTGGCGCGGCTCGATGCCGAGCGTGGCAAGCTCGCCTCGGCCGAGCGCGACTTCGCACGGTACCGTGACGAGCTGCTTCACGCCAAGGACCGCGAGGATTTCGATCGGTTCATGCGCGGCCAGTCTGCGAGCCGCCACGTCGATGGACGTGTCGGCTAGTAGAAGCCGATCGGGAAATATTTGAGGTAGAGGTCGGCGTAGGTGCCGTCGCGCGTCAGGGCGTCGAGCTCGTAATCAAGCACCTCGCGCAACGCGTCGTTTCCTTTGCCGACCGCGATCGAGACGCCGTTGCCGAAGTAGCGGCTCTCGGTGAACGGGCCGCCGCGAAACCCGCAGCAGCCCTTCGCGTCCGTTCCGTTGAGCCAGAGAGACAGGCCGATGCCGTCGCCGAAGATGGCTTCGACCTCGCCGTTGCCCAGCGCCGCCCGAAGGTCGGGCTGGTTGCGGTAGGGACGGAGCAAGGTCTTCGGGAAGAAGGCCTTCAGGTAGGCTTCGTGGGCCGTGCCACCCTCGACGCCGATCGCGCGGTCCGCGAGCGCATCGGGCGCCATCGCGCCGACAGGTCCTTTCGCGTCCGGCTTGGACTGCAGCCGCGTCGCGAAGCGGGCTGGGGTCGTGTAGTAAGGTGCGGTGAAATCGAGATCGGCACGGGTCGCCGGATTGTTGGCCACGGCGGCGATCAGCGCATCGTCGTGACCTGCCTTGATCTCCCCGACGAGCTGGTCGAAGCGGCGCGCCTGGATCGTGCAGGCGATCTTCAGGTCGGCGCAGATTGCGCGAGCGAGATCGACGTCGAAGCCGGTCAACGTGCCATCCGCCGTGGTGAAATGAAACGGCGGGAAGTCGTCGGTCGTGAGAAAGCGGATCGTCTTCACGGCCGCGAGGTCGGGCTTCGGCAGGCGATGGTCCGGATCGAACAGGTCGGGAATGTCGGGCCGCGGCGGAATCGTCTGCGCGACGGCGGATGCGACGGCGAGAAAGGTGGCGGCTGCCAAGGCGGCCCTGAAGCCGGTGCGACGCATCACGAAACGGAGCATGGTCGACCTTGTTTCGGCGATAACGAATCCTACTCCCGGCGGCGGTTCTGCGACAGAGGACTTTTGCGGTATCCGGAAGGATTGCCGACTTCATGCTTGACACCGCGTCCATCAAAGGTAATGATACCTTTACGCCCGCTGCGCTTGGCCAAAGAAGCAGCGATTGGGCGTGACATCGTCTCCCAGGGGCAAACCTCACGCGAAGTTGTGGGGCGGGTCCCGGAAATGGGCGGACGAACCGACCGACCATGGCCGCGCGGTGCGGCTCATCTTCAGGTGACTCTCGCTATTCATGGACCTTCGCGCGCTGGCGCGAAGATCGAACCCGACGCCGCGTCTCACCGAGGCGAGCGAGCTGTTTGACATCGTGAAAAGCGGCGAGACGGCCGCGCCCAAGCCGACCGCAGGGGAGGAAGCGTACTCCCTTGGTCGCTCTCTAATGCCCCGGAAACTCGAGCAGCGCGCGCACCGGGACGCCGAGCGCCTCGATCTTGGCCGAGCCGCCGAGGTCGGGCAGGTCGATCACGAAGCACGCGGCGACGACGTCGACGCCGATCTGTTTCAGCAGCTTGACCGCCGCCTCGGCGGTGCCGCCGGTGGCGATGAGATCGTCGATCAGGATCACCTTCTCGCCGGGCTGCACCGCGTCGGAATGGATCTCCATCTCGTCGATGCCGTATTCCAGCGAATAGGCGATCGTCACCTTCTCGTAGGGCAGCTTGCCCTTCTTGCGGATCGGCACGAACCCGGCCGAGAGCTGGTGCGCGATGGCGCCGCCGAGGATGAAGCCGCGCGCCTCGATGCCGGCGACCTTGTCGATCTTCTTGCCGGCCCA